>JAUCZB010000011.1 GCA_030373325.1 Cyanobium sp. CZS25K | reverse complement strand
CCCAGGGTGATCTCCTGCTCATGGCTCAGCAGCGGCACCCGGCCGATGTCCCGCAAGTAGGAGCGAAGCGAATCGCCGGTGGGAACCAGGAGGGACGCGGAGGCCGCCGTGAGGGTGATCGAAGGCATCGTCCCTTGTTACGAAACCATTTGGTTTCGTAAATCTACCATCACTTTGCGGACTCGCTCCGACCTGGAGCCCTCCCCAGAATGGGGGCATGGGCGCGGATCGTCTTCAGAAACTCCTGGCTGCCGCTGGGCTCTGCTCCCGCCGACAGGCGGAGACCTGGCTGCGCGACGGCCGCGTGCGGGTCAACGGGGGCCTGGCCCAGCTGGGCGATCGCGCCGATCCCGCCACCGACCGCATCTGTGTCGATGGCCAGCCCCTGGCGCTCCCCAGCTCCACCCTGACCCTGCTGCTCAACAAGCCCCCCGGTGTGCTGAGCACCTGCCACGACACCCACGGCCGCCCCACCGTGCTGGATCTGCTGCCAACGGATCTGCGCCGCGGCCTCCATCCGGTGGGCCGGCTCGATGCCGACAGCCGTGGGGCCCTGCTGCTCAGCAACGATGGGGATCTCACGTTGCGCCTCACCCATCCCCGCTACGGCCACCGCAAGACCTACCGGGTCTGGGTCGAGGGCCTGCCGCGGCAGACCACCCTGGAGCGATGGCGGGCCGGCGTGCCCCTCGATGGTCTGGCCAGCCTGCCGGTGGAGCTGCGGCGGCTGCGCCATCACCGTGGCGCCACCCTGCTGGAGCTGGTGCTGCGGGAGGGACGCAACCGCCAGATCCGGCGCACCGCCGAGATCCTCGGCCACCCGGTGCTGGACCTGAGCCGGATCGCCATCGGCCCGGTCCAGCTGGGCGAACTGACGGAAGGATCCTGGCGTCAGGTCGAGCCCCGAGAATGGGGCCCCCTGGCCGTCGCTCCCTGAGCCCCCATCCCTTGCCCACTCCGGCCCTTCCCCTGCTCCAGCGACTGCGCGAGCGCCTGCCGGGGCAGCGCCGCAAGCGGCGAACGGCCGTCGAGGAGCAACCCCAGGACCCCCTGCTGCTCGCCGGCCAGCAGCTGCGCGAGGCCCGGGAGAGCCGGGGCCTCGGGCTGCGCCAGCTGGCCCTCGACACCCGCATCAGCACCGCCGTGCTGGAGGCCCTTGAGCGGGGCTGGCGGGAGCGGCTGCCGGAGCCGGCCTATCTGCGGACCATGCTTCCCCTGCTGGAGCACCATCTGGAGCTGCCCAGGGGATGTCTGGACGGGGTGCTGCCGCCGGAGCAGGACCCACGCAACGGGCGGCGGCGGGACACGGTGCTGCTGCGTTTCACCCCGGGGTCCATTGATGTCTTCACCACCTGGCAGGGCACGGTGCTCTACGCGGTGCTCTGCGGTGGGCTGATCTACGGGCTCAACCTGCAGCAGCGCCAGCTGGCGGCCCGGGGACTGCTGGCCCTGAACCCTATTCCGCCCCTGAGCGCCAGCCAGAGCGCCCAGGCAGACCAGGAGGATGCGGATCGGGCAATCCTGGTCGCCTATCCAGACCTGCGCCCCCTGGGCAAGGCCGCTGCCGGCCAGGGACTGCAGCGGCTGCGCTGGGAAACCCGCCAGAACCGCCCCGACCTCGCCCTCGGCCTGTTGCGCCTCGAGCTGGCCAGGCCCACCCGGGTGGCGCTGCGCAGTGACCGGGGCGTCGAAACCCAGCTGCCGGCGGTGCAGGGCCGCCTCAACCTGCCGGTGCTGCCACCCTTCAGCCTCCATCTCGAGCCGGCCCCGCCGGCGGGGTCCGTGCGCTGGAACAACCAGCCGTTGGCGCCCTCCGCCGCTGCCGACCAGGCCAACGGCCAGAGCAAGGCCCAGTACCTCTACCCGCCCCCGGCTCCAGCCGCCCCCTCTGCACCCTCTGCCCCCCGGCCGTAGCGGGCCGCCATGACGCCGAAGCCCTGCAGGGGCCCCGCCAGGTCGGCCACCGGACGGGACAGCCGCCAGCTCCAGTTGCCCTCCACGGTGCCGGGGATGTTGAAGCGCGCCTCGTCGCCGAGTTCCAGAAGGTCCTGCAGCGGCACCACCGCCAGCTCCGCCGACGAGGCCAGCGCCAGCTCCAGCAGCTGCCAGCCCGGGGCCCGCACCTCCCCCCCCACTTCCGCAGCAACCCGTCCCCGGGCGCCGTCGTCGAGATCCCGCCACCAGCCGAGGCTGGTGGCGTTGTCGTGGGTGCCGGTGTACACCACCCAGCGGCTGCCCGCGTAGTTCGCCGGCAGGTAGGGGTTGTCGTCGTTGCCGTCGAAGGCGAACTGCAGGATCTTCATCCCCGGCAGGGCGAAGCGATCCCTCAGGGCCTCCACCGCCGGCGTGATGACGCCCAGGTCCTCGGCGATCAGGGGCAGACGCCCGCCATCCAGCAACCGGCCCTGGCGGCGGCAGCGCCACCAGAGGCGGCGCAGCAGGGCGCGGCCGGGGGAGGGGCACCAGGTGCCGTTCTCGGCGGTGGCCTCCCCCCCCGGGACGCTCCAGTAGGCCTCCAGGGCCCTGAAGTGGTCGAGCCGCAGCAGATCCATCAGCTCCAGCTGGCGCATCAGCCGCTGCAGCCACCAGCGGAACCGGCTGAGGCGATGGAACCACCAGCGGTAGACGGGGGTGCCCCAGAGTTGGCCCGTGGCGGCGAAATAATCGGGCGGCACGCCGCTCTGTTCCACCAGAGCACCATCGGCGCGCAGCGAGAAGAGCCGTCGCCGGCTCCAGACATCGGCGCTGTCGTGGGCCACATAGAAGGGCAGATCCCCCACCAGACGCACCCCCTGGCCATGGGCCCGCTGCTGGAGCCGGCTCCACTGGCACTGGAGCTGCCACTGCAGCAAGGCCTCCTCCCGCAGGGCCCGGCTCTGCTCACGCGCCAGCGCCCGCAGGGCCGCGGGCTGGCGCTGCGCCAGGGCTTCGGGCCACTCCCACCAGGGTCGTCCCCCCTGAAGGCGGCGGATGACCATGAAACGGCAGTGGTCGATCAGCCAGAAGCGCTGGCGCCATTCCCAGCGAGCGAAGGCCGTCTTGCGTTCCTGGGGCTGGTTGGGCCATTGCCGCCCCAGGGCCGCGGCGATGGCCGCCGCCCGCTCCCGGGCACAGGCCGGATCCAGCCGATCGGTGGGTCCACCGGGCAGGTTGTCCCGGTCGGCGGGTGCGATCAGGCCCTCGGCCACCAGGTCGTCGGCATCGATCAGCCAGGGGTTGAGGGCCGAACCGCTGGGGGAGCTGTAGGGGGAGCCGGTGGCATCGGTGGGGGCCAGGGGTAGCAGCTGCCACACCCCCACCCCTTCGGCGGCCAGCAGGTCGATCCAGTCGCGGGCGGCGGCCCCGAAGCTGCCGCAGGCCTGGGTTCCGGGCAGGGCCGTGGGGTGGAGCAGCACGCCGCAGGACCTTGGTGCGTCGCTCACGGTTTGGGCAGCCGGTAGCGGGCCACGATCCGGCGGGCGAAGGCCGGGATGTGGGCCTCCACCTTCTCCGGGTGGTGGCGCTGCAGCCAGAGGGCATTGCGCGTGAAGTGGGAATCGATCGAGAAACGGCCGTACTCCAGCCCCTTCGGCCCAAAGCGCTGCACGAACACCCCGATCAGCTCCGCCAACCACATCGGCAGCTTCACGGCCTTCTCGTAGGCGTCGATGCCCTGCTGCACCGCCTGGCGGCGATCGCCTGTGCTGGTCACCGGCGCCAGATCGAGCTCCGGTTCCACCAGATCGAGCAGCTCCTGGCCGAGGGCATTGCGGACGGTGATCCACTGGCGGCCGAAGCTGGCGCCCATGTAGCCCACCACCAGATCGGCGCCGGCGTTGGTGTAGTCGAAGCAGCTCAGGCAGCTCGGCGCGAACACGTCCTTGAGGGCGGGGGTGTCGAGGCCGAAGAAGGGAACGGTTTCCTCCTGGCCGTCGCTGTGCCGGAAGTGGATGCGGAAGTCCTGCATGAACTCGTAGTGCACCACCGTGTCGGGGGAGCGGCTGGCGCTCTCCAGGAAGGTCTGCAGCCCGTCCCGGCTGACGTTGTCGACGCAGGGCAGGCCGAGCACGTAGAGCTTCTGCAGGGGCAGGGTGGCCTGCACGGCCCGCAGGGCCTGGATCTGACAGCCCACGCCGATGGCCAGCAGCCGCTCGATGCCGCTGCCCGGCAGCTGCTCGAGCACCTCAAGGTTGGGGGAGAGGGTGGGCTTGTTCACCCGGGCCGCCAGCACCTGCTCGGGGGTGCGGGCCAGCAGGGGCACCGGTGTGAAGCGGTCGTCCTCGCTCTGCTGCACGCACAGCACCGCATCCACCAGCCCCGTTTCCAGGGCCCGCACGCCGATGCGGCTGACGATGCCGGTCCACTGGGCCCCCTCGATCGGCTGCCGCAGGCGGGCGGTGACCATGCGCTGGTGCACGCCGAAATAGAGCTCGTCCTCGTCGTCGAGGCGGCGGCTGCGGCCGTGGGCCTGCTCCTCCATCGCCTCGAAGCGCTGCTCGAGGAAGGCGCAGGCCCGGCGCACGTAGGCCACCCAGCGGCTGTCGCAGAGGCCGCAGTCGCTGCAGAGATCCTTGGCGGGTTTGGGGCTGCCCTTGGCCAGAGGTCGGGCTCGATCGTGCGGCGCCAGGGACGACGGCGCCGGTGAAGGAACGGTGGACAAGCGGTGGTGGGCGCAAGGTCTCGACGCTCAAGCTATCGGCCGCTGCGGCCCCATGCCGCCGGCTCCCGGATGGAGCCACGGGCGATGGGTGGCGACGGCTGCGCGAGAGTGCCTTGAGCACCCCTCCATTTCGGCCCCGATGCCCGCCCGCCGGAAGCCCAGCCGCCCTAACGAACCCCCGGCCGCCGGGAGCGCCAACACCGGCTCGGTGACCCCCACCACGGCAGCGGCGGCCCCGAAGCGGCCCCTGCCGACAGGACAGTTGGTCAAGAGCCTCGGCCTCACCGCCGCCGGTGCCGTGGTGGGAATGGCCACCCTGGGGCTCCTCTGGCCGATGCCGGACCGGGCCCTGGCCCCCACGCCCGAGGTCGGTCCGGCCAGCCTGGCCGCCAAACCAGCCCGGCCGATCACGCTGCTGGTGATCGGCAGCGATGCCGAGCGGATCGGGGCCCCTGTCAATGGGGCCGCTCCCGCCGGTCCCGCCAACGCCGACGTCCTGCTGCTGGTGCGGGTCAACCCGGAGGGGCCCCTGCAGGTGCTGAATCTGCCGACGGAGCTTGCGGTGACCCTACCCGGTGAGAAGGGCCCGAAACGGCTGGGGGATGTGTTCCGCCTCGGGGGCGTCGCCCTCACCGCCGATGCGGTGCGAGAGCTGGTGGGGCTGGAGCCCCCCAGTCCCGATCGCTATCTGGTGCTGTCCAGGGGGGCCCTGAGGGACCTGGTGAACGGGCTCGGGGGCCTCGAACTCAGTCCGCCGCGGCGGATGAGCTACCGCGACAAGACCCAGAAGCTGAGCATCGACCTGGAGGCCGGGCTGCAGCAACTGGGGGGCGACAAGGTGGAGCAGCTGGTGCGCTTCCGCGACCCCTGGTTCGGAGAGGCCGGCAGGCGCAGCAACCAGCAACTGGTGGCGACCGGACTGCGGGAGCGAATGCTGCAACCCGAACGGCTGGCCAAGTTGCCGTTCCTGGTGACCCAGCTGCAGGCGAAGGTGGAGACCAACCTGTCGCCGAGCGAAACCCTCAGCCTGCTGGCGGCCGGTCTGGACGGCACCAGGCCCGTGCAGTTCGCGAGTCTGCCCCTGAAGCCCGCCGAGGAGAAGCACAAGGGCCTGCGCCAGCTGGAGGCGGGCGCCAACACGCCCCTGTGGAAGCCGCCGGCGACCCCGTAGCAGCAATGGTGACCATGGCCATCCCCTCTGAACTGATGCTGCCCAGCACCTTCCAGCACTACCTGCTGGGGTTGTTCGCCGTGGCCAACAATTTCCCCGCCATGGGGCCGTTCCTCACCCTGAGCCAGGGGGTGCCGGAACGGCAGGTGCGGCGGGTGATCCGCATCACCACCCTCTCCAGCCTGCTGATCATGCTGGCCGCCTATGTCCTGGGCACGGCGGTGCTCCAGTTCTTCGGCATCAGCGTCAGCGCCTTCCAGATCGCCGGTGGCCTGCTGCTGGGCTTCAGTGGCCTGAGCATGCTCAACGCCACCGATCCGGGCGATTCCCACGAGAAGAGCCTCGATGTGTCCCACATGGATGTGGGCCAGATGACCTCCTCGGCGATCGTGCCGATCTCCCTGCCCCTCACCACCGGGGCCGGCACGATGTCGACGATCACGGTGTATGCCGAGGCCGCCCGCAGCCTCGATCTGCGCCTGCAGCTGTTCGCGGCGATCTGGGCGATGGCGATCCTGATCGGCCTGATGTTCACCTTCGCCAGCCGCCTCACCCGGGTGCTGGGCCATGTGGGGATGACGGTGCTGATCAAGGTGATGGGCCTGTTCACCCTGGCGATCGGGGTGCAGTTCATCGCCACCGGCGCCAGCACGATCCTCAGCCGGGTGACCCTGAAGATCTGAGGTGGGCGGGGCGCCCCAGCGGGCCGGAGGTGCTCAATCGGGCCGGGCGCGCCGGCGGAAGCTGAACCCCGCAGGCTGGGAGTCCTGGGTGTCGTTGGCCTCGATCGTCTCGCGGCAGCGCTGCAGCAGTTCCTGGCGGAGGGCCTCAGGGCTCTCGATGCGGATGCCGCCGCCGAAGGCGAACAGCCAGCTGCGCAGGTCGATGTCGGCGGCCACGGTCCAGCTCGGCAGGTCGAGTTCCACCGGGTAGGGGTGGCTGCTGCCGGCCGGGCCGGGATCGAGCACGTGGGGGGCCCTGGGGTGGTGCCACCAGGTGTCCCCCGGGAGCGGGCGCGAGAAGCGGGTGTGCTCGATCGGGTAGCGCTGCAGGCCCTCGCGGATGAAGGCGAAGGCCCAGGGGGCGCAGCGGAAGCGCAGGGTCACCAGCGCCTGGCCGCGGCGCTGGGCCGACGGACTGGCGATCTGCCGCTGCTGCTCCAGGTCGATGCCGAAGTAGATGCCGCCGCTGTGGTGCAGCAGCCGCTCCAGCCGCCTGAGGGCCGCCGCGTGGCTGCCTGAGCTGCGGCGCAGGTCGCCGTGGGCCTGGGCCATGGCGAGGCGAACGAGTCGCTCGCTGCGGATCAGCCCCTGGTCGTGGCCGAGGTGGTCCTCCTCGAACAGCAGATACCAGCCGACGTGGTGGAAGATCAGCTGCAGCGGCCAGACCCGCAGCTCCCCGCTCGGGCCGTCGGCGAAGCTGCCCATTCCCGGAAAGCGCTTCAGCAGCACGCGGCGGTGCTCCACGATCGCCGTCTCGATCGCCTCGGCACGGCGCGGGGCGGCCAGCGAATCGCGCCGGACCAGGGCCATGTCCACCACGGTGTGGCGGGCGTAGCTGCGCACCGGCGCCAGGCCATCGGCGCTGATGCCGGCCCAGCCCAGTCGCTCGTCGAGCTCGGCGAGCAGGTCCTGGGCGGAGGGGTCGGCCAGGCGGCCGGCGGTCTGGCGCACCACGTTGTGCAGCTCCCGCAGCCGCGGCGGCGACAGCACGGCGGTGCCGAGGCAGTAGCCGTGGCGCACGTTGTCGTTGCGGTTGCGGAAGCCGTAGGGGGTGAAGATCTTCTCGAGGTCCTTGCGCAGGGTGGCCGTTTCCCCCGGCAGGTAGGCCCCCGGGATCGCCTCGGTGGCGGCGATCAGGTGCTGGTGCAGGTTGCCGCCGCGGCCGGCCGGCCGGTCGAAGGGCACCTGCAGCAGGTGGCGCAGCAGGGTCATCACCCGCAGGAACACCGGCCCGTCGCCCATGGGCGGCAGGCCGCCATGGACGGCCCCGTGGGGGTTCCGGGCCAGCGGCGCCAGCTGGATCGGCGTCGTTGTGGGCACGGCGCTGCAGAAGCCGTTGGCCTCCAGCCAGGCCAGATCCCCGCGGATAGCAGCGGCATCGGCGTAGGCGTCGCCGTGCAGCCGGCCCAGGAAGGCCGCCGCCCGATCGGCCAGATCGCCCTCCGGCAACGGGGAGAGGATCGCCTCCAGCTCCTCGGCGCCGGCGGGATCGCTGGCCGCCAGGTCGGGCCAGGTGCTCAGCAGCCGGATCAGAAACAGCAGCCGCTCCAGATCCAGCAGGCGGGAGTAGCCGTGGCGCTGCACCTGGCGCTCCCGGTTGGTGGCCGAGCGGATGCGCCGGTCGAGCCCGGCCAGTTCGGCCGCCAGCACCGGCGTCAGGTCGCTGTGGTGGCTGGGCACCACGGTGCAGAGGGCGGCGAGGCCCTCGGCACGGGAGGGTCCGAAGTGGGGATCGGCCAGGGCGGCGGCCATCTCCTGGATCACCGGCACGGGCACCGGCCGGCGGCGCCGGGCGTTCCATTCCAGGGAGGTGGGCAGGTCGGTGTACAGCCACCAGCCGATCCACTCCACCGGCGCCGGCAGGGCCAGGGCCTGGGTGATCGCCAGGCGCCAGGCCCGGCGGGCGTGGGTGGCATCCACGATCACCGGAACGCCCGCCGCCACGGCTTCCACCAGGCGCTGGTGCAGCCGCTGCTGGATGTCCACCCAGGGGCCCTGCACCGCCGCATCGCCGAACACCTCCGCCCGGATCGCATCGGTGGAGAGCACCAGCGCCGGCGGTTCTCCGGGACCGGTCAGGAGGGGCGCCAGGGCCCGGGCGAGGGTGGTCTTGCCGCTGGCGGGCTGGCCGATCAGCAGGTGGCAGCGCAGAGGAGCGATGGCGACAGCAACCGGGGAGGCATCACCACTCTTTCGCACGAGGGGTGCCCTGGCGAGGGCTGGGAGCACCGATGCTGCCTTCCGCAACCCGTCTGCCCCGCGTGGCCAGCCCCTACCGCCCGCCGATGCCGCTGGAGCACCTGCACATCCTGGACGACCTCGAACTGGCCGGATCCCAGGCCAGGGCGGGAGCGGCCCTGGCCATGCACCAATCCACGGTGAGCCGCAGCCTGCAACTTATGCAGCAGGAGTTCCGCCTGGTGCCGGAGCGGGGCTCGCCGGTGTGCCGCCACGGCCACAACCCGTGCCTGCAGCACCTGCGGCTGGCTTCCCGGGAGCACGGCTGATGGAGGGCCCGCTGCGCATCGGCACCGACGTTCTGCACCAGAGCCTGCTTGCCGGCCTGGCCGGGGTGCAGCGGGTCCCGCCCTGCTGCCGCAGCGGCGATCACTGGGCCGCACTGGTAGGCAACGCTCAGTTGGATGGGGCGATCGTGAGTGCGTTCTGCCTCCCGCAGCCGCTACCTCCCGGTGAGGAGCCCCGCTGGGATGGCCTCCGGGCCCTGCCGCTGGGGCGGCTGCGTCTGCAGCTGGTGGCCGCTGCGCCCTCAACGCGTTGGGTGCTGCTGCCCCCCAGGGGCGCAGCTCCGCTGCTCCATCAGGCTGTGATCGCCCGGGGCTTCGCGGTGGAGCCCCAGCCGGTGGCCTGCCAGAAGCCGGCCGCCTGGGTGAAGCGGGCCCGGGAGCGGAGGCTGGCCCTGCCGCTCTGCCCGGCGCTGCTGGAGCCCGGCTGGCTGTACGCCAACGGGCTGGAGCCCCTGGCTGAGCCGCCGCTCCTGGCGGAGGAGCTCTGGCTTCTGTTGCCGGAGGTGGCGGTGAATACCAACCCGGCTCGGCAGTGCCTGCGGCGGCTGCGTGTACAGATCAACATGGCCAGAGGCATGCAGGATCAGCATGGTTGAACGAACTGATCTGCGTTCCAGAAGGGGCGAATGGGGTGCGCTCCGCTGCAGAACGACGCAGAATGGCGGGATCGGTCGTTGTTGCGCAGCCGGTCGGATGGAGAGCGTGACGGGACGCGTGGGGCGACGGCTCTGATGGACGTTTTTTCTTTCCGCGACAGGGTCGTTGAGGACTACGGCCAGTTCAGCCGCAGCTTCACCACCATCAAGGCTGACGACATCCGCGAATTCGTTGATGGCCGCTATGGCGAAGAGGAGTACTGGCCCTCACCACTGATCCAGCTCAACCCAAGCTTTGTGAGCGGGGGGAGCATCGGACAGCTGGTGGAGCAGGGCCTGCTGCACCCGGAATGCCGGCAAATCTTCCGCTGGGGCAAGGAGAGTGGCGAGGGCCAGGAACTGCAGCTGCACCTTCACCAGCTGGAGTCTCTGAAGATCGTGCTGGCTGGTGGCTGTGCTGTCATCACCACCGGCACCAGTTCCGGTAAATCGATCGGCTACATCCTGCCGATGGTGCAGCGCATCATCGAAGCCAAAGAGGCTGGCGACACCAAAAAGCGGATCCGGGCGATCGTGATCTATCCGATGAACGCTCTTTGCAACAGTCAGTTCAAGGAGCTGGAGAAGTATCTCTGCCTTGGATACCCGAAGGGGTCTGAGCGGGTCACTTTTGCCCGCTACACGGGGCAGGAGACATCGGAGGAGCGAGAGGCCATTCAGAGCAATCCACCCGATATCCTGCTCACGAACTACGTGATGTTGGAGTACATCCTCACGCGCCAGAACCCTCTCGATCAGCAGGTGGTCCGCACGGCCCAGGGGCTGGAGTTTCTGGTGCTTGATGAGCTCCACACCTACCGGGGCCGGCAAGGTGCAGATGTGGCCATGCTCGTGCGCCGGGTGCGGCAGCGCCTGTCCCCGGATAACGCGTTGATCTGCATTGGCACCTCCGCCACGATGGCCAGCGAGGGCAGCGCAGAGGAACGCAACGCCCTGGTGGCATCCGTGGCGAGCAAGTTGTTCGGCACCACGATTCCGCCAGTGAACGTGATGACAGAAACCCTGGAGCGGGTCACGGTCGGCGACATGCCCAGTGCAGACGAGCTGCGGCAGAACCTTGGGGGCGACGTCTCAACCGGGGATATCGAGAGCTTGCGCCGACACCCATTGGCCCGCTGGGTGGAACTGCGTCTGGGCCTACGGCGGGAGGACGATCGGTCCGATGGCAAGTGGGTGCGTTCCAACCCGCGAGCTTTCCGAGAAGCGGCAGAAGAGCTCGCCCAGCTGAGTGGGGTGGACCCCCAACAGGCTCGGGATCGCCTGCGGGAGTTCCTGTTGGCGGCCTACCAGGTGGAGGTGGCGCCGAATCGACGTTTCTTTGCCTTTCGACTCCACCAGTTCGTCTCGGCTGGTGGCGACATCTATGCCACGTTGGAACCGCCCGGATCGCGCCATCCCACGCTCAAGGGTCAGATCTATCGTCCGGGCAGCGAGCGTCAGGCTCTGCTGTTTCCGCTGGTGTTCTGCCGCAGCTGCGGCCAGGAGTTCCATCCGGTCTGGGCCCACCTGCAGAGCAAGCGGCCGGTAAGGCTGGAACCCCGCGATTTCGGCGATCAGGCCAGCCTCAAAGACAAGGAAGTGGTGAATGGGTACTTCATGCCCGACGCGGCTGGGACCTATTCCATCGATGAGCCTGAGAAGGCCAACTATCCCGATGGCTGGTTGGAGCAGGGCAAAAACGGAGATCTGGTGCTGCGCCAGCACTACCGCCAGGCAGCACCGGTGCCCTGCCGTTTCCGCCCCGATGGCATGGCGAGTACCGATGGGCTGGCGGGCTGGTTGCTGAGCGGCAGCTTCCGCTTCTGCCCCAGCTGCGGGGTGGAGCACAGCGCACGGGGTAGCGACTTCCGCAAGCTGGTGGGCCTGAGCTCAGAGGGCCGCAGTTCCGCCACGACCACCTTGAGCCTTTCGGTGCTGCGGCAGCTGCTCAACTTCCCGGTCGATGAGCTCCCGGATAACGCCCGCAAGCTGCTGGCTTTCAGCGACAACCGTCAGGACGCCTCCCTGCAGGCCGGCCACTTCAATGATTTCATGCGGGTGCTGCAGCTGCGAGCCGGCCTGGTGGCGGCGCTTCAGGCCCAGCCGGACCGGGAGCTGAGCCTGGAGACCCTGGCCCTGGAAACCGAGAAAGCACTGCGCCTGGAGGCCGACGACTTCATCGAACAGAAGGGCATCGTGCCAGCGGCAGAAGGAAAATTCCGGAAGGCCCTGCGGGAGGTGCTGGAGTACCGCCTAGTGGTGGACCTGCGCCGTGGCTGGCGCCTCACCAACCCCAACCTGGAGCAGCTGCAGTTGCTGGAGGTCGACTATGCCGACCTGGTGAACTGCGTGGAAGACCAGGGCCAGTGGGCCGATCAGCATCCGTTGCTGGCGCAGTGTTCGGCGATCGAGCGGTATCTGATCTGCCACCGCCTGCTGGAGGAGCTGCGCGAACGGCTGGCGATTGAAACCAATGTTTTGTTCGCTGAGGAGTTCGAGCGCCGCCGCCGTGCCTCCTCGGAACTGGAGGAGGTGTGGTCGATCGGCGCCGATGAGAAAGGCGAACTGGCCCGCAGCGTGGTGTTTGAAACAGTGCCGCGTGATGCCCGGGGTCGGGAGTTCCGTGGCCTGGAGGGGTTGTCGCTGCGCGGTGAATTCGGCCGCTGGCTCAAGGCCCGTGAGCGCTGGCTCTCCCTGGAAGAGCTACATGCCGGCTTGAAGTGGGATGAGGCGCTCTACCAGGAGATCACCCAGGGATTGGTCACGGTGCTGGGGCGTTACCACCTGGTGAAACAGGTGGATCTGCGCCTCAGCCGGCGCGGCAGCGGGGAGTGCAAGAACGGTTGGCGGCTCAGCAGCAGTGCCTTGCGCTGGGCGCTGTGCGGCCGCGATGGGGAACAACAGGACGCTTACCACGCAGCACTGGTGAAGCAACGCCTGGGCACGGGTCGCCGTGGGCCGGTCAACGACTACTTCCGCAATCTCTACAACGATCTTGCCTCCACGTTGAGTGCCCAGGGCCGACCGTTTCTGCAGACCCTGCTGGCCCGGGAGCACACCGCCCAGGTGGATGCACTGGAGCGGGAGAAGCGGGAAGAGGCCTTCCGCGAGGCTCAGCTGCGGCTGCTCTATTGCTCGCCCACGATGGAGCTCGGCGTTGATATCACCTCGCTCAACACCGTGTACATGCGCAATGTGCCGCCAACGCCGGCGAACTATGCCCAGCGCAGCGGCCGGGCAGGGCGCAGCGGCCAGCCGGCACTGGTGCTGAGCTACTGCGGTGCCACCTCACCCCATGACCAGTACTTCTTCTCCGCCCCCACCCGCATGGTCTCCGGTGCGGTGAGTGCGCCAACGCTGGAGCTGGCCAATGAAGAGCTGCTGATCGCCCACTTCCGCGCCCTGTGGCTGGCTGCCACGGGCAAGGCGCTGCCCAGCAAGGTGAAGGAGCTGGTCGCTCTCGAGTCCGAGCCCAAGCCTGTGGTGCCCGAGATCGCCGAAGCACTCGACAACCCCAAAGCGCGGGACCAGGCGCTGCAGGCCTGCCAGGCCATCGTGGACGACCTCAAGCACCACGGCTGGCTGGGGACAACGCCGCCGCCGTGGCTCACCGAGAGCTGGCTGGAGGGGTTGATCCATGGCACCGGCCGCGACTTCGATCGATCGCTGAACCGCTGGCGTGGCCTGCTGGATGCGGTCACCAGCCAGTTGGTGCAGGCCGGGAAGGACATGATCAATTACGCCCTTCCGGAGCGGGAGAAGAAGAACGCCGAGCAGCGTCAGCGGGCGGCCTTGCTGCAGCGGGATCTGCTGCTGGCGGAGCGCAGCGGGCCACGGGGTACCAACGGCGACTTCACCACCTACCGCTATCTGGCCAGCCAGGGCTTCATGCCCGGCTACAACTTCCCGCGCCTGCCCCTGCTGGCCTTCATTCCCGGCAGCCGTGAACAGGTGAATGGCGGTACCTACATCAGCCGGCCGCGGTTTGTGGGAATCAGCGAGTTTGGCCCTCATTCGCTCATCTATCACGAGGGCAACACCTATAAGGTGCGCGGCGCCATCCTGAACCTTCAGGAGCAAGCAAGCAGCAGCACCAAAACCCTGGCCACCCGCGACGCAATGGTGTGCGGGTCCTGCGGCCATGCCCACCTGGGAGACGACGCCGAGCTGGACGTGTGCTGCCATTGCGGTGCCGCTCTCAAGCTCCATCCCGACGGCACAGCCCTGCGCATCCCGCACCTGTATCAGATCGAGCAGGTCACCACGCGGCGGGCGGAGCGGATCACCTCCGACGACGAGGAACGCCAACGGCTGGGCTACGAACTGCTCACCACCTACGAGTTCCCCAAGGACAACAACCAGGTGCGGGTGGCGATTGCTGAGGTGCGTGTGGCGGGCCAGCCGCTGCTGTCCTTGAGCTATGGCGCCGCCACCCAGATCAGCCGGATCAACCTGGGCCGGCGTCGTCGTGAGAATCCGGGCAACATCGGTTTCCCGATCCACCCGGTGAAGGGGTTGTGGGGCAAGGAGTCGGATCTGGTGGCCGGTGGCGAAGAGGACGACGGCGAATCAGAAGAGGGCTACGTGAAGATCACGCCCTATGTGCAGGACCGAAAGAACGCTCTGCTGGTGCAGTTCCAGCAGGAATGGATGGCCAGGGATCTGATCTCTGTGCGCTATGCCCTGAAGCGCGCGATTGAGGTGGCGTTCCAGCTCGACCCCAGCGAGCTCGCGGCGGAGTTGATGCCCAATGAGGCCAACGCCACGTCGCTGTTGATCTACGAGGCGGCGGAGGGCGGCGCCGGGGTGTTGTGCCGTCTGGTGGAAAGCCCCACGGCGATGCAGCAGGTGGGACGGCAGGCCCTGGAGCTGTGCCACTGGGGCTGGGAGGGTCTGCTGCCCCAGCAGGCCATCGACCTCAAGGACACCGACGAGGACTGCGAGGCCGGCTGCTACCGCTGCCTGCTCAGCTACAACAACCAGCGCGACCACGAGCAGATCGACCGGCGCCTGTCCTCGTTGAAGCAGTTCCTGCTGGATCTGGCCCGCGCCGATGTGGTGGCCCAGGGCGGTACGTCGGGTCGGAGCGAGCGGCTGGATCAGTTGCTGGAGCTCTGCCAGAGCGGTCTGGAGCGGCTGTGGCTGCAAACGTTGAAACAGCGGGGCTATCTGCTCCCGGACAAGGCCCAGTCGGAAGTTCCCGATCACTACGTGGTGCCCGATTTCACCTATGTGGAAGCCGCTGCGCTGGTGTTTGTCGATGGGCCGCACCACAAGCAGCCGCTGCAGCAGCAGCTCGATGAGCGCAAGCGCTCGGCGCTTGATGCCGCCGGGTTGAACGTGGTGGTGTTCGGCGAGGATCCGCGCCAGTGGGAGGAGGTGTTTGCCGAGTACCGCTGGCTGTTCGGCGAGGGCCACGGCGAGGGCCACGGCGAGAGCCCACCTGCCGCCAGGCCGGGAGGAACCGCAGGAGCGGCAGATCTCGGTGAACAGATCGCCGCGGTGTTCGCCGCCCATGCCGACCAGCTCGGTGGCGTTCAGCAGCCATGACCACCACCCCTGCCGCCCCATCGGCGCCCATCACCCCTGGCTCGATCGTGCGGGCCCGCGGCCGTGAGTGGGTGGTGCTGCCCAACCCTTCTCCCAGCACCCTCAAGCTGCGTCCCCTTGGCGGGGGCGACCATCAGATCGCCACCCTGTTCCTGCCCCTGGAGGGGCACCAGGTGACGCCGGCCACCTTCCCCTGGCCGGAGGCGAGCCAGAGCGGTTCCCAGAGCTCCGCCCTGCTGATGCGGGATGCCCTGCTGCTCAAGCTGCGGGCCGGGGCGGGGCCGTTCCGCAGCCTCGGCAACCTGGCCCTGGAGCCACGGGCCTACCAGCTGGTGCCGCTGCTGATGGCTCTGAAGCAGCAGGTGACGCGGCTGCTGATCGCCGATGAGGTGGGCCTGGGCAAGACGGTGGAGGCGCTGCTGATTGCCCGGGAACTGCTGGATCGCGGCGAGATCCGCACGATCACGGTGATCTGCCCGCCCCACCTGTGTGCGAAATGGTGCAACGACATGGCTCAGCAGTTCCACCTGGCTGCGGAAGTGGTGCGGCCGGGCACGGTGGGGCGACTGGCCAAGGACCTGCCGGTGGGGCACTCGCTGTTTGCGGCGTACCCCTTCACGGTGGTGAGCCTTGATTACATCAAGCGCGATGACTACCGCGATGGCTTCATCCGCGGCTGCGGCGACTTCGTGATCGTGGATGAAGCCCACACCTGCACCTCCGGCAAGGGGCGGGGCCGCCACCAGCGCTATGAGCTGCTACGTGGTCTGGCGTCCCAGCCTGATCGCCATCTGGTGCTGCTCACCGCCACACCCCACAGCGGCGACAGCGAGGGGTTCAACCACCTGCTGGGCCTGCTGGATTCGAAATTCGCCGAACTGGGCACCATGCCCGATGGACCCAGGCGCGATGGCCTGCGCGAGGAGCTGGGGGCGCATTTTGTGCAGCGTCGCCGCCAGGACATCCGCACGGAATGGGGGAGTGACGGGGCCGACTTCCCGGATCGCGAGACGCGGGAAGCCACCTATGAGCTCAGCGGCGCCTGGGGGGCACTGTTCAACGACGTGCTCGAGTACGCCCGCACCCTGGTGAAACGCAGTGCCGGCCAGAGCCGGCTGAAGCAGCGGATGAGCTGGTGGGCGGCCTTGGCGCTGCTGCGCTGCATCAGCAGCAGCCCGGCGGCGGCGGCCGTGTCGCTGCGCACCAAGCTGGCGGGTCTGACCCCTGGCGGTGAGCAGGAGCTCAGTGAGGAACAGCAGCTCCAGGATCTGGAAGCGCTGGCCAGTCAGGGGGTGCTGGATGGTCTCGACGAGTCGATGAGTGAGGAGGAGGCTGCTCCGGGCGGTGATCTGGCAATCGAGGCGGATCGCGCCCACCTGCAGGAGCTGATCGACCAGGCCGACAAACTGCGTGGCCCCAGCAACGACCCCAAGCTGCGTCAACTGATCCGCCAGTTGCAGGGCCTGATGGAGGAGGGGTACCGGCCGGTGATCTTCTGCCGCTTCCGGCCCACCGCCCACTACCTGGCCGATCAGCTCAGCGACCTGCTGCCGAAACGCAAAACGGTGATCCGGGTGATCACCGGTGAACTGCCTCCGGAGGAGCGGGTGGCGCGGCTGGCCGAACTGGAGGCGGAAGCGTTTGATCCCGAAAAGCCGAAAACGCCCGTGCTGGTGGCCACCGATTGCCTTTCGGAGGGGATCGATCTGCAGCGCAGTTTCGATGCGGTGATCCACTACGACCTCTGCTGGAACCCCACGCGGCATGAGCAGCGCGAGGGCCGGGTGGACCGCTTTGGCCAGGCGCGCAACACGGTACGGGCCCTGATGCTGCACGGCGCCTGCAAAGACCCAGGCCGCCGCAACCCGGTGGATGAGCGGGTGCTGGCGGTGATCCTCAACAAGGAGAAGGTGATCCGCAAGGAGCTCGGCGTGAGTGTGCCGGTGCCGGGCGACGTGAACTCGATCACCCAGGTGGTGCTGGCGGATGTGCTGGGCGATGCTGTTTCAGGCGAAACCCTGCAGCAGCTGGGGCTGGATCTGGGGCTGGCCGCCGCGCCGGGGATGCCGGAGGTGCTGCCGCTGGCGGGCTGGGAGGCGAGCTTTGATCAGCAGTGGCAGAGCGCCAAGGAGAACGCCAAGCGCACCCAGACGATCTTTGCCCAGCGCCGCCTCAAGCCGGAGGAGGTGCTGCCCGAATGGCAACGCAGCAAGGAGGCCCTGGGCGACCATGCCGCGGTGGAGCGGCTGCTGGTGGAAGCCTGCGCACGGTTGCGGCTGCCGGCGCCGGCCAAGGGAGATGGATCGTGGGTGTTGAATCTGGCCGAGATTCCGGCCGAACGCCGCGCCCTGCGTGAGCGCCTTGAAAGCCAGGGCCTGGAGGGAAGGCTCAGCCTCTCCACCACCACTCCCTGCCGCCATGGCGCCCAGTTGCTGACGCGTTCCCACCCGCTGGTGGTGGAGCTGGCGGAGTTTGTGGCCGAGCGGGCCCTGAGCGGGGAAGAACCGGAGCTGGCAGCCCGCAGTGCCGTGGTCCGCACCAATGGGGTGAAGGAGCGCACCACCCTGCTGCTGCTGCGCCTGCGGCATCAGATCAACCAGGAGCGCCGTACCGACGCCGGCTTTGAAGCGATGCCGCCGCTGCTGGTGGAGGAGTGCCTCACGGTGCACTGCACGGCGGCTGGGTTGCAGGTGCTGGCGGAGACAGAGGCCCTGGCCCTGCTCCAGCATCCGCCCGTGGGCAATGTGCAAGCGGCCCAGCGGCAGATGGAACTGGAGCGGGCGCTCCAGCAGCTGCCGACCCTGGAAACGGGCCTGCGCACCCTCGCCCTGGATCGCGCCACCCAGGCAGAAGACGATCACCGTCGGGTGCGTCAGGCGGCGGTGGGCACCGGCGGAGCACTGCGCATGCGCTTCCGCTGCGAGCCCAGCCTGCCGGTGGATGTGATCGGCCTGTTCGTGTTGCTGCCGGCACCCCAGCTCTAGCCATGAGCCGCCGCCGTTCCGCCACCCTGCAGTTCAACGCCATCCAGCTGGTGGGTGGGCTGCTGCCGGCTTCCTTGATCGAGCAGATCGCGCTGCAGCAAGCGCCGCAGCAGAAGGCCGGCGACTACGACCTGCCAAAGAACCAGCGGCTGCAGGTGGCGGTGGATCAGGCCTGGAACCGCGCCAAGGCCCTCTGGCAGGAAGCCCAGGAGCTGCGCCGGCGGGGGGAAGCCATGCCCTGGGCGGCGTGGTTCAGCCAGCGGCTGCTGGAGCAGGTGTTCGGCTGGGCCGACCTGGGGCCCTGCCCGCCCCGCCAGATCGCCGAGGTCCTCTTCCCGATCACACACCAGGCCTTTTCCGGGGAGGTGCCGCTGGTGTTCACCAGCCTGGGCAACGACGAACTGGATAAGGGGCACAAGCCGTACGGGCAGGACGGCCGCCGCCGTTCCCCCCACAGCTGCCTGCAGGAGTGCCTCAATGCCGACGACAGCTCCAACTGGGGTCTGCTCTGCAACGGCACCAGCCTGCGGCTGCTGCACGACAACCCCGCCCTGGTGAAGCCGGCCTATGTGGCCGTGGCGCTGGATCAGATCTTTGACGGCGGGCTGTTTGATGAGTTCGCGGTGGTGTGGCTGCTGCTGCATGCCAGCCGCTTCCAGCGCCGTGACGACGGCAGCTGCGTGCTGGATGGCTGGAAGCAGGAAGGGCAGCAGAGCGGCGAGCGCGCGCTCAATAAGCTGCGCGATGGCGTGCAGGCCGCCCTGGAGGCGGTGGGCCAGGGGGTGCTGCAGCACCCGGCCAATGGCGAGCTGGTGGCCAGGTTGCAGAGCGGTGAGCTCAGCACCCAGGCCTTCTTTCGGCAACTGCTGCGGCTGGTGTACCGGCTGCTGTTCCTGTGCGTGGCGGAAGACCGCAACCTCCTGTTCGCCGCTGACGTGTCTCCGGAGCTGCGGCAGATCTACCGCGAGGGCTACAGCCTCAGCCGGCTGCGGGATCTGGCGATCAGGAGCGGAGCCCATGAGCACCAACACGGTGATCTATGGCTGGTGCAGAAGCTGGTGTTCGAGCAGCTCCGGGATCCGCAGGGCTCCAGCCTCGGCCTGCCGGCGCTGGGCGGTCTCTTTGAAGAGGATCGCTGCCCTGATCTCGACACGGCGCAACTCACCAATGCGGCGCTGCTGGAAGCGGTGCGGGCGATCGGCTGGTTTTACGACGAACAGAGCCAGAGCCGCACCCGCATCAACTACCAGGCGCTGAACACCGAGGAATTCGGCAGCGTCTACGAAAGCCTGCTGGAGCTGCATCCGCAGATCCGTGGCAGTGGCGCCAACCTGCGCTTCTCCCTCAGCGGGGTGGCCGGCAGTGAACGCAAGACCAGCGGCAGCTACTACACCCCGGAAGACCTGGTGCGGCTGCTGATCCTCTCGGCCCTGCTGCCGGTGATCCGCGATCGGCTTAGCAACGCCACCACACAGCAGGAGAGAAGGGACGCCCTGCTGGCGATCCGGGTGCTGGACCCCGCCTGCGGCAGTGGCCATTTCCTGCTGGCGGCGGCCCGGCGGCTGGCACTGGAGCTGGCGCGGGTGGAGGCCGGCGATGACGAACCCAGCGAAGACCTCCGCCGCCACTGCCTGCGGGAGGTGGTGGCCAAGTGCCTCTACGGGGTCGACAAGAACCCGATGGCGGTGGAGCTGTGCAAGGTGGCCCTGTGGATGGAGGCGATTGAGCCGGGCAGGCCCCTGGGCTTCCTCGATGCCCACATCCAGTGCGGTGATTCGCTGGTGGGGGTGTTCGATCCCCAGGCGCTGGAGGCCGGCATCCCCGATGGGGCCTACAAGCCCCTCACCGGCGACGACAAGAAAGTCTGCACCAGCCTGAAGAAGGCCAATCAAACGTTTGTGGTGGGGGGGCAGGCGGATCTCTTCACGGCCAATGCGATGACGCAGCCACTGCCGAGCGTCGCGGCTTTCGAGACGATCGAGGAACACGATCTGGCGGCGGTGCGCCGCAAAGAGCGTGCCTATCAGGCCTGGCGCAACGATCCAGCCATCCGCCAGGAGCTGCAGAGGGCTGATGCCTACACCGCCGCCTTCTTCCTGCCCAAGCAGGAGGGGAAGGAGCCTCTGGTGCCCGTATCCCAGCACCTGGATGCCATCCAGCGGGGAGCAGAGCTGTCAGGCCCGATGGCGGAAGCGGTTGCCAGGGCAGCCGACGACTTTCGCTTCCTGCACTGGCATCTGGCCTTTCCAGATGTGATGCGTGCTGGAGGCTTTGATTGCCTGCTGGGCAACCCGCCCTGGGAGCGGATCAAGCTGCAGGAGAAGGAGTTCTTCGCGGCGCGATCGGAGGCCATTGCCACGGCGCCGAACAAGGCGGCACGGGAGCGGTTGATCCAGGCCCTGAGGGCACCAGAGGCATCGGAGGTGGATCGGCGGCTGGTTCAGGAGTTTGAACTTGCCAAGCGGGAGGCCGAGGGCAGCGGCGAGTTCATCCGCGGCAGTGGCCGCTTTGCCCTCACGGCGGTGGGGGATCTGAACACCTATGCGCTGTTCGCCGAGCTGTTTCTGAACCTGATCGGAGCAAGTGGAAGAGCGGGGCTAATCGTGCCCACGGGGATCGCCACGGACAACAGCACGAAGGCTTACTTCGATGCCATCTCCAGTGGTGGGCGGCTTGTGAGCCTCTACGACTTCGAAAACCGCGAGGAGATTTTCCCTGGAGTGCACAGGAGCTACAAATTTGCACTGCTCACCTTGGGCGATGGGGTGGAAGCCACTGATTTCGCGTTCTTCGCTACAGCAGCCAAGCAGCTGGCTGATAGCAGGCGCCACTTCACTCTCAGCTCTGACGACATCGCGCTAATCAATCCCAACACCCGTACCTGTCCTGTGTTGCGCAGCCAGATGGATGCATGGCTGACAAAGAAGGTCTACTCAGCAGTGCCAGTGCTTATTGACACAGCAATGGGTGAAGGAGGAAATCCATGGGGTGTCAAGTTTTCAACCATGTTCCATATGACAAATGACAGCACTCTGATGAGCACGGCTCGCGAAGATGGTCAAGATCTCGTCTGGGAAGCAAAAATGACAGGCTTCTGGGATCATCGTGATGCAGATATTGAAATGAACTACGAGAACACGACACGCCAAGCTCAAACCCGCTCAATCACCGATGAAGATCATCGCGACCCATTCAGGAAGCCAGTGGCTCAATTCTGGACGGATTCCCGATATGCAGAAGAACGTATCCCGAAAGACTGGACGCTGAACTGGATATTCTGCTTCAAGCGTGTTACGGCGGCAACGAACTGGAGGACGCTTGTTCCTTGCGTAGTTCCGAGAGGTCCAATAAGCTATACCCTGTATTGCCTCTATACAAGTGAAGGACTCGTGAAGTCTGGCCGCGCGTCAGTTCTTTATGGCGCCCTAGGCTCACTTATTGCTGATTACTGCCTTAGACACAAAACTGGTCAGCCGTCTTTGCCGCTTTGGTGCCCCGAGCAGATTCCAGTACCTGGTCCCAGTTCTATCAGTGATGATATTATTGCGTTTATATCCCCAAGAATCGCGGCTCTTGTGGTGACGGCAGAAGACGTGGCCACATTCGCAACTGACACCGGCAACCCGGGTCGAAATCCGAACTGGGATCCCGCGAAAAGGGCAGTAATACAGGCTGAGCTCGATGCCTTCTATGCGCACCTCTACGGCCTCAGCCGCGATGAGCTGCGCTATGTCCTTGATCCCGCCGATGTGATGGGTCCCGATTACCCCAGCGAAACCTTCCGCGTGCTCAAGAACAACGAAACCCGTCAGTTCGGCGAGTACCGCACGCAGCGGCTGGTGCTGGAGGCGTGGGATCGGTTGTTTGGGGGTGGGTGATGCTCTTCCAGAGGCCTAAGGTCGGGCCAACCCCATTGACTCGCCAGAACTGGCGAGCTGAGGGCGCTATGATCCGACAGTTCGCCATAAATGGCGACCAGTCGCCTCTCCTGTCATGCCCCTCGACCGCCTGATGAGCGACGAGACCCTCCTGCACGAGATCGGGAAGCGCATCGCGCGGCTGCGCCTGGAGCGCAACCTCAGCCAGGCCCAGCTGGCAGAGCAGGCCGGCATTTCCAAGCGCACCCTGGAGCGCCTGGAAGCCGGGGGTGCAGCCACCCAGCTTTCGCTCTTTCTGCGGGTGTTGCGTCAGCTGGATCTCCTGGAGCGGCTGGAGAAGTTGCTGCCCGAGCCCCAGCCCTCACCTCTTGCCCTGCTGGAGCAGCAGCAGGCCACGCGCAAACGGGCCAGTCGCCGACGCGTCGCCAAACCTGCCACGTCCTGGAGCTGGGGGCAGCCATGACCGTTGCGGCCGTTGAACTCTGGGGTACACGCATCGGCGCCGTGGCTCTCAGCGATTCCACCGGTGTCGCCGCCTTCGAATATGACCCCGCGTTCCTGGCCAGTGGCATCCAGTTGGCTCCCCTGACGATGCCGCTGGAAGAGCGCGTCTACAGCTTCCCTGAATTGCCACGCCGCACCTTTCGTGGCCTACCGGGGCTCCTGGCCGATTCCCTGCCTGATCGCTTCGGCAACAACCTCATCAATGCCTGGTTGGCCCGGCAGGGCCGCACGCCGGAGAGCTTCGATGCCGTGGAGCGGCTCTGCTACACCGGCCAGCGGGGCATGGGCGCTCTGGAATTCATGCCGGCCCAGGGGCCCAGCGCCGAAGCCAGCGGGTCCATCCAGATCGCCGACCTCGTGACCCTGGCTTCCGAAATCCTCTCGCAAAAGAAGGGTTTGGCCACCTCCTTCCAGGAACCTGAGCGGGAGCAAGCGTTGCAGACGATCCTGCGGGTAGGCACCTCGGCGGGGGGGGCAAGGGCCAAGGCGTTGATTGCCTGGAATCCCAGCACTGGTGACGTGTGCTCCGGCCAGCTGGAGGCTCCGCCGGGATTCAGCCCTTGGTTGCTGAAGTTCGACGGCGTGAGCGGCAACAAAGACAAGGAGCTGGAAGATCCCCAGGGCTATGGCCTGATTGAACTCGCCTACAGCCGAATGGCCCGGGCTGCAGGGATCGCCATGACCGATTGCCGTTTGCTGGAGGAGAATGGCCGCAGCCATTTCATGACACGACGCTTTGATCGCGATGACGCCGGCAACAAGCTGCACATGCAGTCGCTCGGAGCCCTGGCCCACTTCGATTACAACGAACCAGGCAGCTACAGCTACGAGCAGGCTTTTCTTGTGATGCGTAAACTCCAGTTACCGATGCGGGATCTTGAAGAGCAGTACCGGCGCCTGGTGTTCAATCTCGTGGCCCGCAATCAGGATGATCACGTCAAGAACATCGCTTTTCTGATGGATCGCACTGGCCAATGGTCGCTTTCGCCGGCCTTCGACATCACCTGGAGCTTTAATCCCGCTGGCGGCTGGACAGCCACCCATCAGATGTCAGTGAATAACAAGCGTGATCAGTTCACCCGTGCCGACCTCCTGGCCGCGGGCCGCTCCGCCCAGCTGAAGCGCGGCCGAGCCGAAGCCATCGCCGAGGAGGTCATCGCCGCCGTTCGCGATTGGCCGCGCTATGCGGCTGAAGCCGGGGTGCCAGAGGATCGCTATGGCGAGATTCAGGCCAGCCACCGCCTCGATCTGCTGCAGCTCCAGCAGCCCGAGCCGCAGTCATGATCCGCCAGATCCGTCGAAAAACTCAGCCCTCAAGTTATTTCTCGCCTTTTATGGCGAGTAAAGTCCGCGGTTTGGCGTGGTTGATGGCTCCAGCCTGCGGCCCTGTGGGAGCCGTTCCATGCTGAGCCAGAACTCATTCTTGACTGGGCAGTTGTCCGCCCCGTGCTGGTTCGTGGGTGCCATGACCGGTGGCGCCGATCAAACCAATCGATTCATCGACGAGGGCCTCTGGGAGCACGACTTCGACGACAACAGCAGGGTGCTGGCCCAGGTGCGTTCGATGCAGACCGGCGAGCGCATCGCCATCAAGGCGGCCTACATCAAGAAACACGGCCTGGATTTTGAAACCGGGGGCAACACCGTGTCGGTAATGGCCATCAAGGCCACAGGCGTGATCGCCGAAAACATGGGGGATGGCCGCCGCCTGCGCGTGCACTGGCAACGCGTTAGCCCTCCGCGCGAGTGGTACTTCTACACCTACCAACCCACGATCTGGAAGGTTACCCCCGGCGATTGGAAGGCCGACGCCCTGATCGATTTCACCTTCCAGAACAAGCCGCAGGATATTGACCGCTTCCGCAACGACCCGTTCTGGCGGGAACGCTTCGGCACCGATCCCAAAGAGCACAAGCGCTTCCGTTGGGCGCGTTTCTACCAGGCCATTGCCGATGGGTTAGTCACTCACGCTGCCGATCGCGGCCGGCTGATTGCCTTTCTGCAGGAGCTCCAACCCAACGTGGAGAATCTCGGCCTGCTCAGCGGGGATCAGTTCGCCGATGGCAGCAAGGGCTTTATCCAGGACATCGATCCTTTCACCCTGTTCGGTCTGTTCAACCGCGGCATCAAAGACAGCAGCCGGCAGGCCATTGCCGCTGCGCTTGCCCAGTTCCTCGGCGTCGAGGAAGTCGTGCCAGAGAGCTTTGAGGGCATCCCCGTGCTCAACAACCAGAAGTCGTGGTTCTTCCCCTACGCCACAAACCGCGACCCGGCCCAGATCGACGCCCTCTGGCAGGTGTTTCAGAGCGGCCTGGCGCTGGCCGATGCCGATACCGAGCAGGCGATCGATCGCTTCAGCCGCGACTTCGATGCGGCGATGGCCTTCTACGGCGTGGCCTGGAACCTCACCTTTGGGCTCTACTGGTGCCGCCCCTGGAGCTTCCTCAGCCTTGATGAGCGCTCCCGCAGCTACATCGGCGAAAAGCTGCGTCTCACCATCGGCTGCCATGGCCCCAAGCATCGCTGCAACGCAGCCGACTATCTCCAGCTGATCGACTCTCTCAAGCGGCGCTTCGAGGAGCCCGACTTCAGCGTCCACTCCTTTCCCGAGCTCTCCCTGGAGGCCTGGACCTACACCGCCAGCGGCACAGAAACGGATGACGACGAATCAGCAGACGACGAACCTGCCGTCAGTGAGCTCGACGACACCCCAGTGGTGGAGCCGGTCATCCCACTCACGCCCTACGGCATCGATGACATCAAGGCCGATGGCTGCTTCTTGCCCCCCAGCGAACTGGAGCGCATCCTGCGCCGCCTGCGGGACAAGAAGAACCTGATCCTCCAGGGCCCACCCGGCACCGGCAAAACCTGGCTGGCCAGACGCCTTGGCTTGGCCCTGGTGGGCCATCTGGTGCAGGAGCCGCAGCTGCGCTCGGTGCAGTTCCACCCCAACCTCTCCTACGAAGACTTCGTGCGCGGCTGGCGGCCTAACGCCAATGGCGGCCTGACCCTGCATGAGGGGGTGTTCATGCAGATGGTGAAGGGCGCCCTGGAGAACCCCAGCCAGATCCATGTGCTCGTGATCGAAGAAATCAACCGCGGCACCCCCGCCCAGATCTTCGGGGAGCTGCTCACGTTGCTGGAGGCCGGCAAGCGCACGCCCCGCGATGCCATGCAACTCTGCTACCCGGATCCCGACGGTGTGCACCGCCCGGTGCATGTGCCGGGGAACCTTTACGTGATCGGCACCATGAACATCGCCGATCGCTCCCTGGCGCTGGTGGACATGGCCTTCCGCCGCCGTTTCGCCTTCGTCGACCTGGAGCCATCCCTGGGCGATGCCTGGCGTGGGTGGGTGGCAAAGATGCACCTGGAGACGACGGCCGCCGACACCATCCAGCAGAAGCTGGAGCAGCTCAACAGCACCATCAGCGCCGACAGCCGCCTCGGCAAGGCCTTCCGCATCGGCCACAGCTACGTCACCCCCAGCCACAGCCTGGAGGGTCGATCCAGCCGCGACTGGTTTGCCGAGGTGGTGGCCACAGAGCTCCGGCCCCTGCTGCACGAGTACTGGTTCGATGCGCCCGATGTGGCGGATCGGGAGGCGGACCGCTTGCTGGAAGGGTGGTGAGCATCCCCATCCGGAATATCTGGTGGCTGATGCTCTATGCCTCAGATCTCGGCAAATCCACTGATCCAGCCCTTCTGGCGGCGGAAGACCTGCCGGAGGAGATCCCTGACTTGGTGGCGGAGATCCTGGTCCGCTCTGTCGAGCAGCGGCAGCGGCGCCAGCTCTCCACCGCCTTCCGCCAACGGGAAGCGGTGCTCAGCCGTGTTCGCGGCCGCATCGAGCACCTCACCACCAGTCGCCGCCAGCTGCTCGCCAAAGGCCAGGTGGCCTGCCGGTTCGAGGAGCTCACGGTCGACAGCCCCCGCAACCGTTACGTGCTGGCCGCGCTCGAGACCGTGGCCCGCCTCGTCAGCCAGCCGACGTTGGCCCATCGCTGCCGGGGCCTGGCCCATGGTCTCCGTCTCCAGGGGGTGGTGGGTGAGCCCCCCACCCGGCAGCAGATCAGCTGCGAACGCTTCGGTTGCCACGACCAGGCCGACCAGCCGATGCTCGCCGCCGCCCGCCTGGCCATGGACCTGGCCCTGCCCACCGAGGCGGCCGGCCCCCATGCCCTGCTGGATCCAGGGCGCTGTGTGCACTGGCTGCGCCGCCTCTACGAGAAGGCGATCGGTGGCTTCTACCGCCTGCATCTCGATGAAACCCGCTGGCTGGTCCACACCGGCAAGTCCCTGAGCTGGCCGCTTGACGAGGCCACCAGCGGCATCGCCCTGGTGTTCCCCTCGATGCGCACCGACATCGTGATCGATCGCCGCGATCAGCCCGGCGCCTCGTGATCGATACCAAGTTCACCAACGTCCTCGGTCGTGGCTGGTATCGGGAGCAATCGCTCAAGACCGGCTACGTCTACCAGCTCTATGCCTATCTCCGCTCCCAGGTGGGTCGAGGTGATCCCTGGGCCGATCAGGCCTCAGGGCTGTTGCTCCATCCCGCAATCCATGGCGACTTCGACGAATCCGTGTCGATCCAGGGGCATCGGATGCGTTTCGCCACCGTGGATCTGGCCGTGTCGCATCGAGGCATCAAGGCGCGCTTGCTGCAGCTGGTGGAGCACGGCTGAGCCATGGCCCACCTGATTCAGCCGTTGTTGCAGCCGTGCCCATTGCAGGACGCCTGGCAGGAGTTGATACGTGCCCATCACGCGCTGGTGGCAGCTGCACGGCAGGCAGCCACCACCATGGCAGCGGTGGAGGCAGACGACTGGGGAGTGGCTGCCAAACGGGTGCGGGTGACCTGGGCCCTTACGCCCTCAGGCCTGTTGAGTGAGACAGGCGATCAGCCCCTTACAGAAGTGATCAACCAATGCGCCACGGTTGAGCGGCTCCTTGATGCCATGGCCTGGGTGCTCTCGCGTGCACCCGCCGCCGAACTTCTGCTGTGCCATCCCACCACCAGCTCAAGACCGAAGGAATCCGCCGACAACGATCTGGTTGTGGAGGCGGCCGGGGAGCGCTGGTGTTTTGAAGTCTCCGATGTCGCCAGTGGCGATGCTGATGGAAATCAAAAGGAGCTCAAGGATCTCGGCAGTCTGGGCCTGATCGCTCGCGAAGGAGACCGGTGGAGGTTGGCTGATCCTTATCCCCCAGGCCGCCATTTCCTCGTGGTGTCACCCGAGTTCGGCGCGCGGCTCTGCCGTCCCACTCGGCATCTGTTGAAGACCGGCCAGCTTCGCTACAGCAGGCTCAATGCGCCTGGGCAGTCCGTTCTCTTGGAAGTCCACCGCAACCCTTGAGGTGAGCAGCAACTCCCCCCCTCCTCTGGAAGCTGCCGCAGCCCTGGCCGCCCGCACCATCGCCCTCCAGATGCTGGAGGAGCGGGGCCGTGGAGCGGTGCTGGTGGGCGTGGCCCGGGTGGATGCGGCCCTGGAGCATCTTCTGCAGGCTGTGATGGCGCCGGCGACGGACAGCCGCGACGGACTGTTTCTCCCCGATCGCCCCCTGGGTTCCCTCGGCGCCAAGGTGACCCTGGCGCGCCGGCTCGGGCTGATCGAGCCAGGCGTCGAGCGGGCCCTGCATGCCCTTCGCAAGCTGCGCAATGCCTTCGCCCATTCGGCGGAGTCCGCCTCCCTGGCTGATCCCGCCCACAGCTCGCGTCTGGCCGCGGTTTACGCCGAAGCACGGGCCAATCCCCTCTGGGTGCCCCTGGAATCCGTACTGGCGGCCCAGCAGGCCTCAGCCCAAGGCCCCCTGGAGCCCGCCCTGCGCGACTACGTCCTGCTGATCACGATCCTTGTCGCTTTCCTTGAGGCCACCGCCCAGCAGCTCACCCCGATCCAGCCGCCGGTGGTGATGGGGCTCGCAGGCATCAGCCGGATCACCGGCAGCACCCCGGCCTCCTGATCCCGCCCCATCTCCCCACCCCTGCCAGCCTGGGGCCTCCCGCCGGCTCGACTTGATCCCTCCCCAGAAGCAGATGACCGGCATGCTCGGCCATCCGGTGGCCGAGAACCCGATCGATCGGATGTTCGATGCGGTGTATGCCCACCATGGGCTCTGCTGGCAGTTCTGGAAGAACGACATCGCCAACACGGCGGACCTGGCCCTGGCGGTGCGGGCCCTGGTGCCCCTGGGCTACAGCGGCATGGCCATCACCGTGCCCTACAAGGTGGCGGTGCTGCCCCTGCTCGATGACGTCGATGACGACGTGCGGGCCATCGGTGCCGCCAACTACCTCACCATCGAGGCGGGCCGCCTGATCGGCCACAACAACGACGGCAAGGGGGTGGTGAAGGCGATCGAGAAGCTGGCGCCCCTGGCGGGCCGGCGGGTGGTGATGCTCGGGGCCGGCGGTGCCGGCCGGGCGATGGCGGTGGAGATGGCCTGGGCCGGCGCGGCCCACCTCACCCTGATCACCCGGCGGCAGGAGCAGGGCCAGGAGGTGGCCGACACGGTCACCCGCGCCTCCGGGGTGCCGGCGGTGTGGCAGGCCTGGCAGGGGGAGGTGGTGATGCCGGCGGGCACCACCCTGCTCATGAACGCCACCCACCTGGGCTGCGCGCCGGAGCTGGAGCCGGTGCCCGTCCGCTGGGACACGGTGGATCCGGCCTGCATGGTGGTGGATGTGATCACCAACCCCCGCATCACCCCGTTCCTGGCCACGGCCCGCCGCCATGGCTGCCCGGTGGTGGATGGCGTCGAGATGCTGGTGCAGCTGGCCCTGCAGATCTTCGAGCAGTGGACCGGGATCACCCCTGAGGAAGCGGTGTTCCAGCGCGCCGTGGCCGAAGCCCTGGGGGAGTGAGCCCGGCGCCCTTACGTTGGCGTTCATTGTGTTCGGCCTCCCCATGCCCCGGGTTGTCCCTCTCGCCGCCCTTGCGGCCCTCGCCCTGCTGGCCGGCTGTGGCCGCCCCGATGGCCGGGCCCTGCAGACGATCGCCTGCCAGCAGGTGGCCAACACGATCGACCTCCAGTCGGTGGGCCAGATCGATGCCCTGCGCAAGGCCCTCGGCCTGGCACCGGGCGTCGACCCGATCGGCACCTGCCGCGAGCTCGGCGTGAAGATGGAGCCCGGGGCGGCCGGTGCTGGCGGTGAGGCCCAGGAGGGAGAAAACGGCGAGGAGGAACGCAGCGAGTGAGGCCCTAGGCCGCCTGCAGCACCCGCCAGCGGCCCCGCAGCACCTGCTGCAGCGCCGCCATCGCGGCCCCGGCCTCCTCCCTGGCCTCGCCGCTCCCCTCGCCGATCTCCGGCAGCCAGCCCAGCCAGGGCAGGCCGTCGCGGCGGCGCAGCATGGGCTGCCAGTCGCCGCCCACCTGCAGCAGGCCGGCCAGGGGCACCCGCCAGCGCTCCAGCAGGGCGGCGCCGGCCGCCGGCAGCCCCGTGTCCAGCTGCTCGCCCCGCACCACCAGCAGGCAGGGCTGGCGCCAGGCCCCGAGCGCCTCGGCCCAGCTGCCGCCCCGCTCCAGGGGCAGGCCGGGATCGACGGGCAGCGCCGCCAGCCAGGGGCCCGCTGCCGCCGCCTCCTCCGACGTCAGGGCCGCCAGGGCGCCATCGGGATCGCCGGCGCCGGCCAGCTGCCGCAGGGCCACGCCCTCGGCGGCGGCCAGCCGCGCCGCCACCGCCGCCAGACCCTCCAGCTCCCGCTGCCGCCCCAGGCCCACCAGCAGCAGGCCGCCCTTCGGCTCTGCGCCGATCCCTGAAACCGTCATGGTTGTTTGCACTGTCCGGGCCGGCTCGCTTCTACCATCGTGCTGCGAAGCCACGCCGCCTGCGCCCTTGGCCACTTTCTCGACCGCTGAACGGGTGGAGCAGAGCGGGCACCCGCCCCTCACCAGCCACGACCCCCGGCGGCTGCGGCTGTTCTGCGGCAATGCCAATCCCGATCTGGCGCGGGAGATCGGCGCCTATCTCGGCGTTCCCGACGGCCCGCGGGTGATCAAGCGCTTTGCCGATGGCGAGGTCTACATCCAGATCCAGGAGTCGATCCGCGGCTGCGACGTCTTCCTGATCCAGCCCACCTGTGCTCCGGTGAACGATCACCTGATGGAGCTGATGATCATGGTGGATGCCTGCCGGCGGGCCTCGGCGCGCCAGATCACCGCCGTCATCCCTTATTACGGCTACGCCCGCGCCGACCGCAAGACCGCCGGCCGCGAATCGATCACCGCCAAGCTGGTGGCCAACCTGCTGGTCAAGTCCGGCGTCGAGCGGGTGCTGGCCATGGACCTGCACTCCTCCCAGATCCAGGGCTACTTCGACATCCCCTGCGACCACATCTACGGCTCCCCCGTGCTGGTCGACTACCTCGCCACCCGCGACCTGGGCGAGGTGGTGGTGGTCTCCCCCGACGTGGGCGGTGTGGCCCGGGCCCGGGCCTTCGCCAAGCAGATGAAGGATGCGCCACTGGCCATCATCGACAAGCGCCGCTCCGGCCACAACGTGGCCGAGAGCCTCACCGTGATCGGTGATGTGGCCGGCAAGACGGCGATCCTGATCGACGACATGATCGACACCGGCGGCACCATCTGCCAGGGGGCGCGGCTGCTGCGAGCCCGTGGGGCGGCCCGGGTGCTGGCCTGCGCCACCCATGCCGTCTTCTCCCCCCCGGCCATCGAGCGCCTCTCGGCCCCGGACCTGTTCGAGGAGGTGGTGGTCACCAACAGCATCCCCCTGAGCCCCGATCTCCACTTCCCCCAGCTGCGGGTGCTGTCGGTGGCCAACATGCTCGGAGAGGCGATCTGGCGCATCCATCAGGAGAGCTCGGTCAGCTCGATGTTCCGCTGAGCGGCGCCGCCATGGAGGCCCCCCCTGCACCGGCCCGTCGGGTGCCCCTGAAGCGCTTCGCCCATCTCAAGCGCCACCTGCCGGTGCCCCTCACCGTGCTGGTCACGGCCCTGCTCGCCCTCACCGTGGGGGCTCCCGGCCTTGCCGTCGCCCAGGGCCGCCTGCCGAAGAGCTTCGAGCGCCGGGTGGGTGTCTGGCTCACCAACAGCCCCAGCCCGCTCTATTACGACGCCGCCCGCATCGAGACCGCCGTGGCCCAGCTCGACGCCGCCGGCTTCAACACCCTCTACCCCAACGTCTGGAGCCGGGGCGCCACCTTCCACCGCAGCCGCTGGGCGCCGCTGGAGCCGGCCCTGGCCAAGGCCAACCCCGGCCTCGACCCCATCTGCCGCTTCACCAAGGCCGCCCATCGCCGCGGCATGCAGGTGATCCCCTGGTTCGAGTACGGCCTGATGGAGCCCGGCGATGCTGAGGTCGTCCAGAAGAACCCGGAGTGGATCCTGCGCCGCGCCGACGGCAGTGCCCTCTACGCCATGCACGGCGCCAACCTCAAGACCTCCCCGCTCAGGGACCTGCGGGTGTGGCTGAATCCGGCCCACCCCGGGGTCCGGGCCCGCTTCATCGGTCTGATCAAGGAGATCGTCCAGCGCTGCGGCGTCGACGGCATCCAGCTCGACGACCACTTCGCCTGGCCGGTGGAGCTGGGCTACGACCCCTACACCCGGGCCCTCTACCTGGCGGATACCGGCCGGGAGCCGCCCGCCAACTTCAACGACCGCTACTGGATGAAGTGGCGCCGCCAGCAGCTCACCGGCCTGCTGCGGGAACTGCGGGCCACCCTGCAGGAGGTGGGCGGTCCGCGGCGCACCGTGATCAGCCTGTCGCCCGGCCCCTTCCGCTTCGCCTACAACCACTGGCTGCAGGACTGGGAGCTCTGGGCCCTGGGCGAACTGGTCGACGACCTGATCGTCCAGAACTACGCCTACTCGGTGAAGGGTTTCGCCCGCGACCTCGACCAGCCGGCGCTGGTGAAGGCCCGTCGCTGGGGCATGCCGGTGGAGATCGGCATCCTCTCCGGTTTCGGCGGCCGCACCCCCGACATGGCCACCCTGGAGCAGAAGGTGCGCCTCTCCGCCGCCCGCGGCCACGGCGTGATCTTCTTCTACTGGGAGGGGCTCTGGGGCCAGCACGCCGGGCCGGAGGGGGCCGCCTTCCGCCAGGCCGCCTTCGCTCGCCTCAACCGGGAGGTGTTCGGCGGCCGCTAGGCGTCTGCGGCGGCCGTTAGCCGTCGCCGCCGGCCGCCCCGAGGCACTGCCCCACCACTTCGCGGGTGTTGGTGGAGAGTTCCGCAGCCGCCAGCTGCACCAGGGCCTGCCGCATCTGCTCCCGCCGGCCGGGAGCAAAGCTCTGCCAGCGGCTGAACACCTTGGCCATGCGCGAGGCCGTGATCGGGTTGCGCCGGTCGAGCTCGCCGATCCGCTCGGCCATGAAGCGGTAGCCGCTGCCATCGGCGGCATGGAACACAGGCGCATTGCCCGCCAGCCCCCCCAGCACCGCCCGCACCGCATTGGGCGCCACCGGATCGAAACGGGGATGCTCCAGCAGCCGCCGCACCCGCTCCAGCCCATCGCTGAAGGGGGCTCCGGCCTCCAGAGCGAACCAGGAATCGAGAATCACCGGCTTCTCCATCCAGCGGGCGTAGAAGGCGTCCACCGCCTCCTGGCGGGCCGGGATCGGATGGTCCTGCAGCGCCCGCAGGCCAGCCCGGGCCAGGGTCATCGAGGGGCCGTCCACCGCGGCGCGGGCCGCCGCGATCGCCGCCGGGTCGCCGGCCGCCACCCGCCAGCTCCAGATCGAGGCCGTCAGCATCCGGTCGCCCACCCCCTCCGGCCAGACCAGGCACCATTGGTCGCTGACCCGTTCGAGGGCCCGCTGCAGGGGTTCGGCCAGTGCCTCCCCGAAGCGGCGGCGCAGGGCCTGCAGGGCGGCGAACAGGGCCGGTGGATCGGGCTGCGGTGCCGCATCCTCGAGTTCGGCCAGGCCCGGCAGGGCCATGAGCGCGCTGCGGCTGGCCTCCGAGAGGGAGGGGTCGGCCAGGATCCGCTCGAAGGCGGCGATCAGGGCGTCCTCCAGCCCCACGTCCACCCGGCCGCTGGCCCGGCGCAGCACGGCCCGGCGCAGCAGCACCTGGCCCGCGTCCCAGCGGGCGAAGGGGTCGCTGTCGGCGGCCAGCAGGTGCACCAGCTCACTGGAGGGCCGGCCCAGCTGCACCTTCACCGGCGCCGAGAACTGGCGCAGCAGCGACAGGGCCGGCGGCGGCGCCTGGGCCGGCAGCCCCTCGAAGCGGAACACCTGCTGCTCCTGATCGATCAGCAGCAGGCGCGTGCCCGCCCCCCAGCGGCGGCCCAGCAGGGGCGCGGCGCCATGGTCGGGGTCATCGGCCACCAGCCGCATCGGCAGGGGCTGGCCCGCCTGGCCCACCAGCCCCACGGCCAGCGGGATCACCAGGGGCTGCTTGTGGGGCTGGCCGGGGGTGGGCGGGGTGTGCTGGCGCACGAACAGCTCCAGCGTCCCGGCCGCCTTGTTCCAGCGGCGGCGGATGCGCAGCACCGGCGTTCCCGCCTGGTGGTACCAGCGGCGGAACTGCACGAAATCGAAGGGCGGCAGGCGGCAGTTGTCCGCCACCGCGCCGGCGGCGTCCTGCATCGCCTGCACGAAGTCCTCGCAGGTGGCGGCCGTGCCGTCGTGGCGCTCCACGTACAGCGCCATGCCCCGCTGGAAGGTTTCCTCCCCCAGCAGGGTGTGCAGCACCCGGATCACCTCCGACCCCTTTTCGTAGATCGTGGTGGTATAGAAATTATCGATCGCCTGGTACTGATCCGGCTGCACCGGATGGGCCGTCGGCCCCGCATCCTCCCGGAACTGGGTGTTGCGCAGCATCGCCACGTTCTCGATCCGGTTGAGCGCATGGCCATGCAGATCGGCCGAGAAGCTCTGATCCCGGAAGACGGTGAGCCCCTCCTTCAACGACAGCTGGAACCAGTCGCGGCAGGTGATGCGGTTGCCCGTCCAGTTGTGGAAGTACTCGTGGGCGATCACACTCTCGATCCGCTCCAGCTCGCCGTCGGTGGCCGTGGCGGCATCGGCGAGCACCAGCTTGGAGTTGAAAATGTTGAGGCTCTTGTTCTCCATCGCGCCCATGTTGAAGTGGCGCACGGCAACGATGTTGTACTCGTCGAGGTCGTAGGCCAGGCCATAGACGCGCTCGTCCCATTCCATCGCCCGCTTCAGGGAAGCCATGGCGTGGGCGGTGAAGGGGGCATCACCCGGCTCCACGTGGAGGCGCAGCTGCACGGTGCGGCCCCCTGATGTGACGAACGTGTCGCGCACCTCCTCCAGCCGGCCGGCCACCAGGGCGAACAGGTAGGAGGGCTTGGGGAAGGGGTCGTCCCAGATGGCGTAGTGGCGCGCGGCCCTGTCGGGTCCGGGCGGCAGGTCGCCGCTCTCGATGCCGTTGCCGTTGGAGAGCAGCACCGGGCAGCTATCCCGATCGGCCTCGATCCGCACCCGGAAGCGGCTGAGCAGATCGGGGCGATCCGGGTGATAAGTGATGCGGCGGAAGCCCTCCGCCTCGCACTGGGTGGTGACCATCCCGCCGCTCACGTAGAGCCCCTCGAGGCTGGTGTTGGCCCGCGGATAGAGCCACACTTCGCTGCTGATCACGAAGGGCCGCTGGGGGGGCTCCAGCACCAGCAGTCGGTCGCCCTCCAGCCTGTAGGCCTCGGGGGCCAGGGGCACTCCATCGAGCTCCAGGGAGCGAAGCTCCAGATCGACGCCCCGCAGCTCCAGGGGCTCGGCCGCCCCCGGCAGCGATTCGGCCCCAGGCCTGGGCAGGAACGCCAGGCGCGCCCCCACCAGGGCATGGTCGGCGAACAGGCGCAGCGTCAGATCGGTGCGCTCCAGCAGGTAGGGCGCTGGCCAGTAGTCGGCGAGGTGCACGACAGCCATCAGAGGCTCACTTGATGGGGGTCACTTGGGGGCCGGCTTGGCGGCGCCCTGCTGCTTGATGGCGTCCTGAACCTTCTTCATGACGTCGGCCGGCACCTCCTTGGGGCAGATCTCGGCGGCACCGAGCACGGCCGAGTTGATGGCGCCGCGGCGCAGCTCCTCGATGGTGAGGGCCTTGGTGCCCACCTGCTGGATCTCGCCCTTGTGCTGGCCGAGGATCAGCTGGGCGATGGTTTCGCCGGCGATGCCCACCGATTTCTCGAAGTCGATGCCGGCGGCGCGGGAGATGCAGACGTTCACGGCGCCGATGCGGGTGTAAAGGCCCATCTCGGCAGGGGTGGCGGGGGCGGCATGGGCCGCCAGGGGAGCCAGCAGCAACGGCATGACCACCAGGGGTGCCACCAGCAGCGGCCGTGTGCGGCGAAGCAGGAGAGACAAAGGTGTAGGGAGTGGTGAACCTCCATCGTGATGCATGGCAGCAGCCCACGCACCGGCCTCAGAGACCGCTCCGCGAGGCGGCCCTGCCGCCGTGGTCCTGCCGCTGCCGGCGGTTAGCCGATCGGTTCTCCGGCGCCCTCCAGCCGGATCTCGTGGTGCAGCTCCACCAGCTCGAGGCTGCCGTGGCGCCAGGTGTGGATCGAGCGGGAGCGGTAGCGGTCCTGGTCCACCAGGCGGATCTGTTCGAGCACTTCCCAGTCGTCGTAGTGGGACTGGAACGCCATGGTGTGCTCATCGATCTGGCGGATCTGGCTGACCGTGGGGGCCCCCGCCAGGTAACCGCAGCTGCGCCGCAGCTGGTGACCGCACAGCCAGGCTTCCATCGTGCCCTCGGGCCGGTAGTCGGGCTTGGTCTCGAAGAACGGCTGATGTCCCTCCGCCCACCAGGTGAAGCGGTAGCCCTCATCCCCGTCCACCAATTCGCTGTGGACCTCGATGCGCAGGTTCATGTCGACCCGCAGCACCTCATCGTCCTCGGTGAAGAAGTAGGTGCGGCGCGAGCGCCACAGCCCCAGGTTGCGGGCGAACCAGCGTCTCAGGCTGGTGTCGAGGCGGATGCGGCTGTGCACGCCCGATCCCCTGGAGAGGCCTGGCTGGGTTGGTGTGGTCATGGCAGGCCCACCCCGACTCAGGGACACGATCACTCAAGTCCTAGCGAGGTTTCGGGGGTTCTGCCCAGAAACCCATAAGGTTGGTGCAGTGCCGCAGGGGTGCCATTGCCGGTCTTGGGGGAGTCCGAGTTCCCGACGTCGGCGGTGGCCGAGGCCAGCACCGCCGGCGGTGAGGTCCAGAAACCGCTGAAGCTGCTGCTGGTGGCGGGCCGTCATCACCTGGCCTCCGCCGACCTGCGTGCCCTGCTGGGCTTCCTGAACTCCGAGGAGTGCACCTGCAAGCTGTCGCTCCAGGTGGCCGATCCGGCCGACCATCCCGAACTGCTCGAACTGCACCGGCTGGTGGCCACCCCGGCCCTGATCAAGCTCGAACCCCTGCCCAAACAGGTCTTCGCCGGCAACACCCTGACGGACCAGCTGCGCACCTGGCTGCCCCGCTGGCAGCAGATGGAGGTGGTCACCACCCTGGGGCTCAGCCTCAGGCCGGCCGAGATCGACGGCAGCCGCAGCCAGCGGGAGGTTCAGCTCGAGGACCAGCTGCTGGTGCTGCGGCAGGAAAACGAAACCCTGATCGAACGGCTCGGGGTCCAGGAACGGTTGCTGCGCATGGTGGCCCACGAGCTGCGCACCCCCCTCACGGCGGCCAAGCTGGCCCTGCAGAGCCATGGCCTGGGCCAGATCGACGAGAGCCGCTTCCGCGATGTGCTCAACCGCCGGCTCGACGACATCGAGGCCCTCTCCAGGGACCTGCTGGAGGTGGGCACCACCCGCTGGGAGGCCATGTTCAACCCCCAGCGGCTCGATCTGAGCCAGGTGGCAGCCGAAGCCATCCTGGAGCTGGAGAAGCTCTGGGTGGGTCGGGGGTTGCAGCTGGTCACCGACATCCCCGCCGACCTGCCCGATGTCCATGCCGACCAGCGGCGCATGCGGCAGGTGATGCTCAACCTGCTGGAGAACGCCCTGAAGTTCACCCCCGACGGCGGCAAGGTGAGCCTCAGCCTCATGCACCGCACCAGCCGGTGGGTGCAGGTGAGCATCTGCGACAGCGGGCCGGGAATTCCCCGCGGGGAGCAGCACCGCATCTTCCAGGACCGGGTGAGGCTGCCCCAGACCTCCGGCACCACCTCCGGTTTCGGCGTAGGGCTGTCCGTGTGTCGCCGCATCGCCGAGGTTCACGGCGGACGGATCTGGGTGGTGTCGGAACCCGGTGAAGGCGCCTGCTTCAACTTCACGGTGCCGGTGTGGACCGGCCAGAGCTCCCCCGAACCCGATCGCGCCGACCTTCCTTGACGAAGGGTCCCTCCGGCCCGTAGCGTCCAGCACATCAGATCGGCGACAAGCCGGCTGTGGCCTCGCCCCCATCGTCTAGAGGCCTAGGACACCTCCCTTTCACGGAGGCGACAGGGGTTCGAATCCCCTTGGGGGTATCCATCGGTTCCGGGGCTCCTTGCCCTGGATCACCACAACCCATGCCTCGGACCCTCTGCGGCCCATCCGGTGCTGGCCGAAGTGGCCGAGGCCGAGCCACTCCGCCAGGGTTCAGGACTGCTGGGCGCGGCGCTGGGCTTCTCTCTGGACACCCCGCAGGTTGCTGGCCAGATCCTCCTTGAGCCGCTGTTCGATCAGGCCGATCGGCATGCCGGGTTTGCCCTGCACCGTGAGGTCGTAGAGGAGCCAGGTGCTGGTGTCGTCGGCCCCCACCTGCCAGAGCCCCTGGAAGCAGCGGAAATCGCCCTCCAGCATGCGGAAGGCCAGGCGGCCCTGGTCAGGCTCCTCGTTCAGCTCCAGCTGCACCCGGGCACTGAAGCGCAGACCGCAGAACTGCTGGGTGCCCACCTGCTCCAGGGCCACCAGGCTGCCGCGGCGCCAGAGCTGGCGGGAGCTGGCCAGGTTGGGGATGAACCGGTCGAGGTGGTCGTAGTCGGTCAACACCGACCAGATCCACTCGGGGGGGAGATCGAGGCGCAGCTGCACCGCCAGGCGCCGGGTGCCCTGGGGGAGCCGCTCCATCTCCTGCTGAATCGTGTCGAGCGCACAACTGGCCTCTCTGGCGACCATGGCCTCGGGTGACGGGAGGTGCACGGGGCTGGGAAACGACGCCAGAAGCTGTGCCAAGACGGTTCGGAGCTCGCTCGGGGCTTGGGTGAGAGTGGCAGCGGTCAGCACCGGAAACGGTGTGACGGAATACAAACTAACCGGAGTCTTCCCATTCCGGTCAACGAATCCGCACCGATGGCACGTGGAGCGCGTTCTCTATGATCAGCCCGATTTTCGGCTCAGACGCCCGCATGCGTGTTTCCACCGGCAAGGCCACCCAGTCCGACGGCCGCATGTTCACGGTTGTGGTCGAAGGCTTCGGCGTCGGTCTGCAGCGGCGGGCGGAACGCCGCATCACAGTCCCGTTCCCCCAGCTGCAGCGGCTGATGCAGACGATCGCCCAGCAGGGTGGTCGGATCAGGGCCATCAGCGCTGGGGAGGTTCCAGAGGGCACCGCCACCGAGGCCCCCTCCCCAGAAGCCCCGGCCGCCACCCCCACCCCCGCCAGGAAAGCCCCCGTGAGCCACGCCGACGTTCCCGTCAATCTCTACAAGCCGAAGGATCCCTTCATCGGCACGGTCCTCGGCAACTACAGCCTGCTGGCCGAAGGGGCCATCGGCCGGGTGAACCACATCACCTTCGACCTCTCGGAGGGCAACCTCCACTACGTGGAGGGCCAGAGCATCGGCATCATTCCCGACGGTGAGGACGCCAACGGCAAGCCCCACAAGCTGCGCCTCTATTCGATCGCCAGCACCCGCCACGGCGACAACTGCGAAGGCGGCACCGTCTCCCTCTGCGTCCGCCAGCTCCAGTACGAGAAGGACGGCACCACCATCAACGGGGTCTGCTCCACCTTCCTCTGCGACATCGAACCGGGCGCCAAGGTGAAGATCACCGGCCCGGTTGGCAAGGAGATGCTCCTGCCCCCCGATGAGGACGCCAACGTGATCATGCTGGCCACCGGCACGGGCATCGCCCCGATGCGGGCCTACCTGCGCCGCATGTTCGAACCGGCCGAGCGCGCCAAGAACCCCGAGTACCAGTTCCGGGGCAAGGCCTGGTTGATCATGGGCGTCCCCAAGACCCCCAACCTCCTCTACGAGGACGACTTCCAGCGCTATCTGGCCGAGTACCCGGAGAACTTCCGCTACACCAAGGCGATCAGCCGCGAGCAGCAGAACCCCAGCGGCGGCCGCATGTACATCCAGGACCGGGTCACCGAGCATGCCGATGAGATCTTCTCCCTGATCGAAGACCCCAAGACCCACGTGTACATGTGTGGCCTGCGCGGCATGGAGCCCGGTATCGACGAGGCCATGACCGCCGCCGCCGCCGCCAAGAACCTCAATTGGAGCGAACTGAGGCCCCAGCTCAAGAAGGCCGACCGCTGGCACGTGGAGACCTACTGACCCCGGCGGCGACCCAGTGGCCTCCATCTCCCCAAGCCCGCTTCCAGCGGGCTTTTTCATGGCCGACGATCCGAGAATGCACACACCGGCGGGCTCCCTGTGGCAGCAATGCAGCGGGATGCCTGCGCCGCCGTTAAACCAGGGTGACCGGACGCCCTCCCCATGACCGCCATCCTCACCAATCCCCTGCGGGTGGGCCTTCGCCAGGAGCGGGTGATCTCGCCCCAGTGCATCGTCATCTTCGGGGCCAGCGGTGATCTGACCCACCGCAAGCTGATCCCGGCGCTCTTCGAGCTGTTCCGCCAGCGACGGCTGCCGAGCGAATTCGCGGTGCTCGGCTGTGCCCGACGCCCCTGGAGTGACCAGGAGTTCCGCGAGAAGATGGGCGCCGCCCTGGCCGACGAGATCGCCTCCCATCGCACCGCCTGGGAGCAGTTCTCCCAGGGGCTCTTCTACGAGCCGGTGGATCTGCAGCAACCCGACCACCTGGTGCGTCTCGGCCAGCGGCTCGAAGCCATCGATCGGTTGCGGGCCACCCGCGGCAACCGCACCTTTTACCTCTCGGTGTCGCCGGAGTTCTACGGCAGCGGCTGCCGTGCCCTGGCCGGGGCCGGGCTGCTGGCCGATCCGGAGCGCAGCCGGGTGGTGATCGAGAAGCCCTTCGGCCGCGACTACGCCAGCGCCCAGGCCCTCAACAAGGTGGTGCAGGCCTGCGCCAAGGAAAGCCAGGTGTTCCGCATCGACCATTACCTGGGCAAGGAAACGGTCCAGAACATCCTGGTGCTGCGCTTCGCCAACACGATCTTCGAGCCGATCTGGAACCGCAACTACATCTCCAGCGTCCAGATCACCGCCGCCGAAACCGTGGGGGTGGAGGAGCGGGCCGGCTACTACGAATCCTCCGGCGCCCTGCGGGACATGGTGCAGAACCACCTCACCCAGATCCTGGCCCTCACCGCCATGGAGGCTCCGGGCCGCTTCGATCCGGAGGCGATCCGCAACGAGAAGGCCAAGGTGCTGCAGTCGGCCCGCCTCGCCGACGAGGACGAGCCCTGGAAGTGCTGTGTGCGGGGTCAGTACGCCGCCGGCGGCAGCCTGCTCCAGCCACTGCCTGGCTACCGCCAGGAGCCGGGGGTGAACGCCAACAGCACCACGGAAACCTATGTGGCCATGAAGGTGGCCATCAACAACTGGCGCTGGCAGGGGGTGCCCTTCTACCTGCGCACCGGCAAACGGCTGCCGAAGCGCCTCAGCGAAGTGGTGCTCACCTTCCGGGAGGCCCCTGTTCACCTCTTCGACGCCGCCGGTGGCGCCCCCACCCCCAACCAGCTGATCCTGCGGATCCAGCCCGACGAGGGTGCCGAGTTCAAGTTCGAGGTGAAGGCTCCGGGATCCGGGATGCGCAGCCGGCCCGTCGACATGGCCTTCAGCTACGACGAATCCTTCGGAGAACCCTCCGACGAGGGCTACGTGCGGCTGCTCGCGGACGCCATGCTGGGGGATCCCACCCTGTTCACCCGCAGCGATGAGGTGGAAGCCGCCTGGAGGCTCTACACGCCGCTGCTGGCGCTGATTGAGGAATCCCCCTGGCAGTTGCCGGTCCATCCCTACGAAGCCCGTACCTGGGGTCCGGCCGCCGCCGATGGCCTCCTGGCCGAGGACGGCCTGATCTGGCGCCGTCCCTGACGAACGCGTCCTCCTCCCTCCCACACCCGCGCCCCCATGGCTCCCCAGCTCACCCTCCAGGCCCCCCTCGACCTGCCCCCCGAGGAGGTCACGCCCTACCTGCAACGCCTCTGGACCCAGGATCTGGAGGGGTCCACCGGCGCCGCCACCTTCACCCTGGTGGTGTGGGAGCCCTCCTGGCTGGAGCAACAGATGGTGCGGCTGGGCCGGGTGGACGGGCCGATCACCGGCCTGCTGCGCAAGGAGCTGCTGGAGGCGGCCCGGATGGTGGTGCCGGAAACCGATCTTCCCAACAGCACGGCCCCCATGGATCCACGCCTGGCCTGGGCCATTGGCCAGAAGGACGGGGGCCACAGCAGTCAGGATCTGCGCGGTCAGTTCGTGGAGAGCGCCATCAGCGCCCACATGCCGCGGCGTCTGATCACCCTGGCCCCCACTCTCGATCCGGGCCATCCCCTGGAGACTCTGGTGGCGGCCTACTGCCCGTTGCCGGAGGAAGGCGGCGCCGGAGCCGCCTGTGGTGATGTGGTGGTGCTGCGGGGTGGCATGGGAGCCCTGCAGCAGAGCCTCGAGCTCATCCAGAACCTGGTGGACGACAGCCTGCCGTGCTGGGTGTGGTGGAACAGCAGCCTGGATGAGCCCTCCGAGATGCTGGAGGCGCTGGCACCGGTTCCCCGGCGCCTCGTGATCGACAGTTCCCTGGGCGAACCGCGCCGCTGCCTCGATCTGATGCTGGAACGCATCACCGCCGGTCAGGCCGTCAACGATCTCAACTGGCTGCGGCTGCGCACCTGGCGGGAATCGCTGGCCATGGTGTTCGATCCCCCGTCCCGTCGCGATGCCCTCGGCCACGTGGTTCAGCTGGACATCGACGTGGAGGGGGACCACCCGGTCAAGGGCCTCCTGCTGGCCGCCTGGATCGCCGACCGGCTGGGATGGCACCTGGTGAGCAGCTACACGGTGGAGGTGGACGGACCGGGCCAGGGCATCTCGGCGGAATTCGAGCGCACCGACGGGGTGGGGGTCCAGTTCACGCTGATGCCGGTGCCCATGGGCGTACCCAAGACCCATCCCGGCGCCATCGTCGGGATGCGGCTGATCTGTGAACCGCAGCAGCGGCCACCTCTGTGCGTGATTCTCTGTTCGGAATCGGGAGGCTGCATGCGGTTGGAATCCGGCGGCATGGCCAGCATTGACCTCGCCGAGGGGGTGGTCCCCCTGCCGGAGGAGAGCGAGGAGATGGAGATGGCCCGCCTGCTCTCCGGGGGCCACGACACCACCGCCCCTCTGCTGGCGGCGGCCGTGCCGCTGGCGGCCTGCCTGCTGCCAGGCTGAGACAGCCTTCTTCTCCGGCCGCGCCACCACCGGCGCCACCGACCGCATGAGTTGCCTGATCGCGGCCCCCTGCAGCGGCAGCGGCAAGACCCTGCTGAGTCTCACCCTGGCGGCCGTGGCGCGGGAGCGGGGGGAGACCATCCAGCCCTTCAAGGTGGGGCCCGACTACCTCGATCCCCAGCTGCTGGGGGCGGTGGCGGGTCGTCCCTGCCGCAACCTTGACCCCCTGCTCTGTGGTGAGGACTGGGTGCGGCGCTGCTACCGCTGGCATGGCGGCCGGGCCGGACGCGTGCTGGTGGAGGGGGTCATGGGCCTCTTCGATGGCCGGGGGGCCGGCAGCGAGGGCAGTTCCGCCGCCGTGGCGGACCTGCTGGGGCTGCCGGTGGTGCTGGTCGTGGAGGCGTCCCGTCAGGCGGGCAGCCTGGCGGCCCTGGTGCGCGGCTTCCGTGACCATGGCCCGCCCCGGATCAGCCTGGCCGGGGTGGTGCTGAACCGGGTGGGCAGCGAACGACACCACCGGCTGCTGGCCGAAGCCCTGGCCGCCATCGAGGTTCCGCTGCTGGGGGTGCTGCCCAGCCATCCCAGCCTGGAACTGCCTTCCCGCCACCTGGGCCTGCTCACCCCAGGGGAGCTGGGCGACCTGGGCGAACGTCAGCGGATCTGGGCCCGTCTGGCCCGGGAGCATCTCGATCTGGCCAGGCTCTGGCCGTTGCTGGCGCCGCCGGCCTGCCCGCCGGAAGGCCAGGATCCGATTCACTGGTGCCTGGATCGGGTCCCGGCCGCTTCGGCTTTCGCCGCGACCGCCGGGGCCGACGCGGGCCTCCCCGTGGCGATCGCCAGCGACGCGGCCTTCCACTTCCGCTACCCCGAAGCCCAGGAGCTGCTCCAGGCCTGTGGCCTGAAGCCGTTGTCCTGGAGTCCCCTGGCCGACGATCCCCTGCCCCGGGACTGTCGGGCGGTGCTGCTGCCCGGGGGCTATCCCGAACTGCATGCCCCCCAGCTGGCGGCCAGCCGACGCAGCCTTGGCTCCCTCCGCGCCGCCGCCGCCGCCGGCCTGCCGATCGTGGCCGAATGCGGCGGCCTGCTGCTGCTGGGCCAGGAGCTGGAGGATGGGGACGGGGTCCGGCACCCGATGGCCGGTCTGCTCCCCTTCGGCGCCCGCCGCGGTCCCCTCAGCCTCGGCTACCGCCAGGCCCTGCCCGGCGCTGATGGACTGCTGGTGCGCCGCGGTGAATCCCTGTGCGGCCACGAGTTCCACCGCTGGCAGCTGGAACCCCGACCATCCCGTGGCGATGGGTTGGCGGAGGTGGAGAGCCTGTGGCAACTTGAAGGCTGGGGATCACCAGGAAGGATCGAAGGATGGACCGCCCCGACCGTTCACGCCAGCTGGCTCCACCTCCACTGGGCTGGATGCCCGGAGATTCCCTCGAGACTGGCGAGAGCCGCCGCCAGCGTCGTGCCGCTGCCGAGGAACGCCGTTTCCTGCAACCCGGTCTGCGGGTGACGGCCACCCACCACGAGCGTTGGCGGATGACCGTTCGGGGGCTCGTGCAGGGGGTGGGATACCGGGTGGGCTGCCGCCAGAAGGCCACCGAACTCGGCCTGAGTGGCTGGGTGCGCAACCGTTCCGACGGTTCGGTGGAACTGGAGGCCGAAGGGCTCCCGGACCGGCTGGTGGAACTGCGCCTCTGGTGCGAGAAGGGACCACAGGGAGCCCAGGTCAGGAGCGTCACCAGCGCCCAGGTGGCCGTGGCAGGCACCGACTGGTTCGAGATCCGCACCTGAACCCCTGCCGCAGCCGAAACCGGCCCCCGCTCAGAGCTCCGCCTCCAGATCGCTCAGCATCCGGCGCATGGCGTAGGGCTCGTCCCGCAGCGGGTCCTGGACACCCAGCTGGCGGCGCCAGTCGGCCAGGGGCCGTTGCCAGCCTTCCTCCCAGCGCTGCACGCAGAAGGGGGCGCTGGTCAGCCCCATGGCCATGCCCCGGGCCATGGCCCGACTCACCATGGCATGGCGCTCGGGCTGGAAACGGAAGCTGCCGAACGCCGCGGCGGTGTTGAGGATGACGAAGGCGGGGAAACCGATCTGCACGGCCGTGATCGCCAGCACCCCGTTCTCCCCCTCGCCGACGGTGGCGAACCCGCTCACCACGTGGTGGATGTCATGGGTGGTGGCGATGCGTTGAATCAGCCACTGCCCGGGCGTTTCCACCGGCCGGGGCCGGGCGAAGTCAGGGTCGTAGCCCATCCGGAGCCAGGAAACGCTCCAGACAGAGGGCCATCTGCTGGCTGTCGGCGAAGTTGTCCACCAGATCGGCCACGCTGGCCAGGGATCCGCCGCTGCGGCCGATGTCGCCCAGCAGCCGCAGGGTGTGCAGCGAACGCAGCGCTTCCTGGAGACGGGCCATCGGGAGGGAGGCAGCAACCGCCTCCAGTGTGGGGCTGCCAGCACCGTGCTGCTTCGGAACGCCGGCACCGGACAATGGGGCCTCCAGAACCGCCGCGATGCCGTCCACCAGCCTCTGGCGTGAACTCCTTGGCTTCGGCCTGGCGATCAGCTTCAGCCCGCTGCACATCGGCCTGCTGCTGCTGATCCTGCTGGGCCCCAGCCCGCTGCGGAGGGGGAGCTGGTTCGTGCTGGGTTGGCTGCTCACCTCCGCGGCCGCCATGGCCCTGCTGCTGAGCGTGGGCCATGGTCTGCTGCTCACCATGGAGAGGGGCACGGATCAGCGCACGGGCCTCGATCTGCTGGCCGCGGGGGGACTGCTGGCCCTTGGCCTCAACGGGCTGCTCAGCAGCCGTGAGGTGACCGGCCCCCCCGCGTGGACCCGCCGCCTGGATGGCTTCTGCGCCCTGCCCCTGCCGCTCCTGCTGGGGCTCAGCGCCGCGGTGCAGGTCTCCAGCCCGGACGATCTGTTCCTCTACGCCAAGACCGCCGCCAGCCTGCTGGAGGCCGGGCTGAGCCGACCACTGGAGGTGGTCTCCACGGCGTTCTTCACCCTGTTCACCGGCATCCTGCTGCTGCTGCCCCTGGCGGGGTTGCTGCTGGTGGGACAGGAGCGGTTGGTGCCCGTGCTCCAGACGGGCAAGGGCTGGTTGTTCGCGAATGCCGAACTGATCGTGGCGGCCATCTGCATCGGCCTGGCGGCCTACCTTGGCTGGCAGGGGGTCGAGGGGCTGCGGGTGGGGTGAGCATCAGGACCGGCCGGCGGCTCGTCGGCCTCAAGGATCCGGCCGAGATATTTCGGGTCGTGCAGGGTGCCGTGGGGGGAAAGGGGCAGCACCGGTTCCCGCGGCACGCCAGCAGGGGGCTTGCGCCAACGGAGCATCAGCCAGCGCCGGATCAGAACCACCATCCCCACCAGAACGGCGGTGATACCCAGGGCTGCCACGTCCATGAGCCACTCTCCGCCGCCACCGGATGGGGGGGCCACGTTCGCATCGGGCGGCTCGCTCGCCGCCGGTTGGGTTGTCCCTAAGAGCGGCGCTGATTCGGCCGGGGAAAGGATCATGCCGAAGGAAGGATTCAGGGGAGGAATTCCATCTCAAACCGATACGGGTGAGCGTAGGGGGCCGGCTGTCTTTTCCGACCCGGCTGGCTTTTCGGACCCGTCCATCGTTCCGCACGCGTCCAACTGTGGACAGCGCTTCACTCTCCCGCACCTAGCCATCCCTGGCGAGGCCTTGGCGACCGAGCCTCTGCTCCTGATCCCGGAGCCAGCCTCCCCAGAGCGCCCGTTCCGGGTCATCCCCTCCCGCCGCCATCAGGGTCACCGCCTGGCTGGCCCGGCTCACCGCCACATAGACCAGACGCCGCCGCAGCAGCAGGTCCCGGGGCCAGAAGACGTCCTCGTCGATGAAGACCTCGCCGAAGGTGCTGCCCTGGCTGCGATGGACGGTGAGCACCGCCGCCGGCCCGAGGGAGGCGAAGGCGTCACGCACCAGGAAATACCGGCGCCAGAAGGCTTTCCCGTCCTTCTTGCCGGCCTCGCGGGCCTGCTGCCGCAGCCCCTCCAGCACCCCGTCCAGGCTGGCCCGGGCCCCGCTGCCGATGGGGGGCAGCAGCCGCAGGTTCAGCTGGGCTTCCCCCGCCTCCACGGTGGCGGTGAGGGTGTCGATCACGGGGGCGCCGAGGCAGGCCTCCACGCCGAACTCGGCCAGATCGCAGCGTTCGGGTCGTACGTCGCTTACCACCAGCTCCCGGTTGCTGCCCAGCAGCAGGTCCGGCTCCTCGGCGGCGGCATCCCCCTCACGGCAGGCGGGCGCCATCACGGCCGTGCGGGTGATCAGCACCTCACCGGGGAGCACGGGCAGCTGGTCCGCCATGGCGCCGTGCAGGGCGCGGCGGGCGATCGGCACCAGCCGCTCCAGGGAACGGTTGGTGTAGCAGAGGATCCGGGCCAGATCGGGGTCGTCGGCTTCGGCACTGCGGCGCAGGCCCGCCTGGGCGGCCGCCAGCCAGTCGCCCCGCTCCAGCAGGGACACCCGGCCTTCCCCGGTGCGGACCGGGGCCAGCACCGGCGGCCTGCGGCAGGGCAGGGACCCTTGCCGCAGGCCGCCGGCCAGGCGCAGCACCGGTCCCTGGTGGCGAATCACATGGGTCAGGGCCACCCGCTGCGCCCGCCCCAGGGCGAAGACCGGGCTCTGCTCCTCCCCCACCGGCGGCAACTGGGCCGGATCGCCCACGAACACCAGTCGGGTCCGGTAGGCCTGGGCGCAGCGAAGGGTGATCTCCAGCAGGGTGCCATCCACCATCGAGGCCTCGTCGACCAGCACCAGGCCCAGATTCTCGAGGGCAAGGGCGGTCTGCACCGTTTCCTCGCAGCGCTCCCGATCCCCCTCCCGCTTGAGCTTCAAGCGCAGCAGCCGGTGGATGGTGGAGGGGTACCAGGTGGGCTGCAGACCCGCCAGGGCGAGGTGATGGCGCAGAACGCCCACCGCCTTATGGGTGGGGGCGACCACGGTCCAGCAGAGACCCGCCCGCTCCACCTGGGCCAGGAACCGCATCGACAGGAAGGTCTTGCCGGTGCCCGCGTAGCCCTCCAGCACGAAGGGCACCCCATCGGCCGGGGCCGAGAGCCAGGTGGCGAAGGCGGTGGCCGCCTGCTGCTGGTCGTCGCTCAGGCCGGCGTGATCGCTCACCCCAGCGGCAACCAACCGGCGCCCTGCGCGATCTGCAGCGGCGAGCCCAGCAGGGCCAGGCCCGGCAGCGCCACCAGGGGCCCGATCAGGCTGCCCACCAGCACTTCCGGGCGGGTGTGGCCGAGGTTTTCCTTCAGAGGGCGCAGCACGGGGTCGGCGCTGGTCTGACCGGGCGTGGGCTGGGTGTCCCAGAGGCCATCGGGGAGACCGTTGACCCGCTGGGCCGTCAGCCCGGCGGCCCGCCGGACGCCGCTGGCGTCGTACAAGACGACGAAGCAGAGCACGGCCGCCAGGGCGAACAGGGGATCGGCAAAGCCCAGTTCCCAGCCAAGGCCCGCGGCCGTGCCCGTCATCAGGGCGGAATGGCTCGACGGCATCCCGCCGGTCTCGACCAGCACCGCCGGCCGCCAGCGCCGGTGCAGCACCAGTTCGATCACCAGCTTGGAGAGCTGGGCGACGCCGCAGGCGGCCAGACCCCAGGCGAGCACACCATTGGACAGGAACTCACCCAGGGCATTGAGCGCGCCGACGGCTTCGCTCATCGGTCGCGACTGGTGATGTAATCGGCCAGGGCCAGCAGGGGCGCGGCCTTGGTGTTCCAGGGGGCGAGCACCGCCTTGGCCTCGCTCACCAGGGCCTCGGCCCGCCGGCGGGATTCCTCCAGGCCCAGCAGTTTGGGATAGGTGGTCTTGTCGGCGGCCAGGTCCTTGCCGGCCGTCTTGCCCAGCACGTCGCTGCTGGCGGTGACATCGAGGATGTCATCGATGATCTGGAAGGCCAGGCCGATGCCGCGGGCGTAGGTGCGCAGGGCGGCCAGCAGCTCCTCGGAGGCTCCGGCGATCAGGGCCCCGGAAATCACGCAGGCCCGCAGTAGGGCACCGGTCTTGTGCAGATGGATGTATTCGAGGGTGTCGAGATCCACCTGGCGGGCCTCGCACTCCAGATCCACCACCTGTCCGCCGACCAGACCGGGGGCCCCGGAGGCCAGGGCCAGCTCGCCCACCACCTGCAGCAGCCGCTCGGGCGGTACCCCCGGGCTGCGCAACGCCACCATCTCGAAAGCACGGGTCAGCAGGGCATCGCCTGCCAGGATGGCCTTGGCATCGCCGTACACCTTGTGATTGGTCGGCCGGCCGCGGCGCAGGTCGTCGTTGTCCATGGCGGGCAGATCGTCATGGATGAGCGACATCGTATGGATCATCTCCATCGCCACCGCCGTGGGCATGGCCAGATCGGCGTCACCGCCGGCCAGCTCACAGGCGGCCAGGGTGAGGATCGGCCGCAGGCGCTTGCCGCCGGCCAGCAGCGAGTAGCGCATCGCTTCCCGCAGTGATTCCGGGCGCTCCGGGCCCAGGGAGCTGTCCAGGGCAGTCTCCACCCGCCAGCGGGCCGCCTCCAGGTAGGCGGTGAAGTCGAACGCCGTGCTCACCGCCGGGGTCATGGGGTCCTGAGGGTTGGGGCGGATTCTCTCAGGCCGATGGTGGCAGGTGCTGGGTGTGCGCAACAGTTTGGGATCGGTTGCGCTGCAAACGGGAGGCATGCGCCGGTCGACCCTGAAACCTCCCTAGGGTTGTCCACTGGCCCTCGGTGGGATCTCAGAATGAGACAGTCCAGGGCTGAGGCGGCCCCGCTGCGGCGGCTGGACAGTCATGGGCATGACCGGCTGGTCCTGGCCGCCCACCGCCCTTGTACTGGCCGTGATCCTGGCCACTGGAGCTGCTGTTCCATCTGCCGGAGAACACCGACAGCCCCCCCATCTGGCGGATGTTCTCTCCCCGGCGGTCGCCGCCACGATGAGGCAGGCCCTTGAGGCGGCGGCAGCAGCGGTGGACCGCAGCCCCCACCGGCGGCAGATCGAGGTGCCGCGCCCCGGCGGGTCGGCCTGGTTCGAGCTCTCGATCGCCCGGCGGGAACCTTTCGAGGCGGATCCTCCCCGCTATCTGATGCTGTGTCGGGAGATCACTGAGCACAAGCGGGACGAAGAACGACTTCTTCGTCTGATTCGGATCTACGCCACCTTGAGTGCCGCCAACAAGGTGGTGACCAGGGTCAGGAACAGTGAGGAGATGCTCGGAGAGATCTGCCGCCTGGCGGTCACCTCCGGGGAGATGCGATTGGCCTGGGCTGGGATGATCGAACCGCACACCCACCAGTTCAGGCCGGTGGCCTGGTTCGGGAACGACAGTGCCAATCTGGAGGACCTGGTGATCAGCCTGGATCCGGAGGATCGCAAAGCCCAGGGGGCCTTTGCGATCGCCCTGCGGGAGAACCACCCCTTCTGGATCCATGACTTCATGCAGGATCCCTCGCTCGTGCCCTGGCATGAACAGGCCAGCACCTTTGGCTGGGGGGCCGCGGCGGTTCTGCCCCTGCATCGCCACGGCGTTGTGATCGGCGGCCTGGCGATCTATGCCGGGGAATCCGACAGTTTCGATGCCAGAAGCCAGCAGTTGCTGCTGGACATGGCCGGCGCCATCGATGCCGCCTTTGATCGCTTCAGTCTGGAGGCCAGCCAAGAGGCGCTCGAGGATGCGATCAAAGCCAGTGAGGAGAAGTTCCGGGAGATCACTGAATCCACCCATGAAGTGATCTGGTCCCTCGATCCCAGGACTTTACGCTATTTCCATGTGAGCCCTTCCGTGCAGCGACTGCGTGGGTTCACGGCCGAGGAAGTGATGGCCGAGCCTTTCGAGAAGGCCTTCCGGGTGGACGTTGCGGAACATCGGAAGCGGCAGATCGACCAGCAGTTGGTCGCGTTCAACGCCGGGTTGCGCAACGGCGACATGGTGACGGTTGAAGAGAACGAACTCCTGGCCAAGGACGGATCCATGATCTGGACCGAATCGGTGACCAAGCTGGTGCTCAATCCCCACACCAACATAGTGGAGCTCCATGGGGTGACACGGGACATCACCGAGCGCAGATTCGCGCAGGAACAGATCGAGCGGCTGTCCTACTTCGATCCCCTCACCGGCCTGGCCAACCGTACCCTGCTGCACGATCGGATCCAGAACGGTCTGGACCTGGCCAAGCGATCCCATCTGCCCCTGGCGCAGTTGTTCCGCGATCTCGACAACTTCAAGCTTGTCAACGAGAACCTTGGCCATGACATGACATGGGCGACCGGGTGCTGCTGGAGGTGGCCAAGCGTCTGAAGCCGATCCTGGGGGATGCCGACAGCCTGTCTCACACCGGTGGCGACGAATTCGTGGTGCTGATGCCCGACTCGGACGCCAGCATCACCCGCGCCATGGCGGAACGGTTGCGGCAGGCGGTGGCCCAGCCGTAGAGGCTCGGGGCCGATCCCCTGTTCCTCACAGCGTCGGTGGGCATCGCGCACTTCCCCGGGGATGGCACCACCCTGGAGCAGTTGATGAGTAACGCCAACACGGGGCTGCACCAGGTCAAGCTTGCCGGGCGCAATGACCTCCAGTTCTTCACGCCCATTGTTCAGGAACGCAGCGCCCGCTCCCTGCGGCTCACCAACGCCCTGCACCAGGCCATCCAACGTGGAGAATTCAGCCTCGAGTACCAACCCCAGCTCGAGCTCAGCAGCCATCACATCTTCGGAGCCGAAGCCCTGGTCCGCTGGACCCATCCCGATCTGGGTCCGGTATCGCCGGCTGAATTCATTCCCCTGGCCGAAGGCTGTGGCCTGATCTTCCCGATCAGCCAGTGGGTGATGTGCTGCGCCCTGCAGGATGCCCACTCCTGGACGGACGATGGATCGACACCGTTGACCGTCTCGGTCAACATCTCCGCGACGCAGTTCGAGCGTGGGGATCTTGTCCTCATGGTGATCGAACAGCTTCAAGCTGAAGCGTTCCCGCCCGACCGATTGGAGTTGGAGCTCAGCGAGTCGGTGACGCTGGCGGATCCGGAGAAGGCCCTGGCCCAGCTGGAGCAGCTCTACGTCCATGGAATCCGCCTGGCTATCGATGACTTCGGCACCGGCTATTCTTCCTTGAGCTACCTGAAGCGGATCCGAGCCCATCGGCTCAAGATTGATCAATCGTTCATCCGTGATCTTGCGGTCAACGAAGACGATCGCGCGATCGTGCTGACGATCATCAACCTGGCCCGTTCGATGGGCATGCGCACGATCGCCGAAGGGGTGGAAACCCCCGAACAGCTCGGCCTGCTGCGCAGGCTCGGCTGTGATGAGATCCAGGGCTATCTGCTGAGCAAGCCCCTGCCGCAGGCGGCCTTCGTGTCGTTCATCAAGGACCAGGTCCCTTTCACCTTGCCGTTCCGATCCTCAGGGCAGCAGATCGGCTAGGGGATGCTCCAGCCCGTGGCGATGGCACCAGGCCACAACCGTGTTCACCAGCAGCATGGCCACGGTCATCGGCCCCACCCCGCCCGGCACTGGTGTGATGGCGGCCGCCAGGGGCTCGACCGTCTCGTAATCCACGTCACCGCAGAGTTTGCCATCCAGCCGGTGGATACCCACATCCACCACCACGGCACCCGGTTTGACATGCACCGCGCCGATCAGCTGGGGACGGCCGGCCGCCACCACCAGCAGATCGGCCTGGCGGGTCACCTCGCTCAGGTGGTGGGTGCGGGAATGGGCCACGGTGACCGTGGCATCAGCCGCCTGGAGCATCAGGGCCATCGGCTTGCCCACCAGGATGCTGCGGCCCACCACCACCGCCTGGGCCCCGGAGATCGGCACGTCGGCGCTGTGCAGCAGCGCCATCACCCCGGCCGGCGTGCAGCTGCGCGGGCCCCGCTCCCCCTTCAGCAGCCGGCCCAGGTTGAGGGTGTGCAGACCATCGGCATCCTTGTCCGGGTCGATCGCCGCCAGCAGTGGTGCCTCGTCCAGGCCCGCCGGCAGGGGCAGCTGCAACAGGATCCCGTCAACCGTCGGGTCGGCATTGAGGCGCCGGATCACTGCCAGCACCTCCTCGGCCGGGGTGTCCGCCGCCAGATGACCGCCATGGCTGCTGATGCCCACGCGGCCACAGGCCTTTTCCTTATTGGCCACATACACGCCGCTGGCGGGATCATCCCCCACCCGCAGCACCGCCAGACCGGGAGCCCGACCCGCCTCCGGCAGGCCCTCGCTGATCACAGCACTCAGGCGCCTTTCGATCTCCGCCGCCAGTCGGCGGCCGTCGAGAAGGGTGGCCATGGGGAGAAAGCGCTGCCGACCACCAGCATGCACCGACAGCCCACGAATGGAGCGACGTTGTGCATTGGCTAGCTTTGGAAGTATGAGATTGGGGCTGCGGCGGATCAGGGGACTCTGGCGCCAGTTGCTGCGGCTTGAGCGTCCCCGCCAGGCCCTGGTGGCCTGGCGCCCTGGCGGCGGTCTGCTCGTGCTGCTCCTCTGCCTCCTGGTGGCCCTGCTCTCCAGCTGGCCCTGGCTGGTGGAGCCGAACCTGCGTCCCGGCATGCCGGCCCCCTTCACCGCCCGTGCCCCGGCCGACGCCACGGTGATCGACAGCACCGATCTGGAGCAGCGCCGCAGCCAGATGCTGCCCCGCAGCCAGATCCAGGTCGTCGACCCCCAGGCCAGTGAAGCCCTGGTGCAACAGCTGGAGCAACGGTTGCAGAGCGTGCGCCAGAAGGTCGCCGACGACCAGCCCCGGCCCGATTCCCTCAACCTCACCGAAGAGGAGCGCCGCTGGCTGACGGGGTTGACACCGCCCGAGCTGATGCGTTGGAAGGTTTCCCTGCGACGGGCCCAGCAGCGCATGCTCAGCCAGGGCGTGGTGGCCAGCCTGGCGGAGGGCCAGCTGCTCAAGGCCGCCGAGCTCCAGCTCAACGACCTCTCCCCCCCCGCCCGCAGCCTGGGCAGCCGGCTTCTGGCCACCAGCCTGCAGGGCCGCACCAACCTGCGCAGCGACAGTTTTCTCAGTCAGCGCCGGATCGAGGACCTGCTCACCCGCCAGGGGTTGCCCACGATCCAGGTCCGCAAGAACGACCTGATCACCCGCCAGGGGGAACCGATCAGCCCCCAGTCCTTCGATGTGCTGGAGCACTTCGATCTGGTCAACCATCGCCCCCGCCCCCTGGCCTGGCTGGGCCGCTTCAGTGAAGCCCTCGCCGCCTGTGGGGTGATGCTGCTGGTGATGCGCCGCTGGCGCGCCAGTCTTGAACCCCGCCAGGCCCTGCTGGCCCTGGCGATGCTGGTCCTGGTTCAGGGCTGCAAGCTCTGGCTGGGAAATCAGGTCAGCCCCCTGGCCCTGCTGGTCCCCCCCACCCTGCTGCTGTCCCAGGGACTGGGCACAGCCGCCGGCCTGGCCTGGCTGGCCGTGGCCGCCATGCTCTGGCCCGTGCCGCTGCAGGGCCTGCTGGTGCCCCAGCTGGGGGTGGCGGCCCTGGTGGCCGCGATCGCGGCCGTGTTGGCGGGGCGCCAGCGCAACCGGGCCCAACTGCTGCAACTGGCCCTGTTGCTGCCCCTCGGCGCCGTGCTGCTCCAATGGCTGCTGATCCATGTTTTCCAGCTCCGCAACCTGGAGGCCTCCCAGGGGCCCTTCAGCGGCGCCGATCTGCTGCAGGAGGCCCTGCTGGTGGCGGGTCTGCTGATGGCGGGGTTGCTGCTGGCACCGCTGGTGGAAGGCTTCTTCGGCCTGCTCACCCGCGCCCGGCTGATGGAACTGGCCGATCTGGAACGCCCGCTGCTGCGGCGCCTGTCGATGGAGGCCCCGGGGACCTTCGAGCACACCCTGATGATCTGCGGCCTGGCCGAGGAGGGCGCCCGCGCCATCCAGGCCGATGTGGACCTGATCCGCACCGGTGCCCTCTACCACGACGTCGGCAAGCTCCATGGCCCCCAGTGGTTCATCGAGAACCAGGAGCAGGGCGCCAACCCCCACGACGAACTCGACGATCCCTTCGCCAGTGCCGCCATCCTCCAGGCCCATGTCGACGAGGGGCTGAAGCTGGCGCGTCGTTACCGGCTCCCCCGGCCCCTGGCCGATTTCATCCCCGAGCACCAGGGCCGGCTCAAGATGGGGTACTTCCTCCACCAGGCCCGGGAGCGGGATCCTGCCGTCTCCGAAGAGCAGTTCCGCTACCGGGGCCCCGCGCCCCGCAGCCGGGAGACGGCGATCCTGATGCTGGCCGATGGCTGCGAGGCGGCGTTGCGCTCCCTGCCGCCGGGCACCAACGAAGCTGAGGCCCGGGCGATGGTCAGACGGCTGGTGGAAGCGCGGCAGAACGACGGCCAGCTCGATGGCAGCGGCATCTCCCGTGCCGAGCTGGAACTGGTGATCCGGGCCTTCGTGCGGGTCTGGAGGCGCATGCGCCACCGGCGCATTCCCTACCCCATCCCTCCCCGCAAAGCCTTCAGCGCCTGAGCCGCCGCCGGCTGAGCCCGTGCCCCACCGCCAGGCCCAAACGCACCAGCACCAGCCCCCCCAGCAGGCTCACCAGCACCACGGCGAACGCCTCGACCGGGCGCCCACGGCGCAGGGCCAGGACGATCTGCAGCATCCAGCTGCTGAAGGTGGTCAGCGAACCGCAGAAGCCGATGCCGCCCAGCAGCATCAGCCGCGGACGGGGGGCCGGCTGCGCCGCGATGACGCCGATCAGGAACGTGCCCAGCATGTTGGCCACCAGATCGGACTCGATCAGCCCGGTGTGTCCTCCCACCAGGCCCTTGCCCAGGTCCTCCAGGCGCCAGCGCAGCAGGGCACCGGGCACCGCGCCGGCGGCCACCAGCAGCAGGTCCCGTGCCTCGCGGCGCAGGCTGGTGGTAGGGCCTTCGGTCGGGGACGTTGCCATCGGCCTGTCCTAGGAACTGCCCAGGGCCAGGCCTGCGCCCACGGCCAGCAGCCCCCCCAGCACCGAACCGCCGCAGAGAAGGACGGCCTCCCGGCGCTGGCTCCGGTGGAGGGTCTGGTGCAGCTCAGCGATCCAGGTGGAGAAGGTGCTGAAGCTGCCCAGGAATCCGGTGGCCAGCAGCAGCAGGGTGCGGCCGGCCGCCACCCCGCAGCTCGCCTCCAGGCTCACCAGCAGACCGATGGCGAAACAGGCGATCAGATTCACCCCGAAGGTGCCCCAGTGCTTGCGGGGCAGCATCGGCTCGAGATGGTTGACCACCCGGAAACGCAACCAGGCCCCCGGCACCGCTCCGATGGCGACGAACAGGGCGCCGTTGTCCAGGGGCGCCGCCATTTCAGTCCCTTCCCCCGGGACGACGGCCCTGCCCAGGGGGCGCGCCCAGCAGGGCCCGCAGTTTGCGCTCCAGCACCACCGTCGCCGGGACGAGGGTGATCACGTTGGCGACGATCACCGGTCCATCGGCCCTGACCAGGCCGTAGATGGCCCAGGCCAGCACCCCCAGCGTGAACAGGCCGTACATCCGCAGCGAGATGGCGCTGGTGTCGCCGCTGCGCACGGTCTTCACGGCCTGGGGGAACAGGCTGAGGGTGGTGAGCGACGCGGCTCCGTAACCGAGGGCGCTCACCGCGAAGGATTCCATGGGCGATGGTCGCTCTGGAGGTCAGCATGACGGCATTCCCCCCATCCGGCCATGGTTCTGAGCTTCCGCGAACTGCAGCAGCAGTTGCAGCCGCCCTGGGGCCGGGAGCACGGTGATGCGGGCGGGGGGACTGCCGGTGCGGATTTCGATCTGCTGATGGTGCCGTCGCTGACGATGGATCCTTCCCAGCTGGCCCTGGTGACGGGGGCCCACCACTACGAGGAACGCCAGCTCTTCTCCCTGATGCGGCTCCGCCATCCAGGGGTTCAGGTGGTCTACGTGACCAGCAAGCTGCTGCCCGAACTGGTGGTGGATGCGGTGCTGGAGCTCATGCCCGGTGTGCCCACCTCCCATGCCCGCCGGCGGCTGCACCTGTTCGACACCGACGATGGCTCGTCCCGACCGCTCACCCAGAAGCTGCTCGAGCGTCCGGCCCTGCTGGGGAGGATCCGGGAGCGGCTGCGGCCCGGTCGCAGCTTCATCATCTGCTACGTGGTGACGGAGCTGGAGAAGACGCTCTCCGAACGCCTGCAGGTGCCCCTGCTGGGCACCGATCCTGCCCTGGGCTACTGGGGCACCAAGGCGGGCAGCCGGGAGCTGTTCGCCCGCTGCGGCGTTCCCCACCCCCCAGGCACCGGGCTGGCCCACAGCCTCGAGGACCTGGCAGAGGCGGTGGCTGACCTGTGGGACAGCCACCCCGGGCTGGGCGGTTGCGTGGTCAAGCTGAACGAGGGCTTCAGCGGCGAAGGCAATGCCAGGCTTGCCTTGGCGCCCCTGACCCTGGCCGATCTCTCCAGGAAGGAGCGGGTCGGACGGCTGCGGGAGGCCCTGGAGCAGCTGCCGATGCCGGCGGCCGGCTGGATGCAGTTGCTGAGCCAGCAGGGGGCCCTGGCCGAAGCCTGGCTGGAGGGTGGCGTCACGCTGCGTTCCCCGAGTGTGCAGGGCACCATCCACCCGGGGGGGGTGGTGGAGGTGCTCTCCACCCATGAGCAGATCCTCGGCGGCGCCGGCGGCCAGACCTACCTGGGCTGCTGCTTTCCCGCCGCCACGTCCTACCGGGTGGCCTTGATGCAGCACGGCCTGGCCGTCGGCCAGGCCCTCGCCTCCGAAGGCGCCCTCGAGCGCTACGGGGTCGACTTCATCGCCCGTCGCTTCGGAGAGACCTGGGATCTCCAGGCCATCGAGGTCAACCTGCGCCAGGGCGGCACCACCCATCCGTTCATGGCCCTGCGGGCGATCACCGCGGGCAGCCTCGACCCCGCCACCGGCCAGTTCCTCTCCCCCACCGGCCAACCGTTGCACTACCGCGCCACCGACAACCTCAGTGACCACCGCCTGCGGGGCCTGATGCCGCTGGACCTGATCGACATCGTCGCCGAGGCCGGGCTCCACTACGACCCCGCCCGTCTGCAGGGCAGCGTCTTTCACCTGCTGGGCTGCCTCTCGGAGTTCGGCAAGCTGGGCATGACCTGCATCGGCCGCGATCCGGAGCAGGCGTCCGCCGTCTACCGATCCACCGTGGCGGAGCTGCTGGCCGGTGCCGGCGCCCGCAGCGGCACCCCCTCCCCCTGAGGGTCGGCTGACGCCCCGGGCCGATCAGGGCAGGATGGGGCAGGACAGGGGGCGCATGGTCTCGATCACCGACCGCGAAGACCATGGGTACCGACGCCCCGTGCAGACGCCCCCAGGTCCGCCGGTCTGGACGGGCTTGCTGCAGATCGGCCTGAGCAGCATGCTCGCCGTGCTGTTCCTGGTGATCCTGGCGAAGACACGGGAGCAGAACCAGCTGCTGCTGCGGCTGGAGCAGCGCCTGCAGGGACTGGAGAACAGCCGGGCTCTGGATCGCACCTCCGTGCTGGAGGAGCAGCAGCGGGCGATGGTGGGACGCCTCCAGACCCTGGAAGCCGCTGCCCAGCGGCTGGAGGCGCTCGAACAGCAGCAGGAGCAATGGCGGTCGGCCCTGGCTGACATGCAGGGCCGAGCCGTCCGCCGCTCCCCGACGGATCCGGACCCCTTCCCCACCCCGCCGATGCCTTCCGCAGGCGCCGGCAGCCGAACCGGCCCACCCCCTGCCGACCGCCGTGACGGCGGCGTTCTGCGCCCTCCGGCACTGGGCAGCCCCTGAAGGGTCCCCTCGGCGGCCCGGTTGCTGGGGAAGATGGCCGTCAGCTCGCCGGTGGGATCGATCACCAGCAGGCTGAGATGGAGGGGTGTGATCTGGGCCAGAACCCTGGCGTACGGATCACCCGCTCGCCATAGCTGCAGGGCGTTTTTGCAACATGGCATGGCTGGACGGGGGAAACCCCAAGGCCATCTGCAGCGCCCTGACGGGTGGGAGCTCCCCGCTTCAGCCCTTCACGGCATCGCCGCTGGCGCTGGGGAGGATGTAGCGCTGCAGCAGCACGAACAGCAGCAGCACCGGCAGGATCGAGACCACCGAGCCGGCCGCCACCAGGCGCCAGTCGAGGGAGAAACTGCTGGCCAGCTGCTGCAGACCCAGGGGCAGGGTGTAGAGGCTCGGATCATCGAGAATGATCAGGGGCCAGAGGAAGTCACTCCAGGTGCCGATGAACACGAACATCGCCAGGGTGATCAGGTCGGCCCGCGCCGCCGGCAGCATCACGTTCCACCATTCGCCGATACGGGTGCAGCCATCGATCCGGGCCGCCTCCTCCAGCTCCACCGGCACCGCCAGGAAGCTCTGCCGCAGCAGAAAGATGCCGAAGGCGGTAGCGGCCTGGGGAACGATCAGGGCCCAGAGGCTGTTGCGCAGGCCGATCTGCACCATCAGCAGATAGAGAGGAATCATCACCACCTGGAAGGGGATCAGGATCGTGGCCACCACCAGGGCCAGCACCAGGCCGCGGCCGCGGAAGCTCATCCGGGCCAGGGGGTAGGCCGCCAGGGAGCAGAACAGCAGGTTGGCGACCACCGCCAGGGCGCTGACGATCGTGCTGTTGAGCAGGTAGGTGCCCATGGGATTGGCGGCGAACAGGCGCCCGTAGGCCTCCAGGCTCGGCTGGGCCGGCAGCAGGGCGGGGGGACTGGTGAAGATGTTCTCCGCCGGTCCCTTGAGGGAAGTGCTGACCAGCCACAGCAGCGGCAGCAGCAACAGCACGGCCACCAGCAGCAGCGCGGCCAGCTGCAGGCCCCTGGCCAGGGAGGAGCGGCCCGGGGTGTTCACAGACGCGGCCGTTCCGCCACCGGAAGGGGTGTCTTCTGGGGATGGAGCGGGGCGCGCTGGCTGCCGGACACCAGCCGGTTGAGGGCGTTGACGAAGGCCTGGGCCGCCGCCACGACGATGTCGGTATCGGCGGCGTGGCCCGAGTACAGCACCCCCTGATGACGCAGGCGGATGGTGACCTCGCCCATGGCGTCGATGCCTTCGGTGACGGATTTGATGCTGAACTCCACCAGCTCGTTCGGCACCTGGGCCAGGTGGTTGAGAGCCTGGCAGACCGCATCCACCGGGCCCGTGCCGATCGCCGCCTCGGTCAGGTCGATGCCGTCCCCGTCCCGCAGGGTGACGGTGGCGGTGGGCTGGAGGTTGGTGCCGCAGCTCACCTGCACCGACTGCAACACGTAGCGGGGGCCGTCCTGCTGCTGCACCTGCTCGCTGACGATCGCTTCGAGATCCCGGTCGGTGATTTCCCGCTTGCGGTCGGCCAGTTCCTTGAAGCGGGCGAAGGCGTCGTCGAGGTCGTGGCGCTCCAGTGTGTAGCCGAGCTCCTCCAGCCGGGCGCGGAAGGCGCTGCGTCCCGAGAGCTTGCCGAGGGAGAGGCGGTTGTCGGCCAGACCGACCGTGCGGGCGTCGATGATCTCGTAGGTGAGCCGGTTCTTGAGCACGCCGTCCTGGTGGATGCCGGATTCGTGGGCGAAGGCATTCGCGCCCACGATCGCCTTGTTGGGCTGCACGGCCATGCCGGTGAGGTTGGAGACCAGGCGGGAGGTCTTGGTGATCTCCTCGGTGCGCACGTTGGTGAGGGGATCGCGCTGCTCGGGGGGCCGGCCCAGGAAGGGGTTGAAGTAGCTGCGGCGCACGTGCAGCGCCATCACCAGCTCCTCGAGGGAGGCGTTGCCGGCCCGTTCACCGATGCCGTTGATGGTGCACTCCAGCTGGCGGGCGCCGTTCTTGACAGCCTCGAGGAAGTTGGCCACCGCCAGACCGAGATCGTTGTGCCCATGCACCGAAATCACCGCCTGATCGATGTTGGGCACCGAGCGGTTGATGCCGGCGATGATCGCACCGAATTCGGACGGTGTGGTGTACCCCACCGTGTCGGGAATGTTGATGGTGGTGGCCCCGGCCGTGATCGCCGCTTCGATCACCTGATGCATGAAGTCGGGGTCGCTGCGGCCGGCGTCCTCGCAGGAGAACTCCACGTCGTCGACAAGGGAGCGGGCGTAGGCCACCATCTCCGCGGTGATGGCGAGCACCTCGGCGCGGGTCTTGCGCAGCTTGTGCTCCAGATGGATGTCGCTGGTGGCGATGAAGGTGTGGATGCGCCGGTGGGCGGCGGGGGCCACGGCGTCGGCGCAGGCCTTGATGTCGCCGGCCGCCGCCCGGGCCAGGCCGCAGATCACCGGGCCATCGGGGGTGCCCACCGTGGCGGCGATGCGCTGGACGGCATGGAAATCGCCGCTGCTGGCGAAGGGGAAACCGGCCTCGATGATGTCGACCCCCAGGCGGGCCAGCTGCTGGGCGATCGCGAGCTTCTCCTCCAGGTTGAGGCTGGCGCCGGGGGACTGCTCCCCGTCGCGGAGGGTGGTATCGAAGATCAATACCCGGCCGGGATCGCGGGCCATGGGGTTAGGCGGAACAACTATGAGTTAGGGCCACTCTAGGGGCCGGAAGTCCCGGCCCCGGGAGCGGAACGTCTGGGAGCGGAACGTAGAGTGGCGCCACAGAGGTTCCCCCATGGCCGCAGGCGATCTGGCCCTGGTGTTGCATGCCCACCTCCCCTACGTGCGATCGGGAGAACCGGGCTCCCTGGAGGAGGACTGGTACTTCCAGGCCCTGCAGGAATGCTATCTGCCGCTGCTGGCCGTGCTGGAGCGGGCGGCCGCCGATCCGGAGCAACGGCCGAAGCTCACCCTCGGCCTCTCCCCCACCCTGCTGTCGCTGCTGAGCGACAGGGCCCTGAACGGCCGCTTCCCCGCCTGGCTGGCCCTGCGCCGGACCTTGCTCGACGCGGTGGATCCCGATCTGCAGCGGCCGGCCCTCCAGCTGCAGCAGACCCTCACGGCCATCGAGGGCCAGTGGCGGGGGATGCAAGGGGCGCTGCTGCCCCGGTTCCGCCGCCTGCAGGAGCAGGGGGTCCTGGATCTGATCACCTGTGGGGCCACCCATGGCTACCTGCCCCTGCTGCGGGAGTCCCCGGAGGCGGTGCGGGCCCAGCTGCTCACCGCCGTGCGGGAGCACCAGCGGCTGCTCGGTGTGCGCCCTTTGGGGATCTGGCTGCCAGAGTGTGCCTACTACGAGGACCTCGATCAGCTACTGGCGCAGTGCGGCCTGCGCTACTCCCTGCTCGACGGCCACGGCCTGCTGCATGCCCTGCCGCGGCCCCGCTACGGGGTGTACGCCCCGATCTGTTCCACCGCGGGGGTGGCCTTCTTCGCCCGCGACAGCGAATCCACCCTGCCGGTGTGGAGTGCCAGCCAGGGGTATCCCGGTGACGGCGCCTACCGGGAATTCCACCGCGATCTGGGCTGGGACCTGCCCGAAGCGTCCCTCAGCGCCCAGGGCATCCATGACCGCCGTCCCCTCGGGCTCAAGCTGCACCGGGTCAGTGCCCAGGGTTGTCCCCTTGAGCTGAAGCGGCCCTACGACCCGGAGCGGGCAGCCGAGAAGGTGAGGGACCACGCCGAGGCGTTCCTGCGGGGCCGCTCCGCCCAGATGTCCCACCTGGCGGCGACGATCGAGCCGCCGCCGCTGCTGGTGGCCCCCTTCGATGCCGAACTGTTCGGCCACTGGTGGTTCGAGGGCCCCCTGTTCCTGGCGGAGCTGTTCCGCCAGGGCCCAGCCATGGAGGTGCGCTTCACCCACCTGCGCGAGGTGCTGAGCCAGGGCCGGACGCTTCAGGTCTGCCGGCCGGCGCCCTCCAGCTGGGGCCAGGGGGGCTATCACGACTACTGGCTGAACGACACCAACGCCTGGGTGGTGGCCGAGTGGCAACGCGCCTCACGCGCCATGGTGCAACGGGTGAACCGGGGTGTGGGCAGCACCGCCCAGCGCGCCCTGCTCACCCAGGCCGGGCGTGAACTGCTGCTGGCCCAGAGCTCCGACTGGAGTTTCATCCTGCGGGCCGGCACCACCACCGGCCTGGCCCGCGAGCGGATCCACCGCCACCTCGACCGTTTCTGGCGCCTGATCGATGCCCTGGAGCACGGCACCGACCTGCCCCCGGAGTGGCTGGCGGGGGTGCAGCGGGAGGACGGGTTGTTTCCGCAGCTCAATGCGGCCGACTGGGCGACGCGGGTGTAGGGCGGCTCAGAGGATCTGATCCAGAAACCGCCGCGTGCGCTGGTGGCTGGGATTGGTGAAGAACACCTCCGGTTCGGCCTCCTCCACCACCACCCCGTCGGCCATCAGCACCACCCGGTGGGCCACATGGCGGGCGAACTTCACTTCATGGGTCACCACCACCATGGTGATGTCGTCGTCGGCGAGGTTCTGCATCACCTCCAGCACCTCCCGCACCATCTCCGGATCGAGGGCGCTGGTGGGTTCATCGAACAGCAGGATGCGGGGCTCCATGCACAGGGCCCGGGCGATCGCCACCCGCTGCTGCTGTCCTCCGGAGAGCTGGCCGGGAAACTTGTCGGCCTGCTCGGCGATGCCCACCCGCTCCAGCAGGGCCAGAGCCTGCTGCTCCACCTCGGCCTTCGGACGCCGGCGCACCAGCACGGGCGCCAGGGTGAGGTTTTCGAGCACCGAGAGGTGGGGGAACAGGTTGAACTGCTGGAACACCATGCCCACCTCCCGGCGCACCGCATCGATGTTGCGAAGGTCGTTGGAGAGTTCGATGCCATCCACGCTGATGCGGCCCTTCTGAAAATCCTCCAGGGCGTTGAAGGTGCGGATGAAGGTGCTCTTGCCCGAGCCCGAGGGGCCCATGATCACCACCACCTCGCCCCGCCGCACGGTGAGATCGGCACCGCGCAGGGCATGGAAGCCGTTGGGATACCACTTCTCGACGGCCCGCGCCTCGATCATCAGTTCGCTGCTGGCTTGGCTCATGGGGCGGAAAACGGAAACGGAGCGAAGGAGGTGGGAAAGGGCAACGCTGTTCAGGTGGCGCTGGGCACCGCGTGGGGATCGAGCCGGCGCTCGAGGGCCCGGCTGCCCAGGCCGAGGGCGGCGCAGCAGCACCAGAAGAGAACAGCCAGGGTGAGATAGACCTCGGCGTTCTTGCCCAGGAAAGCCGGATTGGCCATCACGGTGCGGGCCGTGCCGAGCAGTTCCATCAACCCGATCAGCGACAGCAGGGTGGTGTCCTGCAGCAGGGAGATGAACTGCCCCACCATCGCCGGCAGCGCCACCCGCATCGCCTGGGGCAGCACCACCTTCCCCAGGGCCTGGGGGTAGGACAGCCCAAGGGAGCGGGCCGCCTCGAACTGGCCCCGGGGCACGGCCGCCAGCCCGGAGCGCACCGCCTCGGCCAGGTAGGCGGCGGCGAAGAAGGTGAGCACCCAGGCCGCCCGCCAGACCCGATCCGGGGCCAGGCCGCCGGGAAGCAGGAAACCGAGGATGTTCTGGCCGAGGAAGAGCAGGGTGATCAGCGGTGCCCCGCGGATGAATTCGATGTAGAGCACCGAGCCCCAGCGCAGCAGGGGGAGGTCGCTGCGGCGGCCCAGGGCCAGCAGCACCCCGATCGGGAAGCAGAGCAGGATGGCGAAGCTCGAGGCCAGCAGGGTGAGCATCAGTCCGCCCCATTCCGAAGGGGACACGGCCACCAGGCCCAGTCCACCGCTGATCAGCACCATGCCCACCAGATAGAGGACCGGCCACATCAGGGCCACCAACCGCAGCCCCAGGGGGCCGAAGCGGCGACCGAAGCGGCCGGCCAGCCAGCGGACCAGCAGCAGCAGGGCCACCAGACCCCACCAGCGGGCCTGAATGGAGAGGCTGAGCCCCATGGCCCAGGGCCTCCACAATCCCAGCACCACCAGCAGCACCGCCGCGATCCGGTCGTTGCGGGGCCAGAGGGCACCGCTGCGGTCGCGTCGCGGATGGCTGCGCAGCACACCCCAGCTCAGGCCCGTGGCGGCGAACAGCAGCCAGAGCAGGAGCCAGAGCCTCCACTGCTCCTCGACGGGGTAGCGCCCCACCGCGAACAGGGTGCTGTTCACCCGGATCACGGCCCACTGCGCCTGGGTGAAGGCCCAGCGCAGGAATCCGAAGGCCGCCAGGGAGAGCACGGCGATCAAGCCCAGGCTCAACAGCGCATCGGCGGGGGTGGCGAACAGTTCGGCGCGCAGCCGCCGCAGGAAGGGTTTCATCTCAGCGCTCCCGGATCTGAACCAGACGGTTCAGACCGTTCATCAGGGCCGAGATCAGCAGATCGAGGGTGAGGTAGGCCGCCAGCAGCACCAGGATCACTTCCACCGCGCGGCCGGTCTGGTTGAGGGTGGTCTCGGCCACCGAATACAGATCGGTGTAACCCACGGCCACCGCCAGGGAGGAGTTCTTGGCCAGGGAGATGTACTGGGTGTTCAGCCCCGGCACGATCACCCGCAGGGACTGGGGCAGCACGATGCGGCGCAGGGTGGCGAACCAGCTGAGCCCCAGGGAGGAGGCCGCTTCCCACTGCCCCTTGGGGACCGCGGCGATGCCGCCCCGCACCACTTCGGCGATGAAGGCTCCCGAATAGACGATCAGGCCGGTGAGCAGCGCGCCGAATTCGACGCTCAGGCGCAGCGGAGACTGCCAGACCCCGTTCACCAGGGTGGGGCCCACCCAGCGCAGACCCTCGCCCAGCCCGGCGATGTAGAGCCCCGACTTGGCGAGCACCACCCCGGGCAGCTGGATCGCCGCCACGCCGTTGGGCAGGGTGAGGAACACCACGAAGTACCAGAACACCAGCTGCAGCAGCAGGGGGATGTTGCGCACCACCTCCACGTAGACCCGGGCCAGCCGCCGCAGCAGGCCGTTGTGGCTGAAGGAGGCCATCCCCACCAGGGTGCCCAGCAGAGTGGCCCCCACCAGGGACACCAAAACCGCCCGGATCGTGTTGACCAGCCCGGCGGCCAGGGCGCGCCAGTAGGGCAGCTGGGCGTTGAAGGGAATCACCGATTCCGAGATGTCGAACCCGGCCGGCTGCTGCAGCCAGCGCCAGCTCAGCAACAGCCCGGCGGCGGTGAGGTTACGCACCAGATTGCCCAGCAGAAAGGCGATCAGCAGCAGCACCAGCAGCCCCACCACGGCCTGCACCACCCAGGGGATCACCCGGCGGTCGCGCCACCAGGGGGGGGTGGGGGGCGTTGCTGAAGCAGAGGCAGGTTCAGCGGGCGGGACCGGCGCCATCAACGGAAGGGCGGGGAGTAGATCAGGCCACCCTCCTTCCACTGGCGATTGAGGCCCCGGTCGAGCTTGAGGGGGGAGGCGGGGCCCACGTTGCGATCAAAGATCTCGCCGTAGTTGCCCACGGCCTTCACCGCCTTGACCACGAAGTCGGGCGGCAGGCCGAGCTGCTTGCCGAAATCACCCTCCACCCCCAGGAAGCGCCGCAGGTCGGCCTGGTTGGTGTTGGCCTTGGCCTCGGCCAGCTTGGCATCCACGTTCGCCTGAGTGATGCCGCTCTCCTCCGCCTGCATCAGGCCGTAGACGATCCAGCGCACGGCATCGGCCCAGGCGGGATCGCCGTTGGTGGTGGCTGGGGTGAGGGGCTCCTTGCTCATCACCACCGGCAGCAGGACGTGCTCGTCCGGATCGGGGAAACTGGTGCGTTTGCCGGCCAGCTGGGAGCGGTCGCTGGTCACGGCCACGCAGCGGTCACCGAGATAGGCGGCGAAGGTCTGGTCGCTGGTCTGGAATTTCAGCGGTGTGTAGGGGATGTTCTGCTCCCGCATCCGGTCGGCCAGGTTGAGCTCGGTGGTGGTGCCGCTCTCCACGCAGATCGGCTTGCCGGCGAGGCCCTTGAGGTCCTTGATGCCGCTGGCGACGGGCACCAGCACCCCCTGGCCGTCATAAAAGGTGGTGGGGGCGAAGCTCAGACCGTTGCCGCCGGGGGCATCACGGCTCAGGGTCATGGTGGTGTTGCGCGAGAGCAGGTCCACTTCCCCGCTGGCCAGGGCGGCGAAACGCTCGCTGGAGTTCAGGTCGCGGTACTCCACCTTCTCGGGATCCCCGAGCACGGCGGCGGCCACGGCTTTGCAGACGTCCACGTCAAGGCCGAGATACTTGCCATCGGGCGCCACGAAGCTGAAGCCGGGCAGCTTGCCCTCCACGCCGCAGATCAGCTTGTCCCGCCCGGTGATGGTGGACAGCTTCTGGCTCTGCACGCCGCCATCTTCTCCCGCGCAACCGGCGAGCAGACCGGTGGCAAGCAGACAAGCCACAAGGGAGCGGGTCCGGTTCCGGTACATGCTGGCTTTCTTAAGGTCGCCGCATTGTTGCAGGTGCGGGCCGGTGCAGGTAGGCCTCCCGGAACCTCCTCAGCGGAAGGGCGGCGCGATGTGCAGACCGCCGCGGTTCCAGAGCCGGTTGAGGCCACGATCGAGGCCCAGGGGAGTGGACTGGCCGAGGTGGCGCTCGAACAGCTCGCCGTAATTGCCCACCGCCTTCACCACCCGCAGCGTGAAGTCGGCGGGCAGGCCCAGCTGGCGGCCGAAGTCCCCCTCCACCCCCAGGAAGCGGCGCCGTTCGGCCTGGCTGGCGTCCGCCCGGGCGGCGGCACGGCTGGCCTCCACGTTGGCCTGGGTGAGACCGCTTTCCTCGGCCTGGATCAGGGTGTAGGTGATCCAGCGCACCGCATCAGCCCAGGCCGGGTCGGCCTGGATCGTCACCTTGGCGCTGGGTTCCTTGCTGAGCAGCTCGCTGAGCAGCACGTGGTCCGCAGGGTTCCGGAAGCCGCTGCGTTTGCCCGCCAGCAGGGAGCTGTCGCTGGTGATGGCGGCGCAGCGACCCTGCTCATAGGCCGGATAGGCCTGCTCACCGGACTGGAAGCGCAGCGGCTGGTAGGCGACCCCCCGTTCCCGCATGCGATCGGCCAGGTTGAGCTCGGTGTTGGTGCCGCTCTCGACGCAGATCGGCTTGCCGGCCAGATCCCGCAGGCTGCGGATGCCGCTGGCCGCCGGCACCATCACCCCCTGACCGTCATAGAAGAAGACCGGGCCGAAGCTGAGCGCATTGCCGCCGGGGGCGTCGCGGCCGAGGGTGTGGGTGGAGCTGATCGAGAGCAGATCCACCTCGCCGCTGCTCAGGGCCACGAAGCGTTCCCCTGCCGTCACCGGTCGGAATTCCACCTTGCGGGCATCCCCGAGAACCGCGGCGGCCACGGCCCGGCAGAAATCGGCATCGATGCCCACGAAAGCTCCCTGCGGCCCCACCGTGCTGAACCCCGGCACCGCCCCATCGACGGCGCAGACCAGCCGTCCCCGCTCGCGGATCCTGGCCATGGTGGGGCTGCCGGGCGCCCCGCCACCGGCGGCGCAGCCCAGCAGTGCGACGAGAGCCGTCAGCAGCAGTGCCGTGGTGCTGAGGACTCTGGCTGGATGGGTCAACGCCGCTGAGCTCATCCGGGCAGGATCACCCGGTCGATCACGTGCACGATGCCGTTGTCACAGACGATGTCGGCGGAAACGACCGTGGCGTTCTTGACCTCGAAGGGCTCCGCCCGGCGGATCGCCACCGGTGCCCCCTCCAGGCTTTCCCATTCCGGCTGCTCCACCAGGGCGCTGCGGGGGTGGGCGCCGCTCAGCACGTGGAACTTGAGGATGCGCGCCAGCTGGGGCGGATTGTCCACCAGGGTCTGAACGCAGCCGGGGGGCAGGGCGGCGAAGGCGTCGTCGACGGGGGCGAAGACGGTGAAGGGGCCGGGGCTCTCGAGGGCCCCGGTGAGCCCGGCCACCTCGACGGCGGTGAGCAGGGTGCCGAAGACCCCGGCACCTTTGGCGGTTTCGATGATGTTGGCCATGGGTGATCTCCTAGCGGTAGTCCTGGGTCTGGATCTGGGGCAGGCGGGCCTCGGGCCGCAGGAAGCGGTCCATCTGGGCTTCGAAGAAGCGCCGGTTGGCCATCAGGTGCTCGGGGTCGGCGTCATCGAGGGGGTAGAGCAGGGCGCAGCGCAGGGCCTGGATCACCGCCGAGGTGACGTTGTACATGGAGCGCTGGAAGGTGACCCCCAGCTGGTTGAGAATGTCGCCTTCGCCGCGTTTGTGCTTCGCGTAGAGCTCGGTGAGGTAGGGCGGCAGGAAGTGCAGCATGTCCTGCATCAGCAGGGTGGGCGGGATGCCGGCCGAACCCACCGGGAACACATCCGCATAGAGGATGCCGTAATGGAAATCGGCCTGCTCGGAGGGCACCTGACCGGCCTGGGCGTTGTAGCTCTTGGTGCCACGGAAGGGGGCGGTGCGGTAGAAGACCGCCTCCACGTAGGGAAGGGCCGCCTCGTAGAGCCAGGTGAAACCCTCCGATTTGGGAATGATCTCGAAACATTCCCCGCCGATGAACACATGGTGATAGATGGGCCGGCCGGCCACGGCGAAGATGCCATTGACCAGGAAATCCATGGCATCGGGGACGCCCTTGAAGCCGCCCTCGTCGTAGATGTCGCTCATCTCGAAGAAGACCGGCGCCATCACTTCCCAGAACAGACCGAGATTGGCGTAGTAGCTCATCTTGCGCACCTGCTCCAGGAACATCTCCGGGAACAGCGCATACAGCCCGAGCATCAGGGGATTGCCCTTGAAGTAGGCCTTGATCGCCTTGTCGGCATTCGCCTTGTAGGCGTCGCATTCCAGGTAGTCGTAGAAGCGGCCGCCCATGCCCTGGTGCCAGAACATGGCATCCATGCAGGCCTCGGCGAACTCCATGTTGATCCGGTCGTGCCAGAGGTGATGGAGGAGCTTCGGCATGTTGGTGGTTTCCCCCTTGGCCATGAACGCCAGCAGTTCCGGATGGGCGGTGGCGGTACCACGCCAGATACGCAGCTTCGAGTCATCCCCGGCGTAGGAATTGGGCCGATCGAGGTACTCCTGGGAGGGGAAGTACTTGAAGGCCGGCAGGGGGTCGAGGAACACCCGCTCGGCGATGTAGAGCAGGTCGCGCCAGTAGAAGTCCATCGGCACGGCATAGGCCTTGTAGATGCCGATGATCTGCATCAGGTTCTCCGGCGTGTCCGGCAGCATCGAGCCGCCGGCCTCCAGCCGATGGATCACATCGGCATAGCGATGGGTGGAGGGCGGGATCAGGGGCTCGGTGAGGGGCTCGGGGGCCGTGGCGATGGGGGAGGTCATGACGTGCGCAGCTCCGAGGCGGAAGGGAGGGTGACAGCGACGAGGGAGGAGCCGGCGGAGGCGGGGGTCTGAGCGCCCGTACGGCTGAGGAACGGCTGGGAGCGCAGGGCCAGATCCGTGGATTCGGCCTCGCTCCAGCCCGTGAGGGCCGTGGGCCACAGACCAGCGGCGATCACCAGCAGGGTAAGGGCCATGGCCGGGGCCCGCTCGCCCCAGCTGGTGGACGACCAGTCGGCACGGTCGTTGTCGAGACGGCCGAAGCCCACCCTGTTGAACAGGCGGATCGCATAGACGGCGGTGAAGCCCGAGGCGATCAGGCTCACCAGCGTGGCCCGCGGAAACGTGCTCCAGCTGCCTTCGAACACCAGCAGCTCGGCAGGGAAACCAGCCAGGCCCGGGATGCCGGCGGCCGCCATCAGGGCCAGCAGCAGCATGGCCATGGTGAAGGGCAGGCCCCGCAACGGATTCATGAGGCCCGAAAGCTCGGGGATGGCGGTGGTGCCGGTCTTGCGCTCGATCAGCCCCACGCAGGCGAACAGCAGGGCCACGATCATGCCGTGGGCCAGCATCTGGGCCACGGCCCCCTGCAGACTGAGGGGAGTGGCAGCGGAGAGCCCCAGCACCAGCAGACCCATGTGGCCGAGGGAACTGAACGCCATCAGGCGGCGGATGTCGCTCTGGGCGATGGCGTTGAGGGCTCCATACACCGCGCTGATGGCGCCGGCGGCGGCGATCCACGGGGACCAGGCGGCCCAGATGTCCGGCAGGAAGCCCACGCCGAAGCGCAGCAGGCCGTAGGCCCCGAGCTTGGAGACGGCGCCTGCCAGCAGCATGACCACCGGGGTGGGGGCCTGGCTGTAGGTGAAGGGCTGCCAGCCATGCAGGGGCACGACCGGCAGCTTCAGGCCGAAGGCGAGCAGAAGCAGGGCCAGGATCCAGCGCCGCGCGGCCGGCGGGAACTGGGCGTTGTGGAGTTCATCAAACCCGAAGGCCGGACCGGCCGGATTGAACCAGGCGAAAGCCAGCACCGCCGCCAGCAGGGCCAGGCCGGAGACGGCGCTGTAGAGCAGGAAACGCACCGCGGCTCCTGCCCGCTTCTCTCCGCCCCAGATGGCCACCAGCAGGGTGATCGGAATGAGCACCAGTTCGAAAGCCAGAAGGAACAGCAGGGCATTGCGGGCCAGCAATCCACCCACCACGCCGAGGTTGGTGGCGAGCATCAGGGCGAAGAACAGCCGCGGACGGCTCTGATCCGCGGGCGCCGAGAGGATGGCGAACACGGTGATCAGAGCCGTGAGCACCACCAGGGGCAGGGAAAGACCATCCAGACCCAGGTCGAGGCGAAGCCCAAGCTTCGGCAGCCAGCTCAGGTGGAGATCAGCGGGAGGCAGGCGCCAGCAGCCCAGGGCCAGCACCAGGGGCCCGGCAGCGCTGGAAGCGGCAAGCCGTTGCACCCATCGAAGGCGATCGGCGGGCACGAGCTGAAGGAGGCCCATGCCGAACAAGGGGAAAACCAGAAGCAGGACCAGGACGAAAGAGGGCATCAGCGCAGGAAACAGGCCATCCGGCCGAAGTGATCGGGAGCCGGCAGACCACCAGGGATCGCGGGAAGCTAATGGATGTCTCGGTCCGCTGACGCCCTCGACCTAGAGGCAGTCGCGATCGTGGAGGAAAGAAACACTGATGGGTCGCAGACAGACCTGGGGATGTGATCGGCCTGAGCGCCACTGCTGCGACTCCAACGCTTACGGATCAGTCGCTGCTGCGACGGCCGCCCAGAAAGGGCATGCGAAACGCAGCGCGCAGTCGCCGGCGTCTTAGGGCCTGGATGCGACCAGGCTCCACGGACAAGGCCCGCGGCCGATAGTCCAGGTTCTGCAGGTAGGCAATCGCATCGCTGAGCGGCATCGGTTGAGCGAACAGGTATCCCTGTGCCTTGTCGGCGCCATTGGCCAGCAACCACTCGCGCTGCTTAAGGGTTTCCACACCCTCAGCTGTGATCTCCAGTCCAAGATCCGCCAGCATCGTGAAAATGGTCCGTAGGAAGGTTCGCGAAGAATCCTCGCCTTCGTCCAGCTTGATCACAAAAGCACGATCCACCTTCACGGCCTGAATCGGCAGGGAGATCAAGCGAGCCAGTGAGGAGTAACCAGTGCCGAAGTCGTCGATGGCAATGCGCACCTTCCGGCTCACGAGGGCATCGAGAAAGATGCTGAATGCCCGGGTGGAATCCTGGAAAATATCCTCCACCAACTCCACCTGCACCTGCCAGCCTGGGGGGCACGGGTTCTCGTCGATCAGGGCAAGCAGACGCCTGCGCATCTCCTCATCCTCCAATAGAATTCCGGAGAGGTTCAGGCTGATCAACATCTGCCTTTGCGGCACGGGCAGGGCGAGCAGCGGCAAGGCCGCCAAGGCCTTCTCGATAATGATGAGGTCGAGATCTCCCGTGATGCCACATTCCATTGCGAGCGGAATAAAGGTATCGGGCATCACGACCCCGTCATGTCGGTGCCAGCGCGCAAGGGCTTCAAACCCAACAGGCTCACCTGTGGTGAGATCCACGATCGGCTGCAGGAAAGGCTCCATCTCCTTGGCGGCCACAGCCTCCCGTATCTCAGATTCCAGTCGATAGCTCTCACGGGCGGCGACGCGTGATTCAGCGTCGATGAAACGAACCGAGCTGGCACTTGATCGGCGAGCCATACGCACCGCCATGCTGGTGTCAGCAAGAATCGCCTCCGAATTCTCATAGTTCAAGGAATGGATGGCAACGCCAATGGAAAGGGCCATCGACAGTGCTTGATTGCCACAACGATAGATGTGGTTAACAAATGCAAGGATGCGATCAGCCACCTTCTGTGCGTCCCTCTCCTCCACAGTAAAGGGAAGAAGCACCACCAATTCGGCATCGGCAAAGCGTGCCACCGAAGCGACGCGAGGAACGGCGGCCAACACCCTGCGGGCTGCTTCATTCATGTACTCTTCCGCCACAACCCCACCCAGGGTCGAGTTGACTCGTTCGTAGTCGCGGAAGTAGCAACGAAATAAAGAGAAAGGAGATGCGAGTTCCATGCCAAACATCAGATCCAGCATCTGAACCAGCTGATCACGACTGATCAGTCGCTCAAGCGAGGTGAGTCGCTCGCTGGCAAGGCTGCGCAGACGTTCCACTTCTGTTCCATGATGACTGGCAGCCAGGAGAGCAGAATTACGCAGATATTCCAGTTGCTGCAACGTGAGCAATGCCAGTCGCCCTAGAGCCTTGATCTGCTGGTCGCTGAGATGATGAGGCTGGCGGCTGATCGCACAAAGACTGCCCACCGTGAAGCCATTGGCGCTGATCAGGGGGAAGCCAGCATAAAAACGGACATGGGGAACCCCAACAACAAGCGGATTATCGGCAAACCGGTCATCCTCATGGGTATCATTAATTATCAGTGGCTGGCGCTGCAAGATGGTGTGGCCGCAGAAGGAGATGTCCCGCGGAGTTTGTCGTTGGCTCAGCGGCGCCCCCACACAGCTCTTGAACCACTGCCGGTTGCTGTCCACCAGGCTGACAATACCGATCTCCGTGCCGGCAACATAACGGGTCAGTTCACTGATATCATCAAATCTGGGATCCTGTTCAGTATCGAGTACACCGTAACTGCGCAGCTCCAGCAAGCGAGCCTCTTCATCATCGGGGATTCTGGGAGGTTGCATCGACTCAGGGGCCTGTAGCAGCAGAAATTGCAGCGGAACTGGGCAAGCGGCTCGTTATCTCTCCGGCATTCCACTCAACACGGTTGCGGCCGGCATGCTTGGCGGCATAGAGGGCCTTGTCGGCCGAATTATACAGAAAGTCGATACTATAACCACACTGTTTGGTAGCCGCAGCCCCAAGACTTGCCGTCAGAGGAACCTTATACCCATTGTAGTGGAGGCAGTTCATCTCCAGTTGCAGACGCAGCCTCTCCAAAGCCTTGCTGCCTTCCGAGCGGGACATGGAAAGCAGCAGGGCAAATTCCTCACCGCCAAAGCGGCACACCAGGTCGTCAGGCCTGGTGACGGTCAAAAGGAGCCTGCCCACCGAGGCAAGGGCGGCGTCCCCACAACCGTGGCCATAGGTATCATTGATCCGTTTGAAGTGGTCGAGGTCGAGGATGGCGAAAATAAACTCTGTTTGCCGTTCCTCAGCCTCGGCAAGAACGTCCATGGCTTGCTCCATGAATGACGTTCGGTTGATCAATTGAGTGAGGGAATCTTTGTTGCTCGCCTCCAGGAACTCGGGCATCAGCCCGCGGGTTGTGCCGTACCACAGCGCCAGCAAGAGAAGGGAGGAGACTAGAAGCACCCACAACATCAGAATGGGCAGATCCTGCAGGAAGTCACCGACGAGCATGCCCGAATCAAAGTTAACAAGGACAAGGAAATTCTGCCGTGGCAGGCCAAGATCCATAGGCGGTTGCGAAACTGGGCGAACCAGCGTAAAGCCGGAAAGACGGATAGGCCAGTTACCACTCCTGAGCTCCATGCAGTCGGTTGCCCGTTCACGAAGACACTGCACAACTGCACGAAAGTTGGCATCATCGCTAGTAATAGTTTCGAACGTGGAGTCGATGATCCTCAGGGAGCGCCATGCAGGTCGTGAGGTGTAGGCAATGCGACCGGTTCCATCCACCACCAATAACCAATTCATCCGGTCGAAACGCACCATTCGATTCGTGTGGCCATAGGCCACAAGCAGCTGCTGACGTTGCTGATTGGTCAAGCGCGTTCGCAGACTGGCGCTGACGACATGGGCCGTCTGCTCCCCTTCCCTCACAATATGCCTGTGATGTTCCCAGATATCGTAAAGAGCCAAAAAAAAGCTAAGCAAGATACTGCTCCCCAGCCAGCAGCCGAGCAGATACCTCCTCACAAAGCCTGAAGAATGCCTTGGGATAGCGAACGGCGACATCATGAATCACTGCTGTAGCGCTGAATCAACCCGGAAATCTTGGAGAGTCTCTTGGCCAGCTCCTTGTGCGCCTGTTCCTCTGAAAGTAGAAAGGCCTCATGCTCCACGGCGCACTGACCACTCATTTGGAGATTCTGCTGGAGAGCTTCGGAGAAGCGCCGTGCGTTGGCCAGGGCTTCCTGAGCTGAATCCACATCAGGCTCGAGGTTGGTGAGCTCCTGAACCGGTACGCCACGGGCAACCTTGAGGTGAGTGATATCCACCTGATTGGCAACGAAAAAATCGGGCTTGCCTTCTGTTCCACCCACGGGAGAGAGAGTGAGGCGATTCCAGAAGCGGCTGCCATCGTGGCGGTAGTTGATCAGCTCACCGCTGTAGGGTTGCCCTTGCGCAAGTGCCTGCCGGATGCGCAGCACCTCCGCTGGATCCGTTTCAGGACCCTGGAGAAAGCGACAGTTGAAGCCAATCGCCAACTCCTTAGTGTAACCGGTAATCCTGGTGAAGGCATCATTGACATAGATAAGAGGAGCGTCATGCTTGCGCATGTCGGCAATGGCAATACCCACGATCGAGTTGTCCACAGCCGTACCGAACAGGGAGAGTTCCTTCAACTGGTCACTCATTCGCGCAGCCAGATCTGACTCTCGCTCATGCACGGTGTTCAGCTTGCTGTTGCTGATCCGGAGATGACGGCTCTGGCGTTGAAAAACGACAGCTGCAACGACTGAAAGAGCACCGAGCAGGAACACATAGCCGAAAAGCCATCCGATCTTGCCGAAGCTGTTCAAAAGCAGGCCGCGAACCGTTACCTCCTGTATGCCACGGATATCGCCCACCTTCCAGTCGCGCTTAGGCGAATCAGGATGGGTGTTATGGCAAGTGACACAGGATTGACGCATGATCACCGGTGTTGCCAGCCGGTAGGATGAACGTCCCAGACCATTCCCCGTGAGCTGGGTGAAGGTTGTGCGACTCTTATCTTCTCGGAATGCGCGAATCGCCTTGACTTCAAATTCATCCAAGGGACGCACTACCCGCTTGGCGAAGGGATAGTCTGAGATGAATTCATAAGTGATACGCCCGTCACCATGAGAGTTATCGAACAGAGCTCCAAGTTCAATCGAAAGGGTGGCCGGAATCGGGATGCCTCCATGCACATCTCGGTAGTTCTCCGAATAAACCGCCTTGCCATCAGCAGCCTGAAGACGGGCGATCACATTGTCGGCGTAATACGTGCGGATATCCGTAGCAAGGGTGGAGACTTCCTCCGCATGCACCTTCATCTGGGCCTGGGTGGCGCTGGAGATTGCACTGACCATGACCAGCGGCAGGAGAAGCAACGCCACCAGCAGAAGCCAGAGCACGGTTTCCGGCCGCAGAATCAATTTGGTGAGCCGTCGAACCCTGGCGTACAAGCCGGTTGGCCCCCCTCCATGGATCCACCCATGGATCCACCAGTTTTTACTTCGGGGATGTCGAGCCAAGGCGGTGACCCACCCGTTCAGCCGTTCCCGCCAGGGTAGCTCCGCGACATGCTCGACCGCTTCGGCGTAGGGGGGAAGGGTTGGAACGCGTTGGTTTCGCTCCACGTCTGGCCCATGGGGCTGCAGACCTGCCGGGGACGATCAGAAGCCTGTCAGAAGCCAGGCGGCCATCAGCAGCACCCCCAGAACCACGGTGAGGGCATAGGCCTGGGAGCGTCCCGAGGTGGTGAAGCTGAGGCGCCTTGCCCCCTGGAGGGCGATGGCACCGGTGGCGCCGGTGAAGCCATCCACAAGCCGTTCATCCAGCCAGGCGCTGATCCGGGTCAGGGCCACCACCAGCCACACCACGGTGCGGTGGTAGAAGCGCTCGGTCTGCATGTCGTGGGCCAGCCAGTCCTGCAGACCGCCCAGGGCGGCAGGCAGCTGGGCCAGGGGATGGGGCCGCAGGTAGAACACCGCCGACAGGCCGCCGCCCACCAGGGTGGAGAGCAGCAGCGGCACCGCCGCCGGACCCCAGCCCAGCAGGGGGGTGGCAGCGAAAACCCCGAAGCGGGCCAGCAGGATCGGCAGGTGCAGCACCACACCCATCAGCAGCAGGGTGGGCAGCACCATCAGCCAGAGCACCTCGGCGGAGCGCACGGTGAACACGCTGGGTCGGCCCCCCCAGATCAGGCCGAAGACCCGCACCAGGCCCGCCGCCATCAGGGCATTCGTGACGAGCACGAAGCCCCCCAGCAGGGCCGGCTGGGCACTGGCGGAGCAGAGCTCCAGCAGCTCGCGGATGGCGGCGAAGCCGCCGAAGGGCGGCAGGGCCATCAGGCCGCCGGCCCCGGTGAGGAAGGCCAGCCCCACCAGCGGCCGGCGGCTCCACAGCCCGCCGAGCTGGGTGAGGTCCTGGGTGACGTTGCTGACGATCACCGTGCCCACCGCCATCAGCACCAGCGCCATCGGCAGGGGGTAGACCAGCAACAGATGGCCCGCCACGGAGGGATCGCCGAGCCCCACCGCCAGGAACAGCAGCCCCATCCAGCTGCTGGCGAGGAAGGAGAGGGCCCGCTTGATGTCGATCTGGGCCAGGGCGATCAGGGCGCCGACCAGGGCCGTGGTGCCGCCCACCACCACCAGCACCGTGGTCACCAGGGGGCTGAGGGCCAGCATGGGCTGGAGCTTCAGCAGCACCCAGGCCCCACCGGCAACCACCACAGAGTTCCGCAGCACCGTGGAGGGAAGGGGCCCCTCCATGGCTTCATCGAGCCAGAGGTGCAGGGGAATCTGGGCGCACTTGCCCATCGGACCGGCCACCAGGGCCAGCAGGATCAGTTGCTGGCTCAGGGGCAGGCTGCCCGGGGCCTGGGCCGCGGCCCACTCGACGAGGGAGCCGAAGTTCCAGGTGCCCGTGACCGGCAGGATCGCCACCAGACCGGCCAGAAGAATGAGGTCACCGATGCGCTTGGTGAGGAAGGCATCCCGGGCTCCTTTCACCACCAGCGACTGGTTGTACCACGTGCCGACGATGAGATAGGTGCCGAGCGTGAGAAGCTCCAGAATCACATAGCTGAAGAACAGTGAATCCGTGAGCAGAAGTGCACAAAGACCGGCCTCGAAGAAACTGAGCGAGCCGAAGAATCTTGGCCAGCCCCAGTCCATCTCCAGATACCCGATGGCGAAGATCTGGGCCAGCACGTGCACCCCGGTGACCAGCAGGGTGGCGATCAGGGCCGGCTGGGTGATCGAACCGTCGAAGCCGATGGACAGGCCGGCCGTGTTCAGCCAGGTCCAGCCGAAGTGCAGCGGCAGGGATGCCGGGTGGGCATTGGCCGCCAGCAGGGCCAGCAGGCTGTGGGCGAAGGCCACGCTGACCATCGTCAGGTTGAGGTAGCCGCAGGGGCGTGGTCCCGTCTTCCAGATGAAGCCGGGCGACCAGGCCAGAGACGCCAGGGCCGCCAGCAATGGATAGAGGGGGACCAGCCAGGCTGTCTGGGCGAAGAACAGGGTCATGGCGGGAGAACGGTCGGGTCCTGAGATGGCCCGCGTGGTGGCGAAGACTAAGATCCCTGGAGCGGCGTGGAGGCCTTTCCAGGAAGGAAAGTCCTATGGGATCTGCAAGTTGTCGTTATCAATCACCTGATCCCTGCGGGGCTGGCGAGCGCGATGGGTCTGACCCCGCCGCCCCGGGTCGGTGAACATCAGGCGTGGGCGGCCGAAAGGCGGCGCCACAGTCGCCAGAATTTCTCCAGTTCCAGGTAGAGGAAAAACACCAGACTGAAGCCTATGCAGATGGCCAGATCCTGGAGAGACAGCGGTATCGTCCCGAAGAATCGGGACAGAACGGGAACGTAAAGCAGGGACAACTGCAGCAGGGTGGTGAACACCACAGCCCCCAGCAGCCAGGGGTTGGAGAGGGGCGCCACCTGGATCAGGGGCCGCTCACTGCGGGTTGTCAGCGCATGGCCCATCTGGGCCAGGCACAGCGTCGTGAAGACCATGGTCTTCCAGGGTCTGCCCGTATGGGCGACGAACAGCATCATCGCGATGGTGATGGCGGCGAACACCACCCCGATGCGCAGGATGTAACTGCCGATCCCGCGGGCGAAGATCGACTCCCCGGGCTCGGCGGGGGGGCGCTGCATCAACCCCTCCTCACCGGGCTCCAGGGCCAGGGCCAGGGCGGGCAGCCCGTCGGTCACCAGATTCATCCAGAGGATCTGCAGGGGCGTCATCGGCACGCCGACCAGACCCAGCAGGGGCGCCGAGGCGATGGTGATCAGCTCCCCCACGTTGCTGCCGAGGATGTACTTGATGAAGCGGCGAATGTTGGCGTACACCAGCCGGCCCTGCTCCACCGCATTGACGATGGTGGCGAAGTTGTCGTCGAGCAGCACCATGTCGGAGGCTTCCTTGCTCACCTCCGTGCCGGTGATGCCCATGGCGATGCCGATATGGGCCTGTTTCAGGGCCGGGGCGTCGTTGACGCCGTCACCGGTCATGGCCACCACCTGCCCGAGACCCTGGAAGGCCTTGACGATGCGCAGCTTCTGCTCGGGCGGCACCCGGGCATAGATGCTGCAGCGGCTCACCATGGCGGCGAGCTCCGCGGCATCGGCGGCCTCCAGCTGCTTGCCCAGCACCACCTCGGGCCCCGCCTCCACCAGCCCGATCGATTCGCCGATGGCGGCGGCAGTGAGGGGATGGTCGCCGGTGATCATCACCGGCCGGATGCCGGCCTCCCGGCAACGGTGCACGGCCAGGGCCACCTCGGGCCGGGCGGGATCCAGCTGGGCCATCAGGCCGAGCAGCACCTGGTGCTCGAGCTCTTGCTCCGGGCTGGGGTGGTGGGGGGCGCAACCGAAGGCCAGCACCCGCAGGCCAGAAGCCGCCAGGCCCCGGGCCTGGGTCAGCCACCACTGGCGCTGCGGTTCGGTGAGAGCCGCCACCCCGGAGCCATCCAGCCAGCGGTCACAGGTGGCGAGGATCACCTCCGGCGCCCCCTTGCTGATCATCAAGGTGGTGGAGCCGGCGGCCGTCCCCCCCAGGGGGATCTGCAGGGAACCCTCCTTGTCCTGCACCCACACCGCCATCAGCTGGCGTTCCGAGCTGAAGGGAATCTCCGCCAGCCGCCGGTAGTGGCTGCGCAGGGCGAAGCCGTCGAGGTCCGCCTTGGCGGCGGCCACCACCAGGGCTCCCTCCGTCGGGTCGCCGAGGATCTCCCAGCGGCCGTCCGCTTCCTGTTTGAGTTCGGCGTCGCTGCAGAGCACCCCGGCCAGGAGCAGCAGGTCGCGAGCGCCGGCCGCCAGCCCCGCGGTGGCTCCCTCGGGCGGCACCAGCTCGGACGCCCGGAAGTCACCTGAGGGCTCGTAGCCGTTGCCGCTGACCACCAGGGAGCGCGTGCCGCTGCGCAGCTCCTGCACCACCTGACGGTTCTGGGTGAGGGTGCCGGTCTTGTCCGTGCAGATGACGGTGACCGACCCCAGGGCCTCCACCGCCGGCAGACGCCGGATCAGGGCGGCGCGCTCCACCATCCGCTGCGTTCCGATCGCCAGGGTGACGGTGATCACGGCGGGCAGTCCCTCCGGCACGATCGCCACCGCCATCGACAGCCCCACCTCGAGCAGGTCGAGGAGCTGCTGGCCCATCAGCCAGCCCAGAAGCACCACCACCGCCACCATGGCCAGGGCCGCGCCCACCAGCACATGCGCCAGGCCGTTGAGCCGCTCCTGGAGCGGCGTGGTCTCACCGCCGGCGGTGTTGATCATCTGGGCGATCTTTCCCAGTTCGGTGCCCATGCCGGTGGCCGTGACCACCGCCAGACCGCGGCCCCGCACCACCTCAGTGCCCTGGAAGACACAGTTCTGGCGTTCCAGCACCGGCGTGGAGACCTCGAGCACCAGCAGGGCCTGCTTGTTCACCGCTTCGGCCTCGCCGGTGAGGGCCGCCTCCCGTAGACCCAGTTCGGCCACCTCCAGCAGGCGGGCATCGGCCGGCACCCGATCCCCCGCCTCCAGCCGGATCAGATCCCCCGGCACCAGCTGCTCGCTGGGCAGCCGCTCCCAGATCCCGTCACGACGCACGGTCACCAGGGGTTGGGCCATGGTGCGCAGGGCCTGCAGGGCCTGCTGGGCACGGCTCTCCTGCAGGTAGCCGAGCAGGGCGTTGAGGCCCACGATCAGCACGATGGCGATCGCATCCTTGGGGAACCGCTGGGCCGCGAAAGCCACCCCGGCCGAGACCGCCGCCACGGCCAGCAGCATGATCAGCATCACGTTGCTGAACTGATCCCAGAGGATGCGCAGGTGGCTGCGGCCGGCCTTGAGCTCCAGCCGGTTGAGCCCCACCCTGGCCAGCCGCTCGGCGCACCCGGCCGTGCTCAGACCCTCGGAGCTGGCCGCCAGCCTCTCCAGGCACTGCTCAGGACTCAGAGCGTGCCAGGGACTGGCAGGAGCGGCAGGATTCAACGCGACGGTTCACCAATCCCAAAAACCCTAGTCATTGAATCCGTTGGCGCCTGCCGGTGGCACCGGCCCGTGGTGCAGGCCTGTTGTCACGGCCCCTAGCGTTCCCGTTGATTCAGCGGCGGATCCGACGACGCATGCCCGGTCTCGACAGCCTGCGGCGCCGGCTCATCGGCACTCCCCTGCCCACCAGTGCCCACCACGAAGAGCGCTACAGCAACGCCGAGGCGCTGGCGATCCTCAGCTCCGACGCCCTCTCCTCGGTGGCCTACGCGACCCAGGAAATCGTTCTGGTGCTGGGGATGGGCGGGGCGGCGGCCCTCTCCTTCACCCTGCCCATCACGGCCCTGATCGTGGCGCTGATGCTGATCGTCGCCAGCAGCTACCGGCAGACGATCAGGGCCTACCCCCACGGGGGCGGCTCCTACCGGGTTTCCCAGCAGAACCTCGGTCAGGGAGCTGGCCTGGTGGCCGGAGCCGCGCTCTCGATCGACTACGTGCTCACGGTGGCGGTGAGCGTGGCCGCCGGCATCGCCGCCCTCACCTCCTACTTTCCCGTGCTGGACCCCGAGCGGGCGCCCCTCTGTCTGCTGGCGGTGCTGCTGGTGATGCTCGCCAACCTGCGCGGCGTGAGCTCCAGCGCCCGGTTGCTGAGCCTGCCCACCTATCTGTTCATGGGGGCCGTCGTGACGTTGCTGGTGGCGGGGGCAATACAGACAGGCCTGGGCCAGCTCCCCCCCCTGCCGGCGGCGGAGCAGCAGCGGCTGCTGGAGGCGGCCCACCAGGGCAGCCAGGGCCTGCAGGCCATCGGCCCCCTGTTGCTGATGCGGGCCTTCAGTTCCGGCTGCGCCGCGCTCACCGGCATCGAGGCGATCAGCGACAGCGTCGCCGCCTTCCGTCCCCTGGAGTGGCGCAACGCCCGTCGGGTGCTGGTGGTGATGGTGCTGATGCTGGCCCTGATGTTCAGCGGCATCAGCGCCCTGGCCAGCCAGAGCGGCCTGGTGGTGCAGGACAACGGACCCACCCTGCTGTACCAGCTGGGCGAGCGGATCTTCGGCGATGGCCCGCTGCTGTTCGTGCTGCAGCTGGCGACGCTGCTGATCCTGCTGCTGGCCGCCAACACGGCCTATGCGGATTTTCCCCGCCTGGCGGCCTTCCTGGCCCAGGACGGCTTTCTGCCCCGTCAGCTCTGCTCCCTGGGGGACCGGCTGGTGTTCAGCAACGGCATCTTTGCCCTCAGCGGCCTGGCCGGCCTGCTGCTGGTGCTCGTCGACGGCAGCGTCAGCCGGCTGATTCCGCTCTATGCCGTGGGGGTGTTCATCAGCTTCACCCTGTCCCAGGCGGGGATGGTGATGCACTGGCGGAAGCTGCGCGACCGGGGCTGGCACGCCAGGGCCCTGATCAACGGCGTGGGTGCGGGGATCACCGCCGTGGTGGACGTGGTGCTGCTGGTCAGCAAGTTCACCCAGGGGGCCTGGGTGGTGGTGCTGGCGATCCCACTGCTGGTGGTGATGTATCGGCGCATCCGCAGCCACTACGACCGCGTGGCCAGGCGTCTGCGCCTGGCTTCCGAGCTTCGCCTCCACCTGCCGGCCTCCCCTCCGCCCGGTGGGGGCCTTCCCACGGTGGTGCTGGTGGGCCAGCTGCACCGGGGCAGCTACGAAGCGCTCTGCTTCGCCCGCAGCGTCGCCAGCGACCTGGTGGCCGTGCATGTGGATCTCATCGGTGACCATGCCGAGGCCCTGAGCGAACAGTGGCGCCGCCAGCTGCCGGACGTGCCGCTGGAGGTGCTGCCATCGCCCTACCGCTCCCTGGTGGATCCGGTGGCGGACTTCGTTCACCGCTTTGAGCAGGCGCACCACAAGGATCGCCATGCCTTCTGCATGGTCGTGCTGCCGGTGTTCGTCACCCGGCACCGCTGGGAGAACCTGCTGCACAACCAGTCGACGCTGCGCCTGCGGCGGGCCCTGCGGGAGCGGGGCACCCGCGTGGTGACCACGGTGGGCTTCTACCTCTGAAACGGCGCCATCAGCTCCCCGGGCAGCGGCCGAGGGAGTGACCTGCTAAATCCCTCCCATCAGACCGTTCCCATGACAAGTTTCCTCGCCGTTGCCAGCACCGGTCCGGGTCTGATCACGCTCGGCGTGTTCATCGGGGCGATCGTCCTGTTTGTCAGCGGCAAGCTGGCGCCGGAGGTGACGGGCCTGCTGGCGGCCGCCCTGCTGGTGACCTTCGGGGTGCTGAGTCCCGAGGAGGCGGTCAAGGGCTTCGGCAGCCCTGCCCTGATCACCCTGATGGGTCTGTTCGCGGTGGCCTCAGGCCTGTTCCGCAGTGGTGGCCTCGATCGGCTGCGGGCCATGATCGGCTCCGATGCGGTGCGCAGTCCGAAGCGGATGATCGCCCTGATGGTGGGCGTGGTGGCGCCGATCTCGGGCTTCATTCCCAACACCCCGATCGTGGCCACCCTGCTGCCGGTGTTGGAGGGCTGGTGCCATCGGCGCGGCATCTCCCCCTCCAAGGTGCTGCTGCCGCTGTCCTTCGCCACGATCCTGGGCGGCACGATCTCCCTGCTCGGCACCTCCACCAACCTGCTGGCAAGTGATGTCAGCCGGCAGCTGGGTTTCGGCTCCCTCGACCTGTTCAGTTTCACGGCGATCGGCATTCCCGTCTGGCTGATCGGCAGCACCTACATCTTTTTCTTCTCCGACCGTCTGCTGCCCGATCGGGGCACGGGCGAGGAAGACATGCTGGTGAGCCTGGCCCGGGAGGGCTACATCACCGACGTGCTGATTCCGCATGGGTCCGAACTGATCGGCAACTCCCTGCATGACAGCCGGCTGCAGCGCCGCTTCGATGTGGACGTGCTGGAACTGCACCGGGGGGGGGACAGCTTCAGCGCCCCCCTGGCCGACCTGCAGCTCCAGGCCGGCGACCGGCTGCTGCTGCGCTGCAACCGGGACAACCTGCTGCGGCTGCAACAGGAGCACACCATCACCCTCGCTCCGGTGGGAGACCAGGAGGACGACCTGCGCGAACTCAGCGGGGCCACCGAGTCGCCCCAGCGGGTGGTGGAGGTGTTGCTGCCCAACGGCTCCGCCCTGGCGGGTGCCAGTGTCCGGGACATGCGGTTCCGTCAGCGCTACAACGCCACCATGCTGGCGGTGCGGCGCGGCAACCAGGTGCTGCGGGAGCTGCTGGGGCGGGTGGTGCTGCAGGCCGGCGATGTGCTGCTGCTGCAGGCCCCTCTCGATGCCATCCGCGGCATGCAGGCCAACAACGATCTGGTGCTTCTCGACGAACTGGAGAAGGACCTGCCCACCACCGACCGCAAATTCACCGGCATGGCCATCGCGGCCCTGATGATCCTGCTGCCGATGTTCAAGCTGCTTCCGCTGATGGCAGCGGTGCTGCTGGCGATGGTGGCGATGGTGGCGACCGGCTGTCTGCGGCCGGGGGAGGTGCAGCGATCGATCCGCTGGGACGTGATTCTGCTGCTGGGCTCCCTCACCTGTTTCAGTGTGGCGATGCAGAAGACCGGCCTGGCCGAAGCCCTGGCCCAGGACCTGTTGCGAGCCCTGCAGGGATGGCCGGCCTACGCCGTGCTGCTGGTGGTGTTCGTGCTCGGCCAGGCCTTCACCGAAGCCCTCAGCAACGGCACCACGGTGGTGCTGCTGCTGCCGATCGCGGCGGAACTGGCCAAGGGACTGGCGCTGCCGCCAATGGCCTTCATCTTTGCGATCACCCTCGCCGCCAGCCAGAGCTTCCTCACCCCGATCGGCTATCAGACCAACCTGATGGTGTTCGGCCCCGGTCGCTACCGCTTCCTCGACATGGCCCGCTACGGCGCCCCACTCACGCTCACGCTCGCCCTCACGACCCCCTGGCTGATCTGCCGTTACTTCGGCCTCTAGCCCAGTTCCCGGCCGATCGGCTCAGGCCGGAGGCTCCTTGGCCTCCCGCTCAAGCTGCCGCTCTTCGAAGCGGGCCAGCAGCCACGGGACCACCAGCACGACCCCCAGCAGCACCAGGGCGCCGAGGCCGAACTCGACGACACCGCGCACCATCTGCTCGAAGGGGATCCAGCGCCCCCCGACCCAGGCCAGGCTCACCATCGTGGAGGCCCAGAGCACGGCCCCGAGCATGTTGAACAGCAGGAAGCGGGGGTAGGGCATGCGCACCGCCCCGGCGATGGGGCCCGCCAGCACCCGCAGCACCGCCACGAAGCGGCCGAGCAGCACCGACTTTCCGGCATACCGCAGGAAGCGCTCCCGCAGGGCCTCCATCTGCTCCGGGCTGCGACCCAGCAGCCGGCCGCCGCGCAGCAGCAGCCCCCAGCCGGCCCGGCGACCCACCCAGTAGCCGAGGTTGTCGCCCAGGATCGCTCCGCCGGCCGCTGCCCCCATCACCCCCAGCAGCTGGAGCTGGCCGCTGCCCGCCGCATAGCCCGCCAGCAGGGTGACGGTCTCCCCGGGCAGGGGCACACCGGCGTTCTCCAGCAGCATGGCCCCGAACACCACCCAGTAGCCCCAGCCCTGGAGGAGCCCCTGCAACGTCTCGGTGCTGATGCTCCCGTCGAACAGGGCCAGGGGCCACACCATCGGAGCGGGGAGATCAGAAGAAACCAGACCCTATCGCCCCGGCCCGGTGTCCATGGGTGCGGGCCAGGCCAGGGTTCCGGTGCTGAGCCAGCGGCGACGGCGCAGCAGGTTGGGATGGGGCCCGGGCCAGGTGAAACGGGGCAGGGACAGAGCCGGGGTGTACGGGGTGATCAGGTCGGCGTCGACGGTGGCCGCCTGGAGGAAATGGCGGCCGCAGATCACCTCGTCGCCGGGGAGGTGGCTGTTGAAGGGATAGGAGAACGCCCGGGGCGCTTCCCCCAGCACCTCGCCCAGCACCGCGAGCGAACGGCTCAGCTCGTCCTCGAACGCCGCGGGGCTCACGTTGGCGCGGGGAACGTGCTGGTCACCGTGGCTGCCCACCTCATGGCCGGCGTCCCGGGCGCGGCGCAGCTGGGCGGGCTCCGGATAGATCCGCGCGGCCAGCGCCGCCAGCTCGGCCCCGGTGTCGAAGCGTTCCTCCAGCTCGGCCAGCAGATCTCGCACGCGGGCCACCGGCGTGCGGTCCCGCAGGGTGGCGATCAGGGCCTCGCCCGCCAGGTCCTGCGGCAGATCCAGGCGCCGATGGGCCAGATCCTCCAGAGAGTCGGCGAAGCGGGGGTGGGCGCCGTACCAGTAGAGGGCGTGCTCCCAGACCAGCGGACCGCCGGCGAGCATTCCCGAGGACTGGAAGAGCACCCCGGGGATGCCGAGATCCTCCAGCACCTGGAGGCCCTCCTCGTAGTTGCAGCGCAGGCCGTCGTCGAAGCTGACGACGACGCCCACTTCGCCGGGGGCCGGGAAGCGGCCCTGCCGCAGATCGGCGAAGGTCAGGAAGCGGACGCCGCGGCGCTGCTGGACGCCCAGCTCCGCCGCCAGTTCCGCGGGGCGGATCGGCGGCACCCCGAAGCGGTCGAGCCAGGGAATCCGGCCCGGCTCGTCCACGCGGTGGTAGAGCAAGCACAGCACCTTGCCCCGCAGGCGCCGGCGCCAGAGGCGATCCAGCGGCGGCACGAACAGGAGATCCGCCGCCCGGTTGGCCGCCCGCCCCAGGCGGCTCACGGCTGATCCCCCCGCACCACCCGCACGGTCCCATCAAGGCGGTCGCGGTCGGCCAGATAGGCACGCACCAGGCCGCGGGCGATGCGGCGGTTGGCCAGCAGTCGCTGCCAGGGTTCGTAGACGTAGCCGGTGCGCCGCAGGAACAGCTTCCCCTTCTCCCACTGGGCCACCCGCGGTGCGGTGCCGGCCTCGAGCCGCCGCACCGCCTCGATCATCAGTTCGATGCCCACATGGAAGCTGCGCACGTCGATGGTCTCGAAGTCGTCGTCGGGTTCCATCGGCACCTGCGCCGACAGGATGATTTCGCCGCTGTCGATGCCCGGGTCGATGTGGTGCACCGTGACCCCCACCAGCTCAGGGTGACCCTCCATGAGCATGTAGAGGTTGCAGTTGGCCCCACGGGAATAGGGCGACAGGCCGGTGTGCAGATTGACGATGCCGTGACGGATGGCCGGGATCAGGTCCAGCACGGGTGATCGCAGCAGCTGGGTGCCGTTCACCAGGATGATGTCGGGGGCCAGCCGGCGCAGGAAGGCGGCGGTGCGCTCCTCGTTGATGGACGACGTGACCAGAACCGGCGTACCCGGCGGCAGCTCGGGCGGTGCCCCCTCGTGATGGAACAGCTGCCGCTGCAGGGCGGCTCCCCGGCGGTCGTGGGGCCGCAGCATCACGCGGGCGATCAGCTGGCGCAGCAGCCGCAGGGGCCGGCGGTACTTCGCCAGCCGGGCCAGCCCGCTGCGGCCCTGTGGCGGCGACACCTGCAGCACCACGCCCACCAGGCTGAACTCCTCGGCCGCCCGCCGCACCAGGTGGCGCTGGTAGACGCCTTCACAACAGAGCACAGCCACCCGCAGGGAGCTCATGGCCATGGTTTCGCCGCCCGCAGCAACATCTGCGGATGGTACGGACGGTGAGGACGGAAGGCGGCACAGTGGGCCCGATGCAATGGCGCCGATGGCCGTCCGTGATGTGCTGACCATCGGAGATCCGCGTCTGCGGCAGGTGAGTGCAGCGGTGGAGCGTTTCGACGACCCCGCCCTGCCGGAGCTGCTGCAGGACCTGCGCGACACCATGGCCGCCTGCGCCGGTGCCGGCCTGGCAGCCCCCCAGATCGGTGTGCCCCTGCGGGTCGTGATCTTCGGCATCACCCGCAACCCCCGCTACCCGGAGGCGCCATCCATCCCCGAGACGGTGCTGATCAATCCGGTGCTGACGCCCCTGGGGAAGGAGATCGACGACAGCGCCTGGGAGGGCTGCCTGAGCGTGCCGCTCTGGCGGGCCCGGGTGCCCCGCTGGCGCCGCCTCCACTACCGGGCCCTCGACCCCCAGGGCCAGCCCTTCGAGCGGGAGGTGGAGGGTTTCCATGCCCGGGTGGTGCAGCACGAATGCGACCACCTCGATGGGGTGCTCTTCCCCGACCGGGTGCCCGAGGGACTGCCCCATGGCTGAGCCCTCCTTGACCATCGCCTCCCGGGCCTTTCCCCGCTGGTGGGTCCGCGGCGACCTGGACGGGTTCCTGGGCCTGGGGCTGGACAACCTGATCCAGATCCTGCTGATCGTGGCCCTCTGCCGCGGGGTGCTGGCCTACCCGGACGAGCTGATCTTCGCCACGATCCTGCCGGCCACCGGCGTGAGCCTGGTGGTGGGCAACCTGGCCTACGCCCTTCAGGCCCACCGGCTGGGAAGGCGCGAGGGACGAGACGACCGCACCGCCCTGCCCTACGGCATCAACACGGTCAGTCTGTTCGCCTATGTGTTCCTGGTGATGCTGCCGGTGAAGCTGGCGGCCACCGGCCAGGGGATGGATCCCCAGGCCGCGGCGCTGCTCTCCTGGCGTGCCGGTCTGCTGGCCTGCCTGGGGTCGGGCCTGATCGAGGCGGGGGGCGCCTTCCTGGTGGCCCCCCTGCGGCACTGGCTGCCCCGGGCCGCCCTGCTCTCCACCCTGGCCGGCATCGCCCTCGGGTACATCGGGCTGGGTTTCCTGCTGCGCACCTACGCCGTGCCGGTGGTGGGTCTGGCGGTGCTGGCGGTGATCCTGCTGGCCTATTTCGGCCAGGCCCGGCTGCCCCTGCCGGGCGGCGTTCTGGCGGTGCTGGTGGGGATTGTTCTGGCGGCCGCCACAGGCCTGCTGCGCCTGGATGGCCCCACCTGGCAGACCAACCTGGCCCAGGTGGGGCTGCACCTGCCGGTGCCCCGGCTCGGCGCCCTCTGGGCGGGGCGCAACGAATTGCTGCCCTGGCTGGGGGTGACCGTGCCGATGGGCCTGTTCAACCTGCTGGGGTCGCTCCAGAACCTGGAAAGTGCCGAGGCGGCCGGCGATGCCTACCCGGTGAAAAGCTCCCTGCTGATCAACGGCCTCGGCACGGTGGCGGCCGCTCTGCTGGGCTCCTGCTTCCCCACCACCATCTACATCGGCCATCCGGGCTGGAAGGGCATGGGGGCCCGCATCGGCTACTCCTGGCTCAACGGCCTGGTGATGGGCCTGGGCTGCCTGCTGGGCCTGTTCGGAGTGGTGGGCCAGCTGGTGCCGATCGAGGCCGGCATGGCGATCGTGCTTTACATCGCCCTGGTGATGGCGGCCCAGGCTTTCCAGGCCACCCCACCGGCCCATGCCCCCGCCGTGGCGCTCGGCCTGCTGCCCGGACTGGCGGGCTGGGGGGCCCTGATGCTCAAGGCGGGGTTGCGAGCGGGCGGCAGCGGCACCCCGGCCAACCCCTTCGGTCCCCAGCTGCTGCTGCCGCTGCAGCAGGCGGATGTGTGGGCCGCCGGTGCCTTCGCCCTCGAGCAGGGGCAGATCCTGGCGGCCATGCTGCTGGCGGCGATGCTGGTGTATCTGATCGAGCAGCGCTTCCGCGCCGCCGCCCTCTGCGCCCTGGTGGCGGCCGCCGCCTCCTGGCTGGGCCTGATCCATGCCTGGAATTTCACCCTGGCCGACACCGTGCTGGCCCCCGGCTGGGGCAGCGGCAGCCCGTGGGCCCTGGGCTATCTGGCGATGGCGGTGGTCTTCCTGCTGGGGCGCCGCCAGCGCTGAAGCGGCTCCGGCTGGGATCATGGCGGAATCCTTCCGCTGCAGTGGAGCCGTCGCCATGCCCTTCGACGGCCGCCAGCACCGCGAACGGCATTTCAGTCATCGGGTCGGCTGGCTGCGGGCCGTGGTGCTCGGCGCCAACGACGGCACCATCTCGGTGGCCTCCCTGGCGGTCGGGATCGCGGCCTCCGGTGCCCCCAAGAGCACCATCCTGCTGTCGGGGATCGCCGCCACCGTGGCCGGAGCGATGTCGATGGCGGCCGGCGAATACGTCTCGGTGCAATCCCAGGCGGACACCGAGCGGGCCGATCTGGCCAAGGAGCGGCGTGAGTTGCTGGCGGATCCTGCCGGAGAGCTGGCCGAGCTCACCGAGATCTACCGGAAGCGGGGGCTGGATCAGGCACTGGCCCGCCAGGTGGCCGAACAGCTCACCCTGCACGATGCCCTCGGCGCCCACGCCCGGGAGGAACTGGGCCTCAGCGAGACCCTGCGGGCCCGGCCGATCCAGGCGGCCCTGGCCTCCGCCGGCAGCTTCGGGGTCGGTTCGGTGGTGCCGATCGCCGCGATCCTGGGCAGCCCCACCGGCCAGATCACCCTGATCACCACCCTCAGCGCTCTGGTTGCCCTGGTGCTGCTCGGCGGCCTGGCGGCGGGTGCCGGCGGCGCCTCGATCCGGCAGGGGTCGCTGCGGATGCTGTTCTGGGGGGCGATGGCCATGGCCCTCACGGCCATGGTGGGCCATCTGTTCGGCGTGACGGCCCCCTGAGACCGGCCGGCCGGCTGACCAGAAGCGGGGCCCTGCCTAGGGTTGGCCGATTGCATCGCCGTCGGCATGGCCTCGGGTCTCAAGGGTCGCTTCAAGCGGCTGGAGCAACGCTTTGAGCGGCTGCTGTGGCGCCTGCGCCTGATCGCCATCCTGCCGGTGATCATGAGCCTGGTGAGCACGGTGGTGTCGTTCGTGCTGGGCACCCTCGAGATCGGCAAGGCCTTGGCCGCCTTCGGCAAGGTCGACCAGCTCGATAAGAAGTTTGTCGCTGAACTGCTGGGGGCGATCGTCTCGGGGATCGACCTCTACCTGATCGGCATTGCCCTGCTGATCTTCGGTTACGGGGTCTATGAGCTGCTGATTTCCCCGATCGAGGCGGCCCGGGAGCACGACCAGGGGGGAGGCGGCTTGCTGGACATCCGCAGCCTCGACCAGCTGAAGGAGAAGCTGGTCAAGGTGCTGGTGGTGGCCCTGATCGTGTCCGCCTTCAAGGCGATGCTGACCCTGCCGATCAAGGACGGCCCCTCCCTCGCCTTCTTCTGCCTGAGCGTGCTGCTGCTGGCCTTGAGCGGCTATCTGGTCACAGCCAGTGGTGGCAACCGGTCGCTGCCTTGAGGATGGAAACCTCTTCGCCGCAGCCGAACGCCACTCCCCAGCGCCTGCGGCTGCGGCGCCCCGACGACTGGCATGTGCATCTGCGGGACGGCGCCCTGCTCCAGGCGGTGGCCCCCGCCACGGCCCGTTGCTTCGCCCGGGCGATCGTGATGCCCAACCTCAGTCCGCCGATCACCACCGTGGCGGCCGCCGTGGCCTACGGCGAGCGGATCCGGGCGGCCCTGCCGGATGGAAGCCGTTTCACCCCCCTGCTCACCGCCTACCTCACCGACACCATCGCCGCGGAGGAGATCGCCCGCGGCCACGCCGAGGGCGTCTTCACCGCCTGCAAGCTCTATCCGGCCCATGCCACCACCAATGCCGCCGCCGGCGTCAGCGACCTGGCCCGGATCGAGCCGGTGCTGGCCACCATGGAACGGATCGGCATGCCCCTGCTGATCCACGGCGAGGTGACCGACCAGGAGATCGACATCTTCGATCGGGAGGCGGTGTTCATCGAGCGCCACCTGGCCCCGCTGCTGGTGCGTCACCCGGGGTTGAAGGTGGTGCTGGAGCACATCACCACGGCCGACGCCGTCGCCTTCGTGCGGCAGGCGGGAACCAACCTGGCGGCCACCATCACCCCCCACCACCTGCACATCAACCGCAATGCGATGTTCCGTGGCGGGCTGCGGCCGGACTTCTACTGCCTGCCGGTGGCCAAACGGGAGCGTCACCGGCTGGCGCTGAGGCAGGCGGCCACCTCGGGGGAGCCAAGCTTCTTCCTGGGGACCGATTCGGCCCCGCACCCACGCTCGGCCAAGGAAGCCGCCTGCGGCTGCGCCGGCATCTACAACGCCCCCTACGCCCTGGAGAGCTACGTGGAGGTGTTCGAGCAGGAGGGGGCCCTCGACCGCCTGGAGGCCTTCGCCAGCCTGCATGGGCCTGACTTCTACGGACTGCCCCGCAACGAAGGGACGATCACCCTGGTGAGGGAGGCCCACACGGTGCCGCCGCGCCTGCACGGCAACGCCGCCGGCGGCGCCGCCACCGAACTTGTGCCCTTCCATGCCGGCCAGGTGCTGCAGTGGCGGCTGGCCGACGAAGCTGGCTGTGAAGCTGGCTGTGAAGCTGGCTGATGAAGGTTGAAGGCTGCTGATGGAGCACCACAGATGGCTGCAGCGCTCCTGTCAGCTCAGCACATGCTGGCAGGATCACGGCTGATTCCGGGTGGACTCTGCCCGGATGCTGTGGCCATGGCGACGCCTCCGACCGGACCTTCTCAGCGGAAGAAGGCGACCCATGCTCCATCTGAATGCATCGAGCTGACTGCGGTGTCTTCCCTTCCCTTGGGCGAGTGCCGCGAATCCGAAGGCCAGGGCAAGAGAAGACACCACACCCTGCAGGCTGAGCTGAAGGAAATCCCAGATCTTGCCCCTGCCCGTTCGATTCAGCCGTGACTGCAGATCGGATCTGGAGCTTTCAAGGGATGTCAGCAGCTGCTCGCGCACACCTGACAGGGAGCTGTCGGATGGGTTGCCCCGAATCGTGAGTGTGCCTACCTTCAGTCTGGCCAACTCGCGCTGCAACTCAGGCACCGTTGTTGAGGCGGTGATCGCTCGCCGCACCTCTTCGATGCGCCGTTCGGCGATGGTCATCTGGCGGTTCTGCACCGTCTGATGGGACAGGAGCGTCTGCCTGACGGCCATGAGCTGAAGAGGCACAAGGCAAAGGAAGCCCACGGCTGCAAACTGCGCCGCATGGGCGCAGTGGGCGAGACGCCGAAGCTGGAGGGATTCCCCAGGCTCCAAACGCACCGACAGGTGCATGAGTGCCAGACCCACCAAGGCCAGGGGAGCGTTATTGATGAGAGCACCCGCAACGGCCAGTTGCCAAACCGCATCGAAGGGACGCAGTGGCAAGGCAAAGCCAATGACCGTAGCGCCATAGATAACGAACAGAACGAAAGCTGTTTCGAAGAGTCTCCGTCCCAGCAATGAAGTCGATACCCCACGGCTGCTGGATGTTTTCACGATGGCGTTCAGGGGACGTGTGTTACATGAGACGACATCAATTCTTGGCGCAAGTCGTGTGCAGAGAAGCAAGAACTCACCGGTGCTTCTTCATGTCGGGAGAGTTTCAGTTTGCGATCTGTTGATGCCCGCCGACACGGCGGCGAAGACGGCGGGACCAGCCAAATGCGGCACCGGCACCAAGCAGAGGCAGCGGGGCAGGAACGGGGGCTTCGTCTGGTGGCTGAGGTGCCTTGATGGAGGTGCCAGCGATATAAACGCCCGAATCAAAGGTGCCGTCAGTGGCATCGGCGATGGAGAAGCTCAAGGTGTACTCGACTCCTGCCTGAAGGCCCTGTGCTGTGGCTTTCAATGCCGTGGTCAACCCATTATATTGCGAGTGAATACCTCCGGAATCCACGGGGTTGTTCCGGAAGAATTCACAGTTAGTGCAAGGGCCATTTGCACGGTAGCCGTTGTTGATGGTATTGACGCTGATGGGCATAGAGGTGCCAGGAACCAATGCAATGTTGCCCAATGCAATGTTGCTTCCATTCAGTGAGAGGGAGAAAACATCACTGAAAAGTGCTCCAACGTCTCCCACGCCCTCGTTATACTCTTCGGAGCCAAAGACATACTCCCATTCAAGCCCGGAAGTGCCAGGATCCAGGGTGATCCTGAATTCCAGTATTGAGGCGTCATAGGTGTCTATGCCTCCGATCAGGTTGCTGAGATAACTGCTGCCAGCCAGATTGTTATCTTTGGAGGCATCCAATCTGTCATTCGGGCCGAGGGAATTGTTGATGTGCCCTGTTGTGAACAGAACCCCTTCGACACCGGCTGGTTTCCCAAAGATGGTGGTGTCACCGCTGAAGAAGCCTGAGGCATCTTTGGCGCCGGTGTAAGTGGCGCTGCCTTCAACGAGATTCACCCCCGGCGCCAGGAGCGCTCTTGCATGGCCGCCGCATCAATAGACGATGTGACAGTCAAGGCCGCTTTGGCAGGGGCACGGCTGGCAAGCAACAAGCCCGCTGGCAACAAGACCCAGCCCAGAGCGCTGAAAACTACTTTATAAAACTTCACCACCATGGAATAAACCACTGCCCATGCACTATAGGCTGCGATCCGTCAAGTCATCGGCTCTTTTCGCTTCCGTGATGAGCATTGGCAGACATGGGTGGGTTCTCCTGCTTGCCCCCCCACCACCTGCACATCAACCGCACCGCCATGTTCCGTGGCGGGCGGCGGCCGGACCTCCTCGGGCCGCCGTTGGTCAAACACGAACGTCAGCAGAAGCCGGGACCCATCCGTTAGGCCAACACGTCATCGCGACCGTCCGCATCCAGGTCCGTGGCTGCATGCGCGGAGCCGTGGTCCTTCGGGGAGGTCCGGGGAGGTCCGGGGAGGTCCGCAGGATCGCCGCCTCCAGGGCGGGATCGGGGGTGCTGCGCAGTTTTCCCGATGTCCACTACCGCCATGAACAGCCTGAGGGCCGCCAGCACCTATTTCGCCCTGGTCTTCGGCACCGGCTTTGTCCTGGGGGCGGTGCGGGTGCCGTTTCTTGTGCCGCGGCTGGGGGAGCGCACAGCGGAACTGCTGGAGATGCCCTGGATGCTGGTGGCCATGGTTCTGGCCGCCCGCTTCGTGGTGCGTCGCCAGCTCACCGGTGTCGGCCCCGGGCCCCGGGCCGTCGCCGGAGGGATTGCCCTGGTGCTGATGCTGGCGGCGGAGCTGACCCTGGGCCTGTTGCTCCAGGATCGCCCTCTGCAGGAGATTCTCACAAGCCGCGATCCGATTTCCGGCGGTGTCTATCTGGCCCTGCTGATCCTCTACGCGCTGTTGCCGCTGCTGCTGGGCAGGGGTTCCACCACCACGGCGGTGCGGTAGCAGAGCACTTCGGTGGCGGCGGCGGTGCCGCCCTGCCCCAGGGTGGTGGTCACGAACACCTGTTTCACCATCGGCACGCAGGCGAAAACCTCCCCATCCTGATGGCGCCGGGGCACCGCTTCAGGCGGCCGTTCCCAGAGACGCCTCCAGCACCGGAAGCGCCCGCTCCAGGGCCACCCCACGGCTGGCCTTGAGCAGCACCCGATCCCCCGGCTCCAGCCATCCGAGCAACAGCTCGGCCGCCTGCTCGGGCGAGGCTGCCCGCTCCAGCCGCGGCATCCCGGCGGCGGCGGCTTCCATCGCCTGCGCTTCGGCGTCTGCCGCCACGATCAACAGGCCGTCCAGCTCCAGCGCCCGGGCCCGGGCGCCCACCTGGCCGTGCAGCTCCAGGCTGCGCTCCCCCAGCTCGAGCATCGTGCCCAGCACCGCATAACGACGCCCCTGCCCCCCCGTTTGCGTGGCCGCCAGAAGGTCGAGGGCCGCCAGCACCGCCTCCGGCGAGGCGTTGTAGGTCTCGTCGAGCACCTCCACCCCGCCCAGCCTCCACCTTCGGGCCCGTCCTCCGGGCAGCTCCACCTCCAGGGCCCCGAGTGCGGCCGCTGCCACCCCCAGCTCCTGCGCCACGGCGACCGCCAGCAGCAGGTTGCGGGCGTTGTGGCGCCCCGCCAACGGCAGCCGCAGGCTCGGACCCTCCGCCAGGACGAGGCGATCGCCCTCCAGTCGGCCCACCCGATCCGGAGCCGGAAGGCCGCTCGCAAATCCCGCCAGCTCGTCCTCCAGGGCGACCCGCACCACCCGGCCCCTCCAGACGTTCCGCAGGGCGCGCTCCAGCAGGGGATCTCCTGCCGGGATCACCAGGACCCCGTCCGGCCCCAGGCCGGCGCTGATCTCGCACTTGGCCTGGCCGATCGCTTCGCGGCTGCCCAGCCGGCCGATGTGGGCGGTGCCGATGTTGGTGATCACCGCCACGTCCGGCTCGGCGCAGCGGGTGAGCCGATCGATTTCGCCCAGGCCCCGCATCCCCATCTCCACCACCAGGGCCGCCGTGCCCTCGTCCGCCTTGAGCAGGGTGAGCGGGGCCCCCACGTCGTTGTTTTCATTGCCACTGCTGGCCACCACCGGACCGAGGGGCGCCAGGGCCGCCCGGATCATCTCCCGTGTGGTGGTCTTGCCCACTGAACCGGTCACCGCCACCACCGGCAACCCCAGCCGCCGGCGCCAGAGACGGGCCAGTTGCTGGTAGGCCACCAGGGTGTTGTCCACCGGCCAGATCGGCCGGCCACCGCTGGCCACGAGCTCCGCCAGGGCGGGCCCATCGAGGCGATCGCGCTGCACCAGGGCCGCCGCCGCCCCGGCCGAGAGGGCGTCGGCCAGGAAGCGGTGCCCATCGAAGCGTTCCCCCACCAGCGGCACGAACAGGGCGCCGGCCAGGTCGCCGCGGCTGTCGGTGCTCACGCGGCGAAAGGCTTCCGGTTCGGCACAGCCGGGTGCCATCAGGGGCTCGCCCCAGAGCTGGCGCAACGGCTCGAACGGCAGCAGCATCAGCTTCAGGCTCCGGGATCGAGCAGGATCATGCCGGAGCCCACCAGGGCCGCGCGGGCCAGAAGCCGCTGCTGGCCGTCCACCAGCTCCAGCTGTTCGTAGCCCAGGGCCAGGGCGCGCTGCTGCCAGCGCTCTGCCCAGCGCCGCCGGCTCGCTGGGGCCATGGTGCTGTAGGTGGGCGCCATGGTCAGCACGAGGCGGCCGTCGCCAGGCACCGGATGGGCCGAGGCGACCAGATGGTCGGGGTCGTCCTCCGCCAGCAGCGCCAGGAGGGGATCGAGCTCCAGCGCTGGCGGGGGCTCAGGTTCGGCCAGAGGCTCGGGTTCCGGCAGGGTCGCCGGCGGCGGGGCGACCCGCTCCGACGCGGAGAGGGCCGGAGCCTCCAGGGGCGTCAGGGGCACCACGGGTGAGGCCGGCCCCCCTGCCGGCGGCGCAGCGCGGTGGGAGCTCCCTCGCCAGGCCTGGGCCGCCAGAGCCAGGGACAGCGCCACCAGGGTCGCCAGCAGCAACGGCCAGAACAGGGACGCCCACCCCTGGGGCCAGAACCCCGGCACCGACAGGTCCCCCTCCCGGTTGCGGCGCCAGAGTTCGCGCAGCTTCAGGCGCAGGGAGGCCAGCACGGCGCGGAGGGCGTCACCAAGGCGCCCCCAGGGGCTCGCGTAGGGCTCCGGCAGGTTGGAGGGGGGCGGAACCGGATCAGCCATGGGCGCCGGACACGAAGAGCTGGCTCAGGAGTCGCTGCGGCGCCGCAGCAGGGCCAGGGGGTTGCGGGGGCGCGGGGCCGGCGCTGGCTCCTTGGCGGCCACATCCGGGCGAGGTTCGTCGTGCACCAGGCTCGGATCAGCCCCCTGGCCCTGGGAAAAGCGCTCCACCTGGGCGGCATCGGGGGTGGGCTCCTTGACGCCGCACACCTCCCGGTACATGGCGTCGTACTCCAGTGCCGAACGGTTCCAGCTGAAGTCGGTGGTCATGGCCCGGCGCTGCAGCGCCTGCCAGCTGGGCTCGTTGCGGTAGGCCTCCCAGGAGCGCAAGATCGTGGTGTAAAAGTCGATCGCTTCGTAGCGGTCGAAGCCGTAGCCCGTGCCGGTGCCGGCGGTGGGATCGTTGGGTGGCACGGTGTCCACCAGGCCGCCCACCCGGCGCACCACCGGGATCGAGCCGTAGCGCATCGCCAGCATCTGGCTGATGCCACAGGGCTCGAAGCGGCTCGGCATCAGGAAGGCATCGCTGCCGGCGTAGATCAGCCGCGAGAGGGCGTCGTCGTAGGTGAGGAACACGGAGAAACGCCCCGGGTGGCGGGCGGCCATCTGCCAGAGGCCCGATTCCAGGCCCCGCTCGCCGGTGCCCAGCACCACGAACTGGCTGTCGCTGTAGGCGAGCACCCGGTCGGCCACCTGCAGCAGCAGGTCCACGCCCTTCTGGTCCACCAGCCGGCTCACCATCCCCATCAGGTAGGTGCGGGGACTCACGGCCAGCCCCATCCGCTCCTGCAACAGCTTCTTGCAGGCGCTGCGACCGGTGAGGTCGTCGGCGGAGAAGGGGGCCGGCAGGGTGGTGTCGGTGGCGGGATCCCAGGCTTCGGTGTCGATGCCGTTGAGGATGCCGCGCAACTTGCCGCTGATGAAATTGAGCAGGCCATCGATGCGCTCGCCGTACTCCGGCGTGCGGATCTCCATCGCATAGGTGGGCGACACCGCATTCACCCGGTCGGCATAGAGCAGGGCCGCCGCCATGGTGTGGTCCCCCTGCATGTACCAGGGGCACCAGGTCATGCGATCCAGCTTCCAGCGCCAGGGGCCCTGGTAGCGGAGGTTGTGGATGGTGAAGACCGTGCTGATCTCCGGGTCCTGGTGCATCCAGACCGGGATCATCCCCGTGTGCCAGTCGTGGCAATGCAGCACCTGGGGCTTCCAGCCGCCGTTCCAGGCGAATTCGGCACTGGCGTTGGCAAAGAAGGTGAAGCGCCAGTCTTCATCTTCGCCGCCATAGATGCGCTCGGGATCGAACACCGGATGGCCCACCAGATAGATGGTCAGTCCGCTGGTGGGGTGGCGGGTTTCATAGATGGCGAAATCGGTGCCCATCGCGTGGCCCCGCCACATCGGCTCGGCCGGAATCTCCAGCCGACTCCACAACTTGCCGTAGCCCGGCAAGATGATGCGCACGTCATGCCCGAGTGCCGCCAGGGCCGGTGGCAGGGAGCCAACCACATCTCCCATGCCCCCCACCTTGATCATCGGAGCGCACTCCGCGGCGGCAAACAGAACCCTCATCCGCTCTCGATCGCTGGTGCGCCAGGAACTCTACGGGCTGCCCCGGGGCGCCCCTGCCTCTCAGGGCAGCACCGTCACCGGGGTGCCGAGCTGCACCAGGTCGAACAGCACCCGCACGTCCTCATCGAACAGCCGCACGCAGCCATGGGAGACGGCACCGCCGACGCTGCCGCGGTTCGGTGTGCCGTGGAAGCCTGACGTCACACAACCCTTCACCTCCAGATGCTCCTGGCCGTTGAAGCCCCTGCGGCCCTTGCAGTCGCGGTGGAAGCCGATCCAGCGGGAACCGAGCGGATTGGTGGGACCCGGGGGGATGCGAACCCCCTTGGCCGGATGCTCCCAGATCGGGTAGGCGGTCTTTTCGATCACGCTGAACGATCCGACCGGTGTCTCCCAGCCGGGCATGCCCACGCCCACAGGAAAACGGCGCAGTTCCCGGTCTCCCTCCATCACCTTGAGCAAGCGATGGCGACGGTCGAGCACCAGGGATCGCTCCTGCACTGCGGGAGAAGGCCTTGGACCCGTGGAGTCGGAAGCAGGAGCCAGCGCTCCAGGAGACACCAGGGTCGCTGTTCCTTCGCCCATGCTCTGAGCGGACGCTGGACCCTGAAGACTCAGGACAGCCAGAGTCGAAGCAGCCAATGGGGCGAGCTGCTGCAGATGACGGAGGCGGGAAAGCGGCACGGTGACAACCGCAGGATCAGAGGAAAGATGTGACTTCACGGTAACCAGGGAGCCTCGGAGAAGTCCGGATCCCGTTTCTCCAGGAAGGCATTGCGGCCCTCCTGCCCCTCGCTGGTTCGGTAGAAGAGATGGGTGGCCTGGCCCGCCAGTTCCTGCAGGCCGGCCAGACCATCGGTCTCGGCATTGAAGGCGGCCTTGAGGCAGCGGATCGCCGTGGGGCTGTGCTGCAGCACCTCCCTGGCCCAGGCCACCCCCTCCTTCTCGAGATCCTCCAGAGGCACCACGCCATTCACCAGCCCCATGGCCAGCGCCTGGGCCGCGTCATAGCGCCGACACAGAAACCAGATCTCCCGTGCCTTGCGCTGGCCCACCACCCGGGCCAGGTAGCCGGCGCCGAAGCCGCCATCGAAACTCCCCACCCGCGGCCCGGTCTGACCGAACACCGCATTCTCGGCCGCCAGACTCAGATCACAGAGCAGGTGCAGCACCTGGCCCCCGCCGATGGCGTAGCCAGCCACCAGGGCGATCACCACCTTGGGCAGGCTGCGGATGATCCGCTGCAGGTCGAGCACATTCAGCCTGGGCAACCCGGTGGCGTCCAGATAGCCGCCATCGCCGCGCACGCTCTGGTCCCCCCCGGCGCAGAAGGACCAGACGCCATCGGCGGCCGGTCCTGCGCCCGTGAACAGCACCACCCCGATGGAGGGATCGTCCCGCACCCTGTTGAAGGCATCACAGAGTTCCTGAACGGTGAGCGGCCGGAAGGCGTTGCGTTTCTCGGGCCTGTTGATGCTGATCCGGGCGATCCCATCGCCACTGGTCTCGAAGCGGATGTCGGTGTAACTGCCGGCGGCGGTCCAGGTCGGCAGGGGCTGGGGAACGGGGGTCATGGGGTGGCGATCGGCCCGGTGGCCAGTGCGGCGGCCTGTGCTGCGGCCAGTTCTGCGGCCATTGTGCGCAGCCGCTGCCGCAGGGCCGCATCCCGCCGCCGTTCGCTCGTCAGCACCAGCAGCGCCAGCGGCTGCTCCAGCGCCCAGGCCAGGCCGCTCTCCAGCCCGTCGAGGTTCTCCACCCTTCGCCCCGGCACCCCGTGCACCGCCGCCAGCGCCAGCGGATCCAGCGGCTGCGGCATGGCGAACAGGCGCTCGAAATCCAGGGCTGCCGGAGGTTCGGTGCGAATGGGCAGTTGCTCGAAGATGCCGCCACCGCCGTTGTCGATCAGCACCACGGTGAGCCGCCCGCGCAGCTGGGGCCGCCACAGCCAGCCATTGGCATCGTGGAGCAGGGCCAGATCGCCGCTCACCAGCACCAGCTGGCCCAGGGCCTCGGCGAGGCCGCAGGCACTCGAGAGGGTGCCGTCGATGCCCGAGGCGCCCCGGAAGCCGTGCATCGGCCGGGGCGGAGCGGCCGGGTCGGCAAAGCTTTCCCAGTCGCGCACCGGACTGCTGTTGGCGAGCAGCACCGGCAGACCGGCCGGCAGCAGCTGGCTGAGGCGCCGGGCCAGGGCCGGCTCTCCGTCCTCTTCCGCCAGTTCGCGCCCCAGCAGCGCCTGCACCGCCGTCTCCGCCTGCCTCCATTGGCTCGCCAGCGCCAGGGATGGTTCGGCAGCGTTGCCATCCCAGGTGCCCTCGGGTTGCGCCGCGACCCAGCCCGCCAGCCCACCGCTGCACTGGGCGCGCACCACCCGGAGGGGATCCAGGCGCCGATCGTCCCCCTCGCTCACCAGCACCTGGGGGCCACCCTGGCCGGCGAGCCAGCGCTGCAGGCGCCGGCTGGCCGGCAGGGGGCCCAGGCGAAGCACCTGGAGCGTCGCTTCCGATGCCGCCAGCTCAGCGCCGCAGCCCTCCGCCAGGATCAGGTCGTAGGCGATGACCGTGTCCAGCTCCGGCTGCCCCCGCAGGCCCGAGAGGGCATCGGCCAGCACCGGCCAGCCGCTGCGCCGCTGCCAGCGCCGCAGGGCCTCCACGTGGGCGGGCCAGGCCGCAGGGACGCCGCGCCAGGGGCCGGCCACCACGACGCCGGGACGGTCCGGATCGAGGCCGGCGGCGGCGGCCAGGGAGGTCGCCGCTGTCACCGTGACACTCCCCATGGCACTCCCCGGGGAGGTGGCCGGGGCGCTGACGCAGGGCAGCGGGGTCTGGCCGGCCAGCGTGACCGCCAGCTGCGTCAGCTCGCCGCCGCCCGCATGCAGGGGCTCATCGAAGGGGAGGTTGAGGTGAACCGGGCCGGCGGAGCGCCCGACCCCATCACCGCACGCGGCAGCGAGGGCGTCGCGGGCCATCGTCTCCAGCGCTGCTGGCCCCATCGCGGCCAGTCCTTCGGAAGCTCCGCAACCCAGCCAGCGGCAACTGCAGACCAGAAAGGCCTCCTGGTTGACGCTCTGGTTGGCGCCGCAGCCCTTCAGTCGCGCCGGCCGGTCGGCCGTGAGCAGCAGCAGGGGGATGGAGCCGAAGTCGGACTCCACGGCGGCGGGCAGCAGATTGGCGACAGCGGTGCCCGAGGTGGTGATCACCGCCGCCGGCAGACCGCTGCCACGCCCCAGTCCGAGGGCGAAGAAAGCGGCGGAGCGCTCGTCGATGGCCGTATGCAACCGAAGACCGCCCGGCTCCAGCAGGGCGGCGGCCACCGCCAGGGGGGCCGAGCGGCTGCCGGGGCAGAGTACCACATCCGCCAGCCCGCCCCGGCCCAGAGCGCTCAGGAGCGTCAGGGCCGCCCGCACATTGGCCAGCGATGACGGGGGCCCGACCAAAGGGGACGCTCCACTGTTCAGGATGGGGGAATCATCCTGATCGACGGCTTCGCCATGGGCAGCGGCCCCGCCTTCGCCACGCCCCCTCCGCCACCACCGCCGCCGGCCGCCCCATCGGCCCGGGCCGACGGGCTCCTCAGCCAGCTGGCTCGGCTGCTGCTCTGGGTGCTGCTGGCCCTGCTGCTGCGCTGGGCCGTGGTGGAGCCCCGCTGGATCCCCTCGGGCTCGATGTTGCCCACCCTGCAACTGCAGGACAGGGTCCTGGTGGAGAAGCTCACGCCCCGCTTCGGTGCGGGTGTCCGAACGGGCAGCATCGTCGTGTTCCATCCGCCGGCCCTGTTGCAGGAGGCGGGCTACGACCCCCGTTCCGCCCTGATCAAACGGGTGGTGGCCGTGGCTGGCGACGAGGTGGAAGTCAGGCAGGGCCGGCTCTGGCGCAATGGCCAACGCGCGGATCCGGACTGGGCGCGGGAGCCGATGGACTATGACCTGGGACCCCTGGTGGTCCCCGCCGGCCAGGTTCTGGTGCTGGGGGACAACCGCAATGCCAGCCTGGATTCCCACCTCTGGGGCCCCCTGCCGGAGGCGGATCTGATCGGTACCGCCATCTGGCGTTACTGGCCGCCGGCCCGGTTCGGCCCGGTTGGGTTCTCCTCTCCCCACGCGGTCGAATCAAGCTGAAAGGCTGCGTTATGGTGCAAGTCGTGTCGCAGAGCACACCGGAGGGGAAATGTTCAACCCGGAGTTCCTGACCGCCGATAACGAGGCGATCAGCGAAAATTCGCTGATTCAGTACCTGCAGGAACAGTCCCCGGACGTTCTCCAGAGGGTGGCGCGCTCGGCCACCGGCGACATCCAGGACATCATTCGCCACAACGTCCAGGGGTTGCTGGGCATGCTCCCCGGCGAGCAGTTCGAGGTGAAGATCCAGGCCAGCCGCGACAACCTCGCCGGCCTGCTCGCCTCGGCCATGATGACCGGCTACTTCCTGCGCCAGATGGAGCAGCGCATGGAACTGGAAACCGCGCTGATCGGCAGCGGTGGTTTCGAAGCCAGCCTCGACGACGATCCCGGCGAGCTGGAGCTCTAGGGTTGGGGCTTCTCCTGCCGGGGCTCCTCCCCCGGCACCAGCCCAAGGCCCACCAGGGCCCTGTCGATGCCGGCCAGGGTTTGCCAGGTCCCTTCATCCGGCGCCCAGTCGGCCTGCTCGATCCGGTCCGCCAGAGACGTCAACTCTTCGGCTGAGCTGGCCACCGGGGCGTCGTAGTGGGCCGGCACCACCCAGCGCAGCCCCTTCAGGGCGGCGAGGCGTCGGATCCAGGCCACCAGGGCCGAGCGCTGGCGGGGGAACACCAGCCTCTCCAGCACCGCCGCCACCTGCAGGGTGCTGCGGCCCCCCGGCACCAGGGCCTGGAAGTCCTCCTGCCAACCCGGCAGCCAGTGGAACGGATAGAAGCCGAAGTGGGCCCTGGCGCCGCGGCAACCCGGTGCCAGGCAGTGGCGCAGCACCTGCGCCAGGGGCGGCACCTCCAGGGGCCTGGGGCGCAGGTAGTTGGCAAACAGCACCAGCCGCCACCAGCCCTTGCGCCGCCGCTCAGGATCGTCGACCAGGGGCTCGTCCCCCCGCTCGCGGCCATGGAACAGCAGCGGCGTGGGATCGAGATCGAACACCGGCGGCGGCTCCGGCGGAATCGCCACCAGGGCAT
>JAUCZB010000010.1 GCA_030373325.1 Cyanobium sp. CZS25K | reverse complement strand
GGATGACGCGAGAGTGTCACGTCCGGATCTGTGGGGGCCTCGGGGGGCAGTTCCCTGCGGCTACCCGGCCCGGCGGCGCCGATCAGCCGGTAGGTGTCTTCGTGGTAGGCGGTGATGCCGTTGCCGGTGAGCACCCGGCCCACCATCAGCTGGACGCGGCGCTCATGCGCATCCGCTCGGCGATGGAGTGCCGCAGGCGGTCGTAGGTGGTGGAACAGATCGGCGACCTCGCCGGCCGGCCTTGCCGATCACGAACGCTTCAACCGCCGCCGCTGCCTCCGCAAGCCGGGAGAAGGGTCTTGGCTTCGTGCATGTTCACCTGACGCACGGCCACTGCCAGATTCCGTTCCACCTGCTTCGTCGACTCCATCGGCCCTGATGCGTCACGCCCCGATCGACAAGCCCGTGGGCGCCACTGGCTGAGGGCTCTCAGCAGGCCTGGGTGATCAGAAGATGCCCAGGGTCTTCTTCTTGCAGTAGCCCGCTCCGATGTTCATCCAACCCGACAGACAGGGCTTGCCGTAGGTGGGCCTGACTTGGTAGTAAATGGGTGAGTTGCAATGCTGCTTCAGATCATTCACATAACCAAGCGGGCATTGGTCGTTGCCCGGCAGTTTGGGAATCCGCTTCTGTGCCATGGCTGGGCCCGGGCTCAGCAGCGGCAGGGCCAGTAGCACGGCTGCCAGATGGAGGAGAGGGTTCTGCATCTGGTGTTTTCTCAAGTGTTCCAACCCTAGGAGTTGGTTGCCGTTGGCGCCGTTAGTCGGCATGGCGGCCTCACCCCTCAGCAGCTTGATGTGGCTCAGATCCTCCATCTCCTGCATCGCAACTGGAGCCGATCTGCTTCATGGGATGATTGCATTCTGTCGGCAAAATGCAGGCCCTTCAGGGAGCCGATGGCAGCGCCTTCGAGACGACGGGCTCATAGCCGCGGGGCAGCAGGTTCCAGTCGGCGTTAAAGACGTGCACCCGGCGGGTGGCCTCGCCTCTGGCTTCGAACGGCAGGCCGGCATGGGCCCAGGCCAGGGCACTGCCCGCCAGATTGCGCACCTCGAAACCCTGGCGCCTGAGGTCCCTGGTGTAAATCCCGCTGCGCAAGCCGATGGTGCAGTAGGGAACCACCACCCAGGAGCGGTAGCGGGCGCGGTTGCGCTCGAACTCCTCCTTCGTGATGGCCCCCGGCAGCATCGAGACGCGCCGTTCGTGCGGCTCGCGCACATCGACCAGGACCGCCGGCCGCTGCTTGGGCCGCGCCAGCCACTCGGCCACGGAGATCTCCGGTTGGCCGGGAAACAGCAGACGCTTCATCCCCCCGTAGCGGCGCCCCACCTCGGCCGAAAGCTCGCTGTCGGCGGCGCCCGCCGCGGGCCCCCCGCGGCCCACCCCGATCCAATGCAGCGCCAGCCCGACCACGGCGGCGGCGATGGCCGTGGCGGCCAGGGCGGCGGCCAGCCGCCAACGCCGGAGGAGACCTGGGGGAGTCATGGTCTGGGGACTCCTGGCACTGGCAACGTCATCGATCCAGCCTGGCGCAGGGATGGCGACAGCAGCGTTTCCCCCTGGCCCGCAGACTGATCCCGTACGACCTGCCCTGCGCGCGGGCCTCCCAACCCCAGCCATGACCGACCCAGCCCTGCCGCCGATCGCTGGCTCAGAAGCGGCGATCCTTGCTCTGGTGCAGCAGCCCGGCCCTGTGTTTCTGCCGCACTCCAATCTGGATCTGGCGCAGATCCGTTCCGGCTTTGCCTGCGCGCTGCACATGCACCAGCCCACGATCCCCGCCGGAGCCCATGGAGAACTCATTTCCCATCTCCAGTACATGCTGGAGCACCCAGGTGAGGGGGACAACCACAACGCCGAACCCTTTGCCCAGTGCTACGGACGCCTGGCCGGGATCATCCCCCAGCTGATCGGCGAGGGCTGCAACCCTCGCATCATGCTGGATTACTCGGGCAATCTGCTCTGGGGCCTGGAGCAGATGGGCCGCCACGACATTCTCGATGGCCTCAGGCGGCTCGCCTGCGATCCCATCCTCCAGAGCCACGTGGAATGGCTCGGCACCTTCTGGAGCCACGCCGTGGCGCCTTCCACCCCGATCCCCGACCTCAAGCTGCAGATCCTGGCCTGGCAGCACCAGTTTGCAGCCCTCTTCGGCCCTGAGGCCCTGCAACGGGTGAAGGGATTCTCCCTGCCGGAAATGCATCTGCCCAACCACCCCGACACCCTCCATGCCCTGGTGAAGGCCCTGTGCGAGTGCGGCTACCGCTGGCTTCTGGTGCAGGAGCACAGCGTCGAAAACCTCGACGGCTCAGGCCTGCGGCAGGAGCAGAAGTACATCCCCAACCAGCTCGTGGCGCGCAGCTCCAGTGGCGAAACAGCCACCATCACGGCGCTGATCAAGACCCAGGGCTCCGACACCAAGCTGGTGGGCCAGATGCAGCCCTGCTACGAAGCCCTCGGGCTCGGCCGGCAAGGGCTGGGCGCCACCACGATTCCGGCGCTCGTTTCCCAGATTGCCGACGGGGAAAATGGTGGCGTGATGATGAATGAATTTCCCCCGGCTTTCATCCAGGCCCATCACACGATCGCCTCCAAAGGAAATGATCCAGCCACGGTGGCCATCAACGGCACGGAATATCTCGAGCTGCTGGAAGCTGCCGGTGTGAACTCAGAAGACTTCCCGAGGATTCAGGCGGTCGGCCAGCACAGGCTGTGGCAACAGCTCGGCAGCCCACCCACCCCGGACGCCACCGAAGCGGCCATCGTCCAGCTCCAGGCCAGCGATCCCTCCTTCTCGATGGCCGGCGCCTCCTGGACCAACGACCTCAGCTGGGTGGAGGGCTACGCCAACGTGCTGCAGCCGATGAACCAGCTCAGCGCCCGCTTTCACCAGGTGTTTGACCCCCTGGTGGCTCGGGACCCCGCGGTGACCCAGACCCAGCCCTACCAGCGGGCTCTGCTGCACCTGCTGCTGCTCGAAACCAGCTGCTTCCGCTACTGGGGCCAGGGCACCTGGACCGACTACGCCAGCGAGATCCACCGGCGGGGAGACGCCGCGATCGCCGCCGCCGTGTTGCCGAAGGAGGCGATGGGTGGCCGGAAATTTCAGGCTGGCTAGGTTTTTTGTAGCGTTCATCACACCCGCCATGGCGTCACCATCCGTCGCCCAATACACCCTGAATCGGTTGTCCCAACTGGGGATCGACCGGATTTTCGGGGTGCCCGGTGACTATGCCTTCGCCATCGACGATGCGGCTGAGTTGGTGCCGGGGCTGTCATGGGTGGCCTGCGCCAACGAGCTCAACGCGGCCTACGCCGCCGATGGCTATGCCCGTATCCGTGGCGCGGCCATCCTCTCCACCACCTACGGCGTGGGTGAACTCTCCGCCATCAATGGTGTGATGGGCAGCAAGGCCCATCGGCTGCCGGTGTTTCACCTGGTGGGCATGCCCAGTGAGCGCATCCAGAAACAGGGGCTGATCACGCACCACAATCTCGGCGACAACGTCTACGACCGTTTTCAGCCCCTCTCGGCTGCCGCCGCCTGTGTGAGCGCGGTGCTCACCCCCGACAACTGCATCGAAGAACTGGAGCGGGTGATCCGTGAAGCCCTCCGGCAGAGCATGCCGGCCTATCTGGTGATCTCCGAGCTGAACGGTGGCCTGCCGGTGATCGGCACCCCCGTCGTCGGGCAGCCGCTCCCGGCGGTGAAGCGCCAACGCAGTGTGCCCCAGGAGCTGGAGGCCGCCGTGCAGACGATCCTGGCGCGGCTTGAGGCCGCCAGCCATCCGGTGGCGGTGCTCACCCATCTGGTGAGCCGCTACGGCGTCAGAGAGAGAGCGCTGGAATTCATCCGCAAGACGAATCTTCCCACCGCCCTCACACCCAACGACAAGGGCACGATCGATGAGGCGATGCCCCAGTACGTCGGCCTCTATGCGGGCGACTGGTCGTCCTCGGAGGCGGTGCGGGACTGCGTGGGCCAGGCCGATGTCGTGCTTGCTATCGGTGGCATCGTCACCACCGAACTCAACACGGGCCTGTGGACGGGCCAGTACGACCCGGCAAGGTTGGTCTCCATCCACGACAACTGGGTGCGGGCCGGTGGCAAGGTCTTTGTGAATGTGGCGATCGACGATGTGCTGAGCGCCCTCTGCGAACGTGTCAGCACCCGTTGTGCCGATCACGGCCTCAAGCTCGCCCCGCCAGCCCTCACCGGCGCCGCCGGCGATCCCACCACCTCAGCCACCTTCTACCCACGCCTGCGGCAGCGGCTGCGTGCCGGAGACACGGTGGTGATCGAGACGGGCACCTGCATGACGCACCTCAACCGCATACTGTTGCCGGAAGGTGTCACGGCGGAAGGCCAGGGCCTCTGGGGATCCATCGGCTGGGCCACGCCGGCCTGCCTTGGGGTGGTGATGGCCAAGACCTCCGGCCATACCTGGATGGTGACCGGCGACGGTGCGCACCAGCTCACCCTCAATGAGATCGGGGTGATGGGCCGCTATGGCGTCAACCCCAGGATCTTCGTGCTCAACAACGGCCTCTTCGGCATCGAGGATGTGATCAGTGAGCGCGGTCATGGCTACGACGATCTGGCAGCCGTTCAGTACCACCTGCTGCCCGAGGCGTTCGGTTGCAGGAACTGGCTGACGGCGAAGGTGAGCACCGTGGCGGAACTCGACCAGGTGCTGGATCGGATCGATAGCCACGATGGCGCCGCCTACATCGAGGTGATGATCCCCAACGACGAGAGCCAACCGCTGCCCGGGAGCACCATCGACAGCGGCTACAAGCTGCGAACTCCCCAACCCGGCTGAGGCCGGCTCAGCGGATTCGCCGTACCCCCGGCGCGATCAGGGCGCTTCTTCCTCCGCAGTGCCTTCCGCAGGGCCTTCCGCGAAGGGAGTCACCTCCGGGAAGTATTTGGCCATGCAGGCGTTGCACACACCATGGGAGAACTCCACGTTGTCGTGGCTCTTGATGAACGCCTCGACGGTCTCCCAGTACCCCTGGTCGTTGCGGATGCCCTTGCAGTAGGAGCAGATCGGGATCAGCTTCTCCATCACGTCGATGCGTTGCAGCGCGCCGGCCAGCTGGTCGGAGATCCGCTTCAGTTCAAGCTGCAACACCACCTGATGGGCCAGAGCCTCAAGCGATCGGATCTGCAGATCGCTGAGTTCGCGGGGGCGGCGATCGATGACGCAGAGGGAGCCGATCCGGGCGCCGGCTGGTGTGCACAACGGCACCCCCGCATAGAAGACGATGTTGGGTTCGCTGCAGACCAGCGCGTTGTCCCGGAAGCGTTCATCCTCACGGGCATCCTTCACCACCAGGGTCTTGTCGCCAAGGATGGCGTGGGCGCAGAAGGACACATCGCGGCTCGTTTCGCTGACATCGAGGCCGAACCTGGATTTGAACCACTGACGATCGGCATCCACCAGGCTGATCAGGGCGATGGGCACATCACACAGCTGGGCGGCCAGAAAGGTGATGTCGTCGTACGACTGCTCGCTGTCCGTATCAAGGATGCGGTAGTCGTTCAGCGCCTCCAGGCGGGCCGCTTCGCGGGGAGCCACGTTCGCGCGCATCGGGAGCCTGAGCAGCGAATCAAACGTAGGCAAGGCCCTTCAGAGGCCGGGCGGCGGTTCACATCTCCTCATGCCGTCCGTTGGGGGTCACGGCGGGGGGTGGCGCCGGGGTAGACAGGAGGTGTTCGCAAGGGTGCGTTCCACTGGCTGGCTGGCTTCCCCGTGTGTTCGGAGCCGCTCCCGTGTCCGAGCGCCACCCCAATGGCTCCAGCTCTGAATGGAGCCGCCGCCGCATTCGCCGCGAGAGTGTGCTGATGGCCGCCACGGTCTTCACCGTCGCGGCGGTGGCGCTGACCATCAATTACCGGGCCGCCAGTGAGCTCCTGCGGACCAGGGTTCGCGAACGATTGCACATCCTGGTGAGCATCGCAGCCAGCCAGATGGATCCAACCCTCACCGCCAGCATCACCCGGCCCGAGCAGATGGGGGATGCGGCCTATCGCCGTGCCAGCGAGCCGTTGCTGAAGCTGCGCAAGCTCGTGCCCGAGATCTTCTACGCCTATGAACTCACGCCCACGCCTGAAGGCCTTCGCTTCGGCCTCGACACCTCCTACTTCATCAAGAACCAGGGCGACACCACCCCCGTCGCCACCCCCGGTGAGCTCTACGAAGAGGCACCGGAGGCGGCCCGCCTGGCGGCCCGCACCGGCCAGACCACGGTCAGCGCCCGTCCCTACACCGACCGATGGGGCACCTTCCTGAGTGGCTTTTCCCCCATCAGGGACAGCCAGGGGCGGGTGGTGGGTGTGGTCGGGATCGATCTTTCGCTGGCCCGCCTCCAGCAGGAACAGCTGCCGCTGAAGCGGGATTTCGGGTTGGGCCTGCTGGGCAGTGCCGGACTCTCGGTGCTGGCGGCCAGCTCCCATCGCCGCACCCTGAAGGCCCGCGCCAGGGCCTTCGAGGCCATGGCCTCGGCCGACCGCGCCAAGAGCACCTTCCTCGCCACCCTCAGCCATGAGATCCGCACCCCGCTCAATGGGGTCATCGGCATGACCGGGCTGGTGCTGGCCACGGAGCTCTCGCCACAGCAGCGGGAATGCCTCGACATCGTCCACAACTCGGGGGAATCCCTGCTCACCCTGCTCAATGAAATCCTCGATTTCACCAAGAACGAGTCAGGAACTCTGGTGATCGAACGGGCTCCTTGCCAGCTGCGTTCCCTCGTCGAGGACACGCTGGCCACCTGCTCGAGCCTCGCCCTGGCCAAGGCGATCCGCCTGTCCCTGGTGATGGGCCCGGAGGTTCCCCCGGTCATCCTCACCGACGCCATCCGCCTGCGCCAGATCCTGCTCAACCTGATCGGCAATGCGATCAAGTTCACCGACGCCGGCAGCGTCGTTGTTTCCGTGCAGGCTCCGGCCCTTCCCCGGCGCGGGCCGCTGCTTCTGGAGTTCGCCGTCACCGACACCGGTGTCGGCATCGCCGCCGACCAGCTGGGTCTGCTGTTCCGGCCCTTCACCCAGCTGAAGGCTTCCGCCACCGCGCCCCATCCGGGCACCGGCCTGGGGCTGGCCATCAGCCAGCAGCTCGTGGAGGCCCTCGGCGGCACGATCCAAGTGGAGAGCACCCCCGGACGTGGCAGCGTGGTCAGCTTCCGCCTGCCTGTGGAAGGGGTGGCTGACGCGCCTCCGCCTCCGCCCCCACCCACTCCCGCGCTTGCCCCGACCCCGACGCCGGGGAAGCCGCCGCCGGGCCGCAGCGAGGCGGACAACTTCGCGGCCCGCCATCCCCTGACCATCCTGGTGGCCGATGACAGTGCGGTGAACCGGCGCCTCTGCGAGCTGATGCTGCGGCGTCTGGGCTATGCGCCGGAGTCCGCCGTCGATGGCCAGGAGGCCCTCGAACGCCAGGGCAGTCTCGACCCGGATCTGATCCTGATGGATGTGCAGATGCCTCGGCTCGATGGGCTGGAAGCCACCCGCCGCATCCGCTCCGCCACCGGCCGGACGGAGCGGCCCTGGATCGTGGCGGTCACCGCCTTCACCTCCACCGAGGAGCGGGCGGCTGCGCTGCAATCGGGCATGAATGAGGTTCTTGCCAAACCCCTCAACGCGGAGGCTCTCATGGCCAGCCTGGTCCTGGCCCACGCCCGCTGCCACCGCTGATCACGCGGTTCTGAGCACGGGATTCAGTCGAGGTCGTTGATCAGCACGATGCGGTAGCGGGCTTTGCCGGCGCGGAGATGATCGAAGGCGTCATTGGCCTTCGACATCGGGAAGGTTTCGGTGGTGGGTGCGATGCCGTGGCGGCAGCTGAAGTGAAGCATCTGATCGGTGGTGGCCGGGCTGCCGAGGGGGGAACCGGAGAGGCTTTTCTGGCCGAGAATCATCGGGAAGGCCACCATGGCCATCGGTTCTGGAACGGCCCCCACGGTGTGCAGCCGACCCTTGGGTTTGAGCGCCGCGATGTAGGTGTTCCAGTCGAGATTGGCGTTGGTGGTGTTGAGGATGAAGTCGAAACTGTTCGCCGCCGCGGCCAGTTCTTCGGGGTTACGGGAGTTCAAGGTGCGGTGGGCGCCGAGCTGCAGGGCCTCCTCGCGTTTGGAGTCGCTGGTGGTGAAGGCGGTGACGTCGCAGCCCCAGGCACGCAGAAACTTCAGAGCCATGTGGCCGAGGCCGCCGATGCCGATGACGGCGACACTGTCGGTGGGCTTGATGCCGAGCTCCACCAGGGGATTGAAGACGGTGATGCCGCCGCACAGCAGGGAGCCGGCCTTGATGGCGTCAAGACCTTCCGGCAACGGAAGAACCCAGGTCCAGTCGGCCCGCACACGCGTGGCGAAGCCGCCGTGGCGCCCGACGATGGTGGCTTCGGCCTTGAGGCAGAGGTTCTGGTTGCCGGAGAGGCATTGTTCGCAGGCGCCGCAACTGCCGGAAAACCAGCCAAGGCCAACACGGTCGCCGATGGCCAGGCGCTTGGTATGAGCCCCGAGGGCGACGACGCGCCCGATGACTTCGTGGCCGGGAACGAAGGAGTAGGTGGTCATGCCCCAGTCGTTGTCGAGCATGGAGAGATCGCTGTGGCAGATGCCGTAGCTCTCCACGGCGATCTCAACCTGTTCGCTGCCGAGGGGGCCGGGGGTGTATTCGAAGGGCTGGAGGGGTTGTTTGGCGCCGAAAGCGGCGAGGGCTTTGATGGAGGTGCTCATCGATGGGGGCAGGGATGTTTTTGGCGTTGAATCTGGCGTTGAATTGGATCTCCAGCTCCTAGGCTCCTATGGCCGATCCTAGGTGTTGTTGGCCACCCTGTTGTTGAGGGCGGCCACGGCCATCTGCTTGACGACGGGGCGTTTGTTACGAGGGAACCGCATTCGCGTGCCCTCAGGGCTCAGTGGGGCTGAGATTTGATCCGGTGTTGCCGCGACCGATTGCTGTACCAGCTCGTGAATGCGGCTGTGCCGATCAGCAATCCGTAGTTGATGACTTCATAGGCGTATGTTGGCAGGCCAACGGCATAGGCCTTTCCGAGCGCCAAAAATGTATTCAGGCTGAAGGTGACTCCCCAGGCAGAGCTGATCAGCAGATTGCTGCGAAGGAAGGCTGGGCTGCTCCAGAGCGACTGATCGACGTTTTGACGCGCATACGCCATGGTGAAGGGCTTCCCAGCCAGCACCGAGAGCCAGGTGACGGAGGCGAGGGTTCCGGATGCCAGCACCCCCATGTGCCGAATCACCCAGCCGTTCTCCAGCCAGATCACCGCCACGCTGGCCATCACGAAAAAGAGAATCCCGGCCCAGAGAAGGATGCCGCGATGCAGCCGCCCGATTCCCATCGCAAGGCTGAGGATCAGGGCAACCACAAGCCCGATCTTGAGGCGCAGGAGGCTGCCGTGCGCAATCACCAGAAAGGCGATCCAGGGAAGGAACGCCAGGATGAGTTTCAGGAAACCCGCCATCGACTCCGTTCTTTGTGGGGTGGATCAACCGAGGTCCGGCTGCCCCGATTCCAGCACGTCCATTCTCCCTTGCGATCGCGCTCAGTTCTGCCAGGTGGTGATCAGCCCCTGGCCAATGGTGTAGTTGCCCGCCGCCAACAGCACCAGGCTGCTCACGCGGGTGAGGGTTCCGGCGTGGTTGAGCAGTCGCCTCGAGGCGCTCATCAGACCGACCCAGAGGCTTGAGGCGGCCATCACAGCGGTGTACCCCAGGGCATAGCTCACCATCGTCAGCACCGACAGCGCGTTGGAGCCGCTGACGGCAGCTGCGGCAAGCACCGAAAACAGCACCGGACTGGCGCAGGGGGAGCTGACCAGAGCAAAACCCATCCCCACCAGGAACGGACCACCGGCCGGCGGCAGTTCGGGCAGGCGGGGCAGGGTCAGCGGCAGCCAACCCCCCAGGTTCAGTCCCATCAGCAGGATGATCAGCCCCACCCCCAGGTGGACCGGGCCGCGGTGGTCCACCACGATGGCCGAGGCGAACGAGGCGATCAGCCCGAACAGGCTCAGCACCACGACGGTGCCGGCCACGAAGCCCCCCACCCTGAGGATGGCCTGGGGCCGGCTGATCGGCCCGAGCGTGCCGATGTAACTGAGGTTCAACGGCAGCATCGCCAGCACACAGGGCGACACGCTCGCCAACACCCCACCGGCGAAGGCGACAAGGGGGAGCAGAACGCCGGGGCCTGCGGGCATGGCGTCGAGCCGATCGGCGTAGGACTGGGACGCGGACAGGACCGCCAGATCCAGCTGCATGCCGATGCCGGGCAGCCAGTGGACGGCCAGCACCCCCAGCAGTGCCAGCCCGCCCAGGAGCACCAGAAAGGCCAGTCCCTTTCTGCGAATGGCTGGGATGCTCACGGCTGGAGCATCGACTGGGCCTTTTTGATCGCCGCGCTGTAGGCGCCCTCATCGGTGCTGGCTCGGAAGGCCTTCACCGTGGCGCCGGTGGCCGGGTTGATCACAGCCACCAGTGCGGTCTGGCTGCGGTTGGCCTCCAGGAAAGGACCAAGGCCGAGGGCACGGGCCCTTTCGCGTGACGTCTTCAGCTGGGCGGCATCGGAAACATCGAACTTCAGGAAGGTGGCCTTGCCGGCCTTCTGTTGTTGGAGGGAGCGCAGGGTCGGGGCGATCGTCTGGCACTTCGAGCACCAGCTGGCATAGATGTCGACCACAACGGGTTTGCCCTGCAGGGACGGGGCGAGAACCCCACCCTGCGCCTGGGCGACCAGTCCGGTGACACGGTTGGCGGCTGGCCTGGTGTCGGCCTGCACGGATCCAGGCAGGCCAACGGGTTGGTGACCCCCGAGCGTGAGCAGGAGAGCGGTGAGGGGTGCAGTGAGCGGAAGGGGCATCGCGGCAGCGAGGCGACTGCCTTGAGTACCACCACAGGCACCAACCGGATGGCCTCAGGGCAGCGTGAAGCCGGAGGTGTTGAGGTGCTTGAGGTCGAGCAGGACGACCGTGAACCAGACCAGCAGGGCCAGGCCTCCGATCGAACCGATCACGACCAGCAGGCCGACGATCACCGACCTCGAGGAACTGCTGTCGTTCGACACGGGCACAGGGAAAGCGATGGCCACTGTCCCACGGCCAGCACCAGCCGCAGCAGAACGGGAGCCAGGAAGGTGGTGCCCATCACCATCTGCAGGATGGCGGCCTCCAGCGAGGGGCTCAGGACGCCGGTCTGGGTGCCGAGGCCCAGGAAGATCAGGCCCTCCTCGTCGCGGCGCATCATCCCCAGCCCTACCGCCAGCCGGTTGGTGGGCGCCTGGCTGGTGTAGCTCCAGCCGGCCGCCACCTTGCTGACCACGGCGGCCGCCAGCAGGAAGCCCGCCATCACCAGCCCCTCGTGGTTGCTGGGTGCAGGAACTTCATCACCACGGCACGTTGGCGGTGATGCCGATGCTGGTGGCGGTCATGGCGGCACCGGAGAAGATCGAAGCCAGCAGCGGCACGGCGAAGAGAACGTCCAGGCCGGCGGAGCCAAGGGCGAAAGGCAGGACCTCTCCAGCGATCGCCCCCGGGATCAGCGGATCGGGAGCAGCGGATCGGGAGCAGCGGATCGGGATCACCAGGCGTGGCGGGCGGCGGCGGCCAGCCCCGACAGACTGAAGCGACAGTCGGGCCCGGAGCCTGCATCGATGGGTAGGTATCACCGCTCAACGCGGCGGCGGCGCAGCCCTGGCCGGCTCCGACCCGGCGAGGCCCCTCCGGAGGGCCGGCCGTCCATCTCCTGGGGCGTCGTGGCCGCGATCGGCCTGCTGCTGGCCGGTGTGCCGATGCTGCTCTTCCATCAGTCGCCTTCCGGCGATCCCCTCAAGATCCGCCGGGAACTGCGCAAGTTCTGAGCCCTTCGCCGCGATGGCACGATTCACAGGCTGGACGGGACGAGGAGCGGATGCCCCTGCTGGAAGCCGAAGGTCTGGCCCGCCAGCTGGAGGGGCGCCTGCTGTGGAGCGACCTGGGCTTCCGGTTGGAGGCGGGGGACCGGCTGGGGTTGGTGGGGCCCAGCGGCGCCGGCAAGACCCTGCTGCTGCGCCAGCTGGCCTGGCTGGATCCTCTGCAGCGGGGCCGGATCCTGCTCGCCGGCCGCAGCCCATCGTCGTGGACCCTGCCGGTGTACCGCTCCCGGGTCGCCTACCTGCCCCAGCGGGCGGTGGCCTTTGCCGGCACGGTGGAGCAGAACCTGCGCCAGGTGCTGAGCTACGCCAGCCATCGCGGCCAGGCCTACGACGCGCCTCGGATTCTGGGCTGGCTGCAGCAGCTGGGCCGCGGGGCCGGTTTCCTTGCGCTGGCGGCCGAGCGGCTCTCGGGGGGTGAGCTGCAGCTGCTGGCCCTGCTGCGGGCGTTGCAGCTGGATCCGGAGATCCTGCTGCTGGATGAGCCCACCGCCTCCCTCGATCCCGCCAGCACCGAGCGGGTGGAGGCCCTGCTGCACCAATGGCTGGCCCGGGGCCAGCGGGCCTGCCTGCTCACCAGCCACGACGGCGCCCAGATCGAGCGCTTCACCGGCCGGCGCCTGAGCCTGACGCCATGACTGCCCCCGGTGCCCTGCCGATCAGCGACGGCCGGCTGGCCCTCTCGGCCCTGCTGATCCTGGTGAACGTGGTGCTCTCGGGTCTGCTGCGGCTTGGGCTTGGGCGCTCGCTTCTGCTCGCAGCCAGCCGCATGGTGGTGCAGCTGCTGCTGGTGGGGACGGTGCTGGAGTGGTTGTTCCGCCAGCACAACCCGCTCACGATCCTGCTGCTGGGCCTGGTGATGGCGAGCATCGCCGGGGTGTCGGCGGTGCAGCGCACCCGCGCGCGGTTCGCCGGCATCTACGCCAACAGCCTGCTCTCGGTGCTGGCCTCCTCGGCCCTCATCACCGGCCTGGCGGTGAGCGGCATCATCCGACCCCAGCCCTGGTTCGCCCCCCAGTACCTGATCCCCCTTCTGGGGATGGTGCTGGGCAACACGCTCAACGGCATTTCCCTGGGGCTGGATCGGCTGATGGAGGGGCTCACCAGCCGGCGCGAGCAGGTGGAGGCACGGCTGAGCCTGGGGGCGAGCCGCTGGGAGGCCTGCCTGGAGGTGGTGCGGGACGCCATCCGGGTGGGCATGATCCCAACGATCAATTCGATGATGGTGATGGGGCTGGTCAGCCTGCCCGGCATGATGACTGGTCAGATCCTGCAGGGGGCCACCCCCGCTGCCGCCGTCCGCTACCAGATCGTGATCCTGTTCATGATCGCCGCCGCCACGGCCCTGGGGGTGGTGGGGGTGGTGCTGCTGGGCTACCTGGGGCTCACCAGCCGGGAGCACCAGTTGCGGCTCGATCGCTTGCGCACGCGCACCTGAAGCCATTCGGCCGCTGGGGCGCTTCGCCGCGGTTCGCTCCTGTCCCCGTTGCCATCCTCAAGGCCATGGCGGCACACCCCCACCCACGCCCAGCGACCCCGCCCAAGGGCCCCAGACGCGTCGCGCCTTTCCTGGAACCGGGGGCCGGCCTGCGACAGCCTCCTCACCTTTGTCCGCCAGACCACGGATCGGCGCAGCCCCCGGTTCGTGCCGCCCGAGGAGCGCATCGCCACCTTCGACCAGGCCGGCACCCTCTGGGTGGAGCAGCCTCTCTATCCGCAGGTGCGGTACCTGCATCGGCGGGCCGGCCACCCCCGGGCCCGCCGATGCAGGAGCTGCTCCGCTATCTGCGTGCCAACGGCTGCAAGACCTTCATCGTCACCGCTGGCGGGCAGGACTTCGTGCGTGTCTATGCCGAGCGCGTGTATGGCATCCCACCGGAGCAGGTGATCGGCAGCGCCGGCGCCACCCGTTACGGCTACGACAGCAGCGGCCGGCCCGTCCTCACCAAGGAGCCCAGACTGCTGCTCAACGACAACAGCGCCGGCAAGCCGGAGGGCATCCAGCTGATGATCGGCCGGCGACCCACGGCCGCCTTCGGCAACTCCAGCGGCGACCGGCAGAGGCTGGAGTACACCAAGGCCGGTGCCGGGCCACCAGGCTGGGCTGGATCGTGATCAGCATGAAGAACGACTGGAAGCGGATCTTCGCTTTCGACCTCTGAAGGCCGTTGGGCCCGTGGCCGTCTGCCTCCACGGCGGGGATGCGGTTGCCACTGCGTTCTAGGGTCAACGTCTCCTGATCCCCAGCCATGAAAGCTCTGGCCGTCTCCCTGCTGAGCGCCTCCCTCACCATCGGTGTGGGCTCAGCCGCTGAAGCCCAGCAGCGCTGCACCTTCCTGCAGCCGATCGGTGGCAACGGCACCACCCCGATCGTCTCCAAGCGGGTCGGCCCCGACAAGCTGATCGGCAGAGACAACTGGAACACCGATTTCATCGTTAATCAGCCTTACAGCAGCTTCAAGTTCTTCTTCACGGCCAATTCCTCCGACGCCAATGCCAAGTATCCGGTCAGCGGCTTCATGAAGTTCAGCGATGGCAGCAATCTGCAGGTGATCAACGAGGTCATGAATCCACCGATCGGCACCGGCCGCATGTTCGGCCCCTTCCCGGCCATTCCCGGCAAGCAGGCCAGCCAGATGAATTTCAAGGTGGGGGCCAGCAGCGACCCCGGCGCCCTGGGCTTCAGCTACCGGATCTCGGTGCAGGGCTGCCAGTAGGGCCCGCTCGCATGCCGCTGCCCCTTCCGGTATCCCCGCTGCTGTCGGTGCTGCTGGCCCTCTCGCCACCGGCCGGTCCGGTGATCACCAACGGGCCCTTGGTGGCCGTGCTGGAAGATCGCCGCAAGCCACTGCCGGATGGGATGGCTGAGGTGCAGCCCGTGGCCACCGTCCGGCTGCGCGGGCAGGTGGTGGGCCAGCTGATGGGGGCGCTGCGGATTGGCACAGACACCTCGGACGCGGTGCTGCAGGTGGTGGAGCTGGATCCCGCCAATCCCTATCCGGAGGTGCTGCTTTCCTCGTTCACGGGCGGCGCCCACTGCTGCAACGACACCCGCGTGCTCACCAGCAGCCCCGACGGCCGCCGCTGGTTCGAGGTGCGCCGCGAGCCGGTGAACGGTGGCCCCAACGGCGCCAGCGACCCGCTCGGCAACGGCCGCTACCTGCTGGTGGATGTGGACAACCGCTTCCTGTATCGGTTCGCCAGCTACGCCGGCAGCAGCGCCCCGAGCCAGATCTGGCAGCTGCAGGGTGATCGCTTCGTCGACATCAGCCATCGGCCGGAGGTCGTGCCGCTGCACCGCCACCGGCTCCAGGAGATGGAGAGCTGGTTCCGGCAGCCGGCCGCTCAACGGCCGGAGGCCAACGGCTTTCTGGCGGCCTGGGTGGCCACCAAGGCGCTGGTGGGCGACTTCGACGCCGGCTGGCGGCGGATGCTGGGCCTCTACGACCGCCGCTCCGACTGGGGGCTGAGCTCCTGCGAAGCCGGCTACGACGCCAAAGGGGAATGCCGGCGGCCCCAGAGGCGCTATGCCAGTTACCCCGAAGCCCTCAGGGCGTTTCTGCGCCGCACCGGTTACCTGCCGCCGGCCTCCTGACCCTTGGGTTCAGGCCAGGGCGGGCCGCCGAGGGTTCAGAACAGAAAGGTCATGGTCAGGCTCACCAGGGCCAGGCCGGTGAGGCCTGTGGCGGTGAGAAGGGAAAGGGACTGACTCACGGGAACGTCCTGCACCACCAAAACCTAGAGCAATCCTTAAGAAGCGCAAGCGCTCCGTCCTGGCGGCGCAGCAATCCGTCATGGAGCCCCGCCTCGCGGCGGAGGGGCTGCCTTTGCCAGGCTGAGCCGATCTGCGGATCCCCATGGCGGGCGACGTCACCATCGTCCTGGCCCTGGAGGGTCAGCTGCGCCTCGATGACCAACCCGCCCTGCACGAGGCCGTGGCTCTGGCGCGCCGCCATCGCGGCGGCCGCCTGATCGTGCTGGACTGCAGGCCCGAGGCCCAGCGGCTGCGGGGCCCCCACCAGCGGCGGCTGGAGGCCCAGGCGCTGGCCTGCCTGCACCGCCGCCTGGAGGCGGTGGCGATTCCCCTGCTCCACTTCCCCCAGCACACCACCGCGTCCGCCCTCGCCGAACTCCGCCCCCTGCTGCGGCCCCAGGCGGTGCTGCACGGCAGCGAAAGCCGCCTGTTCGACACCTGGCCGGTGGCGGCCGAGCGCTTCCCGCAGGTGTTCAGCCAGTTCCGCCGCGGCCTGGAGCGTTCCCCGGAACCACCGTTGCCCCCACCGGATCTTGCCGGCCTGGGGGGTGCCTGGCACGCGCTGCCCCGCATCTGGCTGGCGCCGCCCGCTGCCCCGTCGTCGGCCGCGGCCGCCGCCGCTGATCCCCGCAGCGCCTTCCCGTTCAGCGGCGATGAACCGACGGCCCTGGCCCGGCTGAGGCACTACCTGTTCGATTCCGATGGCCTGCGCACCTACAAGGCCACCCGCAATGGGCTGGTGGGGACGGAATTCTCCGCCAAGTTCTCCCCCTTCCTGGGGGTGGGCTCCCTGTCGGTGCGGCGGATCTGGCAGGAGGTTCTCCGCTATCAGGACCTCCACGGCGCCGACGAGGGTTCGGAATGGATGAAGCAGGAACTGCTCTGGCGCGAGTTTTTTCTCTGGTCGGAGCAGCGCCATGGCGATGCTTTCCACGCCCCCGGGGGAATCCAGAACCGCCAGCCCGCTTGGGACGCGGACCGGGAGCGCTTCGCCCGCTGGACCCGGTGCGCGTCCGGCCATCCCCTGATCGATGCCCAGCTGAACGAACTGCTGGCCACCGGGTATCTCTCCAACCGGGGCCGCCAGTGGGTGGCCTCCCACTTCATCAACGAGCTCAAGCTGCCCTGGACCTGGGGTGCGCGCTTCTTCGAGTGGTGCCTGATCGATGCCCACCCGGCATTGAACACGGGCAACTGGGCCTACCTGGCCGGTGTGGGTTCCGACCCGCGCAGTTTCGGGGGTTCCCCGCGCCGCTTCGATCTGGAGCGCCAGGTGCGCCTCTACGACCCCCAGCAGAGCCACCGACGGCTCTGGGCTGCCCCGGTGCCCCTGCCCTCGTGACCCTCACCCTGATCCTCGGCGACCAGCTCCACCCCGACTGGATCCGCCCCTCCCCCCTGCAGCTCGCCCCCGGCCGCCGGGTGCTGATGATCGAAGACCTGACGGTGGCTTCCGCCTGGCGCTACCACCGCCTGCGGCTGCTGCACACCTTCGTGGCCATGCGCAGCTTCCGTGATGCGCTGCTCGAACGGGGCGTGGCGCTGCACTACTTCGAGCTGCCGGCTTCGCTGGAGGTGCCCTTCTGGCAGCGGCTGGCGGCCGAGCTGGATGGCGGCGAGCTGCAGGCCCGCGAGCTGCAGGTGGCTGAGGTGGCCGACCGGAGCTTCGAGGCGAGGCTGAAGCGGTTCTGCGCCGAGCAGGGCGTGCAGCTCAGCGTGTTGCCTTCGCCGGCGTTCCTGGAATCGGTGGCCGAGAGCCGCAGCTGGTTCGAGGGCCGCCGCCGCCCGTTCATGAAGACGTTCTACGAGCGCCAGCGGCGCCGCCTCGGCCTGCTGCTGGAAGCCGATGGCTCCCCGACCGGCGGCCGCTGGAGCTTCGATGTGGAGAACCGCCGCAAGCTCCCCAAGGGCTACGTGGAGCCCACCCTGCCGGCGGTGACGGCCAGCCCCCATGAGCCGGCGGTGCGGGCCCTGATCGCTCGCCATTTCACCGACCACCCCGGCGAGCTGGGGCCTCTGTGGATCCCCTTCGATCACGCCGGCGTCGAAGCCTGGCTGCGGCGCTTCCTGGCGGAGCGCCTCGATGACTTCGGGCCTTATGAAGACGCCCTCAGCCAGCGACACGCCACCCTGCACCATTCCCTGCTCTCGCCCCTGCTCAACATCGGCCTGCTCACCCCCGCGGCGGTGATCGCGGCCACCCTGGAGCACGCGGGGGCGCGCCAGGAGCGTGGCCAGCCGGTGCCGATCGCCTCGCTGGAGGGCTTCCTGCGCCAGGTGATCGGCTGGCGCGAGTTCGTGCGCGGCATCGACCGGGTGCATGGCGAGCGCCAGGCCGCCGCCAACTTCTGGAACCACCACCGACGCCTCGCCCCCTGCTGGAACGACGGCAGCAGCGGCCTGCCGCCCCTGGATGCGGCGATCGAACGGGTCCACCGGCTCGGCTACAACCACCACATCGAGCGGCTGATGGTGATCAGCAACCTGATGCTGCTGTGCGAGATCCACCCGCACGAGGTGCATCGCTGGTTCATGGAGCGCTACCTGGATTCCTACGAGTGGGTGATGGGCCCGAACGTTTACGGCATGGGCCAGATGAGCGACGGCGGCCTGTTCGCCACCAAGCCCTACATCGGCGGCTCCAACTACATCCTCAAGATGGGCGACTACAAGAAGGGCCCCTGGTGCGAGATCTGGGACGGCCTTTACTGGCGCTTCATCGACCGGAACCAGGGGTTCTTCCGTGCCAATCCCCGCCTTTCGATGATGGTGCGGATGCTGGAGAAGATGGACCCCAACCGACGCGAGGCGCTGGAGGTGGCCGCCGAGGGGTTCCTGGCGCGGGCCACCCGTTAAGGGGCCTTGGGAACAAAGACCCGGGGCGCCAGGTTGAGGTGGCGGATGCGCTGGGCGAAGCCGCGGTCGTCGAAGGAGGCGAGCGTGTCGCAGCCGCGGCAGCTGGCGTGATGCAAGGCATCGGCGAAGTCGAGCCCGGCCCGCAGCCCGGCGACGGCCTGCTCCAGGGCCGGGCGATCTTCGGCGCTCAGGACGGGGTGGGCCAGCAGGTGGTCGAACACCAGCAGCACTTGCTCAGCCCGGAAGCCGTAGTAGCCGCGCAGCACCCACTCCAGTTCCAGGGCCACGGTCTTGGGCAGGAACAGGGGCTGCCCCGATTCGATCAGCTGCCGGGCCGCTTGGCGCTGGCGTTCGGTCGCGGCATCGGCACCGTCCTCTTCGACGAAGTAGCGGGCCAGCACGTTGGTATCGAGGCCGATCACGGCGTCAGCAGGCTGGCCGTGTCGAAGTCCGCCGGCACCGGCGGGCGGGGGCTCCGGAGCAGGCCGAAGCCACTGGCCGGCAGCGGCTGCTCCGGCTTGCAGGAGCGCACTTCGATGTGATCGCCCACCAGCTGGAAGCTGACCCGACCACCTCGGGCCAGACCGAGCTGCTGACGCAGGGCCTTGGGGATGGTGACCTGCCCCTTGCTGGTGATCGAGCTGGTGGCGGCGTCTTCGGCTGGCATCGTCACCGCCTCCTGGAGATGAGTCTTACCTGGTAAGGATACGTCGATCAGCGCCGATGGATGAGCATGGTCGGCATCTCATCCATTCCCTGTCCATGACCACCACTGCCGCCGACGCTGCCCCCCGGCCGCCTGCCCCCACCGTGCTGCTGGAGCGGCTGGCGGCGGTGGAGGGCATGGGGAGGGGGCGGCGCCGGCTGGTGCTGCTGCTCAGCCAGCTGGGCGATTTCGACAGCCTCGAGTACGCCCAGGCCCTGGTGCCGGTGCTGCCCCGGCTGGAGGCCGCCGGCATCGCCGTGCTGGCGATCGGCATCGGCGATGAGGCCGGCCGCCAGCAGTTCTGTGCCTTCACAGGGTTTCCGCCTGAGCGGCTGCTGGTGGACGCCGAACCCCATCTGCACCGCGACCTGGGGCTCTACGAGGGGCTGCGGCAGGCGGGTGGGCCCTGGCCGAACCTGCTGCTGATGTGCGCCGGCCTCGGTTCCCCCGGCACCCTGGCCGAGGTGCTGCGCGGCTACACGGGCGATCGCAGCGCCCCCCAGCGCCTCGCCGACGACGAGACGATCCAGGCGGGCCCGCTGCCGCCGATCCAGGGGTCGTTCTTCGCACGGGCCGGCGGCCGCGGTTTCCAGCGGCCCTTCGAGCTGGCCACCGTGCGGCTGCGCAACATGGCCGAGGTGCTGGGCCACTGGCGCACCTACGTCCCCCGCGACGACTTCCTCACCCAGCGGGGTGGCACCTTTCTGCTGGACGCCGACGACACCCTGCTCTACAGCCACCGCGACCGCGGCATCCTCGGCTTCTCGGCCACCATGGCCCGGCCGCTGAGTTTCCTGGATCCGCTCCTGGGCTGAGGTGGGCTCTTCAGGCAAGACTTAGTCCAGGACTAAACTAGGCAAGATCTCTGGCCCGACCCTGTGACCAGTCCAGCACCGGCACCCCGTCTGGTGAATGTGCACCAGGCAAAAACCCAGCTCTCACGGTTGATCGATGCGGCCCACGCCGGTGAAACGATCGTGCTGGCTAAGGCCGGCAAGCCCTGGGCAAGGCTGATGCCCCTGGAGGCAACGGCTCCGCAGCGTCTCCCCGGTCGTCTGAGCCGTCTGGGTCCCCTCAGCCAGCCCAACGCACTGCTCCAGTCCATGCCGCCCGATCAGCTCGCCGACTGGGAAGGAAGTCCCTTGATCCCGGCGCCAGCTCAGCCGTGAGCAGCCCCTCCGCCTACCTGCTCGACAGCCATGCTCTGCTGTGGTGGTGGTTCGATCCGGAGCGGCTCTCGGGTGCTGTCCAGGCGCTTCTGGTCGACCCCAGCAGCCGGATCCTGGTGAGTGCCGCGTCGGTCTGGGAGCTCAGCCTCAAGCACCATCAAGGCAAGCTGCCCGAGCTGGCGACGGCCATGGCCGATCTCCCTGGCCTGCTCCAGGCCGATGGCTTCCACCCCTTGCCGATCTCCCTGGCCCATGGCCTGAGGGCCGGCGGCTACAGCCAGCCCCACCGCGATCCCTTTGACCGGATGCTGGCGGCCCAGGCCGAGCTCGAGCGGCTGGTGCTCCTCACCGCTGATCCGCAGCTGTCCACCTTCCCGTGCCAGACGTTCTGGTGAGAGCCAATGCCGATCAGCGGCAAGACCACCCTGGCCTGGCTCGACCACCGCATCCGCTCCGCTGCCAACCGGGAGCAACAGGTGCAGCGCCATGGCGGGTCCTGTCTGCTGGATCTCGAACGTCTGCTCTACCTGCTCTACCTGCGCTACCTGCAGAGCCGCTATCCGGACCTGGCCGCCTGCGGCGCCACTGATCCACAGGCTTGGCTGGTACGGTCAGGCCCATAACGATCACTCCCCCCGTAAGCATCTGGCTGGTTCGGGTGTGAGTCGTACGCGCCTTTTCCTATGACCTTCTCCATCAAGGAGTGGTGGGGCCTGCCCCACCGCGACATCCTTTCAGGCCTGGTGGTGGCCTTCGCGATGATCCCGGAGGCGATCGCCTTTTCCGGCATCGCCGGGGTAGATCCCAGCGTGGGTCTGTTCGGGGCCTTCCTGCTGGCGGTGACGCTGGCGGTGGTGGGCGGCCGCACGGCGATGATCACCTCCGCCACCGGCTCCACCGCCCTGCTGATGACGGGCCTGGTGCAGCAGGGCGACGCCCTGGGGGACGGGCTCGGCCTGCAGTATCTGCTGGCGGCGGGTTTGCTCACCGGCCTGTTCCAGATCGCCTGGGGTTACCTGCGGCTGGCCCATCAGATGCGCTTCGTGCCGCAGCCGGTGATGGCGGGGTTCGTGAATGCCCTGGCGATTCTGATCCTGCTGGCCCAGCTGCCCCAGCTTGGACTGGATGTCTTTCACCCGGAGAAGGTGGTCGTGCAGGCCGTCCAGCTGCCGGCGGTCTGGGCCCTGATGCTGCTCACCCTGGCGATCATCTACCTGCTGCCGCGCCTCACCAGGGCGGTGCCCTCGGCCCTGATCGCCATCCTGATCACCACTGGGATCTCGATCGGCCTCGGGCTGGAGCTGCCCACGGTGGCGAGCCTGGGCAGCCTGCCCACGGGCCTGCCCCGGTTCGCCCTGCCGCAGGTGCCCCTCAGCCTGGGCACCCTGAGCCTGGTCCTGCCCACGGCCCTGGCGATTTCGCTGGTGGGGCTGATGGAAACCTTCCTCACCCAGGACATCCTCGACGACCTCACCGACCAGACCAGCCACAAGAACACCGAGGCCAGGGGCCAGGGCATCGGCAACATCGTCAGCTCCCTGTTCGGTGGCATGGCCGGCTGTGCCCTGGTGGGCCAGTCGGTGATGAACGTGGGCTATGGCGGCCGCACGCGGCTGTCGACGCTGACCTCAGGGGTGAGCCTGCTGGCGATGATCCTGCTGGCCCGGGATTGGGTCAACCAGATCCCGATGGCCACCCTGGTGGGCGTGATGATCATGATCGCCATCAACACCGCCAACGTCGGCTCGATCACGGGGATCCGGCAGATCCCCAAGAGCGATACCGCCGTGATGCTGCTCACCGTGGCGGTCACCGTGATCACCCACAATCTGGCGATCGGCCTGCTCTCCGGTGTGGCCCTGGCCGGAATTCTGTTCAGCCGCAAGGTGGCCAAGGTGATCGCTGTCGACAGCCGGCTGGAAGGGGATGACCACCGCATCTACAGCGTGCGCGGCCAGCTGTTCTTCGTGAGCAGCATCTATTTCCGCGCCGGATTCGAGATCCATGAACACCCCGCCCGGGTGACGATCGACATGGCCGACGCCCACATCTGGGACCAGAGCGGCGTGAGCGCCCTCGACCAGGTGATCCGGCGGCTCAAGCTGGGCGGCAGCGCCGTGGAGGTGGTGCACCTCAACCGCGAAAGCACCGATCTGTTCGCCCGCATCGGCCAGGCCGAGGAAGCCGGTGGCGGGGGAGGAGCGCTGCGCTCGGTGCACTGAACCGGATCGAACAGTCCCAGGCTCAGAGCGCGTTCAACCCCGCCTTCAACCCCTCAGTGACGGCCGCCAGAAACGGCAGATCCAGCGTGTCGATCGTGTCGCTCATCTGGTGGTAGTGCGGGTTGCGCATGAATGAGGTGTCGGTCACCATCACGGCGTCGTAGCCCGCATCCCAGAACGGGCTGTGATCGCTGAGCCGCACATCGGGAATCGAGCGGCCGGCATCGGGCACCGGCAGCACCTTGGTGATCACGTGCTTCCCCATGCGGCTTGCCAGGCCAGGCAACATCGTTGCGGAGCCCAGGTTGCCCACCACGGCGATGAACTCGCCCCGATCGCCATAGATCGCCCGCATCGCGGGATGGGGATAGCTCTGGGTGGAGGCGGTGTAGGCCAGCATCTCCAGGCTCACCATCAGCTTGAGCGTCTGGCCGCTGGCCTTGAGTTCACCGGCCAGGGCCGTGCTGCCGAGCATGCCCCATTCCTCCTGGTCGAAGGCCACGATCCACACCGGCCGCCGCGGCGGCTCGGCGGCCCAGTGCCGGGCCAGCTCGATCAGGGCCGCCAGGCCGGAGGCGTTGTCGTCGGCGCCGATCGAGTGCAGGGGGCCGTCGTAGTGGGCCGCCACCAGCAGGGGATCGAGCTCCGGGCGCTGGCCGGGGAGCTTGAGGATCAAGTTGGTGCCCGCATCGATGCCCTCACGGAAGTGGTGTTCCTGCACCGGCCCCAGGGCGCCCAGCTGCTCGGTGAGATAGGCGCGAACCGCCATCAGGCCCATGGGATCCCAGCGTGCATGGCGGGGTCGGGCCAGGTGCTGCAGGTGTTCCAGCAGGGGCGCGGGGTCGGGTGCGGGATGGTCCATGGCGAGGCGGTGGATGGGGCACGAAGCCTACTCACTTGACACCTGCACTGCAAGTGTGGATCATTAGGGGATGGTCAAGGTCTCCGCTCCCGCTGATGCTCTCTACGGCCTCGAGGATCTCCTCGTTGCCGCCGGCGACCTGCTGGGGGAGGAGATCTCGCCACGCACGGTGCGTCTCTATGCCACCCAGGGGTTGATCGATCGCCCCGGCAGGGAGGGGCGCAGCGCGGTGTACGGCCACCGGCACCTGCTGCAGCTGGTGCTGGTGCGCGCCCTGGCCCGGCGCGGGCTGAGCCTCTCCGCCATCGCTCCCTTCTGTGTTCTGGCCGACGCCGATCTGGAGCAACAGCTGGAGCAGCTCGATGGGGAAGGGGCGGCGGCCACCGCTCCCTCCGCCAACGAGGCCCTTCAGTACCTGCGGGATCTGCCGTCCGCGGCTGACGACGTCGGTGCAGCGTCAGGGGCGTCTTCGTCCTTCGCACGAAAAGCCGCCGCGATGGGCTCCGTTCTTGGGATGCTCAACAAACCCCTGTCCTCCCGCTCCCCCTCCGGATCCCGCTCCAGCGACAACGGCAGCCGTTGGCTGCGTTTCACCCTCTCTCCCGGCATCGAAGTGCACGTCCGCGACTCCGTTCTGCCTCCTCCTGCCGGCCCCCGGCGCCAGCAATGGCTCCAGCACCTCCTGGACCGGCTCAACGCCCTGCTCGACGACGCCTCCCGCTGAAACGTTTCCCCCGTCCCATCGCTTCCCCCCCCCCACCATGACCCGTCCCACCCTGCGCTTCCGGCCCCTGCGGCCGGCGGTGGCCTCCGATCGCCCCTCGACCCTCGATCTTCTGCTCACGATCACCCCACCGCCGGCGCGCGCCGACGCCATCCGGCGCGAGCGGCCGCCCCTCAACCTGGCCCTGGTGATCGACCGTTCCGGCTCCATGGGCGGCACCAAGCTCAGCTACGCCCGCAAGGCCGCCCGCTTTCTGGCCGGCGAGCTCACCGGCCGCGATCGCCTCGCCATCGTCAGCTTTGACGACGAGGTGACGGTGGTGGTGCCCTCCATGCCCGTGGCCGACCCCCAGCCCTTCATCGCCGCGATCAACGTGATCCACAGCGGCGGCAGCACCGCCCTGTTCGATGGCTGGCGGGCGGGCGCCACCCAGGTGGCCGAACGTCTCGACCCCGGGGCGATGAACCGGGTGCTGCTGCTCTCCGATGGGCAGGCCAACCATGGCCTCACCGACACCGACCAGATCGCCGCCAAGGTGGAGGGCCTCACCCAGCGGGGCATCAGCACCAGCGCCTTCGGTCTGGGGGACGACTTCGACGAAGACCTGATGGGGGCGATGGCCGCCGCGGGTGACGGCACCCTGGCCCACATCGAAACCCCCAGCCAGCTGGCCGACCTCTACGCCTCCGAGCTCCAGGGTCTGGCCACCACCTTCGGGCGACGGGTGAGTCTGGGCCTGCGGGGCAAGCACGGCGCGCACGTGGTCGATCTGCTCAACGACCTCAAGCCCACCGGCGCCGGCAACCACCAGCTGCCCAACCTGCGCGCCGGTCAGGAGCTCAACGTGGGCCTGCAGCTGGAGCTGCCCGCCTGGGTCCCGAACCAGGAGATCCTCAGCGTGCGGCTGGCCTGGGAGGCCCCCGGCAGCGGCGAACGCCAGAGTCTGATCGAGCACCTGCACCTGCCGGTGATGGCCGGTGACGAGATCCAGCAGCTGGAGCCCGATGACGCGGTGGCTGAACAGCTGGCGCTGCTCAAGGCCAACCGTGAACGCCGGCGCGTGATCGCCGACCTCGATCGCGGCGATGTCGGCAGCGCCAGCGTCAGCCTGGGCAAGCTGTTCGGCGACCTGTCGGCGATGCCCGCCACCCCGAGGCTCGCCAGGGAGCTCGACCTGCTCAGCGAGAAGCTGGCCCTGCTCAAGAGTGATCCGAAGCGCAGCCGCAAGAACCTGCGCCGCGAATCGCAGCGCTCCAGCCTCAACGTGTGGGAGAGCGATGATGAACAGACCTGAGGTGGTGGCGATCGGGGATGTGCACGGCTGCGCCTCCCTGCTGGAGCAGGAACTCACCCCACACCTGGATTCAGGCGCCGAGCTGATCTTCCTGGGGGACCTGATCGACCGGGCACCGGAAGCCGATGGCGATCGGAAGGTGCTGGAGCGGGTGTGGCAGCTGCAGGAGAACCCCGCCGCCTACGGCCTGGCGGCGGTGACGGTGCTGCGGGGCAACCACGAGCAGATGCTGCTGAACGCCATGGCACCGAGAGCGCCGGATGGGGACGTGGAGCTGTGGCTGTGCAACGGCGCCAACCCCGACCTGCTGCCCCTGGCCCGCGAGCGCCAGGCCTGGTTCGAGCAGCTGCCTTACACGGCGGTCCGCGGCCGCTATCTGTTCGTGCATGCGGGCGTGCGCCCCGACATCCGCCTGGAGCATCAGGCCACGGACGATCTGATCTGGATCCGGCGGCCGTTTCTGAGCCGGCCCCATGGATTGCCGTACACCGTGGTGCATGGGCATACGTTTCGCCATGACTTCAAGGTGACGCGGCTGCCGCATCGGATTGGGATTGATACGGGGGCTTATCTGAGTGGGGTGTTGACGTGTCTGGCCTTAAGTCCAGGCGGGAGATGAATCTGGGCCTCCATCACCCCAACTGGGCCTTGGTGGCTTCGTCAAGGTTGCGGATGATCGGTTCGGGGATCCCGTCCCTGGTTCAGCGCTGCAGCGCCAGTGCCAGCAGACCGGAGGCCAGGCCGAGGCCATGCATGGCCATCGGGACGGGCTCGCGCGGCGGGTAGGACGCCTGCAGGCGCGTGCGGCAGAGCTGCTGCTGGCCAAGGAACAGGGCGCAGACCAGGCCCAGCAGATAGCCCAGCAGTACCCCGAGGTGTTCGAGGGTCTCGGCGATGGCGTCCGGCCCCGGCCCGCTCAGGTGCTGGGCAAGGTGGAAAAGCTGGCCGGGCAGCTCGGCGCTGAGCATGAACACGAAGAACAGGGCCACCCCCCGCCGCACCAGGTGGACGAGCTGCGCGGTTGACGGGTGCGCCATCGTTTCGGACCGGGCGACGGGACGTCTGACCCTGGCACCCGGCAGGAGCGGCGATTCAGGCGTCGCTGGGGGCGGAAAAGGCATAGAATCAGCGCATCATGGATGTGGAGTCTGACCCGGTCAAGAGCGAGGCCAACAAGGCCAAGCACGGCATTGATTTCGTTGATGCTCGAGACCTCTGGAGTGATCCGGCCGTGCTGGAAATCCCGGCACGCACCACCGGAGAGCCGCGCTTCCTCGTGATTGGCCAGATTCATCGCAAGCACTGGTCGGCCGTGATCACCTATCGCGGCCAGACCATCCGCATCATTTCCGTCCGTCGCTCCCGCCTGGAGGAGGTCCAGCTCTATGAACAGCTCTGAATTCGATCGCCGCTTCGATGTCGGCGAGTCCTTGATGGAGGCACTCGATCTCGATGGTGCCCGTCGCACCCGCCTGCAGCAGAAGCGCGTCAACGTGGATTTCCCCCTCTGGATGGTCGAGCGACTCGACCATGAGGCCACCCGCCTCGGTGTGACCCGTCAGTCGATCATCAAGGTCTGGCTCGCCGAGCGACTCGAGCAGGGTCGGCCTGACGCGTCGACCCAAGCCGGCAGCGGCCAACCGTCAGCGCTGGAGAGCTGCTGAATCCGCCCGCCCCCAGCAACTGCTGCAGCCTTCATGGCCTGGGCGCCAGCAGCTCGTTCAGGTAGCTGGAAAGGCGGAACCCGGCCGGATCGGAATAGACGATGTCGGCAATCTTCCAGCTGCCGCCAGGGCCGCGCACCAGCTGATAGCGCAACAGCTGCGGCGCCTCCAAGGGGCGGTTGCGCAGGCCCGCCTGCACGGCCACCCGGGCTTCCAGCCCGCCGCTGGGTAGGGCGTTGCAGCCCAGCACCTTGGCGCCGAAGGTCCCCACCTGGGTGCCGCTGAACAGATCGAAATCAACGAAGCGACCGCTGGCGGGATCGAGTCCGTAGGCGCGCCGCAGCTTCTGGTACAGCCCAGGGGTGAAGCGGCTTTGCTGGCTCTTGAGCTCGATCGGACCGCTCAGGTCCTGCCCTGCCACATGCCAGCGGTAGAGGCCATCCAGCTGGGCTTTCACGGGAGCCGGGCAGGGGGTGAGCGCCACGGCCGCCAACAGCGGCATCAGCTGGGGCAGGGGCATCACGTGGGGTTGGTTCTGGCCTCAATCCTGGCAGTGGGGCGGTGCAAGGTCATGCGTGAATCCCTCTGCCACGCAGGTCTTGACGCGAGGATGGGTCTCTGCGTCGCCCCTCGCAACAGCTATGCCCGCCCTGGCCCTGCCGCCCACCTCGGCCTATCCCAGCGATCCGACGGCCCTGGAGCGGGACCGCCTGGATGCGCTCTACCTGCAGCTGCGCGGCAACTACAAGAGCCTGATGATCAGTCGCGGCATCCACCGCAGCCGGGCCGAACGCCAGGGGGAGCAGCTGCGCGAGCTGAGCCAGCGGCTGCGGGCCCTGGCCACGCGGGAGGCGAGCGTGAAGGCGGAGGCCTACGCGATGCTCGAGATCGTCACCGATGTGGTGGACCATCTGGAGGATGCGGGCGATGAGGTGAGCATCGCCTTCGGCGAATACCAGCGGGGGCGGCGGGCCTACAGCGGCGGCGGCGGCATCGCTCGGCTGGTGCAGGCGGTGATCCGCTTCCTGAACCGCTGGCGCCTGGGCAAGGAGCGCTTTGAGGAGCTGGCGGCCCGGCAGCAGGCGCTGCGGGGCGCCCTGGAGACCAACGCCGAGCCGGTCGATGGGCAGGATCGCTGAGGCGCTGCGCAGCAATCTGCGCGAACTGGCCCAGGCGGATGCCCGGCTGCTGCGGGAGCTGGATGGGGCCCTGCCAACCGATGGGCTGGAGGAGCTCACCATCAGGCAGCTCAAGGAGCGCTGCCGCCAGCGGGGGCTCAGGGGCACCAGCGGCCTGCGCAAGGCGGACCTGATCCGCCGGCTGCGGGACGGGCCGTCGGCACCGGCCGCCCTACGGGAAAGCAAGCCGACGCAGCTGGAAGTCCGCCTGGATCGCATGGAGGCCCTGCTGCTTCGCATCGCGGCTCATCTGGGGGTGAGCTGACGCGCTGCAAGTGGGAGGGCGGCCGGCCCATCAACCCACCGCCTCCAGCAGCACCTGCCCATCCTGCGCGGTTTCCGGGATCGCCCCCAGGCCCTGATCCAAGGCCAGCTGGGCCCGAAAGCCGGCGGGATCCAGCTTGAACGCGGCCAGCAGGGAGTGGCTTGGTTTGGTCATTCTGAGGCGGGGAGCCGAAGTGTGCTCTGGATCCAGGCTGTTCGATCAGCCTGCTCCGGCTGGGGTGGAGCCTCTGGCTATCGCCGCTCCAGCGTGTCGACCCTCACCATCGGCGTGAGATGGCGATCGAAACGATTGCCGGCCTCCATCCTGAGCTGGGTTGCCAGCCAAGCAGGAGTTCGACAGTGGACGGCAAAGAGCTGCCCCATCACCTGGCGCAGGGGCTGCTTCCTGGGGCGAGAGCCGAGCCCTCCAATGGTCTCCAGCAACGAAGGGGCCAGCTGCTCCCCTCGATCGGCCTCCAGCTCCCCCCGATCCGGCACCTGCTCTCCCCGATCGACGGCATCGACAGCGCGCAGCCGTGGCGCCAGGGTGTCGTAGGCCTGCGGTCCGGCAGTGTGCAGTTTCGGCAGGCCCCGATCCCGCCGCCGCCTCAGGATCTGATTGGCGACGAAGATGGAGAGGCCCTTCAGGCTGCGGGGTCGGGAGAGCCTCACTCGGCTCGAGAGGGCCAGGTGTCGATCCATGCACGCGATCCATGGATAAACCTGGAATACTTTGATAATTTACCCTAAGATCCTTCGATATCCCCCGTGGAACAGCGTCGTGGATCCCCTGCGAAATCCATTCTCTCCGGGGGCCGGAGCCCGGCCGCCCGAACTGGCCGGCCGTGAATCGATCATCGACGCGGCGACCCTTGCCCTGGAGCGTATCCGGCGGGGTCGGCAGGAGAAAAGCCAGATGCTGCTGGGTTTGCGCGGAGTGGGAAAAACCGTCCTGCTCAACCATCTCGCCCAGGTTGCCGAGGACATGGGCTCCATCGTGGTGATGCTGGAGGCCCCGGAAGGCCAGCGTCTCGCGGCCTTTCTGGCACCGGCCCTCAAGAGTGTTCTGCTGCGCCTGAATCGTGTGGAGCAGGCGCGCGATCTTGCCCAACGCGCCCTGGGAGCCTTGCGTGGCTTTGCCAGTGCCTTCAAGGTATCGATCGGCGAGATCGAGGTGGCCATCTCGCCTGAAACAACGGCCGACAGTGGCAATCTCGAAATCGATCTGCCGGAGCTGTTCGGCACCGTGGGCAAGGCCGCGCAAGCGGCCAACACCAGTGTTGTGATCTTCCTGGATGAGGTGCAATACCTGGTTGAGGAGGATCTGCGCGGTCTGATCGTGGCCATGCACAGGATCGCCCAGCGGGGCTGGCCGGTGATCCTGTTTGGCGCCGGCCTGCCGCAGGTTGCCGCGCTTGCCGGTGAGGCCAAGTCGTATGCGGAGAGGCTGTTTGATTATCCAGAGGTCGGGCCGTTGAAGCCGGAAGCTGCTTGCTCAGCCCTGCTCGATCCGATCACGGAGGAAGGTGAATCCATCAGCCCAGAAGCGCTGGCGAGCATCCTCTCGATCACGGAGGGATACCCCTACTTCCTGCAGGAGTGGGGGAAGCATTCCTGGAATACGGCGGCTCATTCGCCCATCCGTGAAGAGGATGTGGCCACAGCAAGCACCCTGGCCACGGAAGCCCTGGATCGGAGCTTTTTCCGGGTGCGCTTCGATCGTCTCACGCCACGGGAGCAGGACTACCTCCGAGCGATGGCGGCATTGGGCCCGGGTCCCCATCGCTCCGGCGACATCGCCGATTCCCTCGGAATCAAGGTGCAACAGGCCGGTCCGCTGCGCAACGGCCTGATCAGGAAGGGGATGATCTGGAGCCCAGCGCATGGACAGACGGCCTTCACCGTGCCGATGTTCGACGCCTTCATGATCCGGGCCATTCCGGAATGGAAGCCGGAACGATTGGCCTGACTCACGGGATCGCCGCCTCCAGCAGCACCTGGCCATCCTCTGCTGTTTCCCGAATCACCCCCAGGCCCTGCTCCAACGCCAGCTGGGCCCGAAAGCCAGCGGGATCCAGCTCGGACGCGGCCAGCAGCGCCCGCTCACTGAGGGCACCGCATTCCTGCAGCAGCTGGGCAAGAAGATCGGGATGGGCGGGGGCGGCAGTGCGAGGGGCCTTATCCGGGTGGGCTGCAGCCTTGCGCCGCCCGCGCCGCGCAGGTTTGCCCGCAGCAGCCTCCTCCTGGCGGGCCGCCCGGATCCGTTCCAGCAGCACGCTCGCGGGTTCGTCGTTGGGATCCTGGGGTACTAGCTCACCGCGGAAGGCCTTGACCAGCAGGGCAGGGGTGAGGCGATCGACAACCTTGCGAGCTGTGGTGAGCTTGGCTTCTAGTTGGTCGGCGAGGGAGAAGAGTTCCTGGGCGCGGCGGATAATTTCGTGTTGCTCTGGGATAGATGGAAGTTGTAGCGGGGCTCGCTTCATCGAGCCAACATTAAAATGAGACTGAGCAACACCAACCTGCTCAGACTTTACGAACCCCTGGCCCAAAGTTGAGTTGATGACAATTGCTCCGTAATCTGCCACAAGCCTCCTGGCGGGCCTTGCAATAACAAGATCGGAGCAGTTGGCTTCAGGTAGTGATTCGGGAATCACGCAGCATTGCCCTGGCGCGCCCGTTCTGACAATGGCAAGATCGCCAGGGCGAAGGCTTGATTTCCTGATCGATGCATGAAAACTTGGCGAGATAAAGGCGAGGTTTTCTTTATCAAAATAAAACGGGCGAACGTTGAGCGAGCGCAAGAAGGGTACTCCACTTATCACGTATTGATCAGCCATTTTCCCAACGAAACCAACAGTGATGTACTCGCACTCGGCTTCAAAGGTCGTCTCTTCCCATTTTGTTGCCTCCCTTCTCTCCCCCCTCCACTCCCGCGTCAACTCCCCCGACGTTGCCGCCGCCAGCACCGCCTGGCGAAAGCGCTTGAGGATCGCCGCCACGCCATCGAGCCGCTGGCGGCAGGCCTCGACAGCGGCGAGGGTGGTGTCGAGCTTGGCGGCGATGCGGCGTTGTTCGTTGAGTGGAGCGAGAGGAACGGCGATCTCACGCAATCGAGCAGCCGATACATTCGCAATGTTTGTTGTCTGGCTTGAGCCTTCACGAATTTGGCGTTGAACAGTCTCCGATCGAAGAAAGTGAAAGAGGAACTGATCAATCATCGCTGGGAGCGGCCGAACTGCGCTCAAGAATGCTCCGAACGCCGTCTCATATGGCAACTCTCTTACAACGGAGACCTTTCCAACAAGCTCATAGCTATTTGCCATTGACATGAGAACGTCCCCTGGCCGGACGAGCTGATTGGGCCTTTTGACAAAGGCTCTGTCTACAAAGTAGATCTTTTCCCAATCGATTTCTCTCTGGATATTGCTGGTTCGCAAACAACAGATATTGGCGTCTGTCTTGAAGGGTTCCTTAGCAGAAGCAGGAAATGTAATGCCGCGAATGATCTCGCTCACTTCTCCAAGGGTCTCTGAGGCCCACCCCACCGGCAACTCCCTCCCCTCCATCACACCAACTCCTCCACCTCTTCCCCCAGCTCCAAAAGGATCGCCCTCAGGTCCGCCAGCGCCCCCTCCAGCTCGTCCATCGCCTCCTGGGCCAGCACCGCCGGCTCCGGCAGGTCAGCGCCATCCTCAGCCGAATCATCCTTCAGCCAGGCCAGATCGAGGCTGTCGCCCCGCTCGGCGATCACCTCGCGGCTGAAGCATTGCCAACGCCCCTCGGGCCCCGTGGCAGTGCGCGGTGCCAGCCCCCCCAGCGGATCAGCGCCGTAGGCCGCCTCGAAGTCGGCGAAATGCTCGCGGGTGAGCGGTGTGCGCTTGCCGAAGGCCGGCATGTTGGCCCGCAGGTCGTACACCCACACCGCTGCGGTGTTGCCCTTCTCGCTGCTGCCGCGGCTGAAGAACAGCACGTTGGTCTTCACGCCCTGGGCGTAGAAGATGCCGGTGGGCAGGCGCAGGATCGTGTGCAGGTTGCACTTGTCCATCAGATCGGCGCGGATCTGCTTGCCCACGTTGCCTTCGAACAGCACGTTGTCGGGCAGCACCACCGCCGCCCGGCCGCCGGGCACCAGGGCGCGGTAGATGTGTTGCAGGAAGCAGAACTGCTTGTTGCTGGTGGGGAAGGTGAAATCGGTGCGGCTCGGCAGGCCGCCGCCCTTCTTGGTGCCGAACGGTGGATTGGTGAGGATCAGGCTGGCCTGCGGCAACCCCTCGCCGTCGCTGCTCATCGTGTCGCCGTAGCGGATGCCCCCCTGGCCGGGCAGCGAATCCAGCCCGTGCAGCATCAGGTTCATCAGCGCCAGCCGGTGCGTGTCCTGCACGTGCTCCATGCCGTAGAAGGTGCGCTCGTAGAACTGCTTCTGCTGCGTCTCATTCAGCTCGCTGATCTCCTGATGCTCCTGGATCCAGCGCTGCGCCGCAATCAGAAAACCACCGGTGCCCGCCGCCGGATCCTGGATCACATCGCCCAACTGCGGCTGCATCACCGCCACCATCGCATCGATCAGTGGCCGGGGCGTGAAGTATTGGCCCGCGCCGGATTTCTTCTCCTCGGCATTCTTCTGCAGCAAGCCCTCATACAGATCGCCCAGGCCTTCCTGGCGGGCGCTGTACCAATCCAGCTTGTCAATCTCCGCCACCAGCTTGTTCAGCGTGACGGGCTTGCGGATGAAGGAGCTGGCATTAGCGAAGATCTCCTGCACCAGCACCGAGCTGCCGCTCTCACTGCTGCCCAGCTCAAGCAGCAGCAGCTTGTAGTGCTCCAGCTGCTTGAGGCCCTTCAGCTTCTCCAGCTCGTCCCAGCGCCATTCTTCGGGGATCCCGGCTTCGGTGCCGGTTTCCTTGGCCATCTTCAGGAACAACAGATAGGTGAGCTCGCTCACGTACTGGTGGTATGTCACCCCGTCGTCCTTCAGCACATTGCAGAGGTTCCAGAGCTTGGCGACGATGTCGTGGGTGTGGCTGTGGCTTGAAATGCTTGCTCCCATCACCAGGCCTCCAGGCTGAGCTCAGCCACGTTGGCAAAGGCCAGATCCGCCGTCACCAGGGCGCAGCCTTCGCTGAGGGCATGGCTGGCGATCAGCAGATCCATCGCCGCCAAGGGCTTCCCGTTGCGTTCCAGATCGACCCGAAGCCGGCCGTAGATCCTCGTGCATGCTTCCGACCAGGGCAGGATCTCCAGGGTCTCGAGGGTGGCCTCCGCCAGCTCTTGTAACCGCGTCGCCGCCGGCAGCTTCTCCAGCCCGTAGCGGATCTCGGCCACCACGATCGACGACAGGCAACAGCGTTGGTCACGCACCCAGGAATCCAGTCGCGGCGAGCGTCCTTTCAGAAAGGCGCTCACGGCGTTGGTGTCGAGCATCAGCCTCTTGTTCCCCGCAGCCATCAGGGGAAGTCCACCGGTTCGGCAGAACGGGTGTCGTGCAATCCCTCGAACAACGCCTCCAGTTCGGCCCGGAAGCCAGGCTCCTGCAGCAACGCATCCCTCAGCTCCAGCAAGGCAAGGGCCGATGGCCGCACCGGCGTGAGCACCACGGCTCCGGTGTCCGGGTCGCGCTCGATCTCCACTTCCGTTCCCTCGAAGCGAAAGGCAGCCGGCAGGCGTACGGCCTGGCTGCGGCCATTGCGGAATAGCTTGGCGCGCATCGCTCTTGCCTTCCGGGACGGTCGATACCAAGACTAGATCAGGCGAGTTGCAACGGCTCAATCGCTGGCAGCACGTCCCCGAGAGCCTGCTTGGCAAGCTTCAGGTCATGGCTGGCCTGCATCCGCAGCCAGAAGCCCTCACTGAGGCCAAAGAACCGGCAAAGGCGCAGATCGGTGTCGGCGGTGATCGCCCGCCGCCCCTTCACGATCGCGTTGATGCGGCTCTCCGGCACGCCGATGGCGAGGGCCAGGCGGTACTGGCTGATTCCCATCGGCCGCAGGAACTCCTCCAGCAGCACCTCGCCTGGAGGCACCAGCATGAGTTCAGTGGTAGTCAACGATCTCGACCTCCTCGGGTCCCGCGTTGGTCCAGACGAAGCAGAGCCGGAACTGGTCGTTGATGCGGATGCTGTGCTGGCCATGGCGGTCACCCCGTAGTGGCTCCAGGCGATTGCCTGGTGGGATCTGCAGATCGTTGAGGCAACCGGCGGCATCCAGGATCGCCAGCTTGCGAAAGGCCACGCGGGCGAAGCTGCCGAAGCGCCGCACCGGCTTCCCTTCAAAGAGGGTCCGGGTGTCGCGGCAGCGAAACGACCTGATCACCTGTTGAAGATACCACCGTTTGCCGTGCCTATGCGTGGCATGGGTATGGATGAGCCCGCGATCTCGCGGGTCAAGCGGCCTCCCACACGGCTGTGTTGAAGCGGTGCAGCACCTGCTCCAGTTCGCCGCCGAACAGCTTGTTCAGCCGTTGCCAGCCGCCCCCCTCGCGCCGGAACAGCAGGGCGTCGTCGTCGAGGGCCTCACGGTCGACGATCGTGATCGCCTTGGTCTGGTTGGCGATGCGCTGCAGCCACTGGCGTTGGGGCTCGCTCCAGGCCCGTGACGCCAGGATCCGCTGCAGCGCCTTCTCCACCCGCTGCTCGTAGGGCACCAGGGGATCGCCCAGGGCCGCCTGGCGGATGTAGCCCATGATCGAGGCGGCCATGTCCTGGTTGGTGGCTTCCCGCCAGGCGGTGGCCAGGGTGGTTTCGCTGTAGCCCCGCTGGTCCAGGGCCAGCTTCAGCTCCCGCAGATCCGATCGGGTGAGTTCCCAGGGCCGCTGCAGCACGGTGGTGAGCGCCGGCAGGGCGTTGCCGGGATCGCGCACGAAGGCCGTGAAGCCATCGAGGTAGTCCTGCGGGCGGCTGGCCTCGCCGTAACCCCGCTCGATCGCGCGCAGGCTGTCGTCGTGCTCCGCGATGAACTGGGGCTGGGCGGGTCCTTCCCACTGCGCATCCAGCAGCTCACCCAGCCCGCCGATCGTGCCCAGCCAGCGGCTGGCCTCGGCGATCGGCAGCTGCCGCAGGCGGTGGATGAAGTCGGCCGGTTCCTCGCCGGTCAGCTGCCGGAAGCGGGCGGCGTTGGATTCGCTCAGGTGCCGCTGCTTGCGGCGCAGCTTGGCGATCAGCTGCTCCCGCACCAGCTCGCACTCCTCGCCATCGGTGCTCTCCAGCTCGCCGATCAGCTGGCTGAAGCTGATCTTCGGGTTCACCACCACCGGCTGCATCTGGGTGAAGGCCTGCAGGGCGTCGTAGATGCCCACCGCGTCGAAGATGCGGAAGTGGCTCTTGTCGATCGGATCGCACAGACGGGTGGCACGGCCGATCATCTGGTCGTAGAGAATCCGGCTGTTCATACGCCGCAGGAACACGATGTTGCAGATCGCCGGCACATCCACGCCGGTACTGAGCAGATCCACCGTGACCGCCACATTGGGGAAGGCTTCGTTCTTGTAGCGGCGGATCAATTCCTTGGGCCTGTCGCTGGCGCCGGTGATCTTGGCCACGGCGTCATCATCCACGCCGTCGTAATACTCCCGGAAGGCTTCCTTCAGCAGCATCACCACCAGATCGGCATGGGCATCGGTGGCGCAGAAGATCAGCGTTTTGTAGGGCGAGAATGGATCCAGTTCCCTGGCCAGCTCCCCGCACACCACCCTGTTGAACGGCTCGGTGATCACCTGGCGGTTGAAGGCCTCCACCGCGAAACGCAGCTCATCGGGGGTGGTGAACAGCTCGATCTGGGCCGTGCGCGGATCGTAGGTTTTCACCTCTTCGCCCGCCTCCCACACGATCCCCTCGCTGGAGAGTTCGGTTCGGATCAGGATCGGCGGCTCGTGGTCCACCAGATAGCCGTCCACCACCGCCTCGCGGTAGCTGTACACGAACACCGGCTGGCCGAAGATCTCCACCGTGTGCAGGGCGGGCGTGGCCGTCAGGCCGATCTTCACCGCATCGAACATCTCGATCACACGCCGGTACTTCGACACGTAGTCATTGAAATCACGGAAGCGCAGCTCCCGATCGCTCAGCTCCCGATCCAGCAGGTAGCCCCGGTGGCATTCATCCACCACGATCAGGTCGTAGGTGTCCACCGTGGGCTTGTCGTCGTCGCTGCCGAGCAGCAGGCGCTGCACCATGGCTTGCACCGTGGCGATGTGCACCCTGGTGTCGGATTCGGCCTCGCGCTCGCCCAGTTCCTTGATGCCGTAGATGTCGGCGAAGCTCTGCAGGCTCTCCATTCGGGTTTCCTTGAAGGCATCGGCGGCCTGGATCCCCAGTTCGGAGCGATCCACCAGAAACAGCACCCGCCGGAAGCGGCCGCTCTTGAGCAGGCGGTAGATCAGGGCCACACAGGTTTTGGTCTTGCCGGTGCCCGTGGCCATCGCCAGCAGGATCTCCCGCTGGCCGGCGCCGATGGCCGCTTCGGTGGCCTCGATGGCGCGCCGCTGGTAGGGGCGCAGCGGAAAGCCGTAGCTGAACGCTTCCCGTCGCAGCTGCTCCTGGGCGCGGCCCACGTCCTGGCGGGAAAGCTCCTTGAGCCCCTCCGGTGCGTACCAGCCATCGAGGGGATTGGCGAGATTCTCACTGCGGCGCAGATCCCGGAACCAGATGCCGCTGCGGGTGCGCAGTTGCTGAAGGAAGGGCCGACCATTGGTGGAGAAGGCGAAGGGAACCTGGTACTCGCCCTCCGGGCCGAAACCCTGAGCGGAGACTTCCATCGCCGCATCGGGCTGGAAGTCGCGGCAATAGCGCTGGGCCTGGGGCAGCACACCGGCCACATCCTTGTTGGCCCGCTTGGCCTCCACCGCCGCCATCGGCGTGAGCCCCACGAACAGCACGTAATCCGCCGGGCCGCTGCTGGTGGGCCACTCGGCGATGGCGAGGTTGCGGTTCTTCTGGGGCCGCGCGCCCCTGCTGAAGCGGAGTTCCTGGCTGTCGGCCTCCCAGCCCGCCTGCCGCAGCTGTGCATCGATCAACTGGCGGGTGGCGGCCTCATCCAGCTCGATCGCATCGGCGGCCTTGCGGGCCGCCTGGCGCAATCCGGCCGTCACCCCGGCAGGCCGCTGGGCGGCGTCGTTCTGCAGCGCGCTCAGCTGCGCCGCCAGCGCCGCCTTGTCCGCTTCGGCGGCCTCCGCCAGCTGCTCCCATTGCTGCTGCTCCCCCAGGGCCTGCTCCAGCTGAGCTTCTGCGGCGCTGAGTTGGTCGGCCAGCGCCCCCTCGTTGGCGCGGAAGGCCTCGAGGGCGGCCTGAAGCCGGGCCAGCTCCTGCCGGAGGTCGTCGCTTTCAGCAACCGGCGGCTGAGGCGGCCGAAACGGCCCGCTGCGAAAGGCTGGATCGCCGAAGCTGCGGTGAAACCACACCCCCAGCTGCCAGGCGATCTTGAGCGTGCTCAGGGCCGTGGCGTGATCGCCCTGCAGCCCATGGGTGGCGGTGTTGCCGGTCCTGCGCAGGTCGTGGAAGAGGCCCGCCACCTCCCGTTCGATCAGCCCCTCGGCCTCCAGGCGCCGGAGCAGGGCCAGCTGCGATTCCTCGATACTGGTGAACACCCCGAAGCGGGACGCCACCTGCTGGGCCAACCGCTCGCCCAGCTGCCGCAGCTTGATCAGCGCCGTGTTGGGATCCTCCGGGAAGTACCGCTCCGCCAGCCCCCCCAGCCGGAACAGCTGCTCGTCGTAGCCCCGAAGTTGGGCGAAGTTGGTGCTCACGGCACCTCCACCCACGGGCGGGACTCCTTCTCCTTGCACGCGCTGTCGGCCATGACCGGGACACCAGGATTGAGGACGTCCCGCAGGGTCCTCAGCTCCTGCCAGTCAGTGTCGAGCCTCGTCACCTGCAATCGGGTTGTGTTCCTGCGAAGCACTACTTGACCTCAGCTTGAGCCCTGATCAAGGCGATCTCCTCGCAGCAGTTTGATCGGCCCATGGTCGAAATGGGTGTGCCTTCACGGCGGAAACGGGCCTGCACGGACGATTCGATACGCGCCACGATCTGCCCACCCCCTCCCCCCAGCTCTGCCGCCCCATGCCCTTCCGCTTCCGCCGCAGCGCCCGCCTCGGTCCGCTGCGCTTCAACTTCACGAGCGCCGGCCTCAGCTCGATCTCGGTGGGGGGCCGCGGCGCGTCGGTCAACGTTCCGGTGGCCCGCGCCGGTGGTGCCCGCACCACGCTGGGTTTGCCGGGCACCGGCCTGAGCTGGAGCGTGGAGCACGCCCCTGCGGCGGGCCTGCCCAACAGCCGCCGCCTGCGGCCCGGCCAGCTCGATGCGCTCCGGGCCAGCTGCCTCCACCTGCTGCGGCAGCAGTTGTTCGCGTCCGGCGGCAGCGGCGCGGCCCTGTGGGACGCGAATCTGGTGAGTCGTCTGCTGGCCGATCCGTCCCTCGGTGCGGGATGCGCCGGGCTGCTGGCGCTGATCGAAACCCCCGAGGCACTGGAGGCCTACCTGCTTCGTGCCCGCGGCCAGGACGACCTCAAGCGCCGGGCCCGCCGCTGTGTCGAGGCGGCCGAAGAGGCGAACCGGCTGGCGCGGAGCCGGGGCTGGCTGTGAGCCACGGCCTCAGCCCAGCCTCGGCCGCACCGGCTCAAAGCGCTCACCCCGCCAGCACCCCCCGCACAAACCGGTGGCACGCCGCCACCGCCGTCGCCCAGTTCTCCGCTTCGCTCAGCCCCGAGCTGCGTGTCGGCTTGAAGCTGTGGTCGCCGCTGGGCAGCCACTCCAGCTGCACCGCCGGCGAGAGGCCGTAGGTCTCCACCTCCTCCCTGCGCCCGAACGTGTCGCGCTCCCCCTGCAGGATCAGGGTCGGGGTGCGCAGAGCGGCCAGGTGCTCGGTGCGCAGCTGCAGCGGCTTGCCGGGCGGATGGAACGGGTAGCCCAGGCACAGGCAGCCCCGCACCCCGTCGCTGGCGGCCAGCTCATCAAGAAGCAGGCTGGCCACCCGCCCGCCCATCGACTTGCCGCCGATGAACAGCGGCCGCTGCGGGCTCGCGCCCGTCTCCAGCCGCACCTGCTGGCGGAACGCCTCCTGCAGCACCGGCATCCGCTCGGGCCCCTGGCGGCGACCCGTTTCCCGCATCCGGGCCATGTAGCCGAACTCGAAGCGCACCACCCGCCAGCCCGCCGCGGCCAGTCCGCCGGCGATGGCCGCCATGAAGGGGCTGTCCATCGGTGCCCCGGCCCCATGGGCGAGAAGCACGGTGGCGGGGGCGTCGGCGGGGCCGTCGATCAGGCGGGGGTCGGAACTGGTGCCCATACAGTCAGACCATGACACGCCGGATCGGCCACACGCTGCGTCGCGCTGCACGGCTTGGGGCCATGGGGGCCATCCTGCTGCTGGCGGCCGGATCGGCGTTGGCGCCCCGATCGGCATGGGCCGACGGACGCGCATCAACCCCGGTGCTGCGCCTCGACGGCATCGGCCCGCTGCGTCTCGGCATGAGCCGAGCCGAGGCCGTCGCGACCGGCTGGCTCTCCGATCCGGGCCCCGGTTGTGAGCTCTCCGGGCCGCCGCTGCCTGTCGTCTACCAGCTCAAGGGGCCCAAGGCCCCGGCCGGAATCGAGGGTACGGCCCAATTCGAGCAGGGCACACTGCGGGTGATGGCCTTCTCCGCCGGTGTGCGGACGACGTTCGGCGTCGCCCTTCCCGGAGGCACCGTGAACGATCTGGTGCAGCGCGCCCGCGCCGCCGGACTGTCCGCCACCTCGGTCTACGACGAGACGTTCGCCGGGCGGTTCGTCACGGTGAATCGGGGCGGCCAGCAGGTGCTCGGTGCGTTTGCCACCAGGAGCGCGATCGCCACGATTGCGGTGCCCTACGTGCCGGTCTGCGAGTAGGCGGGGGCCTGGGTCAGGCAGCTGCCTCACGGCAGCTCCAGCCAACCCCGCAGGGCAAGACATCAACTGCGACAGCTTTTTCAGGCCGTTGCGTGGGGATGGCAGCACCGGCACCTCACCAGGGGCGCCTCCACCAGGGTGCTGGTGAGCGGGCAGGAGGGTGATGCTCGGATGGGCCTGCAGCCAGCGGTCCGCCTGCACCACCACCGCTGGGCGTGGCTTGCCGGCAGTCGCCTCCGGGCCGGCGACGGTCACGATGGTGCCGCGTCGGAGCCCAGCCAGGGTCATGCCGTCCAGTCGCTCCAGTCGGGCACCTGCTCACTCCAGTGCTGCGGCTCCCGCTCGGCCAGCCGCCGCGATTGCCGGCGGGCTTCCTCTCCGTCGCCATGGCGCAGCAGGTACTGGCTGATGGCCTCCCTGACACAGGCGCTGCGGCTCTTGCTCTGCTGCTGGGCGAGCTGACACCATGGTGCCGCCCGTTGAACGCTTCGTTGCACAGGCTAGGCGGATCGAACCATCGCAGGCCCCCCCCGGCCCCAGAATCCAGGGGCTTGCCTCCCCACCATGGGCGCGATCCTGCTCACCGTTCTGACCGTGCTGCTGGGCTACGGCCTGGGCAAGGGCGTGCCCCGGCTGGTGCAGGGCTCGGGCCGCCTGGCGCGCCGCTCCCGCTTCAGCCAGCTGGCCTTCGGCAGCCTGCTGCTGCTGCCCTGGCTGGTGGGCATCGCCCTGGTGGTGCAGATCCCCCTGCACCCGGTGCTGCTGCTGCCGGCGATCGGCTATGTGGCCGGCATGGCCTGGGGCCGTCGCAAGGTGGGGCTGTAGGCGGGCGCCCTGCTCAGCCAAGCTGGGATCCGCTGCCACGCCCATCGATGATCCCTCCCCAGAAGCAGATGACCGGGATGCTGGGCCATCCGGTGGCCGAAAACCCGATCGACCGGATGTTCGATGGCGTCTATGCCCACTACGGCCTGAACTGGCAGTTCTGGAAGAACGACATCGCCAACGCGCACGACCTGGCCCTGGCGGTGGCGGCCCTGCGGCCCCTCGGCTACCGGGGCATGGCCATCACCGTGCCCTGGAAGGTGGCGGTGATCCCCCTGCTGGATGACGTCGACGCCGACGTGCGCGCCATCGGTGCCGCCAACTACATCACGATCGAAGCGGGCCGCCTGATCGGCCACAACAACGACGGCAAGGGGGTGGTCAAGGCGATCGAGAAGCTGTCGCTCCTGAAGGGCGCGCGGGTGGTGATGCTGGGGGCCGGTGGGGCCGGCCGGGCCATGGCCGTGGAAATGGCCTGGGCCGGTGCGGCCCACCTCACCCTGGTCACCCGGCGCGAGGAACAGGGCCGGGAGGTGGCCGAACGGGTCACCAAGGCCTCCGGTGTGGCCGCCGACTGGCAACTCTGGCAGGACCCTGTGCACGTGCCGCCAGGCACCACCCTGCTGATGAACGCCACCCATCTCGGTTGTGCGCCCGAGCTGGAGCCGGTGCCGCTGCTGTGGGATTGCGTCGATCCAGCCTGCACGGTGGTGGATGTGATCACCAATCCCCGCATCACCCCATTCCTGGCCACGGCCCGCTCGCACGGATGCCCGATCGTCGATGGCGTCGAGATGCTGGTGCAGCTGGCGATGCAGATCTTCGAGCAATGGACCGGCATCACCTCCGAGGAGGCCGTGTTCCAGCAGGCCGTGGCCGCTGCCCTCGGCGAGCCGTGACGGCCGGCGGCATGTCCTCGCCAGGCGCGGTTCTCAGTGCGGCAGCTGGGATTCCAGCTCCCGCAGCCGCCCTTCGAGGGCCTCGATCCGCTCCAGGTAGGTGAGGGCCAGCGCCATCCCGGACACGTTGAGGCCGAAGTCGTCCCGCAGCCGGGCGGCGCGCCGGGCCAGGATCACCGTGCGGGAGTGAAAGGTCCACACCGGCGCATGGTCGGCCAGGTGGAACACGCCGAACTGGATCAGTTCGCTCACCTCCTGGTGCCCCAGCCCCGAGGCGGCCAGCAACTCCTCGAGCGCCACGGTGCACTCGTCGTCGTCCGGGATCAGCAGGTCGTCAGCCATCGGTGGTGGGTCCTTCGAGGTGGTGGCGGGGGTTGAACGACGAGGCGGCGGCAAGGTCGCGATACAGCTCCTGCTCGCGTTCACCAATCCGTTCGGGCAGCACGATCTGAATCACACCGTAGAGATCGCCCGCCCCTTCGCGCCGGTGGGGCAGGCCCTTGCCCGCCAGGCGCAGCTTCTGGCCGTTGCGCATGCCCGGTTTCAGGCTCACCTTCACCGGGCCATCGAGGCTGGGAACCTCGATCTCGGCGCCAAGGGCCGCCTCCCAGGGGGCGATCGGCAGCTCCAGGTAGAGGTCGTGCCCCGCGGCCCGGAAGCGGGGATGGGGTGCCAGCCGGATCTCCAGATAGAGATCACCGGCAGGTCCCCCCGCGATGCCCTCACCGCCCTTCCCGGGCACCCGCAGCCGCTCCCCTTCCACCACGCCGCGCGGGACCCGGATCCTCCCGGTGCGGCTCTGCTTCTCGACACGGCCATCGGCGCCCAGGCCGGGAACGCTGAGCGAGAACGACACCTCGGTGCCCCGGGCCGCCTGCTCGAGGCTCAGCTCCGTGGCCACCTCGACGTCCTGGCCGCGGATCGGGAAGTCGGCCCCCTGGCGCCGGGATCGCCCGGTGGCGCTGAAGCCCATCTGCTCGAACAGATCGGCCAGATCCACCTGCTGCGGGCCGCCGTCCCGCCAGAAGCGGGTCTCCCATTCCGGCGAGGGGTTGAAGTCCTCCCCGGGGCGATGGCGGCCGAGATCGTCGTAGGCCTTGCGCTTCTCGGCATCGGAGAGGGTCTGGTAGGCCTCGCTGATCTCCTTGAACTTCTCCTCGGCTCCCTCCTCCTTGGCCACATCGGGGTGATATTTGCGCGCCAGCTTTCGATAGGCCTTCTTGATCTCCTCGTCGCTGGCGTCGCGTTCGACCTCCAGGCTGGCGTAGTAGTCCTTGAACTTCATCGCAGCGTCCCCACCCGGCTCCCGGCATCCCCGGCCATCTCGCCATCCTGCTATGCAGCCAGGCACGGCCGCACAGGCGATTCCCCCGGCTCAATCCTGCGATGCCGCCATCAGCAGGGAGCGGACCTCCTCGGCCGCCGGCACCCGCCCGGCCACCACGACCCGTTCATCGATCACCAACGCCGGCCTGCGCATCACCCCATAGCCGGCAATGGCCACCGGATCGTGAATCGTTGCGATGCTCGGCTCGATGCCCAGCTCGGCGGCTTGCCTGCGGGCATGCTCTTCGAGGGTGATGCATTGCCTGCAGCCACTGCCGAGAATCTTGATGTCCATGGTGGTTGGAGCACCTGGCGCAGCAGGATCAACTCCGGCTCCGACAGGGCCACCACACTCATCATGAAGGCGAGAACCGTGCCCATCGGCAGTCCCTTCTCGTAGGGGGCCTGCACCATCGGCATCACGCCCGCCGCATTGGAATAAAGCGGAATGCCGATGCCCACGGCCAGCAGAACGCCGAAGGGGTTGCTGCGACCGGCGTGGGTGGTGAAGAAGTTGGTGGGCACCCAGCCGTGAATCAACGCCCCCACCCCGATGCCGACCAGGAGATAGGGCCAGATCTGTCCCAGGATGGAGAGCACTTCTTCGGCACCCATCTGCAGCCGCTGCTCAAACCACAGACCCTGGGAAAATCCACGGCCTGGCCATGCAGCCTGGTCTCTTAGCCAAACGATTCGACCCAGCGCTCGACCTGCAGACGGCCCAGCACCCATCCCGCCAGGATCGCGATCAGCAGGCCGGAGCTGATGTAGATCAGCGTGATCCTCCAGCCGAACAGGTTGAACAGCAGACCGATCGCCACCTCGTTCACCATCGGGCTGGCGATCAGAAAACTCATCGTCACCCCCAGAGGAATGCCCGCGGCCAGGAAGCCGATGAAGGCCGGCACCGCACTGCAGGAGCAGAAGGGGGTGATCACCCCGAGCAGGGCGGCCAGCACGTTGCCGATCCCCTCGCGGCGCCCGGCCAGCAGGGCCCGGGTGCGCTCCAGGCTCAGATTGGAGCGCAGCACGGTCACCACGAAGATGATGCCGCTGAGCAGCAGGGCGATCTTGACCGCGTCGTAGAGGAAGAAGCGCAGGGTTTCCCCCAGCCGCTGCTCCGGCGCCAGGCCCAGCCAGCCGAACAGCACCGCCTCCCAGAGCGATTCATTGATTCGGTAGAGCACCAACCAGGCCGCCACCAGGCCGGCCAGCAGGGCGACATGGCCACCCCGGCTGGTGCGCAGCCACCGGCGCGCCGGGGTGAGGCCGCTCACGGGCAGGGGGTGGCGGGTGTGCCGCACTGGGCGCCCAGCTCCGCCAGCCAACGCCGCAGCTGCTCGATCGCTTCGGGGCGCAGGCGGTAATAGATCCAGCGGCCCTCCTGGCGATCGGCGAGCAGCCCGGCCTCCTTGAGCACCTTGAGGTGAAAGGAGAGCTTCGATTGGGCCAGGCCGAGATCGCTGGTGAGATCGCAGACACAGCGCTCGCCGCCGCCGAGGGCCTCGATCACCCGCAGGCGCAGCGGATCGGCCAGGGCTTTGAGCAGGGCGCGGGCGTTCTCAGTCCTGAGGGACGCTGTGGCCACGCTCATGGGATCGACAGCACCATATCCATTATTTCTAGTGGATGGATCCCCGCCTGGAGCCGTACGTTGCAGCTATGGCTCCTCGTCCTCTTTCTGCCCTTGTCCTGGCCCGGGCGTTTGTGTTTGCGTTGCCGCTGGCGCCTGCGGCAGCGGCGGCAGAGGCGGGGGCGGCAGCACCTCCAGCTCGGGGGGATTGGGTGCGGTGTCCGGTCCGATCAGGTCCACGGCGGTGCGTTGCACCACCAGCCGAAAGCGCAGGGGGGCCTGGCTCTGGTTGATGAACTCCTGCACGGCGGCCACCTGCCGGGCCGTGGGCAGCTTGGGGTCGGTCACCCGCACCCGGGCCCGGATCAGGGGCGGGTTCTGCTGCCAGTCGATGCTGATGCCCACCAGATCGATGGCGGGATCACCGCCGAGGGTGATCGTGCCGCTGCGCAACCGTTGCTCGATCACCGCCTCCAGCTTCTGAGCCTGGGTTTCCCGCTGGGATCGGTTCACCAGAGCGAAGAAGCTGCTGCCCAGGGGGATCACCAGCAACGCGGTGAGGGCCACGCTGGTGAGGCCCAGGCGGCTGCGGAGCATCCTGCCCCGATACACCTTCTCCAGCGTCCCCAGGGCCGCCATCGCCCCCACCATGATCCCCAGCAGGTTGGTGGTGAACAGCAGCAGGGCCCCATAGGCCTGAGCCCAGTAGGAGGACGCCAGCAGGATCCCCACCACGCACATCGGCGGCACCAGGGCCACAGCAATGGCCAGGCCGGCCAGGGCCGAGATCGCGTCTTTGCGCAGCTTGGCGTACATCGCCACCGCTCCGGCCACCAGGGCCACCCCCAGATCCAGCAGGTTCGGGCTGGTGCGGTTCATCACCTCACTGCCGAAGCTGGGGAAGGCCACCAGACGGCTCACGGCCAGCGCCAGCAACACGCAGATCCCCACCCCCAGCATCAGGGTGCGCAGGGCCCGCAGGAACATCGGTAACCTCCCCCGCAGGATCTCGAAGGCCATCGCCTGCAGCGGCAAGATCCAGGGGGCCACCACCATGGCGCCGATCACCACCCCGGGGCTGTTGGCCAGCAGGCCCAGGGTGGCGATCAGGGTGGCGCCGACGGTGAGCACCAGGAACACCTGGCTGAAGCTGGCGTCGTGCTCGAACTCCTGCCGCAGCGCATCAAGCCTCCCCTCTTCGGGGCAGGTGGTGGGGGAGATCATGGCGCGGGCGTTCTGACGCGAAGCACCCCAGCCTGATGGGCCGAAGCGATCCTTTCCAGCCCGATGATCAGCCCATCACATTGTTCATGGCCCGGCTGAGCCCGCTCGTGCTGAGCCTGGCGCCAGCGGCGACGCCGTCAGGGGAAGCGTCTCAGGGCCAGGGGGTGAAGCTCACCGGCGCGTATCTGGCGAACGAGACGCACCAGCCACGGATCGCCATGGAGCCCAGGGCGGCATGGACGTCAGCCGTGGCGCCGCCCCCGACCCAGTCGGCCTTGAGCCGAGGCAGTTGCTCCTGAAGCACCTCCAGCGGCAGTTCCACCAGCAGCAGGCTGAGATCCCCGGCGGCCCGCCGCAGGGCACCCTCCTCGCTCCGCTGCCAGAGCCGCAGCAGCAGCTCCAGCACCAGGGTGCGGCCTTCCTCATCGGGATCCTGAGCCGCGGCCGCCTCCACACGCAACGACTTGCCGTTCAGCGGCAGGGCCCGCGTCCCGTCCTGTTCCAGCAAGGCCAGCGCGACCAGATAGGGAGCATCCGCCATGACCGTCGCCTCTACAGAGCCCCCAGCCTGCAGGATCGGCAGATTCCACCTGTGCGATCCGGTCTGCCGCCACTGTCTGGCGCCATCGTCTGTCGACAAGGGCGTTGAGGCCGGCGAGCATGGTGGTTCGTGGGCTGGTCCCACGCCACCCGCCCCGGAACCATGGACAGCTTCGAAGGCAAGATCATCGTGGGAAGCGAGGAGTGGTGCAGCTTCCCGGATGCCGGGCTGCCGGCGATCAAGGCCCGGGTGGATTCTGGGGCGGCCACCTCCGCTCTCCATGCCACCAACATCGTGGCCTTTGAGCGGGATGGGAACCCCTGGGTGAGCTTCGAGGTGCATCCTCTCCAGGGCGATCGGGCCCTGGTGGTGCGCCATGAGGCCCCCGTGGTGGCCAGGCGGGAGGTGAGGAACACCAGCGGTGTCCCTGAGAGTCGCTATGTGATCCGGGAGCGCCTGGTGCTGGGTGAGCAGAGCTGGGAGGTGGAGTTGACGCTCGCCAATCGCGATGCCATGGGCTACCGGATGCTGCTTGGTCGGCAGGCCATGGTGGGCAGGATCCTGGTCGACCCGGAGGGCAGCCATCACCTCCGCACGCTCAGCCCCGAGGAGAGCCGGGCTCTCTACACCCATGTCCGCCAGCGCAATGACGGGCTGCGGATCGTGCTGCTGGCCAGCAACCCAGATCTCTACAGCAATCGTCGCCTGATCGAGGCCGGCGAGGAGCGCGGTCATCACATGCAGTTTCTCAACATCCGGCAGTGCTACATCCGCCTTGATCCCCGCAATCCGGAAGTGCATTACCGCGGCGGTGATGTGCTCGGCCAGGTGGATGCCGTCATTCCGCGCATCCGCCCCAGCGTCACCTTCTACGGCTGCGCCGTGACGCGGCAGTTCGAATCGATGGGGGTGCCTTCCCTCAACAGTGCCCAGGCGATCACCGTCTCCCGCGACAAACTCTTCGCCTCCCAGGAGTTCGTTCGCGCCGGGCTCAACACCCCCGTCACGGGCTTCGCCGATTCGCCCCTCGACACCGTGGATCTGATCCGCATGGTGGGCGGCGCCCCCCTGATCGTGAAGCTGCTGGAAGGCGCCCAGGGCCGGGGCGTGGTGCTGGCCGAAACCCAGAAGGCCGCCGAAAGCGTCATCAATGCCCTCCAGAGCCTCGACGCCAACCTGCTGGTGCAGGAGTTCATCAAGGAGGCCAGCGGAACGGATCTGCGTTGCTTCGTGGTCGGCGGCAAGGTGGTGGCCGCCATCGAACGCCGGGCCGCCGAGGGCGAATACCGCGCCAACCTGCACCAGGGGGGAACGGCCCGGATGGTGCAGCTCGATGCGGCGGAGAAGCAGATGGCCGTCAAGGCCTGCAAGGCCCTGGGTCTGGATGTGGCCGGCGTCGACATCCTGCGCTCGCACCGCGGCCCCCTGCTGCTGGAGGTGAACTCCAGCCCGGGACTGGAGGGGATCGAAACAGCCACCGGCCTGGATCTGGCCGGAAAGATGATCCAGAAGCTGGAACGCAAGCTCGGCTGGGGCCGCCCTGCGGGCCAGGACAGCGCCCGGGACGGTGCCCCTGAGGGCTCCGCCCCGCTGCGGCACTGATCGAAGCGCCTCTGCCATCGGTCTTGCTCCGATGCGGGCCTGGCCCTGGGAACAGCAGCCCCTGCAGCTTCTGCGGGAGTGGATCGGAATTGGCTGAGCTTTGCCCTTCCTGGCCATGATGGCCGCCATGGCCCAGCCCGCCCCCTACCTCGAACTCCAGGCGGTCGAGGCCTGGCTGGGCCCCCGCCGCGTGTTCGAGGATCTCTCCCTGCGGCTGCACAGCGGCGAACACACCGTGGTGCTCGGCCCCAACGGCTCCGGCAAGAGTTCCCTGGTGAAACTGCTCAGCCGTGAGCTCTACCCGGTGGTGAAGCCGGGCTCCTCCTTGCGGATCTTCGGCAGCGAAACGGTCAATCTCTGGGAGCTGCGCGGCCGGATCGGCCTGGTGTCCCAGGATCTGCAGGCCGGTTATGTCGGGCGGGTGCCCGCCGTCGATGTGGTGCTCTCGGGCTTTTTCGGCTCGGTGGGGATCGGCCGGAGCCAGGTGGCCACCGCCGTCCAGCGCGGGCGGGTGGCGGAGCTGATGGAGCAGCTGGGTCTGGCCGATCTGGTGGAACGCCCCTACGCCCAGCTCTCCGACGGCCAGCGGCGCCGCCTGCTGCTGGCCCGGGCCCTGGTGCACGGGCCCCAGGTGCTGGTGCTGGATGAACCCACCAATGGTCTCGACCTGCGTGCGAAACACCAGCTGCTGGCGATTCTGCGCGACCTGGCGCGCGCCGGTACCACCCTGCTGCTGGTGACCCACCAGATCGAGGCGATCCTCCCGGAGATCCGCCGTTGCGTGCTGCTGCATGAGGGCCGCGTGGTGGGCGACGGTCCCACCGACGCCCTGCTCCAGGACGCCCCCCTCAGTGCCCTGTTCGCCACCCCCCTGCGGGTGTGCGAGGCGAACGGCTACCGCCAGGTGCTGCCGGCAGGCTGAGCCGCCACCCGCGCCGCGGGAATGACCGGTCGCTGGAGTTCCAGGAAAGGCCTGCCATCATTCGGGAGACGTGCCGTGGCTTCCATGTGCCCCGACTGATCCGTCCGCTGCTGGCGTTCCTGATCGCCTTGCTGCTCCCGCTGATGGGCCTCTCGCCGGCAGCTCTCTCGGCAGGGCAAGGGGCTGAGCCCGCGCCCGTGTCCGTGCGCGCAGCGGCCTACGTGCCCCTGGAGCGCCAGCCATTTCATCCCCAGCTGCTGGACGTGCAGCAGCAATGGACGGATGCTCCCCTCAATCAGGTGGTCGGCGACAGCCCGCGCGCGACCCTGCTCAACTTCTATGTGGTGATGGCCCAGGTGAGCCGTGATCTCGCCCGGATCGATGCCACCGCCACCCGAACGCCAGGGCTGTTCTGGCCGGCGCCGGTGAAGCAGGAGCTGGAGGAGATCAGCAGCTACTTCCAGGAAGCGGTGAAGGCCCTGGATGTGAGCGGGATCCCCGAGAGCATTCGAGCTGATTTTGCCGAGGAGTATGCCCTGAAGCTGAAAGTCATTCTGGATTATGTCTTCACCCACAGCCGCAAGCCCTTCGACATCCCTGATGTGGCTGGGATGAAGAAGCTGAACGAGACTCGGGTGATTTCCAGCGCCAGCTGGACCATTCCAGGATCCTCCATCACCTTGAAGGATGAAATTTCTGGGGGTGGGCGCGATCGCGGTTTCATCTTTTCTGCCTCCACGGTGGCACAGATCCCCAGCCTCTACGCAGAAATCAATGATCTGGTGGCATCAGGGGAAGATGCCTCGGCCTTGCTGACGCCATCTATCTATGACGACTTCAGCCTCAAGCCTGGCCACATCCTGGCGCCCAAGTGGTACTTGATGATTCCCAGGGGCTTCCGCCTGAAGTTGCTGGAGTCCCATTTCTTGGACCAGACCGTTTTCCAGATTCTGGTTGGCTTGCTTTCACTGGCGGTCTATCTCGTCGTCCAGGTTCGACTGGTGTTCGCCTTGCTCGGTACCTATCGCCTGAGCTATGGGGCCGACAGGGGGCTTCTGAAACCGATTGAGAGCTGGCAGGTCGACAACATTGCCTGGCACCGGGTGTTGCTGGCCGGTGTCTCCCTGCCCATCACCCGCCTGGTGGAAGTGCTGATGGATCAGTACGTCAACGTGACGGGCATGCCCCTGTTGGTGCTGACCTACCTGTTTTATTCCATCTACTTCACCTGGGCGGGTGTGTTCAGTTTCCTGCTGATGGAGGCGCTTGGCCGCAGCCTTTCGGAATGGATCACGATTCTGCGGGGGAAACGCAACGAACTGCAGTTGAGTCGTATCAGCAATCTTGTGATGCCCGTGTGCCGTGTGCTGGGCGCCATCATCGGCATCTCCCTGATGTACCGGCTGCTGATTCTGCTGGGGTTGCCGGCCTCCACGGTTCTCGCCTTTTCCGCCGTTCCTGGCCTGGCCATTGGCCTGGGGGCCTCCAAGCTGCTGGGCAATCTGTTCGCTGGGTTATCCATTCAGACCGACCGTCCGCTGCGGGTGGGAGAGTTCTGTCGCATTGGCGCCAATCTGGGCTTCGTCACCAAGATCGGTTTGCGTTCCCTGGAGCTGCAGACTCACGAAAGTCGCATCACCATCCCCAACTCGATCGTGGATGAAGAGACGATCGTGAACTACTCCCTGCGAGCGGGCTTTTCCCCGGATTCCGTGTTGCACGTCTTTGAGCTGCACCTGCCCCTGCCCGGAGATCTCAGCCCCGAACAGTTGGATGATCTGTTGCATTACAGCCGCTCGTTTCTGGCTGCGCTGCAGGGATTGACGAGCGCGCAGGTGTTTCTCGACCAGGTTTCGCAGGATGAAGAGCTGCTGTTGCGCTGTTGCGGCCGGATTCAGGCCCCCAACTGGACCGACTACCTCACCTTGAGGGAGGCGGTCTTGCTGCGTTTGCGTCAGCTTCTCGATCAGGTGCTCAGGTCTCGCATGGTGATCGGTGTGGCCTACCACACCACCCCGGAGCAACTGCAGCGCATTCCGGAATTGATCGCCGGCCTGTTCGACCGCGAACCGCTGGCGACCTTCCGTTCCTGCCGCCTGATGGCCATCAGCGACTTCAGTTACGACTTCACCTACGACTACCGCTCCTCCCAGCCCACCTATGTGGCGTTCAAGGATGAGGTGGGCCGCCTCAACCGGGCCCTGCTGGTCCTGTTTGCCGCCGAAGGGATCGTGATCCCCTACCCCACCCAGTCGGAGATCCAGCTGCATGAGTGAACTGTCTCTTCACACTCTGGCCGGCTGCAGCCTGGCGATCGCGGCCTATCCCCGCTTCCGTTACGACGCCAGCGGCGGCCGGGGCGCGGGGCGGCTCGCCGAGGCCGGTGCCCCGGGGGCGCAGGCCCTTTGTTTTGATCCCGCCAGCCTGATCATCCCGCCGCTCGACGGGCGCAGTACCCGTTTCCTGGGCCTGCCCTTGCCGCCGGGTTTGTCGATCTCGATTCACCCCCGGCAGCTCGAGGGCACGATCGACGCCGCCACCGGGGTGATCTCGCTGCGGTTCCGCGCCCGGTTCCGCTTCGCCATCGGCGCTCTCTACCGAGCTCCCGACCTGATCGTCGACACGACACTCAGCACCGGCTCCGTGCAGGGCCGGCGCCACAGCGGCAGGGGAGAGCCACTCGATGGCGAGGGCCGGGCGGTGCTGGTGGGGGTGGGCACGATCGCACCGTGTGGTGATCCATGGCTGGATCGTTTCCTGGGTCTGCCCGATGAGGCCCAGGCGCTGCTGCGCTGCCGGTTCATGCCGCTGGCGGCGGAGGGTCCGGACTTACCTTGACCGCCTGCCGCCCCCCGTCCCGCCATGCATCCACTGCCGCTGCATCTCGGCCCGGGGACTGATCTGCGGGCCAGCCTCGAGCAGGTGGCCAGCGAGGCTGGGGCCTCGGGGTTCGTGCTTGGTGTCGTCGGCGACCTCTCCCAGGCAGCGTTCCAGTGCCCTGGCCTGGCCGAACCCACCGTGCTGCAGGGCCATCTGGAGATCATCACCCTGCAGGGCACCGTGGCGCCCAAGGGGGTGCACCTGCACCTGAGCCTTTCCGACGGCGACTGCCAGGTGTGGGGCGGCCACCTCGAGCACGGCAGCCTGGTGCTCAGGGGCGCCGACCTGCTGGTGGGTTTCCTGCCGACCGGTACGCCCCGGGAGCCCTCGGCCGCAGCGGCCCGGCCGGCGGTCTCTGTGGTTTCCGGGCAGCCCCGGGTGGAGATCGCCGTGCGCAGCGGCTGTCCCTTTTCGGCCCGGGCCCTGCGCATGCTGCGCACCCTCGGCATTCCCCACGTGGTGCAGAGGGTCGAGGCCGAGGACGAGCTTCAGGCGATCGCCGAACGCAGCGGCCGCCGCTCGATGCCCCAGGTGTTCATCGATGGTCAGCCCATCGGCGGCTACGACGCCCTGGCCGATCTGCACGGCCGCGGCGCCCTCGACCATCTGCGCTGAGCCGGCTCCCCATCAGCGGGACAACCCCGGGAACTGCGCCTGCAGCCGGGCCACCTTGGGCTTGTCGTGGACCACCACGTAGGGATGGTTCGGGTTGCGAGCGACGAAGTCCTGGTGGTAAGGCTCGGCAGGCGTGAAGCCCGGCCAGACCTCCACCGTGGTGGCGATCGGCCGCGGCAGCACGCCGGCGCGGTTCAGCTGGGCGATGTAGGCCGTGGCCACCCGGCGCTGTTCCGGGTCGGTGGGGAAGATCGCCGAACGGTACTGGCTGCCCACGTCCGGCCCCTGACGGTTCAGCTCGGTGGGATCGTGGGCGACCGCGAAGAACACCTTCAGCAGCTGGCCGTAGCTCACCCGGGCCGGGTCATAGGTGATCCGGATGCCTTCGGCGTGGCCGGTGTCGCCGCCGCTCACCTGTTCGTAGTCGGCCGTGGCCGCCGGGCCGCCCGCGTAGCCCGTCACCACCTCGCTGACGCCTTCGACGTGCTCGAACACCGCCTCCATCCCCCAGAAGCAGCCCCCCGCCAGCACGGCCGTGGCCGTGGCCGTGGCGCGGGGGCCGGCCGCCAGGGCGAAGCCGGTGGCCGGATCAGGGAGAGCCGCTGCAGCCACACGGGAGACACCCAGGCGGGTAAGGAGGGCCGTCGCGATCAGCGGTATCGCCAGGAGGCTGGCCCCGGTGGCCACCCTGGCGGCTGGCGTGGTGAGGTTTCGCGGCAGTCGCATCGGAGGGGAAGCGGTCGGTGCAGGAGATACCCGCCAGGGCCCCGGCCGGATTGGCGCTGGGTTTCAAGCCGCGGCGCTTGCCGCGGCCAGCACCTCTCGGGATCGAAGTGCTTCTCCGGACCTGGGACTAAGGCTTGGAACCGCCTGTGGGTGGGCTGATCCTGGAGCCAGACCAGCCATGCCTGGAACGATCGGGCATGGGACGGACCCAGGGGCGCCGGGAAGCGCGAGCTCCCCATAACATGGATCAACGCCTGACGACCCCCATGGCTGCCCGCCTCGCCATCGGCCCGGTCGATGTCAGTCCCGAGGTGCGCGAATGGGTGGATGGTGAAACCCTGCAGCGGCTGGTGGCCCGCCATCGCCGGGGCGACTGGGGCAACGTGGACGCCCGCGATGCCCGCGACAACACCGTCGCCGCCTATCGCCAGCAGGGTTCTCTGCGCAGCGTCTTCGATCTCGGCCGGGGCCTGCAGGTGTGGATCCTCACCCATGATCTCGGCACCGACCGGCTCCACACCCTGGTGCTGCTGCCCAGCGACGAGTAGATGCCGGCGTCCCCGAATCAGCTCCAGAGCCGTTCGCGCCACCTGCGCCCCGGGCATGAGTGGGATCGCCTTGCCGCCGCACTCGGGCAGAAGGCCTCATGAGCATTTCTTGCTGTTTCTCCATCCTTCGTGGTGAAGGAATGTATGGATCTACGGGCAGGCGCTTAGGGCTGTAACGATCCTGGTGGCCCGTCTCTGGATTCGGTAAGAATCCCTGCTTGACATCGCCCGTGGGCACGGCCTTCCGCAGAATTTTTCCCCTTCCGTGGTCCTGCACCGCTTCCTGCCGGAAGACGCCGCGCCTCCCGCCCCGGGTGATGCTCCTCTCTCTGCCCTTCCCGCCGTACCCACCATGGCCCTGGTCCAAGCCCCCTCCCTTGGCATCGAGCGTTTCGCGGATGACCGCAACAAGGAGAACTGGTCGAAAGCCTCCCCGCAGGATCGTGACAGCATCATCCGCCTCGTCTATCAGCAGGTTCTGGGCCAGCAGTATGTGATGCAGAATGAGCGCCTTGTCGGTGCGGAATCACTGTTTCGAAACGGTTATCTCACCGTGCAGGAATTCGTGCGCACCCTGGCCAGGAGTGGCCTGTATCGCTCCCGCTTCTTCGAATCCTGCAATCCCTACCGTTTCATCGAGCTCAACCACAAGCATCTCCTCGGCAGGGCTCCCCACAACAAGGCCGAGATGCTGCACCACTTCACGATCCTGCAGGAGCAGGGCTACGACGCCGAGATCGACTCCTACATCGACAGCCCCGAGTACCAGGAGCGCTTCGGCTCCGATGTGGTGCCCTATCTCCACGGCTGGGACTATTCCGCCGGTCACCAGGGCCAGCAGTTCTCCTGGCTGATGCAGCTGGCCGGGGGAGCGGCCGCCTCGGTCAAGGGCGACAGCGCCGGCACCCGCTTCAAGCTGGGCCGGGCCCTGCACCAGGATCGGGCCGTGACGGTGTCGGTGAAGAGTCCCCGCTTCAGCGGTGAATCCTTCTTCCAGGCCAACGTGGGCCAAGGCGGCTCCAGCGTCGATGGCCCGCTCACGCGCAGCGGTCAGCCCACCGATCCCTCCCGCGGCCACAGGGAAGAGGCCCTGGTGGTGTCCGCCGGTGTTCGCGGCACCACCGCAGCCAGTGGCCGGGTGGCCACCATCACCGCCACCGGGCTGGTGAACAACGCGGTGGTGCGCAGCGGCTCCTATGTGATGCGGGTGCCCTACGGCCGCATGAACGAGGCCCTGCAGCGGGTCCAGCGGCTCGGCGGCCGGGTGGTGCGCGTCAGCGTCAGCTGAGTCGTCGCCGGCCTGGGGGGGGTGGGTCAGGGCCGCAGGTCCACCCCCCGCCCGGCCAGCAACTGGCGGCAGGCCATCAGGGCCGAGAGGCTCACCCCGGCCGTGCCCTCCCCGGGGTGGATGGCATCACCGCACAGCCACAGGCCCGGCAAGGGGGTGCGGCTGGCCAGGCCAAAGGGCCCGAAGCGGCTGGGGTGCTGGCCAAGGCCACCCACGTAGCCCCAGGGCCGGCCGGTCCAGCCCGCGAAGCCCCGGGGGGTGGCCAGTTCCGCATGGAGCCAGTCGCCAGCCCCTACCCCCAGCGGCTGCTCCAGGCCCTTCTGGATGGCAGCCATCGCCTCGTTCTTTCTGGCCTGATAGGCGGCCTCCTCCCCCCTGAACCAGGGCCGGGACGGGGTGAACACGCTGGCGATCACCGTGGCCCGCCCGGCGGGGGCCCGGCCGTCCCCGTCCTGGCTGATCGAGACGAACAGCGAACCCGGCTCTTGCGCATCCAGCTGCAGATGGCTGGGGACCTCCGGTGGCAGCTTGTCCCTCGCGACGGCCCCGTAGAACACCAGAGCCCCGCTGGGCTCGTGCAGGTTTTCGAGCCGGCGGCGGTAGCCGGCCGGCAGGGCTTCCCCCAGCAGAGCCGGCAGGGTCTGGGGCGGCAGGGTGACCACCACGTCGCAGGCCTCGAAGCGGAAGTCCTCGGCCGGGGGCTGGCCCCCCCGGGGGCGCTCCGGTCCGCAGTGTCCGGTGATCCGCCAGGAACCCCGCGGTTGCTCCGGCGGCTGCAGGCGTTGCACGCGATGGAGCCGCCGCAGCCGGCCGCCGTGTTTCGAGAGGGCCTTCTCCAGGGAGTCGCTGAGCGCCTGCATCGAACCCTCCAGGTGCCACAGCCCCAGGGGCTCCTGCACCATCGCCAGCACCGTGGCGCCGTAGAGCGCCGCCGTGCGGTCGGCCGGCTCCTGGGAGTAGAGCTTCAGCTGCAGGTCGAGGAAGCGCCGCAGCCGTCGGTCGGTGGCGCAGCCGCTGAGCTGCAGCAGGTCGGTCATGGTGGCCTTGGTGAGCAGGCCGCTGGCCAGATTCGCCGGCCCCAGGGCCCCCAGCAGCTGACCCAGATCCCACCAGGTGCGGGGCGGCAGCACCGGATTCCGAGAGGCGAAGGCCCAGTTGGCCCGGTGCAGGGCATCACAGAGGGCCCAGAAGCGTTCACTGCCGGGGAACTGGCTCCGCCGTTCCTGCCGCCAGCGCTCCGGGTCGCGCCAGATCGACACCGGCTCGCGGCCATCGGCCAGATCCACCACGCAGCCCGGATCCAGTGGCATGGCTGCTGGTGGCGCCACTCCCAGATGGCGGAACAGCCGCGCGTGGATGCCGGCCGGGATGCCGTTCCCCTCCTCCAGCCCCGCCACCTGGGTGGCGCCCACATCGAACACGTAGGGCCCACGCCGGAAGGTGCCGGCGCAGCCGCCGCTCTGGTGATGGGCTTCCAGGAGCTCCACATGGAGCCCATGCTTGGCCAGCAACGCCGCTGCCGTGAGGCCGGCGATCCCGGCGCCCACCACCACGACGTCAGTCCGGGCCCTGTTGCTGGGATTCAAGGCTGCCCGAATGCCTGGATGCCGATGCTGGCAGGAGGGGTGGATGACTGTGGGCGTCCTGCGCTTCTGATGCAGGAGGGGCCTCTGGAGTGAAGATGCAGTTAAGACGCAGCTCCAATGCAGATGAGCTTTAGATGAGAGGTGATCGGGATGCGGCCCTGCGGGAATTCCGTGCTTTTCCTGCAATCGTTAGGTCGTTTCCATCACCGATGGCCGTCTCCGGGGGCAGGCAAGAGAGCCGCAGTGGCTCTGGATTTTCGCTGAGAGGCCTTGCGGCGCAGTGGAACGGATCTGGGGATTCCTGCCTGTTCCTCACCTGACTCCCTCTGTTGAGGTCGGCCATGGGCGCTGCCAGCCCCTTGCCGCCAGGTGGCACTTGACTTAACGGAAAGTGGGGTAAGTTGAAGGCTGGATAAGGTTTCTCAAAGTCACCACTGCACGACGCTTCCACCGTCATGAATCCGTCATGAATCCTCCTTTCACTGGGGCCTCCGCTCTGAAGAGTTTTGTCCGCCCTCGAGCCCGTAACAAGGCAGTCCTTGGTTCGGCAGTCGTAGCGGCCTTCGCCTCCGTCCTTTCGGCAGGTTCTGCTCAGGCTGCTGTCACCTCAACCACTTGCGCAGCTCTGGCTGTCGACCCTTCCATCACCCTGACGGTCCTTGACAAGACCATCTCCAACATCGTGTGCTCCGGAGATGTTTTTAACAATTCTAACGTTTTGATCAACTTTAGCGTCGATGGCCCAATTTATGAGTTCAGTTCTGACATTATTGGTGCGGGTACCGGTCCCAGCACGTCTGGTGGCATCAGTTACCTTATCGCTATCACTGGTGATCAAGCCTTCAACTCTGTCGCCTTGACTGCTGCGGGCTTGGACTATACGGCTAGCAAAGAAATCTATAGCGGGGGTTCCCTTCTTGCCACCTTGGGTGTGGCTGAGGAAACAATTTTCGATGCTGATGAATTCTACACATCTTTGAACATTGTTGACTCTTGGACAGTGGGTGGAGATTCCCAATTCTCCACTCTCGAAGACATCAATAACCTATTCACGCAGAAGCCTGGTCGAGCTCCTAGCGAAGTTCCAGGTCCTCTCCCTCTTCTCGGAGCTGGTGCTGCCTTTGGCTTGAGCCGAAAGATGCGCGCTCGTATCAAAGCGTCTTCCGTGAAGCTCTGAATCCCCTTCTCCCTGCACTCCATCCCCGTCATATTGGCGGGGATTTTTTGCTCATCCTTTATATTGTTCTACCCCCTGGCGAACGTTAGGTTAGGGCATGTCTCAAGCAGGCCGTTGATCTCACTTCCCTTTGCTCGCCTCTTTATGAAGAGCTGAAGGGTCAGATGATTTTGGCGCTACGGACCGTTTGCAGCGGCAGCATGGAGTGCATTTCTTGAGGCGTGACCATGCTGATCCACTCTTGATCACAGCATCTGGAGAAGTGGTGATCGACGGGATCTCTGTTTGCATGCTTATGGGTGGACGCCAGGGATTCTCCATCCCATCGGTTCACATTTTCCAGCTTCCTGCCAGGCTTCATTCTGTTCAGTTGGTGATGGCTGATCGTGGGGTTACTTTTCAGCCCCCTCGTCATCGTTAATCCACTCTTCGGAAATCACAGCACTGACGTCATGGGACACGTGCCTCTTAGGCCTCCTATGGATCCCGGAGTTTCGATTCAGAAGTCTGCTCAGGAGTGTGGACTGCTTAGATGAAGGTCGGCCAATCGATGCAAACCCAACGAAAAAGATCAGCATCCTCAGGATGTTTCCGAAGATCAGCTCAATGGATCGCTGTCACAGCCCAGACATCCGCTGATCAAAATCATATTGGGCTTTATGCTTCTTGCATCCATGGCTTCCACCAAGCGATCCTTAAGTGTGCTCAGGGGTTGGGGCAGTTGCTCCGGCAGAGGTGCTTTGGCCCCGGGGATCTGCTCGAAGGCCCGGCGCAGTTCAGCCTCCGTGGTGGAGGCTTCAATCGCCTTCACCCCTCGCGAGGCCTGAGAGAGCAGTTGCGCTGCGTCCTGTTGTTCTGAGCGGAGCAATCTCACTCCAGCATAGATCTGAACAGGAATCAGGAGGAGATAGCCAATCGCCACCCACGTGGCCAGTCGTCGTAGCAGTGCTGATCGTTTGGCGAAAGATGTTGTCTCGGATCCAGCTCTGAGGCAGCGGCGACGAACAGGGCCCCTGGCAGCGGAGTGGTGCTGCGGCTCACCAGGAAGCCACTCATCTGATCCAGCCACATTGGCTTGAGAAGGGCCACAGGTCAGGCCTGAAAAGCAAGATCCGCGAGAAAGTAGGCCAGCAACGCCACCCCCACCCAGTGCAGCACCAACGCGAATTCGTGGTTTCTCAGTTCGGAGCGACTGATGGATTCCTGAGGGTTGCGTGTTGGCGGCATTGTTGCGTATCCGTGCAATCAACGCTCTTCACTATGATTGCTTGTCTTCTCCTGGGTCAAGTGTGCCTTCCGTGGGTACGAAATATTCACGGACTTTGATGCTCTGATGTCTCTCCTTCCTGGCCCTCAAGCCTCCCCTGCGACCCTCACCCCCTGGCTGGCTGAGCGCCTTGGCGTTGAGCTGGTGGGCAGCAGTCCGGTGGGCGGTGGCTGCATCCATAGCGCCTGGCGGCTGGATCTTGCCGATGGCAGCAGGCTGTTCGCCAAAACCAACACCACATCCTCCCTGCCGCTCCTGGAGGCGGAAGCGGAGGGCCTGCAGGCCCTCGCGGCGGCGGCGGGCGAGGGAGGTCCGCAGGTGCCCGTGCCCCTGACCCACGGCATCTCAGGCCGAGCGGCTGTGCTGGTGCTCTCCTGGCTCGATCTGGAACGCAGCCAATCAGCAGCGGAAATGCTGCATTGGTTTCGTCTGGGAGCTGAGCTTGCCCAGCTGCACCGGCGCAGTCTTTTGCATACCTGTATCCCGTCAGACAGGCCGGGGGCGGCTTACGGCTGGCCGACGGACAACTTCATCGGCTCCGGCCCCCAGCTCAACGCCTGGCAGGAGCACTGGGGACGGTTCTTCGTGGAGCGGCGGCTGGCCCCCCAGCTGGAGCACCTGGCCCGTAGCGGCACTCCCCTGAAGCAGGCGCAGTCGCTGTTGGAGCGGGCCGGCGAGTGGCTCGCGGACCATCAGCCCGACCCCTGCCTGGTGCACGGCGATCTCTGGAGCGGCAATGCCGCCATCACCGCTGCCGGCCCGGGAGCGATCTTCGATCCGGCGGTCTACCGGGGCGACCGCGAGGTCGACCTGGCCATGGCCCGCCTCTTCGGTGGTTTCCCTGGGGCGTTCTTCGAAGGCTATGCCGACGAATGGCCTCTGCCGTCAGACCACCGACAGCGCCTCAATCTCTACAACCTGTATCACCTGCTCAACCACGCCAACCTCTTCGGCGGCGCCTACCTGGGCCAGTGCCAGGCCAGCATCGACAGCCTCCTGAGCCGAGGGGCCCAGGAGGGGCGCTGATCGTGCTTCAGATCAGATCAGCTCAGCTCAGCTCAGGTATTCCTTGCGCAGCGCCTGGATCTTCGCCATCACCGCCGAGCGCTTTTCGCCGGTGGTGAGGTTGTTCCAGCTCCAGCTGCCCACCACCACCAGACCGAGCAGCTCCAGCAAGCCCGGAACGATCGGCAGCAGGTTGATGGTGTCGAGCACGCCCTTGATCAGGATCTGGGCCACGATCACGGCCAGCAGAACACCGGAGGCCTTGCCGATCCGGCCCACCTGGCTCCAGTCCACCTTGTCGAGGGTCTCGTTGACCTTGCCGATCACCTCGCTGTAGCGCTCAGCGAAATCCACCTCTGCAGCAGCGCTGGGGGCGGCTTCGTCCTGGCTGGTCTCCTTCACTTCGGTCGTGCTGTCGATCATGGAAGGAGCGGCCCCCTGACGGAATGATGCATAACGTACCGGTGTGAACCCTGAGACGCCAGCGGAACTGCGCCTTGGTCGGCAGGCGCTGACGGTGCTGGAGGCCGTGCTGCTGGCGGCCGCCCCCGAGGAGGGCTGTGCCCTGCTGCTCGGGGGGCGTGATCCCTGGCACATCCGCCGCGTCTGGCCCTGCCTCAACGTCTGGGAGCCGGCGGCCGAGCGCCGCCGCCGCTTCGCCATCGATCCGCGTGAGCAGCTGCAGGCGCAGAAGTGGGCCCGCTCCCGGCGGCTGAGCGTGCTGGGATCGGCCCACAGCCACCCACTGTCGGAGCCCGTACCTTCGGCCCTGGACCAGTCGATGGCCTTCGGCCCCACCCTGATGCTGATCCTGGGGGAGACCCGCGAACTGGCCTGCTGGTGGTTGCCGGAGCAGGGCAGCCCCCACCGGTTGGCATGGAGAATGGTGGATTAGTGCGTCGTGGGCCTTCGCTGCCATGCTTCCTCCCGACACCAGTGCCGTTCAGCTCAGCCCCGATGAGGTGGTGCGCTTCTCGCGCCACCTGATCCTGCCGGAGATCGGCATGGAGGGGCAGAAGCGGCTCAAGGCGGCCTCCGTGCTTTGCGTCGGCACCGGCGGCCTCGGTTCGCCCCTGCTCCTCTATCTGGCCGCCGCCGGGGTGGGCCGCCTGGGCATCGTCGATTTCGACGTGGTCGACCACAGCAACCTGCAGCGCCAGGTGATCCATGGCACCAGCTGGGTGGGCAAGCCCAAGATCGAATCGGCCAGGGCCCGGATCCACGAGATCAATCCCCACTGCCAGGTGGATCTCTACGAAACGGCCCTCACCAGCGAGAACGCCCTCGAGATCATCGCCGGCTACGACATCGTCTGCGACGGCACCGACAACTTCCCCACCCGCTACCTCGTCAACGACGCCTGCGTCCTGCTCGACAAGCCCAACGTCTACGGCTCGATCTTCCGCTTCGAGGGCCAGGCGACGGTCTTCAACTTCGAAGGCGGCCCCAACTACCGCGATCTCTTCCCCGAGCCGCCGCCGCCGGGGATGGTGCCCTCCTGCGCCGAAGGGGGTGTGGTGGGGGTTCTCCCCGGCATCATCGGCATGATCCAGGCCACCGAGGCGGTGAAGCTGATCACCGGCATCGGCACCAGTCTCAGCGGCCGGCTGCTGCTCTTCGATGCCCTCAAGATGAGCTTCCGGGAGCTCAAGCTGCGCCCCAATCCGGAGCGCCCAGTGATCGAAAAGCTGATCGACTATCAGGAGTTCTGCGGCGTGGGCGGTTCGGCCCCTGGCCAGGAGGAGGCTGGTTCCGTGCCCACCATCACCGTGGCCGAACTCAAGACCATGATCGACGGCCAGATGGAGGATCTGCTCCTGGTCGACGTGCGCAACCCCCAGGAAGCCGACATCGCCGTGATCCCCGGCTCGGTGCTGGTGCCTCTGGATCGGATCGAAAGCGGCGAGGCGATCGAGGACGTGCGGCGCCTGGCCAGCGGCAAGCGGCTCTATGTGCACTGCAAGCTGGGCGGCCGCTCCGCCAAGGCCCTGATCGCCCTCGGCCGCCACGGTATCGAGGGGGTGAACGTGCAGGGTGGCATCGACGCCTGGAGCCAGGAGGTGGATCCTGCCGTTCCCCGCTACTGACGCCCTCTCCCCGGCCCGGAAGCGCTGGCGGGAGCGCCGCCGCCTCGAAGCCCAGCGCCTGATCGCCCTCGAGAAGCGTTTCCTGCCGTTGCTGCTGACGGCCGTGCTGCCGATCCTGTTGATGCCGTTCACGGCCAGATATGGCTGGCAGGGGCACGCCCTGCTGGCCCTGGTCTTCAATCTGCTGATCGTCCAGTCGATCCGCACCTTGCCGGTGATGCCTGGGGTGCCCTACGCCAGGCCGCGGCAGGCGTTTTTCTGCGGGATCGGCCTGGTCGGCAGCATCGGGCTCTGGGTGCCGGTGGCCTCTGGGGAATGGCCCGGTGGGTCGTTCCACGCCGGGGAGATGGTCCTGCTGAGCCTCTTTTTCCTGATCACCTCGACGCGGCTGGTCAGAGTGTTGGCCAGGGTGCCCCGGGTCAATGGGCAGGTGTTGGCCGGCGCGGCGGCGGGCTATCTGCACCTGGGTCTCACCGGAGGGGTGCTTGCCACGGCCACCCAGGTGCTCGTGCCTGGCAGCTTCAGCCTCGGCGAGACCGCCGGCCAGCAGCTGCTGCTCGATCGGCTCACCTACTTCAGCTTCGTCACCGTCGCCGGGGTGGGCTATGGCGATGTGCTGCCGGCCAATGCGGTGGGGGAGCGCTTCGTGATCCTGCTGAGCGTCGCCAGCACCTTGTACATGGCCCTGCTGGTGGGGCTGCTGCTGGGGCGCTTCATCGCTTCAGAGGAGGTGGAGATGCTGGAGGACGAGGAGCTGGGCCCGCCCTAGGGCGCCCGCCACTGCGTGATCGCCGCGCCCGTGATCGGCACCCCGCGATGGGCCGTCCCGCGCTGGGGGGTCAGTAGTCGACGCCGCGTTTGAGGTCGACGCCCCGCTCGGCGTAGTGCTTGTGGCACACCATCTCCGAGTGCACGCTGGCCAGATCGAAGTAGGCCGGCCGGCTCTTGCAGCGGCCCGTGATGATCACCTCGGTTTCGGTGGGCTTGCGCAGCAGGGTCTGCACAATCGGCTCCACCGGCAGCAGTTCCAGATCCACGGTGGGGTTGAGCTCATCAAGGATCACGGTCTTGTAGAGGCCGCTGGCGATCGCGGCCCGGGCGATCTCCCAGGCCCGTTCCGCTTCCACGTAGTCGATCGGCTGCTGCTGGCCGCGCCACACGATCGCATCGCGACCCGAACGCAGGTGATCCACCAGGTGGGGGTAGCTCTCCCGCAGGGCGGCGATCGCCGCGTCTTCGGTGTAGCCCGCTCCGCCCTTGAGCCACTGCAGGATCAGTACCCGGTGGCTCTTGTCCTGGCTGATGCCGCGGCCGATGGCCTGCAGGCCCTTGCCCAGGGCACTGGTGGATTTGCCCTTGCCTTCGCCGGTGTAGATCTCCAGTCCCTCCAGGCCCTGCTGGGGGCCGCTGTGGGCCCGCATCTCCGAGTGCAGATCGGCCAGCTGCACCAGCTGGCGCGGTGCGCCCCGGCCCGTGCAGATCATTTCCATGCCCGCCGGCTTGGTGGCCAGGGTCCGCACCACCTCCTCGGTGTCGAGCAGGCCCAGGTCGAGCACAGGGTTGAGCTCGTCGAGCACCACCACCGAATAGAGGTTGCTGGCGATCGCCCCCTTGGCGATGTCCCAGCCCCGCTGGGCCTCCTGGTGGTCGAAGCGGGTGGCCTCCTCGGCGCTGAAGTGGTCGCCGCGGCCGGTGCGCACCTGGTCGATCAGGTGGGGGAAGCCCTGCTGCAGGGCCTCGATGGCACTGTCCTCGTCGTAGGCGCGGCCGGGGCCCTTGAGGAACCGCAGCAGCAGCACCCGGGTGCGCTTCTGCTCGCAGATGCCCAGCCCGATGGTGCGCAGCACCACCCCCAGGGCCGCCTGGCTCTTGCCCTTGCCCTCCCCGTCATAGACGTGCAGCTGGCCGTGGGCCCGCTCGTCGCTGCCCGCGGCGGTGCGGATGCCGATGCCCCGCCCGGTGCCGCGTTGCGGGGTCTGGGTGCTGCGGGCGGTGGGGGGCATCGGCGGGCGGATCTGACCCGGATGTTACCCAGCCTTGCCAGGATCGACGCCATGCCCGCCACCCGCCGCCTCAGCCTGCTCGAAGCCTTGCCCGCCCCCCTGGAGCGGGGCCTGGAGGCCCTCTGCCGGCAGCTCGATGCCTGCGCGCCGGTGGTGGTGGCCTACTCGGGCGGTGTCGACAGCGCCCTGGTGGCCGCCCTGGCCGGCGACCGGCTGGGGGATCGGGCCCTGTCGATCACCGGGGTCTCACCCGCTTTGGCACCCCATCTGCGCGAGGAGGCCAGTGCCCAGGCCCGCTGGCTGGGCCTGCGCCATCGGGAGCTGGCCACCGCGGAGCTGGCGGACCCCGCCTACTTCAGCAACCCGGAGGATCGCTGCTACGCCTGCAAGCGGGAGCTGCATCGCCTGCTGGCCCCGATCGCCGCCGCCGCCGAGGGGGCCCAGGTGCTGGATGGGGTCAACCTCGATGATCTGGGCGACCACCGGCCCGGCATCCGTGCCGCCCGGGAATTCGGTGTGCGCTCGCCGCTTGCCGAGGCCGGCATCGACAAGGCGGGGGTGCGTCAACTGTCCCGCGCCCTGGGGTTGCCCTGGTGGGACAAGCCGGCCCAGCCCTGCCTGGCCTCCCGCTTTCCCTATGGCGAAACGATCAGCGCCCGCAGGCTGGCCCGGGTGGCCGCCGCCGAAGACTGGTTGCGCCAGCGGGGCTTCTCCGAACTGCGGGTCCGCAGCCAGGGGGAAACGGCGCGCATCGAAATCCCCGCCGCCGGACTGCCGGCGGCCCTGGAGCGTCTGGCCCATGGTGAACTGCGCCCCGAGCTGGTGGCGGCGTTCAGGGCGCTGGGGTTCACCGCCGTGGCGCTCGATCTGGAGGGGCTGGTGAGCGGCAAGCTGAACCGTTCCCGCCAGGGCCGGCGGGATTGATCGGTGGCCGCCGCGGTGGTCCCCCAGGTGGGAGGCGTGCGCCGGCCGGGGCTCAGGCGCCGGCGAGGTGCGGCTCCCTCAGGCTGTCAGCGAGCGCCTCGGGTGTCTCGCGGCGAAAGCTGGTGAGCTTGTGCCGGCCGGCCCCCAGTTCCTCCCACAGCACCTGACAGGCGCGCTCGGGCATGGTGTGGTCACCGCAGGTGAACACATCCACGGCCGCATAGCCCGATTCGGGCCAGGTGTGGATGGAGATGTGGGATTCCGCCAGCAAGGCCAACCCCGTGACGCCCTGGGGTTCGAAGCGGTGGGTGATCAGGTTGAGCAGGGTGGCACCAGCCCGTTTGGCTGCTGACGTGATGGTGTCCCTGAGGAAAGCTTCGTCGTCGAGCCTGGCGCAGTCGCAATCGTAGAGCTCGAGGATGCAGTGTTTCCCTACCGCGTCGGTGATCTCGCCAGGGGCGGAGACGGGGTGTGCGATGGCATGGGCGGAAGAGGCGGCTGGCTTCCATCCCGGGTTGGGATGCAGGCTGGAGAGGCACTGGTTCATCGAATCCAGTCAAACAGGCCTCACCATACGTGCCGGAGCGCTGAACAGGGGTTCGCCAGGTCCCTTGCGGCGGCAGGGGGATCGGGCCTCAGGCCACCAGGCTGCCGTCCCGCAGTTCCACCACCTGGCTGCGGGCCCGCCAGCCGCTGCTGAAGGCCTCCAGATGGGTGGCGCTCACCAGGCACTGGTGGCCGTCCCCCACCGCCTCCAGCAGCAGCTGCTGGCGCCCCGGGTCGAGCTCGGCCAGCACATCGTCGAGCAGCAGCAGCGGCGGCTGGCCCACCACCTGGCTCACCAGGTCCAGCTCCCCCAGCTTCAGGGCCAGCACCAGGGTGCGCTGCTGGCCGGCCGAGCCGTAGCGCCGGGCGGCCTGGCCGCCGATCAGCAGGGCCACTTCGTCCCGGTGCGGCCCCACCTGGCATTGGCCGAGGCGTTCCTCCTGGGGCCGCTGCTGGCTCAGCTGCTCCTCCAGGGCCTGGCGCCAGGGGCCTTCCTCGTCGCTGGCCTCCGCCAGCACGGTGCCGCTGATGTAGTCGAGCTGGAGCGGTTCGGCGGCCCCGCCGATCCGCTGCTGCCAGGCCACCGCAAGCGGCTCCAGGCGCCGCAGGGCCCGCTGGCGCCGGCGGTGCAGCCGGGCGCCGACCAGGGCCATCTGCTGATCGAAGGCATCCAGCAGCGCCTGCCGCTGGCCGGCACCGAGCCCCCGGCGCAGCAGCTGGCTGCGCTGCCGCAGCAGCCGCCCGTAGCGGCTCAGCAGGGCGCCGTAGACGGGTTCGAGCTGCAGCACCACCCGATCCAGCCACTGGCGCCGCAGGGCCGGCTCCCCCCGCACCAGGTCCAGGTCGAGGGCGCTGAAGCCGACGCAGCGCAGGGGTCCGATCAGGTCCAGCTGCCGCTCCAGCCGTTTGCCGTTGCGGAAGGCCTGGCGACCGCCACTGCGCCGCAGCTCCAGTTGCAGGCTGTCGGCCTCGTCGGTGAGGGCGCCCAGCCGGCACCAGGCGTGACCATGGCCGATCAGATCCCTGTCGCTGCTGCAGCGGTGGGAACGCAGGCTGGTGAGCAGTTCCACCCCTTCCAGCAGGTTCGACTTGCCCTGGCCGTTGCTGCCGATCACCAGCAGCCGGGGCGGCTCCAGCGTCAGCTGCAGGCCGTCGATGTTGCGGAAATGCCGGAAGTCCAGGCGGTGCAGCCGGATGGTTCTGGGGCGGTCAGCCGCTAAGGTACCCCCATCGGAGGGGGAGGTTCCTTTGGGACCGGAACCACCGTGGCAGGGCATGTAGCTCAGTTGGATAGAGCGTCAGATTCCGGTTCTGAATGTCGGGGGTTCGAGTCCCTCCATGCTCGTCAGCCCCGTCACTCGTCAGTACGGTCAACCGTGAGCACGGTCAACCGTGAGCACGGTCAACCGTCTGCCTGGTTCCGCAGGTCGAGGCCCATGGCCCGGATGCCGCCGGGATCCAGCACGAACCCCGCCCGGGAGAGGGCTTGGAGTGCCTCGGGCGGGGCGGAAAGAGAGATGCTGCAGCCGCTCAGTTCCCGCCGCAGGCGCGCCAGGGCGGCCTGTACCAGGGCCCCGATCACCTCGTCCCGGCAGGGATCGGCCGGATCGGCCACCAGGTCCCAGAGGTTGGCATTGAGGGCCTGGTCGCTGGTGGCGCGCACGAAGCCCACCAGCTGGCCGCCTGGGTTGAGCACCACCAGATGCCAGGCGCTGCGCTCCAGCACCCGCTGCCAGCGTTCCAGGCTGCGGGGGGAATCACCGCAGGCTTCCAGCAGGCGGTTGAGGCCAGCCGGCTCGGGGTCGTGCTGCTGCAGCAGGGCGTAGCCCTCCCGCAGGCGTGGAGTCGGGGGCTGGCTGCGGAAGGGGATCAACAGAGAGTTCAGGGAATCAGCCCGTGTTGCGCATGCCTGCGGCGATGCCGTTGATCGTAAGGAGGGCGCCGCGCAGCAGTTCGCTGCGGCTATAGGTGCGGCCGTCGCCAGTGCCGTCCGGCCCTTCGCTCATCGGCGGTTGCCGTTTCTGCTCCCGCAGCCGGCGCAGCAGCGCCACCTGCAGATAGCCCAGGGGAATGATCGTGCGGTTGCGCAGGTCGACCGACAGCTGCAGGGCCGGGTCACCGTCCAGCAGCCGGCTGTGGTTGCTGATGCGCAGCACCAGGGAGTGGGTGAGGGCGAACTCGCTGGCGATGGCGGCGAAGATCTGTGCGAACACCTCCTTGTTCTGGGGACGTCCCAGGGAGGTGACGTAATGGCCGGCCAGTTCCAGATCCACCTTGGAGAGGGTCATCTCCACCTTGGAGATCAGCATGCGGAAGAAGGGCCAGCGCTGGTAGAGCAACTGCAGCAGTTCCATCTGCTCACCGTCGGCATCGAGTTCGGCCTGCAGGGCCGTGCCCACCCCGTACCAGCTGGGCAGCAGGAAGCGGCTCTGGGTCCAGCCGAACACCCACGGGATCGCCCGCAGGCTGGAGAGATCCTTGGCGCCGCTCTTGCGCCGTGCCGGCCGGCTGGAGATCTGCAGCTTGCTGATCTCCTCGATCGGTGTCACCTGCTGGAAGAAGGCCACCAGGTCGGGGTTGTCATGCACCAGGGCCCGGTAGTGGTCGCGGGAGCGGGCCGCCAGCCGCTCCATCAGCACATTCCAGGTGGGGGTGTCGTCGACAGGGGTGCTCACCATGCTGTTCTGCAGCACGGCGGTGGTGACCGTCTCGAGGTTGTAGAGGGCCAGCTCGGGCAGGGAGTACTTGGAGGCCAGCACTTCCCCCTGCTCGGTGATCTTGATGCGTCCTTTGAGGGTGCCACTGGGCTGGGCGAGGATCGCCTGGTAGGCGGGGCCGCCACCGCGTCCCACCGATCCGCCGCGGCCATGGAAGATGCGCAGGGCGACGTCGTGGGCATCGGCGAGCGACTGGAGGGCGATCTGGGCCCGGTGGATCTCCCAGTTGCTGGAGAGGAAGCCGGAATCCTTGTTGCTGTCGGAGTAGCCGAGCATCACCTCCTGCAGGGGCTGCTCGCCATCGCTGTTGCTGATCAGCAACTGGCGGTAGAAGGGATCGGCGAACAACCGGCCCATCACCGCCGGCGCGCCCTGCAGGTCTTCAACCGTCTCGAACAGGGGAATCACCAGCAGGGCCGACTTCTGGGCCATGGGATCCACCAGTCCGGCCTCCTTGGCCAGCAGCACCACCTCCAGCAGGTCGGACACCGTGTGACTCATGGAGATCACGTAGGTGCGGCAGATGCGCCGGCCGAACTCCTGCTGCAGCCGCTGCAGCATCCGGAACACGGCGAAGGTCTCGGCCGTGGCGGCGCTCCAGCGGGCCGCCGGCGGCAACAGCGGGCGGCGGGTCTTCAGTTCGCTCAGCAGCCATTCCACCCGCTGCTCCTCGTTCATCTCGCCGTAGGGCACCGGCAGGAGCAGATAACGGCTGAGCTCGTCGATGGCGTCGCTGTGGCGGGTGCTCTCCTGGCGGATGTCGAGGCTGGCCAGGGAGAAGGCGAAGATGTGCACCTGACTAAGCAGGTCCTGCAGGGCTTCGCAGCTCAGGCCGGTGGCATCGAGGCTCTCCTTGATGAGCTCAAGGTCGGTGCGGAATTCCTCCACCGAGGCGTAATGGAGTTCCTGGGGTGGGGCCGGCTCCATCAGGCTGGTGAGACCCGCTTCATGGCCGGAGGAGCCATCGCAGGGGGATTCCCAGCCAGCGTCGGCCAGCTGCTGATTGCGCTCCTGGGTGAGCCGCAGCCGCTCGAGGGTGTAGCTCAGCTTGAGCCGGTAGGGCTCGAGCCGGTAGCGGGCGGCGCGTTCCTCGTAGATCTCCGGGAAGCGCAGCCGGTCCATCTCCAGGGACTCCAGCAGGGCGACGCTCACCTGGCTCCACTGCATCGAGATGCTGAGCTGGTCGCGCAGGATGGACACCGACTGGATGTAGCGGGCCAGCATCAGTTGTCGCTGGTAACAGGCCGTGCGCCAGGTCACATCCGGTGTCACCGAGGGGTTGCCGTCCCGGTCGGAGCCCACCCAGGAGCCGAAGGTGCAGAAGGCGTCCCGGGGGGGCTGCACGTCGGGGTAGCTGGCCGACAGGGCGGAGCGGATGCGCTGGCGCAGCTGGGGCAGGGCGTCGAAGAGCACCTGCTGGAAGTAGTGGAGGGCGTAGTCGACTTCGTCGATCACCGACGGCTTGAACTGATGCAGCTCATCGGTGCGCCACCACAGCCGGATCTCCTCTTCCAGCTGCTGGCGCAGCCGCTCGTTGTCGTCCGGGTTGCCCTGGCCGTTCTCCTGCAGCTTCTGGATCAGGGCCGCCACCCGCCGCTGCTTGTGTCGCACGGTGTGGCGCACGATCTCGGTGGGGTGGGCGGTGAACACCAGCCGGATGTCGAGCTCGCGCAGCAGGCCCTCCAGCTGGCCAGGCGGCACGTTCAGGGCCCTCAGGCGCTCGAACAGCTGGCGGAAGGTGGCCGGATCGCTCTGGCTGGCCAGGGCCGGCAGGAAGGGGTCGTTGCTGGAGGGGGCGGGGGCCCGCTTGATGCTCTCCAGGTAGCTGTCTTCCTCGATGTGCTGCTCGAGGATGTTGACCAGCTGGAAGTACAGGGAGAAGGCCCGGGCCGCGGCGATGCCCTCGGCCAGGTCCATGGCCTTGATCAGGGCCACGATGCCGTCGGTGTCGACGGCGGAGGGGGCCTCCGGATCCAGACCCGGCGCCACCGGCCCACTGAGTTCCTTGAGCTTCAGCAGCCGCTCCACCTGCTCGGGGGGGCATTCGCTGCGCAGCACCGTCTGCCAGAGGTCCTCCACCAGCTCCAGCCGCTCGCTGAGCAGCCGGATCACCCCGGGAGAGGCCTCGGCGGGAACGACCGAAGGCTCGGTCAGGATGAGCCGCATGGGGGCGGTGGGCGCGGGGGTGCTGTTCATGATCCTCCAAGAGCCTGGGCTGCTTCTGTCGCCAGCCATGCGTCCAGGGCCTTTTCCCGCGTCTCGAGAGCCAAGGCCTCGCTGCCGATGATGGCACCGATGCTTTCGCCGCGCCCATGGCGTGCCAGCCAACGCATGGCCTGGTTGCCGGTGGCGAGCAGCTCATGGAGCGGGGCCAGCCAGCGCTCCAGCCCCAGCTCGGCCGCCAGCGGGGCCATCGTCTCCAGTTCGGCGGCGATCCAGGCGCGGGCCTCGACCGTCTCTCCGGTTCGCCAGTGCACCAGACGGGCCTGGAGGCTGGAGCGGGCCGCCGCCCGGTCGTTGGCGTCGGCGAGGGCCTCCAGATCAGCGGCCCCGAACCGGCTGGCGGCCTGCGGATCCTGGTCCTCGGGATCCCGCAGCAGTTGTTGCAGGCGCAGTTCGGTGAAGGCGGTGACCGCCAGCAGCAGCAGCGGATCGTCGATCAGATCGCAGATGCGGATCTCCAGACGGTTGAGGCCATGGGGCCGGTCGTCGCCGTTGGGCCGCACCGACGTCCAGAGGTGGCGGACGTTGCGCATCGCCCCGGCGGCGAGCTGCTCCTCCATCCAGTTGATGTAGTGGCGGTGGTCCCGGAACAGGGGCACCAGGGGCGGCGTGATCGGAAACTGCAGCCAGCGCTGGGAATGGGCCCCGGTGACCTCCCCGTCGAGGAAGGGGGAGCTGGCGCTGAGGGCCAGCAGCAGGGAGGCTTCGCAGCGCAGCAGCCGCAGGCCTGCGAACAGGGCGTCCATCTCCGTCAGGCCCAGGTTGATGTGGACGCTGGCGGTCACCACCCGGGTGCCGTAGGTGGCCTCGATATAGGTGTGGTAAGGGTTGGCGGGGTCGGAGCGCTCGAAGCGGCGGCTGTCCCCCAGGCTCAGGGTGCTGCCCGGCAGCAGGGTGAGCCGGCGGGGCTGGAGCCAGCGACGCAGGCGGCGGCGCGGTTCCAGCAGCAGCTCCAACTGGTTGATGTAGGAGGCTTCGGGCGGGGTGACGTACTCGAGGTTGCGCTGGTCCGGTTCGGTCATGAACCCCGCCAGTTCGGCGGCCGCTTCCGCGGAGCAGCCCACCACCGTGCCATCGGCCCGGCCGGTGTACATCTCCACTTCGAAGCCCTTCAGCAGCAGGGGAGCGGTCATGGCGCCGCTTCGGCAGCAGCGGCCGGGATCGGCTCCAGGCAGGCGAGGGCCTTGAGCATCCCGCGCGCCTTGTTGCGGGTTTCCTGGTACTCCGCCTCCGGCCGGGAATCGGCCACGATCCCGGCACCGGCCTGCACCTGCACCCGCCAGCCGCCGTCGGGGTGGGGCCGCACCACCATGGTGCGGATCGTGATCGCCGTGTTCAGGGCGCCGGTGAGATCCACGGCCCCATAGACCCCGGAATAGGGCCCGCGGGCATCCGGTTCCAGGGCGTGGATCAGCTGCATGGCGCGGATCTTGGGAGCTCCACTCACGGTGCCGGCGGGGAAGGACGCCATCAGCAGGTCCCAGATGTCGTGATCCTCGGTCAGCAGCCCCTCCACCTCGCTGACGATGTGCATCACGTGGGAATACTTCTCGATCACCATCAGTTCGGTGACCCGCACCGTGCCGGCGCGGCAGACCCTGCCCAGGTCGTTGCGGCCGAGATCGACCAGCATCACGTGCTCCGCCCGCTCCTTCGGATCGGCCAGCAGCTCCTCGGCCAGCGCCGCATCCCGCTGGGCATCCTCGCCACGGGGACGGGTGCCGGCGATCGGTCGCAGGGAGGCCCGCACCCCCTCGGCGCAGGGCTCGGCCTTCACCATCACCTCGGGGCTGGAGCCGATCAGGTGCCAGTCGCCGAAGTTGAAAAAGGCCATGTAGGGCGAGGGATTCACCATCCGCAGGCTGCGGTAGAGATCGAAGGGATCGTGGGTCACCCGGGTTTCCAGTCGCTGGCTCAGCACCAGCTGGAACACGTCGCCCGCAGCGATGTGCTCGGCGGCGGTGGCCACGGCGGCTTCGAAGTCGGCCTGGCTGCGGTTGCTTTGGGTGGCGAGCTCGGCTCCGCTCGCCTCATGCCAGGCCAGGGGTTTGACATCGCCGGGCAGGGGGGCGTGCATGCGGGTTTCCAGGGCCTCGATGCGCGCCGCCGCCTGGTCGTAGGCCTCGCCGGGATCGGCTCCGCTCGAGAGATCCACGTAGGCCACCGCTGTGATCTGGCGCTTCACCTGGTCGAACACCAGCAGGCTGTCGGCCAGCATCCAGCAGCCGTCCGGCGGGGCCCCCTTCGGGGCGCTGTGCACCGGCACGCTGGGTTCGATCCAATGGATCAGCTCGTAGCCCCAGAAGCCGAACAGCTGGGCCACCTTCGGCAGACCCGCCACGGGACCGGGGCGCAGGGGTGCCAGCGCCTCCCGCAACAGGGTGAAGGGATTGCCCTGGAGGTGTTCGCTGCGGCCATCCCGCCAGCGCCGCTCGCCCCGGTCGCCGCGACAGGTGAGGGTCCAGAGCGGGTCGCTGACGATGAAGCTCCAGCGACCCAGCTGCTCGCCCCCCTCGACCGACTCCAGCAGCACGCCATGGCCGCCCCCCGCCCCAACCTTCAACCAGGTGGTCAGGGGGGTCTCCAGGTCGGCGGGCCAGCGCTTCCAGAGGGGCAGGAGATTGACGGCCAAGTCAGCGCCTGGCTCCCCACCGGCGATCCGGGCGAGGAAGGCGCTGCGATCAGAACCGGGCATCACGGCGACAGGCAGGCAAAAAAAACGGGGCTCCCGGCCCCGCCGTTATAGGTGCTGGCCGGTGCAGCTCAGGCTTCGTGGGTGGCCTTGCCGCTGAACTTGAGGCTGGCGGGGTTGGGGTTGGCGCCGATGCTGCGGGGGGTGTGGCCCACCATGGCCCGACCTTCGTTGACCTTCTCGGGGAAGACGCCGTCCTTGGGATGCAGGAATTCGGTGTCGCCGCCGGGGTAGATCCGGTAGATCTTGTAGTCCTCGATCCGGGGCTTGAACTTGGTGCGCAGCTGGGTGCCCAGGGCCAGGCACTGCTCCTTCCGGGCGAAGTACATGAGGTTGTCGCCTTCGTTCATCTCCGCGGCGCCGCCGGTGGGGAGCTCGAACGCCTGGGCCTTGGAGCTGCTCCAGGTGATGGCGTACTTCTCTTCGGTTTCGGCTGAGTTCAGCAAGCCACCGGTGCTGCCGATGGACTTCGGAAGTTGACCGTGGAGGGCCGTATCAGGCATGACTTGCAGACCGTTTCAGGCGGAAGCTAGCACCGTGTTTTTGGGCTTCCAGGTGCCCTCTGCGGACTCTTCACACCCGTCAACAAACCCGGCGTCCCGCCTCAGCCGCTCCGCTCGGCGATCGGGAAGAACACGGTCAGGTTGCTGCCCCCCCGTTCGGTGAGCCGGCCCCCGAGGCGGTGGAAGAGCCGCTGGGTGGCCTGGCGACTGAGTTGCAGGCTGCCGGTCTCCGGGTTCCAGCTCAGCACCGGCCCCACCGGCATCGGCACGGCGGCCGCCAGCCCATCGGCCTCGCGGCTCTCGGGGTCGTCGCTGCTGAGCTGCAGTTTCAGCCGCGACCCTGCCGGCAGCAACCGCAACCGCACCTCGCTGCCGCTGGGCAGGCTGCGGCTGAACCGATCCATCAGCCCACCGAGCATGGTTTCCAGCCGGCTGGGATCGCTCATCACCGGCGGCAGGTCGGCGGCGATCTCGAGCACCAGCTTGAGGTCCCGCCGGCCCAGCTGGCGATGCCAGAGCGCCTCCAGCTGATAGAGGAGCCGGCTCAGATCCGTCCGGGCCAGTTCGCTGTCGCTCAGGGGCTGGCCACTGCCGGGCTGTCGCTGCAGTTCCGCCGCCAGGAAGATGAGACCGAAGCGGTCGATCTGCTCGCTGCACTCCCCGTCGATCTGCTCCAGCCGTTGGCGCACCACCGCCGGCAGGTCGGCGCGGCGCAGCAGGGAGCGGATCAGGGTCCGGATGGTGGCCAGCGGGGTGCGCACCTCATGGGTGAGGGCCTCGAGCAGGGCCAGTTCGCTGCTCACAGCGTCGCTGCCCTCGCTGCGTTTCTCGCCGTGCACGAGCGGCTGCAGGGTGACGCTGGGGGCCATGGAGGCCAGCCGCTGGGCCAGCAGGGGCCAGAAGCGGGTGCCCAGATCGGGCGCGTTGCGCAGTGGGCCAAGCAGCTGCAGCCGGCGGCGCAGCCCCAGGCCCGCAGCCGGATCGTCCTGGGCCAGGCGGCGATCGAGCAGCTCCAGGGCGGCCGACAGGATCGAGGCCTCGAAGCGCACCACCAGCCGGCGCGCCTGCGGGGGGCCATCAAGGGTCAGGGCCACCTGCAGCACCGGGGTGATCAGCACCAGCAGCGGATCGGTGCCGTCGTCCTCACGCAGGCTCAGGCGCCGGAAGCCCCCCGGCCGTCCGGCGGTCCCCTGGGGGGCGTTTCCCTGGGGGGGCGGCAGGCCGGGCAGCAGCGGCAGCCCTGATGGCATCAGGTTGCCCACCTCCACGGGTGTCCAGACCCAGCCGTCGAGCCACTCCAGCAGGGAGGGCTCGTAGAGGGCCGGCAGGGGGGCCGCCAGCCAGACGCCGGCCTGGGGAGGGGACGCCCCAAGCAGATCTTCCTGAACGGTGGCCAGGGCGGCCCACCACTGACGCCTGACGCTGTCTTCGTCCCCCCGCCCCGCCGGTACGCCGTCCGCCAGCAGCGCACGCAGTTCCCCCAGGCTCACCACCATCGCCGCAGGCTGCGGCTGCGCCTGGCCACGGAGGCGCAGAGCCCGAGGCTGATGCAGTTGACGAGCATGGCCGAACGGCCATAGCTCAGGAAGGGGAGGGGGATGCCGGTGATGGGTCCGAGGCCGATGGTCATGTTGACGTTCACCACCACCTGGAACATCAGCATGGCGCCGATCCCCACCACCACGAGGGATTCGTAGTCACTGGCGGCACGGCTGGCGATCTGCAGCAGGCGCCCGATCAGCACGACGAAGCCCACCACCACCAGCATCGAGCCAATGAAGCCGGTCTCCTCCCCCAGGGCGCTGAAGATGAAATCGGTGTGCTGTTCAGGGATGAAGCGCAGCTTGGTGAGCGAGCCGTTCATCAGGCCGGTGCCCCAGAGCTGGCCGGAGCCGATCCCCACGGTGCTCTGCAGCAGGTGGTAGCCGCCACCGAGGGGATCCTGGGCCGGATCGAGGAACAGGGTGAGCCGGTCGCGCTGGTGGGGCCGCAGCCCGTGCTCCCACAGCCAGGGGGTCCCCACGGCAAACAGTCCCTGGACGGCCAGCACCAGCATCAGCCCGATCGTCCTCCAGGGCAGGGAGCGCCACGCCACCCACCCCATCAGCGGCACCCAGCCCAGCAGCAGCCATGGGATGGTGCCGGCCATGATCGCCGTGAACAGCGGCGAGAGCAGCAGCAGCAGCCAGGTGGCGGGCATGCCCGCCCAGAACAGCATCACGAGCAGCACCGCCCCGAACACCAGGGAGGTGCCGAGATCCGGCTGCACGAACACCAGCAGCCAGGGGATGCTGATCATCCCCACCGGCCGCAGCAGATCGATCGGCCGTTCCACCGGGTACTTCGAGAGAACGCCCGCCAGCAGAAGGATGGCCGCCACCTTGGCGAATTCCGAAGGCTGCACGTAGAAGCCGCCGATGTTGATCCAGCTCTGCGCCCCGAGGGCGCTGACCCCGATGACCCGCACCGCGATCAGGCTCGCCACCATCAGGATGTAGATCGGCCACTGGAAACGGGCGATGCGCTCGAGCGGTACCCGGGCCAGCAGCACGGCCACGGCCAGCCCCACCCCCGCGGTGACCCAGTGCTGGTACCAGTCGGTGGTGGCCTGCTGGCGCTGGGTGCTGGCGATCAGGATCCCCGCCAGCAGGGTGAGGGCGATGGGAATGCCCCAGAGCAGGGGGTCGAAGCCGGTGCCGCGCCGCTTGGCCCCCTTGGCGGCGAACCCACCGCGCCGGGGGCTGAGAACCGCCATTGCTTCAGGCGAGGGCCGGGCTGAGGGCGCAGCCGGCGCTCAGCCGTTCGGCGAGCTCGGTGAACGCGCGGCCGCTGGCGGAGCTGGGCGCGGACAGGACCACCGGCCGGCCCCGCTCCCCGCCCTCGAGCACGGGCATCTCCATCGGCAACTGGGCCAGCAGCGGCACTCCCGCCTCGTCCGCCAGCAGGCGGCCGCCACCGCTGCCGAACAGGGCGTAGCGGCGGTCGGGCAGATCGGGGGGAATGAAGGCGGTCATGTTCTCCACCACCCCCAGCACCGGCACCCCCATCTGCAGGAACATCGCCAGGCCGCGGCGGGCGTCCTGCAGCGACACCTGCTGGGGAGTGGTGACGATCACCACGCCGGCCATGGGCACGGCCTGGGCGAGGGTGAGCTGGGCATCGCCGGTGCCGGGGGGCAGATCCACCACCAGCACGTCGCGTTCGCCCCAGTTCACCTGATAAAGGAACTGGCGGATGATGCCGTTGAGCATGGGGCCCCGCCATACCACCGGCTGGTTCTCCTGGATCAGCAGGCCCATCGACACCATGACGATGCCGCAGCTCTCGATCGGCTCCAGCACCTGGTCATTGCCGCTGCCCGACACCTGGGGGCTGCGGTCGGCCACGCCGAGCATGGTGGGGGCATTGGGCCCGTAGATATCGGCATCGAGCAGGCCCACCCGCAGGCCGGAGGCGGCCAGAGCGCAGGCGAGGTTCACCGCCACCGTGCTCTTGCCGACGCCCCCTTTGCCGCTGCTGACGGCGATCACCTGGCGCACGCCGGGGATGCCCTGCCGTTCCGGCAGCTGGCCGCCACCGGGGCCGTGGCCAGCGGCGCCGATCGGCCCTGAGGAGGGAGCGGCGGCGGGCTGGGCCAGTTCGATCTGCACGTCGTTGATCCCCTCCAAAGCCAGCAGGGCAAGGCGGGCCTCGGCCGCGATGCGCTCCCGCTGGCTGGAGGCGAACCCGGGCAGGGTGAGCCGGAACACGGCCCGGCTGCCCTGATGACGCAGGTCGCTGATCCAGCCCAGCTCCACAAGGCTTTTGCCACTGCCGGCATCGCAGAGCGGCTGCAGGGCCTCGAGGAGGGTGTCGGCGCTGGCCATGCGGCGCGTCACGGTCGGGATGGAACGGGATCCTAGGAGCGGCACCCTGCGGCGGTCGGGCCGGCCGGGGCGCCGCCCCGGGGCTCTCCGGGAACTTCCTCAGCCCGTGACAGAGGCTCTCGAACCCTTGTGAGACCCCCCGACGGGCTGAAAAGGTGAGCGGATGTTCCGCGTCCGCCGCGCTGCCCTTCCATGGAGATGCCACCTGCCGATTCCCGCAGCCGCGCCAAGGCCCTGCTGATGGGCCTGCAGGATTCGATCTGCGCGGGCCTCGCGAGCCTCGATGGGGAGGGCGGCTTCGAGGAGCAGAGCTGGGAGCGGCCGGAGGGCGGCGGCGGCCGCTCCCGGGTGATGAAGGAAGGTCGCGTGTTCGAGCAGGGAGGGGTCAACTTCTCCGAAGTGGAGGGCGAGCGCCTGCCCCCTTCCATCCTGTCCCAGCGGCCCGAAGCGGAGGGCCACCGCTGGTTCGCCACAGGAACCTCCATGGTGCTGCACCCCCGCAGTCCCTACGTGCCCACGGTGCATCTCAACTACCGCTACTTCGAGGCGGGGCCGGTGTGGTGGTTCGGAGGGGGCGCCGACCTCACCCCCTACTACCCCTTCCTGGAGGATGCCCGCCACTTCCATCGCACCCTCAAGGGGGCCTGCGATGGGGTGGATCCCGCGTACTACAAGGTGTTCAAGCCCTGGTGCGACGAATACTTCTTCCTCAAGCACCGGGGCGAGACCCGGGGGGTGGGGGGCATCTTCTATGACTACCAGGACCCCGGCGGGGTGCTCTACAAGGGCGGTGATCCCGGGGGGCCGGCGGCGGCGGCCAGCACGGCCGTCGGGCCGCTCCATCAGGACTGGGAACAGTTGTTTGCCCTGGCCTCGGCCTGCGGCAACGCCTTCCTGCCGAGCTATGTGCCGATCGTGGAGCGCCGCCAGGGGCTGCCCTGGGGGGAGGTGGAGCGCCAGTTCCAGCTCTACCGCCGCGGTCGCTACGTGGAATTCAACCTGGTGTTCGACCGGGGCACGATCTTCGGCCTGCAGACCAACGGCCGCACGGAATCGATCCTGATGTCGCTGCCGCCGCTTGTGCGCTGGGAGTACGGCTACGCGGCGGCCCCCGGCAGCCGGGAAGCGCTGCTCACCGACCTGTTCACTCGCCCCCAGAACTGGCTCGAAGACCCTTCCCTGGAGGAGCGCTGCCGACCTCACCAGGCTGTGGACTGAGCGGCTGGGCGGTGGTGGTGGGGCTGCGGCCCAGGCCGATCTCCAGGGCCGTCACGATCCGGTTGGCGATGGTCATCACCGTGTCGGAACGGGTGGCGGGGTTGCGCAGCAAGCCCTCCAGGGTGCCTTCCAGCTTGCCCACCTCCAGCAGGGCGATGCCGCGCCTGGGACCCCCCAGGCCACCACGGAAGGCCATGGGGAAGCCACCGAAGGCCTCGGCCAGGCTTTCGTCGAGACGGCCGAAGGGCCGGTGCAGCGGCGGGATCAGCCCCGATCCGACGCCGTCGGGTCCCCAGGCATCGAAGTGGATCTCCAGGGCATAGCCGCCGCTGGCGGCGTGCTGCCGGCCCACGCTCCAGTTGGTGCTGGGGTGGTCGCCGTCGCTGATCGTGCGGAAGGGGGGGCGGAAGGTGCTGATGCGCAGCCCCCGCTGCCGGCCCAGGGTCACCACCGCCTCGGCGACGACCATGTTCCAGTAGAGCTCGTCGCTGATGCCCGGGACCATCGGCCGCGCCCCGGCGGCCACCGCGGCGCCGCTGGTGCCGGACCCCGCGATGCCCTGGGAATCGGCATGGCCGGCCAGCACCAGGATGGGCGTGTCCGCTTCGACGGGGCGGAGGCCGATCCAGTCCCGGTTCAGGTGGCTGCGGGGGCCGGTGATCGGATCGACGCTGGCCGGACCCAGGGACGGTGCCTGGATCGGCCTGCCCATCACCGCGGTTTCGGCACCGCGGGCCGGCGCCGTCAGGGGGCCGAAGCTGGCGATCAGAAGGGCTGGCCCCACCAGCCACGCCGAAGGACGGGGTGCCATGGGTTCAGATCGGGGAGGAGAGCAGGGAGCCGTCGCTGGCCAGCTGGAGGTCGGCGCCGAGCTCCCGCTCGATGGCGATCAGTTCGTCGCGGTGGGCGCGCAGGCGCAGGGTGCTGCCGCCGCCACTGTCCTCGTCCATCAGTCGCAGCTCCAGGCTCTCGGGTCGGGCCGCCCGCCGGCTGTAGAGGACACCCGCCATCGGACCGGCCAGGGCCAGCAGCAGGGGCCACCAGCCAAGGGAAGGCAGCACCTGGCGCAGCACCAGGCCCAGGCAGGCGGCCCCCACGCTGCCCAGCAGCGAGAGCAGCAGGGCGAGGGGCAGGCTGGAGCGCACCTGGCCGCGGAAGCGCAGCAGTTGGCGCTCCGGGTCTCCGGTGTCGGTCTGCCAGCCGCGGGCGGTGAGCCAGTTGGAGAGGCCCTCGAGCACCTGCACCGGCGGCTGGGGTGAGTGGACGTCCACCACCGTGGTGCGGTCCTTGCTGGCGGCCCTCAGGAAGAAGACCAGGCCGATGGCCATCAGCAGGGTGAGCAGGAGGGTGGAACCCAGGGTGGGCATGGGGGCGGAGCCTTGGCGGCCCCCATTCTGGCCCGACTGGCCTGGCCGGCGTCCGTGCTGGGCCACGATGGCCGCAAAACCCCTGCCCCACGATGGCCCAGACCCCTGCCAGCGTCAGCGCCAGCCCCGGACCGGCGGCCCGTTTCGCCGTCTTCGACCACGACCTCGACACCACCTGGCAGGAGCTCTATGGAAAGGCCCGGGCCCTGGCCATCGACACCGAGGCCATGGGGCTGATCCATGGCCGCGATCGCCTCTGCCTGGTGCAGATCTGCGATGACGCCGACAACGTCTGCTGCATTCGGCTGGCGCGGGGGCAGACGGAGGCGCCGCGGCTGAAGGCCCTCTGCGAGAACCCGGCGATCGAGAAGGTGTTCCACTTCGCCCGCTTCGATGTGGCGGCGCTGGCGGAAAACCTCGGCATCGCCGTGGACCCGATCTTCTGCACCAAGGTCGCCAGCCGCCTGGCCCGCACCTACGCCCCGCGCCACGGCCTCAAGGATGTGGTCAACGAGCTGGTGGGGGTGGAGCTCGACAAGCAGGCCCAGAGCTCCGACTGGGGCCGGGTGGAGGAGCTCAGCGACACCCAGCTGGCCTATGCCGCCGGTGACGTGCGCTGGCTGCTGGCCGCCCGGGACCGGCTGGAGGTGATGCTGCGACGGGAGGAGCGCTGGGAGCTGGCCCGCCGCTGTTTCACGTGCGTGCCCGTGTTCTCCGCCCTCGACCGGCAGCGGTTCCACCAGGTCTTCGAGCACTGAACCGGGGTCCTCGAGCATGGAGCTGGCCATGCAGGAGGCCGTGACCTGCTGCGGTTCGACCCAGTCCCCGTTCATGAATTCAGTCCCCGTTCATGAATTCAGTCCTCGATCATGAACTGGTCGTCCTCCCCCACCGCTCGCAGCTGACCATCGAACAGCTGGCCCCGGTCGAGGCCGCTGGCCCTGGTTTCCTCCAGCAGCCGCTGCGCGAGGGCGAGCTTGTCGGCGGTGTCGCGGAGGCCTTCCTTGGCCGCCAGGATCTCCACCCGCCGGCGGGCCGCCGCCAGGCTGATGCCCAGCTGGGTGGCCAGGTGACCGCAGGCGGCGTTGAAGCTGCGGTCGGGGATGCCGGGCATCGGTGAGGGAGAGGATGGGGCGGTCTGCCCATCATCCCCCTACCCCGGCAGCAGGCGCTCCCGGACCAGCGCCGCCAGCCGCTCGCTGCCGCCGGCAGGCCCCATGCGTCGCTGGCCGATGCGTCCCAGCCGGGCCCGCTCCCCGTCGTCATCGAGCAGGGCGATCAGGCGCCGCTGCAACTCCCCGGTGCCATGGCAGGGCTGCACCGCTCCCCCCAGGAGCCGGCTCTGCCGGCGGGCGAAGCCGGCCTTGAACTGGGGGCCTGGCCCGGGCAGCGACAGGGCCGGCACCCCAAGCCCCACCAGCTGTTCGGTGGCGGTGCCGGCGGTGGCCAGCCCCAGCTCCGCCAGCGGCGCCCAGGCGGCGAACCGGCCTGGCCCCACCAGCAGCTCAAGGGTGCCGCGCTGCCACAGGGCCGTGGCGCCGCAACCCTCCGGCATTGTGCCGGGATCGAATCCCGCCGCGGCGAGGGGGGCAGCCAGCTCGGCGGCGCCTGGACGGGAGCCGGTGGGCACAAGCACAGACACCGGCCTGGTGCTGGTGGCCGGCGGCAGGGCGGCGAGCAGGGCGTGGAAGTTGCCCAGGGCCTCGGGCAGGCGGCTGCCGGGGAGCAGCAGCAGCCGGCGCCGTCCCTGCAGCCAGGCAGGGAGCCCCGGAGCGGGGGCGAAGCCATCCATCATCGGATTGCCCGGGGCGAGGGCCGGCACCCCATGGCGCCGCAGCCCCCGGGCGGTGAGGCGATCCCGCACGGCCACCAGCCGACAGCGGCGGTGGCCCATCAGGGCCCATTCCCAGGGATCCCATTCGCTGCCCTTGGCCCGGTGATAGCCATCGGCCAGGGGGGAGCGGCCCCAGCCGGCCGGGGGTGGTGAGGCCCAGGTGTGGTCGCTCTTCGGGGTCCCCAGGAATCCGTAGGGACCGCCGCCCGCCCAGGCCAGCAGGAGAGGCAGCAGGTCGCCGACCGCCAGGATCGGCAGACCCTGCCGGCCCCAGCAACGCACGATCCGCCATTGGCGCCAGCTCAGCAGCGGCAGCCCCGCCGCCAGATCCTTCAGCAGCCCTGCCAGGCTCTGGTTGCTGAAGCCGCCGCTGGGCAGCGGCTGCCGCGGGCCGACCCGTTGCAGCTCCCCGGCCGCCTCGGCGCCGGCGTAGGCCTGGCCGACGCCCACCAGGGGCAACACCTGCACCTGGAGGCCGGGTGCCTGCCGCCGGAGGGCCTCGATCAACCGCAGAGCGATCAGATCCTCCCCGTGGCCGTTGCTCAGAACCAGCAGACGGGGGGAGGACATGCCATGGCTGATACGATCCGCTGCGGGGAGTTTGCTCCCCGGCAGGCGGCATGGCCAAGTGGTAAGGCAGAGGATTGCAAATCCTTTATCCCCAGTTCGAATCTGGGTGCCGCCTCTGCAACAATCGGTTGTTCCCTGCCCACGCCCCTGTGCAGGAGGCGCGGCACAGCCTCTGGCCATCGGTGTCAGACTGGATTGGACATGCCGATGAGGACTGAGGTGGGATCCCATTCCACACAACAGCCAGATCCGTTCGAGGCGCTGCTCAGCGATGAATGTCTGGAGATGCTTGAAATGATCCAGGCCTATCGGGAGAGAATCCAACTTCCATCCACGCCCACGGCGATTCTTGAAGATGCCATCATTGAGTACTACACCGCTCTGAAAAGGGCTGGTAACTGGTGATTTCCCTCCCGTAAGCTGATGGGCTGCCAGGCTTTATTCATCGGGGCGACGGGTCCCGGCGCGGAGCCTCTCCCAGAATGAGATCAGCCCGTTTTCTGTGCAGGCTCATGGAGGATTCCGTCAGCACCACCCATTGGGCCAGGGTGGAGCAATGTTCTCCGAAGGGGGGCAGGTCCAACCGCAGTGGACGCCAGCCGCCCGCAATGATCTCCTGATTGAGTTTCGAATGGGGCAGATCATCGTTCGTGATGAGCAGCCAGCGGTAATGGGCCTTGAAATGCTCGAGATAGTCCCGCACCAATGTGTTGGGAAGGTGTTGCAGCACATCCTTGACCAGAATCAGATCCGCAGCCGGAAGGCTGGCCAGGTCATCGAAGATCTGGAACTGAATCGTGTCGGTGGCATGGCGGTCGCTGTTGGAGGCCACCACCGAATCGACGATGTCGACTCCCGTGTACGTGATGTCACCCCAGTGGATCAGTCGGGAGAACTGCCAGTCGCCGCAGCCGAAATCAACGACGCTGCGGATGTCGTTGAGCTGCAGGAAGCGCTGCAGGGTGGCGATGTACTCGCCGTTGAACTCAGGCCTGGAGCCCTGTCCTGAGCCTCCCCCCCATGTGTCGCGTTCATAGATGCGGGTAAAGGCGTCCTTGGTCGACATGCCGGATGGTGGGTGAGGGCGGTCCGGTGGTTCAGCCCCCGGCACCCCGGTGGGTTCCGGCACCCTAGCGGCGGCGTTCTTCCGGTCCGTCGCTTCGGCTCAGGGGAGCATGCCCAGGAGCAGGGAAATGAGGGCGAAGCCCACGACGCCCACCAGGGCGAGCAGCGATGTGGAGGGGGGCATGACCATCACCCGGTCGGATCAATCCTAAAGAGAATCTGAACAGGGGGGGGTCTCTGTCTGTGGCGTTCGTTGCCGATCGTCATCTCCGCCTGTGCTCCCAGGCCGCAGCCGTCGTCATGGAGAGGCTTCTGCCCGCCACTGCTGTCCCTCCTGGCCGATGGCCTCGCAGCGAAAGCTGCGGCCGTCGAGCAGGCAGTGCCCGGTGGCCAGTTGGGCTCTGGTCAGTCCCAGCGCCGCCGTCGCGTCGCCGAAGCCCGCCTGGCCCACGGCGCTCACCTGCAACCGCAGGGGCCAGCTCGGCTCGCAGCGGCTCCGCTGGCACTGCAGTCCCGTGGAGCCTTCTGCCAGCACCCCGGCGAAGACCAGTTGGCGATCGAGGAAGGAGCCGTTGCCGCCGGGCTGCAGAAACCGGACGCTGAGCAGGCCCTCCATCAGTTGGTCCAGCCTCAGCAGCCGACAGCTGGCCGGGGGCTGTTGCCGGCTCTGGCTGGAGGTGCTGACGATGCGGCAGCGCCGCAGGCTGCTTTCCCAGCGCCCGAAATCTTCCCCCGGCAGCTCCTGGGCCTGCATGGCTGCCAAAGGGGCGCCGATGGCCAGCAGCAGCATCAGGCCCGTCAGCCCCCCCGGGCGTGGCCGGAGCTTCAATAGCCCGAGTCGGCAACGCAGATGCCCTGGCAGCTGATCCCGTTGCTGGCCGTTCGGCCGCAGTGGCTGCAGAGCACCGGCTCTCGGATGGGCTCAGGGGGCGCGGACTCTGCCGCAGGCGGCACCGCGGCGGCAGAAGCAAGGCTGGTCATGACGTGTCCCCCTGGGGGCGGGTCTGATCGATCATGACAATGGACCAGGACCTTCGCGTTCGCCTTGGCCGACCCCACCGAGATCCTGCCCCCTCCTGACCCGTCGGGCCTCCCCGGGGTGGGGGTCGGCACGTGGGCCTGGGGAAACCAGTTCCTCTGGGGCTACGAGCCCGCCCAGGACGAAGCGCTGGCCGCCTGCTTCCGCCGGGCGGTGGACCTGGGACTGACCGTGTTCGATACGGCCGATTCCTATGGCACCGGCCGTTTCGCAGGACGCAGCGAATCGCTCCTGGGCGGTTTTGTCGAGGCCTTGCCGCCGGCCCGGCGCCAGCGGCTGACCGTGGCCACCAAACTGGCGCCGTTTCCCTGGCGGCTGGGTCGCAGGGGCTTTGAGAGGGCCTTCGAGGATTCCCTGCGGCGGCTGAGGGGCCACCTGGACCGGGTGCAGTTGCACTGGAGCACGGCCCGCTACGCCCCCTGGCAGGAAGGGGCGCTGCTGGAGGGACTGGCGGACCTGGTCGAGCAGGGCCGGGTGGGCAGCCTGGGGGTCTCCAACCTGGGGCCCCGCCGCCTGCGCCGGGTGCACCAGCAGCTGGCCCGGCGGGGTGTGCGCCTGGCCAGCCTGCAGGTGCAGTTGTCCCTGCTGGCACCCGACGCGCTCAGGGCTGACGGGGTGGCTCCGGTCTGCCGGGAGCTGGGCATCGAGCTGCTGGCCTACAGCCCCCTCGCTCTGGGCCTGCTGGCCCAGCCACAGGGAAACGGCCTGGCCCTGCCTCCAGGACCCCGGGGTCTGCTGTTCCGTCGGTTGGGGCCCCGCATCCAGCCCCTGCTCCAGACCATCGAGCGGATCGCCAGCTCCCACGAGGTGCCCAGGGCCGCCGTGGCGATCAACTGGTGCCGTGCCCATGGCGCCCTGCCCCTGGTGGGACTGCGCCGCGTCGACCAGGCCGAAGCGGCGGCCGCGGCGGCGACCTGGTGCCTCGACGAAGAGGAACGACGGGATCTGGACCGGGTGGCGCAGCGGTGCGAGGGGCGCATGCCGGCGAACCCGTTTCAGAGCGGCTGAGGCCCTCAGGCGCTGAGGGCGTCGGCCGGATCGGGGCTCAGCACCACCGGCAGGGCGGCTGGCCGCGGCTGGGGGGCTTCGGTCCGCTGCAGCAGCCGGATCACCTGGGGGTCGGCCGTTTCCCCGCCGAGGGCACCATCTTCGCCGGGGCCGCAGGCGCTGAGCGCCTCCTGCAGCAGGGAGTCGAAGGTGGAGCCGGGCAGCCGATGGCGGGCCAGTTCGAGGAAGGCGCGGGCGAGGGATTCGCCGGCGGCCGCCCGCAGCGCCGGATTGGAGCGCCTCAGTTCCTGCTCCTGGGCGATGGAGTTGAGAAACCGCTGGGTGATGTCGCGCTTGGTGGTGGCCCTGATCCGGGTGTCCTGGTCGGCTTCACTCAGGAAGCTCTGGGCCTCCAGCTCCTGCAGACGGCGGTTGAGGCTGTCGAGAACGTCCTGGGCTTCCTTATTGATGTGGGTGAGCTGGCCGTCGGACAGGCGGGGCAGATCGGCCACATAGACCTTGCCGTGGTCCCGCAGGGTCAGGAAGGTGGGGCGTTGGCCGCCTGTGCCCTCGCGCTGGACCATGGCCCCACCGTCCCGCAGGCGGGGACGCGGCTGCTGGGGGCGCTGGGGCGGGATCGGGCCGGCGGAACTGCGGCGGCGGGTGATGCGTCTGGACGTATCGAACATCGGGCAGCGAAATCTTTTGAACGTCTTGGGAGCTTGTGGGGACTGGTTGGGGCGGTCATGACGCCCACGACCTTAGGGAAAGCGGTGGGAGAGGGCCGCCGGCGCCTCAGTGCGGCAATCCGGCCAGGGGGGCGTCCCCCGGGTCGCCTGTCGCGATCCCGCCCAGCTCCCAGGCCTGATGGCCCGAGGACCGGCAGATCTCGATGATGCCAGGCAAGGCCGCCGGTGGCACCACCAGGCAGAAACCGACCCCCAGGTTGAAGGTGTCCCACAGATCGGTCTCCGGCACCTGCCCGCGTTCCTGAAGCCAACGGAACAGGGGCGGACGCTCCCAGCTGTCGGGGTCGACCACGGCATGGACTCCCGCAGGCAGACAGCGGGGCAGATTCTCCGGCAACCCGCCGCCGGTGATGTGGGCCATGGCGTGGAGGGGCAGCCCGGATCGGCGCAGGTCCTTCACCAGTGCGGCATAAAGATGGGTGGGGGTCAGCAGGGCGTCGATCAGCCCCAGGCCGGTTCCTGGCAGCGGCGTGCCGGCGTCGACGGCCTCGGCCTCCAGGATGCGCCGCACCAGGCTGAAGCCATTGCTGTGAACCCCGCTGCTGGCCACGGCCACGATCCGGTCACCTGCGGTCACCAGTCCACCGTCGACCCGTTCCTCCTCCTCCACCACCGCCACGCAGAACCCGGCCAGGTCGTAGCGGCCGGCGCCGTAGAACCCAGGCATCTCGGCGGTTTCCCCCCCCAGGAGGGCGCAGCCGCTCTGGCGGCAGCCGTCGGCGATGCCTTCGACGACCTCGGCCATGGCCTCAGGGCCGAGCCTGCCGGTGGCAATGTAATCGAGAAAGAAGAGGGGCTCCGCGCCGGTGGTGATCACGTCGTTGACGCACATGGCCACCAGGTCGATGCCCACCCCGTGGTGGGCCCCGTGGGCCTGGGCGAGTTCGAGCTTGGTGCCCACCCCGTCCGTTCCCGCCACCAGAAGGGGACGTTTCATCCCGCTCGGCAGGCGGCAGAGCCCGCCGAAGCCCCCCAGGCCGCCGAGCACCTCCGGCCGTCGGGTCGTTTCGACACTGTCCCGGATCCGTTCCACGAAGGCGCGGCCGGCGGCCACGTCCACGCCGGCAGAGCGGTAGTCCATGGGCAAGGTTCAGCGCTGCACCGATCCTGCATCGGCACGGGCCGTGGGGCGGGCCGGGAGGCCCCAGGGCGTGGACGATCCCGTGATTGACCCACTGGTCCATCGGCTGGGCTTATGACGCTGATCAAATCCACTGATGCTTCGCTGGCGCCGGGGGTGCAGTCAGGCCAGTGGACGCCTGGAAGGGTGGCAAGGATGAAGAAAACTGATCGATGCGGAAGCCTGTCGGGAACCCCAAAGAGCCCCGCTTAGTTCGGATAGTTTTCAGGCGTCGTTATTTTTCCTAAGGAATTCACTAGGCCCATTCGGCAGCATTTGATTCCGTCGTTACCGCCCTCAGGTTTCGGTTGTCTTCAACGCCCGAATGCAGTCATCAGGGAACATCGATCCCCGATGGTCTGCTCCGCCAGTGCATTTCGCCTGTCATGCGAGTCACTCAACTCCTGGGCACCGCCGCCCTTCTCTTCACCAGCAGCATCGCTCCGGCCCAGGCCGGTTCCCTTACTGCCCAGCAGGCCCCAGGGAGTTCCGTTGCCATTCGCCCCGCCGACTATCCCTCCAACTGGGAGCGGTTCGTTGAAGAGATCCGCACCGTGCCCACGGCCAGCAATCTGATCGCTTCCTCAGCCGCTGGTCAGGTCATCACCGGCCAGGCCAGCTGGTATGGCCCCGGTTTCTTCGGGAACCGCACCGCCAGTGGCGAGGTGTTTCGTCCAGGCACCTTCACCGCCGCCCATCGCACCCTGCCCTTCGGCACCAAGGTCCGCGTCACCAATCTCAGGAACGGACGTTCCGCGGTTGTCCGCATCAACGATCGCGGTCCTTTCCACGGCAGTCGCGTGATCGATGTGGCCCATGGCGCCGCCCAGGAACTGGGTCTCACCGCCAGCGGCGTCGCCCAGGTGAGGCTCGAAGTGCTTCCCTGAGCGGCGCCTTCTCCGCTCTCGTCCGGTCCCCTTCCCTTCGGCCCATCCGCCAGTCTGGCGGTTGGGCTTTTTTTTGCCGGTGCGATTGCTTCAGACCCGGGCTGAGCTGACTGACTGGTGCCGTGACCAGGTCGGGAGGCCGCTCCACTTCGTGCCCACCATGGGCAGCCTGCATGGCGGGCACCAGCAATTGCTGCGCCGGGCCGCCGAAGCGGTCCCCGCCGGCCGGCCCGCAGTGCTGCTCAGCGTGTTCGTCAATCCGCTCCAGTTCGGACCGTCCGAAGATTTCGTTCGCTATCCCCGGGATCTGGCGGCGGATGGCGCCCTTGCGGAGGCGGCCGGTGCCGATGCCCTCTTCGCCCCTTCCGTGGCGGAACTGTTCCCCGGCGGGGAGGCGCAGCTCACCGGCGTGGTCCCCCCGGCCGCCCTGCGCCAGTCCCTCTGCGCTCCTGGTCGGCCTGGCCATTTCGAGGGTGTCGCCACCGTGGTCTGCCGCCTGCTGGCCCTCGTGCGGCCCGACCGCCTCCTGCTCGGGGAGAAGGACTGGCAGCAGCTCACCATCCTGCGCCGCGTGGTGGCCGACCTGGCCCTGCCGGTGACGGTGCAGGGCTGCGCCACCGTGCGGGACGCCGATGGACTCGCCTGCAGTTCCCGCCATCGCTACCTGAGCAGCGCCGAGCGCCGTCAGGCGGCGGCCCTGCCGGCCGCCCTGGAGGCGGCCCAGAGGCTGGGGCGCAGCGGCACCGGCAGCGCTGAGCTGCTGACCGCCTCGGTTCAAGGCGCGCTGGCGGCGGCGGGGCTGGCCGTGGAATATGTCCAGCTCGTGCAGCCCCTTACTCTGAGTCCCGTCTGCGAAGCCGGCGGCCTCTCCCTGCTGGCGGCCGCCGCCCGTTGCGGCAGCACCCGCCTGATCGACCATGTCTTTCTGATGAAACGCCCGCCGATCGTCGCCATCGATGGCCCCGCCGGGGCGGGAAAGAGCACGGTCACCAGGGCTTTCGCCCGTCGCCTGGGCCTCCTCTATCTCGACACCGGGGCCATGTATCGGGCCCTCACCTGGTGGGTGCTGCAACGGGGGGTGGACCCGGCCGATCCCGCCGCCATCGCCCCCCTGCTCGATGATCTCGATCTGCAGCTGGAGAGCGACGCCGCTGGGGAACAGCGGGTGCGGGTCAATGGCCATGAGGTGAGCGAGGCCATCCGCGGCCCTGAAGTCACCGCTCTGGTGTCCACCGTCGCGGCCCATGCCTGCGTGCGGGCGGCCCTCACCCGCCAGCAGCAGGCCATGGGCCAGCGGGGTGGTCTTGTGGCGGAAGGACGCGACATCGGCACCGCCGTTTTCCCGGAGGCGGAGTGCAAGGTGTTCCTCACCGCCACAGTGTCGGAGCGGGCCCGCCGCCGGGCGGCGGATCTGGCCCAGCGCGGCTTCGCCGTGCCGATCCTGGCGGAGCTGGAAGCCCAGATCGCCGAGCGGGATCAGCGTGATTCCAGCCGCGCCGAGGCCCCCCTGAGGCAGGCGGACGATGCGGTCGAGCTGGTCACCGACGGCCTGAGCATCGACGACGTGATCCGGCGGCTGGTGGATCTGTTCCGCGAGCGGGTGCCCGAGGACGCCTGGCCGGGGCCTGGGGCTCCCTAGCCCCCCGCCCGTTCGGCCATCAGGGCCTCGAGCAGCCCACCGCAGGCGTCCTCCAGCAGATCCAGCACCCGATCGAACCCCTCCTCCCCGCCGTAGTAGGGATCGGGCACCTCTTCGATGCTGTGGCGGCTGCAGTACCGGGTGATGGGGGTGATCTGGGCGGCGGCTCCAGGCCCGGCCAGGATCCGGACCGCCGTCAGGTTCTGGCGGTCCATCGTCAGCACGTGATCGAAGCGGTTCAGGTCGCCTGGGGTGATCTGGCGGGCCCGGCTGGGCAGGACGATGCCCCGCCGGGCCGCGGCGCTGCGCATGCGGGCGTCGGCGGGTCGGCCCACGTGCCAGTCGCCGGTGCCGGCGGAATCCACCGTGAAGGCCTGCTCCAGGCCTTGGCGCCTGATCAGGTGCAGGAACACCCCCTCGGCGGCCGGGGAGCGGCAGATGTTGCCGAGGCAGACGAACAGGATCCCGGTGGGGCGGTTCGCATCGCGAGGGGCAGGGCTGACGGTCGGCGCGGCAGGGGTCATCGGCGCTCCAGTCGTTTCAGGGCCACACCGGCCCGCAGCCGCACCACCCGTGCCTCCTCCTGTTCAGGCGCCAGCAGGAGCCTGAGGCCCGTCCCGACCCGTTGGCTGTGGGGATGGGCGGGGGGCAGGGGCAGGGCCAGGCCCTCGAACCCCACCGCCACCGCATAGCGCACGACCCACTCGCCGTCCCTGCGGCCGTTCTCGAGGCCCTCCAGGCAGCGTTCGCGCAGCCGTTGCCGGTCGTCCTCCGGCAGGCTCTCCAACCGCAGGGCCCCCAGCCCCCTGGCGGCGGCCCGGCGCACGCTGGGTCCGACGTCGGTGGCCAGGGCCTCCTCGAGCACATCCAGACCGCGCGGGTCGCCGATGCCCGCCAGGGCCCGCACGGCCCAGGCCCGGGCGCCATAGTTGTGGGCATCGAGATGGGTCAGCAATGGACCCACGGCCGCCGGGCCCAGGGCGATCAGTCCATCCACGGCGGCGACGGCGGCGCCCGGATTGTTGAACCCCAGCACCCGCACCAGATGGGGCACGGTGGCCAGGGGATCGTCGCAGGCGGTGAGCCGGCGGGTGGCCACCACCAGCTCTTCGGCGCTGCTGGCCTGCTCAAAGGCCCGGATGCGATCGGCGGCGTGCTGCGAATCTCCCCTTTCGGCCGTCATCACAGCAGCGCGTCCATCGCCATCAGCACGGCCTCATCATCGCTGTCCGCCTCACTGCCGCTGCCGTTCTCCACGAGGCCCCGCAGGGCGATCAGCTTGAGGCTGTTCTCGGCCAAGGTGCGCTGGATGGGGACCAGGGCGGGGCGCCACCCCACCGCCCCCAGATCCATCAGGGCCGCACGGCGCACCTGGAGCTGGGGGTGTTGCAGCAACTGGAGCAGCTCGTCGGCCCAGGCTGTCTCCCCGGTGAGCTGCAGCAGGGCCCGGCAGGCGGCACTGCGCACCAGGGGCCGCTCGTGGCGGGTGAAGGGCTTGATCACGGCCAGGACCTCCGCTTCGGCCACGCCGATGGCCCCCAGGGCCTCCAGCATCGCCTCGCAGGGTTCCTGCAGCCGGGGGCTGTCGCTGCGGTGGGCTCCGGCGACATCGGGCCCGCTGGCCAGCCGGCGGATCAGGGGGGGCACCGCTGCCTTCGCCCGAAGTTCGCCCAGGGCGCGGGCCGCGGCTTCCCGAAGGCCGTCGTCGGCATCGTCCAGAACCGCCAGTAACTCGGACACCGCCCGTGCATCGGCGATCTTGCCCAGGGCCCTGGCGGCATTGCGCGCCACGGCGTTGTGTTCGACGCCGGCGCCTGGATTCCGTGGCTGGCGTTGGCGGAGGGCGGTCAGCAACAGGGGGACGGCCTCCGGGTGCTGGCTGCGCATGCGCCCCAGCCACCAGGCCGCGTAGTACTGACGGGATTGGTCGTCGGTCTGGCGAAGCTGCTCCAGGGCTTCGGCTTCGCTGATCGGTTCACCGTCACCGGCCATGGGTCTGCAGACGTTCGCGAGGGCATCAGGAGAATGTTGCCATCCCCGGGGCCGGAAGAAATCAGGCCCAAAAAAAGGGTCCCCGAAGGGACCCAGAGGAATCGAAGACCGAGAGAGCTCAGACGAGAGCGCTGATGGCGTAATCGATGTAGTTGTTGGCGATGACGCCGGCGTCGCCGGAGACGCCGTGGTTGGCCTTGATGTAGGTCAGGGCTTCCACGTACCAGGAGGGGGAGAGCTCGAAGGTGCGGTTGATCTCGTCGAGACCGGCCACGAGGTACTCATCCATGGGGCCGGTGCCACCGGCGACGAGGCAGTAGGTGACCATGCGGAGGTAGTAGCCGATGTCACGGGCACACTTGGCCTTGCCGCGGGCGTCGGAGGCGTAGTTGGTTCCCTGCATCTGGGTGGTGTAGGGGAACTTGTTGTAGACGGCCTGGGCGGCGCCGTTCACCAGGGAGTCGGCGTTGGCGGTGAGGGCCTTGGCAGCTTCCAGGGCGTTCTTGGCGCGCTCGAAGCGACCGAAGGCGGCGTTGAGCTCGGTGTTGGACAGGAAGCGGCCCTGGGAATCAGCGGCTGCGACGGCCTCGGTGAGGGGAGTCTTCATGAGAAGGGGGATGGATGGGAAGGTGAACCGAACGATGAAGCGCGATCAGGCGACAGCAGCAGCTGCGCGATCGAAGTAGGTGCCGATTTCGGACATCAGGGAGGAGCAGTCGCCCTGGGTGATGCCGTTGCGATCGTTGGCGATGGCGATGGCGGCGTCCTTCATCTTGCGGATGCCTTCGGCCACGGAAGCGCCGGGGACGCCGAGGGCCAGGTAGGTTTCGCGGAGGCCGTTGAGGCAGCGATCTTCCAGGACGGAAGCGTCACCGGTGAAGACGGCGTAGGTGACGTAGCGGAGAACGATCTCCATGTCGCGCAGGCAGGCAGCCATGCGGCGATGGGTGTAAGCGTTGCCGCCGGGGGCGATCAGGGCGGGCTGTTGATCGAACAGATCGCGGGCCGCGTTGGTGACGATCTTGGAAGCGTTGGAGGTGATGCGGTTCACGGCATCCATACGCTTGAAGCTGTCAGCGACGACGCCGGAAAGGGCATCGATCTGACCAGCGTTGAGGAATTCGCCGCGGGCATCAGCCTGAGCAACGACCTTGGTGAAGGCGTCGAACATTGAGTTAGCTCCTGTTCTCGACGTCGAACGTCGGGCTTTGGGTGGGTAAGGGGGGTGGGAACGCCAAGGACGTTCACCTGTGCTGGGCACGGGGCTATTGTCAGAAAGAATCGCTCGAGAATCCGTTAAGTTTACAAAGGGTCATCTGTAGTGGCTCGATTCCTCCCGTTGGCTGCAGTCGTTGGGCTGCTGGCTACGCCATTGCCCCTCTCATCTGTGCCTTGCTGAACAATCGTCTGGATGCTCTCCTGGCGCGCGTGCGTGCAGTCGGGCCATGAAAAACCCCCTTCAGCCTGATGCCGAGGGGGGTGAAGTCGTGGAGTAGAAACCAGCGACCTTGCGGTCAGTTCACCGGGCTCACGCTGGCGACCCGGCCGCCCTGACGGTGGATCATCTGCTGGGCTTCCAGCAGTTTGTCGAAGGGCACGAAGCGAACGGTGTTGCTGCGCTTGTGCAGGCGGTACTCGGTCAGTCCGGTGACTTCGATGCGATACACCTTGGCCTTCTGGCCGATTCCCTTGGCCATTTTGGTGATCGCTTCGTTGGCCACCTTGCTGGGTTGGAAGGCCGATCCCTTGGCGTTGGGGCTCACCACCGGAACGGCGCGGTCCTGGTGCAGGGCTTTGCCGAGTCGGAAGTTGGTGCCGGCGGTATCCCCTTTCACCGAAGCGGCGGCGCCCCGGGCCAGTTGCATCAGCCAGGAGAATTGACGCCCCTGCTGACCGGCTGAGTAGTCCCAACCCGTCAGATAGGGGACCACTTCTTCCCCGAAGCGCTCCTGATATTCAGCACTGTCGATATAGGAATCGATCTCGGCTTCCACACCCTCTTCCTGCAGGATGGTGAAGTGATGCAGCATCTCAGCTTTGTTCTGGGGGGCGCGGCCCAGGAGATGCTTGAAGTTCAGCTCGATGAAATGATAGGGATTGCAATTCTCGAAGAACTTCGACCGGTACAGGCCACTCTTGGCCACCGCACGCACGAATTCGCGCACACTCAGATAGCCGTTACGGAACAGTGACTCTGCACCCTCGAGGCGCTCGCTCTCCATGATGTATTGACGACCGAGCACCTGCTGATAAACCGTGCGGATGATGGTGGTCTTGTCCTGATCGGACGCATTCGACCAGTTTTCTTTGTTGCGGTCGTTCGCGAAGCGTTCGATGCCCAGATAGGGCGCATTGACGAGGGTCATGGATGGCGGGCCAGAAGGGGGGAGGACTGCACGCGTACGGTGCACCGTTCCGATCTTATGAGGAAGTCAGCACAGACTTTCGCCAGGCGGTTCGATCGTTACAGCGGCTGATTGCCGCGGGCCTCCGCCCTACGGAATGGTCAAAAAAAGGGTCCCCGAAGGGACCCAGAGGAATCGAAGACCGAGAGAGCTCAGACGAGAGCGCTGATGGCGTAATCGATGTAGTTGTTGGCGATGACGCCGGCGTCGCCGGAGACGCCGTGGTTGGCCTTGATGTAGGTCAGGGCTTCCACGTACCAGGAGGGGGAGAGCTCGAAGGTGCGGTTGATCTCGTCGAGACCGGCCACGAGGTACTCATCCATGGGGCCGGTGCCACCGGCGACGAGGCAGTAGGTGACCATGCGGAGGTAGTAGCCGATGTCACGGGCACACTTGGCCTTGCCGCGGGCGTCGGAGGCGTAGTTGGTTCCCTGCATCTGGGTGGTGTAGGGGAACTTGTTGTAGACGGCCTGGGCGGCGCCGTTCACCAGGGAGTCGGCGTTGGCGGTGAGGGCCTTGGCAGCTTCCAGGGCGTTCTTGGCGCGCTCGAAGCGACCGAAGGCGGCGTTGAGCTCGGTGTTGGACAGGAAGCGGCCCTGGGAATCAGCGGCTGCGACGGCCTCGGTGAGGGGAGTCTTCATGAGAAGGGGGATGGATGGGAAGGTGAACCGAACGATGAAGCGCGATCAGGCGACAGCAGCAGCTGCGCGATCGAAGTAGGTGCCGATTTCGGACATCAGGGAGGAGCAGTCGCCCTGGGTGATGCCGTTGCGATCGTTGGCGATGGCGATGGCGGCGTCCTTCATCTTGCGGATGCCTTCGGCCACGGAAGCGCCGGGGACGCCGAGGGCCAGGTAGGTTTCGCGGAGGCCGTTGAGGCAGCGATCTTCCAGGACGGAAGCGTCACCGGTGAAGACGGCGTAGGTGACGTAGCGGAGAACGATCTCCATGTCGCGCAGGCAGGCAGCCATGCGGCGATGGGTGTAAGCGTTGCCGCCGGGGGCGATCAGGGCGGGCTGTTGATCGAACAGATCGCGGGCCGCGTTGGTGACGATCTTGGAAGCGTTGGAGGTGATGCGGTTCACGGCATCCATACGCTTGAAGCTGTCAGCGACGACGCCGGAAAGGGCATCGATCTGACCAGCGTTGAGGAATTCGCCGCGGGCATCAGCCTGAGCAACGACCTTGGTGAAGGCGTCGAACATTGAGTTAGCTCCTGTTCTCGACGTCGAACGTCGGGCTTTGGGTGGGTAAGGGGTGGTGAGTCTGGTGCGTCAGCCCGGTGGTGGCCTGGCCGACGTCGACTTCGTCGTTGCTTTCGATGATCGCCTGGCCTCGGCCGGGCATCGCTCCGAAAGACCTACCTATTGTTGTGCCCCGCGTCCATGGGATGGGGGGACCTTAATAAATGGTCACTAGCCCCAGAATCCCAGCTGCTGCAACCATTTTGCCTCACCTTCCAGCAAAAAGGGCCCCCACGTCGGGGACCCTCTGGCGACGGATCGCGGCTGGGGCTGAAGCCTGCCCTCAGCCTTCCTCCCTCGACTTGCCCTTGCGTGGGGCTGGCGACTCCGGGTTGCCACTGGTGCCACCGCCGGTCACGGAGACACTGACGATCCGACCACCCATGGCATGAACCAGACGCATGGTCTCGTTCATGCGAGTGAAGGGAACGTTCATGACCATGTCCGCGGTGCGGGAAAAGTCGTTGTTGCTCACACCGGTGACTGTGAGGGCCACCTGACGGGAGCTGTTGAGGCCGGTGCCTCGGGTACCTGCGGAAACCTTCATGGATTCGGTGGGGTAGGGGGAAAGGGCGGAACGTGGAACCGGTTCAGTTGACCGGTGTGATGCTGGCGATGCGACCGCCTTCCCGGAGGATCTGCTGCTGGGTCTGCAGCAGCTTGTTGAAGGGGATGAAGCGCACCCGGTTGCTGCGCTTGTGCAGGCGGTAGTTGTTGAAGCCCGAGATCTCCACCCGGAAGGTGCGGCCCTCTTCGCTGGCTCCCACGCCCTGGCGGGTGACACCATCGGTCGTCACCTTGCGGAAAACGCTGCCCCTGGCGTTGGGGCTCACCACTGGCATGGGGGCTTCCGCATGCACCGAGGGATTCAGGCGCGACTGGTTCTTGAGGAGATCGCCTCGCACAGAGGCACCGACCCCCCGGGCCAATTGCATCATGTAAGAGAACTGCAGGCCCTGCTGGCCGGCGGAATAGTCCCAGCCATGCAGGTAAGGAACCACTTCTTCACCGAAGCGGCTCTGATACTCGGCGCTGTCGATGATCGAATCGATCTCGGCGTCGTAGCCCTGCTCCTGCAGGATCGTGAAGTGGTGCAGCATCTCGGCCTTGTTCTGGGGGGCCCGGCCCAGGAGATGCTTGAAGTTCAGTTCGATGAAGCGGTAGGGGTTGCAGTTCTCGAAGAACTTGGCCTTGTACAAACCACTCTTGGCTACCTGCCGCACGAATTCGCGCACGCTGAGGTAACCCCGCTTGAAGAGGGACTCAGGACCCTCGAGCCGCTCGCTGGCCATGATGTACTGATTACCGAGCACCTGCTTATAGACGGCGCGGATCAGGGCGGCCTTGTCGTTTTCGGTGGCGTTCGTCCAGTTTTCCTTGTTGCGGTCGCTGGAGAAACGCTCGATGCCCAGATAGGCAGCGTTGGCAAGTGTCATGAGCGTGGGGGGCCGGAGGGAGAGCGTTGGGTAGAAGGTCGGAAGGCAGGGGCGCGTGGCCACTGCGGATCTGCAGACGCCTTTGAGGACGGCTGCAGGAAACGTCCCGATCATGGGCTGCAAGGCGGATCCTATGGGCCTGTCCGCTCGCCACGACAGGGTTTTCAGAATCGTTACAAACCCTCCCGGGCCGGCGTCAGCGGCATCACCCCTGGCGGGGTGGCCCCACGCCGATACCATCCGGCCATCATCCCGGTGCCGTCATGACTTCTGTAGTGCCCCTATCCGAGGAATCCTCCCTGCGGCTGGCCGACCAGCTGCAGGTGTTGTCCCAGGTCGCCGAAGCGCTCACCTATCGCCTGCTGGAGCTGGAGGAACGGCTGGAAGGCCAGGAAGACCGGATCGGCCAACGGCTGGAAGAGGTCGCCGGTCTGGAGGCGGCCCATGGAGAGGCCATGGATCAGCGGCTGGGGGATACCGAAGAGCGCCTGGCCAGAATCGAGACGGCCCTCCGGGGGCTGAATCGGCCGGGAGCCTCCCGCCATCTGCAGGCGGTGCAGCCGCCGGCCCTGCAGCAGGAGCTGCCGGCTTCCCCTCCGGTGGCGGCAGGATTTGAGCTCAGCCCGGAGGAGGCTGATCCCTTCCTCGACGAAGGAGAGCAGCCCTTCATGGACGAGCTGATCGCCGGCTGAACGGGAAGCCAGACGGTTGGCCCGCCCTGCCGGGTCAGCTCTCCAGCCAGGAGGGGGGGATGTCCTGGCGGTAATCGTGGGTGCGCTCGAATTCGAAGGGGCCGGCCAGTGATCCCCACAGCTGCTCGTGGGTGGCCGGATCATGGCCCCGGTCGATGGTGCGCATGCCACGGGAGTCGATCTCGAAGCTGCTGACCAGATAGGCGAGGCTTCCCTTGCGCTCGATCAGGCAGCGGCAACCGGGCTCCACTTCGCCGGCGAAGCCATCTCCCACCTCCCGCACCAGGTAGGTGCAGCCCTCGAGGGGGAGCAGGTCTGCGGCCTCGATCCGTTCGCGGCGCCCGTCATCGTCGGTGGCGCCCCAGAAACGCTGCTCCTCATGCAGGGCCTGGTTGTGGATCATGAGATCACCGTCGCGCCGTTCGGCACGGAGCACCCGGATTCTGTAAGGGGTGCCGGGGGCGATGGCGTAGGACTGCTCCAGCAGCAATGAGCCCGGCGGCAGCTGGGGCAGCGGCCGGAACTTCACCAGGATGTGGGCGTAGAGGGGCGGGTTGTCGAACGCCTGGGCCTGGTTGCTGAAGCCACCGCTCAGAAGCTCGAGGAGCCGGGCAAGGGAACGGTCCATGGGCGCCACCTAGAGGTCGAGCAGGCGGATCCTGAACGCACCCACCTGGCGGGCCGTGGCGGGATCGGACTGGGCGAAGGGATGGTCCGCCACCCTGATGAGAACGGCCTCGAACTTCTCGGGAGATGGGAGGCCGTGGGCAGGGTCCTGAAGGCTGTGGGACCGCCAGGCCTCATCGAACGCCTGGGCAAAGCTGTCGGCGTTGTTGAAGATCTGGCTGGAGGTCGAGGGCTGATGGGGCATGGTGATGGGCTGCAGAGCAGTCCGCACGCAATGCCAGGACCCAGATTTGAACTGGGGACACGGCGATTTTCAGTCGCCTGCTCTACCAACTGAGCTATCCCGGCCCGTCGCCGAAGCAACAAGTCGATCTTAGATCACAGCCCGCTGGAGAGGCCGGCCAGGGCGGGCGCGGGCCGCGGGCGTACGGGCCAGGCAGAGGATTCCCACCACCTGCCAGCCGAGGGTCTCCATGGCTGTGGCGGCATTGCACCCGGTGGCCCCGCTGGTGAGGATGTCGTCGACGATCAGGACCGGCCGGCCCAGGGCCTCGCCGGGGCGGGGGCCACGGCGGCAGCGGAAGGCACCCTCCTGGTTGGCCAGGCGCATCGCACGCTTCAGGTGGTGCTGGCCAAGCACCGGCCGCGACCGTTCCAGCAGATCGCTCCTGCGGTATCCCAGTTGGTGGACGAGCTGGTGGCACACCAGGGCGGGCAGGGGGTTGCCCTGCCGTTTCCAGCTCGGCACCGGCACCAGCAGCGGCCGCCGCCGCCACTGGGGCAGACCCTCCGCCAACACCTGCACCAGAGCCCCCACCCGGGCTTTCTCAGGTCGCTGCCGCAGACCGAGCAGCAACCGCCGCAGCTCGCCGTCGTAGGCACCGGCGGCCCACCAGAGCAGGGGCTCGTTGCCCCTCAGGGCCCCGGCCGGCAGGGGGAGCCGGCGGCGACAGTCGGGGCAGGGGGCTCCGGCGCGATGGTGAGGCGGCTGCAGGCTGCGACACAGGGGGCAGGGGGTGGCGGCGATCCAGTCGAGGGGCAGCCGGCCCAGGGAGGTGAGGAGGCGGATCAGGGTTCTGGCGCCGCCGGTGACAGCGCAGTCGCTGCTTCAAGCCTTCCCGGGGAGCGACCGCAACATGGCCACCAGGGTGCGGTGGGCATCCTCGCTGTCGGTGAGGGCGTGATCGAAGGGCACCTCCACCCGGGCGCCATCCACCTCCAGACGCATGGCCTGGGGCCCCACGGCCACCATGCGGGCCTCTGTGGCCTCGGTGCAGCCGCCGTAGTGGCGGGCGTAGGCCAGAACCGCTTCGGCGTGGTCGTCGTTCATGTGCTTGCAGATGCGGTCGCTCACCGCGGTGGTCAGGGGATCGGCGGCCATGGGGTCAGGGAGGATGGGGGGATTCTGGGGTCAGGCGCCGGCGAACCGCTGCCAGAGCAGCAGGCCCAGACGCACGCCGCTGAAGCCGACAAACCCCGCCAGCACGATGAACAGCGCGATGGAGAGGATCGAGCTGAGGCGTTCGTTCATGGCCGTAGGGGTGGTGATTCAATCTCCATCCTGAAGCTGGCCCTGGCCAGCAGGGCCATGCCCAGGGCCGCCGTGCGTTTCGGTCGGTTCAGCACCGGGATCCCCATGGCCCGGGTTCGCAGGGCCCGCCACTGGCTGTTGCGGGCGCCGCCGCCGACGCTGATCACCCGCCGCAGGGCGGGCGCCCCCAGCTGCCGCAGCCGTTGCCAGCCCGCCACTTCGATGGCGGTGAGGCCTTCGAGCAGGGCCTGCAGATAGCGGGCATCACTGACGGGCCTTGGCTCCAGGATCGGCTCCAGCTCAGGGTCGTCCACCGGAAAGCGTTCGCCCCTGCGGCTCAGGGGGAGCAGGGAAAGCCCCGTGGGGCGATCTGGAGCGATCTGGCGGCTCAGTTCCGCGATCTGCCCGTCGTCGAAGAAACGGCGCAGCACACCGGCACCGGCGTTGGAGGCTCCCCCCGCCAGCCAGCGGCCGGCCACCCGGTGGTTGCTGAGGCCGGCGCCGGCCAGGGGGGCCGGCACGAACTGCTTCAGCACCAGGGTGGTGCCCAGCACCGTGATGCCCTCGCCCTCCTCTGGATCGGCGGCCAGCACCGCGGCATTGGCATCGGTGCTGCCCGCCACCACCTGGCAGTCTCCGGGCAGGCCCAGGCACGCCGCCGCCGCAGGGGCGAGCGGGCCCAGCAGGCTGCCGCTGCTTCGGATCCTCGGCAGCACCTCCAGGCCGAGGCTGCCGGCCACACCGCCGAGCCAGCGGGCCTGCTGCAGGTCCCAGCCCAGGCGCACGTTGTTGCCTTCCTCGCCCCAGCACCAGTCGTCCAGCAACCAGCCCATCAGCCAGTCGGCCTGGTGGCGCAACAGCAGGCCCGGCCCCAGCCCCGCGTCCCTCGCCAGGGCCTGCAGCCGCAGGGCCCTGGCCAGGCTGCCGCTGGCGCTGGCGGCTGGCTGGGCGGCCCACGCACCGGGCTCCTGATCCAGAAGCCTGGCGATGTCCCCGGTTTGTTCCGGACAGGCCAGGTGGTACGGAAGGGCCAGCGCCAGGGGGGGCGGCAGCAGGGTGCCGTCGACCCCGCAGGCCAGCAGGGTGCCGGAGGTGCCATCAAGGGCGAGGGCCCTCACCTGCTGGCGCAAGGCCACGGGCACGGTGGCCAGCAGACGGATCAGACCCTGCCTCCAGGCCTCGGGGTCTTCGAAGCGGCCCGGGTAGGGGGACTGCCGGCTCAGCAGGGGGTCGTCGGGTTCGCCGCCGGGGGTGCCGGTTTCGGCCAGGACCGCCAGGCGAAGGCCGCTGCTGCCGAGGTCAACCCCCAGGAACAGCGCTGACACGGCTCGCCGTGGCCTGCTTAAGGGTGGCGGCGATGGCGGTCACATCCTCCCAGGGAAGGTCGAGATCCTTGCGGCCGAAGTGGCCGTAGGCGGCGACGTCCTGGTAGAAACGGCCCCCGCGCTGCTGGGGCAGTTCCCGCAGGCCGAAGGCTTCGATGATGGCGCCGGGGCGCAGGTCGAAGTGCTCCTGCACCAGGGCGGTGAGGTCGGCGTTGCTGAGCACGCCGGTGCCGAAGCTTTCGACCAGGATGCTCACGGGCCGGGCCACGCCGATGGCGTAGCTGAGCTGCACTTCGGCCTTGTGGGCCAGACCTGCCGCCACCAGGGCCTTGGCCACATAGCGGGCCGCGTAGGCGGCGGAGCGGTCCACCTTGGTGGGGTCCTTGCCGGAGAAGGCACCGCCGCCATGGCGGGCATAGCCGCCGTAGGTGTCGACGATGATCTTGCGGCCCGTCAGCCCCGCATCGCCCTGGGGGCCGCCCACCACGAACTTGCCGGTGGGGTTGACGTAGAAGCGGGTACCTTCCCTGGAGGGCTTCAGTGGCAGATCGGCGGTGGCGGGAAGCACCACGTGGGTCCAGAGGTCGTCCCTGATGCGCTGTTGCACGGCCTTCTCCTCGCTGATCCCTTCCACTTCGGCGGTGTGCTGGGTGGAGATCAGGATCGTGTCGATCGCCACGGGGCGATCGTTTTCGTAGACCACGCTCACCTGGGTCTTGCCGTCGGGGAGCAGGTAGCCGAGGCTGCCGTCGTGGCGCACCTGGGCCAGCCGCAGGGCCAGCCGGTGGGCCAGGCTGATGGGCAGGGGCATCAGCTCCGGGGTTTCGTCGCAGGCATAGCCGAACATGATTCCCTGGTCGCCGGCGCCCACCTTGTCGAGGGGGTCGCCATCGTGGTCGTCCGCCTCGTCCACGCCCTGGGCGATGTCCGGGGACTGTTGATCGAGGGCGATGAGCACGGCGCAGCTCCTGGCATCGAAGCCGCCGGCGCGGGCTCCGCTGTAGCCGATCTGTTCGATCACCCCCCGAACCAGGGTGTTGAAGTCAACCCGGGCGGTGGTGGTGACTTCCCCCGTGATCAGGCAGAGCCCGGTGTTGACCACGGTCTCGCAGGCCACCCGGCTGGAGGGGTCCTGGGCCAGCAACGCGTCGAGCACGGCATCGCTGACCTGGTCGCAGATCTTGTCGGGGTGGCCTTCCGTCACCGATTCCGAGGTGAAGACGAAACGGCTCATAGAAGGATGGGATCAGTCGATGGTTGAGCTTATTCCCACCGGTTGGCTGATCACCCCGGCGATGGACAGACCTGCCGGCGTCGAGGCGTCGCGCGGAACCACGCTGAGCTCCTGCCAGTGATCCAGCTGCAGGAAGCTGTCATCGAGTGTGGCCGGCCGCCGCCAGCCGGCCCGGTAGCCCAGCACCACCGGCACCCCGGCGGCCCGGGCCATGCGCAGGTCGCTGTTGGCGTCGCCGATCAGGGCGCAGTTCTCCACCGCCACCCCCAGCTCGGCGCAGAGGCCGTGGATGGCGGCGGGATCAGGCTTGCGGGGCTGATGCTCCGCGCTCCAGATGGCCTGCACATAGGACGCCAGATCGTGGGCCGCCAGGAAGCCCTCAATGCCGTCGACATGGTCGTTGCTGATCACGGCGCAGCGCACCCCCCCCTGGCGCAGGGCTTCCAACAGCGGACGCAGGCCGGGAGTGGGGGCCGGCCGCTGCTCACTCCCCTGTCCGTGCAGGGCATCGGTGCGGGCGAACACCGCTTCGGCCATGGCCAGGGCTTCGGGCCAGCCCAGCCCCACCTGCACCAGGGCGGTGGCGGTGGCCACCAGGTTCTGATCGCGGCTCGCCACCGCCATGGTTCCGGCGGGATGCACGCCTTCGGCGGAGAGGCCGTAGGCGCGATGGAGCAGGGCGCTGAGGTCACGGTGGCGGTCCGGGTCGGCCGCGGCCAGGTCGGTCAGGGCCAGGCAATGAAAGACCCTGGCCTGGGCCAGGGCCACGAGCATCGGTTCGCTGTGGCTCATGGTGCCGTCCTTGTCGAACAGCACCGCCTCCAGGGACCGGTCGCCACAGGGGAGAGGGGTGCCCCGCAGGCTGAGGAGCACCATCGTCAGAGGATCCGAGCCAGAGGCTTCATTCGAGGGAGACGCCCATGGGTTCGGTGTCCTCGGCTTGCTCCAGCAGCATCTGCTTGTAACGGGCGGCCATTTCCTCGGCCTTGTCGAACACCTTCTGGGGATCGCTGAGCATGTCGCCCGGCTCCGGCTCGAGGGCCTTGGTGGACAGGGAGATCCGACCTCGCTCGGCGTCGAGATCGATGATCATCACCTTCATCTGATCGTTGACGTTGAGCACGGTGTGGGGGGTCTCGATGTGCTCGTGGCTGATCTCGGAGATGTGCAGCAGGCCGCTGACACCACCGATGTCGATGAAGGCGCCGTAGGGCTTGATGCCGCGGACCGTGCCCAGCACCACTTCGCCCACCTCGAGGCGATTCATCTTGCGCTCCACCAGGGCCCGGCGATGGCTCAGCACCAGCCGGTTGCGCTCCTCGTCCACCTCCAGGAACTTGAGGGGGAGGAAGTCGGCCACGAGCTCCTCCTTGGCCTTGCGGGTGCTGATGTGGCTGCCGGGGATGAAGCCCCGCAGCCCCTCCACCCGCACCAGCGCGCCGCCGCGGTTGGTCGCGAACACCTCGCTGTAGATGGTGGCGTCTTCCTTCTGCAGCTGGCGTACCCGCTCCCAGGCGCGCTGGTACTCGATGCGGCGCACCGACAGGGTCAGCTGGCCGTCCTCGTTCTCCTCGCTGAGGATGAAGAATTCGCGCACCTCCCCGGGCTCGAGCACGTCGGAGAGATGCTCGACGCGGTTGATCGACACCTCCTGGAGGGGCATGAAGGCGGCGGTCTTGGCGCCGATGTCGATCATGGCGCCCTTCGACTCCAGGGCGAACACGGTGCCGTTGACGACGTCGCCGGGCTTGAAGTTGTAGTCGTACTTGCTCAGCAGGGCCGCGAACTCGTCCAGCGTGAAGCCCACACCGTCGCCGTCCCTTGCGCTGACCCTGCTGCTGGAGTCGTCGGCGCTGGGTACCTCTTCCGGGATCGCCAGATCGAGATCCGCTGTGGTCTCGATGTCGGTGGCCTCCTCGCTGCTGATCGGCGTGAGGGCCTCGAGGGTGTCGGCTTCGGAAGAAGGAGTGAGGGTCATGGAGCTGGGACGGTCTGCCGGTGGCAGTGCGAAGGAACGGGATGGCTGCCCGCCTGCAGCGCACACCCGATCAAGCACTCTACCAATGGGACGGCAGCTTTCCCGGTCTAGCGGTTGACCGGCCTCAACCCACCGCCATCAGCCGATTCTTGGTCTTGCCCCGGCTGCCCAGGCCCTCCAGGGTGGCTACGAAATCGCTGACGCTCTGGAACTGGCGGTAGACGGAGGCGAAGCGCACGTAGGCCACCTCACTCATCTCACGCAGGCGCTGCAACACCAGTTCACCGATCTCGTTGCTGCTCACCTCGCGGCCCGCCCGCTGCTGAAGGACCAGTTCGATGTCGTCGACAACGGCTTCGAGCCGGGCCGGCTCCAGGCCCGTCTTCTCGCAGGCCCTGAGCAGGCCATGCAGCAGTTTGCTGCGATTGAAGGTTTCTCTGCTGCCGTTGCGCTTCACCACCGTGATCGGAACGGTCTCGACCCGTTCGTAAGTGGTGAAGCGAAAGTCGCAGTTGAGGCACTCCCGCCGCCGTCGCACGCTGCGCCCGGAATCCGCCGCCCTGGATTCCAGAACACGGCTGTCCGTGTGTTGGCAGGAGGGACATTGCATCCCTGGTACACGCTTCCAAGTGAAGTGAGTGTAAACAGCTAGGCGGGCAAAGAGAAGGGGTTCCCGCCAAGGTGCGGCCCCAGACAAGAAAAAACCCCTGGTTTCCCAGGGGTTGAATCAATCCGGAAGCGTGGTCACTTGCCGATTTTCGGGGGATCGCGGAAGGCGATCGCGAAAAAAAGCGTGGAGATGGCCAGGGCCAGGATCAGGATGTAAGCGAAGCTCTCCATGGGAATCCTCGGGGGGACTGGCGGTCAGCTGAGGGGGGAGCCGGCCGGGGGCACGAAACCCTCGGGCAGGCGTCGGGTGGAACGGTCGCCCAGCTTGGCGAACAGACCGAACTCCACCTGCTCACCGAGATCGGGGTCGATACCGGCAAACACATCACGGTAGAGGGTGCGGGCACCGTGCCAGATGTGGCCGAAGAAGAAGAGCAGGGCGAAGCAGGCATGGCCGAAGGTGAACCAGCCGCGGGGGGAACTGCGGAAGGTGCCATCGGAGTGATACGTCTCGCGGTCGAACTCGAAGGCCTCCCCGAGCTGGGCTTTGCGGGCCAGCCGCTTGACATCGGCCGGGTCGGTGAAGGTCTGACCGTTGAGGGCACCGCCGTAGACGGTGGCCGTCACGCCTTGCTGCTCAAAGGAGTACTTCGCCTCGGCCCTACGGAAGGGGATGTCGGCACGGACAATGCCCTGCTGGTCCTGGAGGACCACCGGGAAGTTCTCGAAGAAGTTGGGCAGTCGGCGGACCTCAAGATCATGTCCTTCCTTGTCGGTGAAGGAGATGTGCCCGATCCAGGAAGTGGGCAGGCCGTCACCGTTGATCATCGGGCCGACGCGGAACAGGCCTCCCTTGGCGGGACTGTTGCCGACGTAGTCGTAGAAGGCCAGCTTCTCGGGGATGGAGGCGTAGGCCTCTTCCTTGGTGGCGCCGTTGTCGATGGCAGTCTGGACACGACGGTTGATCTCCGTCTTGAAGTAGCTCTGGTCCCACTGGTAGCGGGTGGGTCCGAAGAGCTCCACCGGCGTGGCGGCCGAGCCGTACCACATCGTTCCAGCCACGATGAAGGCGGCGAAGAACACCGCCGCGATGGCGCTGGCCAGCACCGTCTCGATGTTGCCCATCCTCAGCGCCTTGTAGAGGCGCTCCGGCGGGCGGGTGGTGATGTGGAAGATGCCGGCGATGATGCCCACGATGCCGGCGGCGATGTGGTGGGCAACGATCCCGCCCGGGTTGAAGGGGTTGAAGCCTTCAGGCCCCCAGGCGGGCTGCACCGGTTCGAGATGGCCCGTGAGGCTGTAGGGATCCGAGATCCACATCCCCGGTCCGAAGACACCGGTGAGATGGAAGGCCCCGAAACCAAAGCAACCAAGTCCTGCCAGGAGCAGGTGGATGCCGAAGATCTTGGGCAGGTCGAGGGCGGGTTCCCCGGAGCGGGGGTCCTGCCAGATCTCGAGATCCCAGTAGGTCCAGTGCCAGATGGCGGCCAGGAAAAGCAGGCCACTGAAGATGATGTGCGCAGCGGCCACGCCTTCAAAGCTCCAGAAGCCGGGGTCGACGCCGGTTTCACCGGTGACACTCCAGCCCCCCCAGCTGCCCGTGACGCCCAGGCGGGCCATGAAGGGCATGACGAACATGCCCTGGCGCCACATGGGGTTGAGGACCGGGTCGGAGGGGTCGAAGATCGCGAGCTCATAGAGCGCCATGGAGCCGGCCCAGCCGGCTACCAGGGCGGTGTGCATGAGGTGCACGGCCAGCAGTCGGCCCGGGTCGTTGATGACGACCGTGTGCACCCGGTACCAGGGCAATCCCATTGGGGGGTCAGGTCTGGGTTGACAGTTGCCGAAGCCGGTCGCCGGGGCGATGGCGGCTAAGGGGACGCTCGGTGAATACCGATCCGTGCTGGCGATGGTAAGGGTTGCGGGCAACCCCACGGGGCACCAGGTAACGGACCGCAACGGCGCATCTCACAATGGAAGCTGACCCATCCCGCTGGAGGCTTCCGCCATGCCCGTGATCCGGTTCGTGCGTGAGCAGCGCGACGTGGAGTGCTTTCCGGGGGAGAACCTCCGCGAGGTGGCCCTGCGCGAAGGCATTGAGCTCTATGGCCTCAAGGGCCGGCTGGGCAACTGTGGGGGTTGCGGCCAGTGCATCACCTGCTTCGTGGAGGTGGTGGAGGAGGTGGAGGGGGGGGCCGCCAACGCCCTCAGTGAACAGACCTCGGTGGAACGGCTCAAACTGAAGCGGCGGCCCCAGGCCTGGCGGCTGGCCTGTCAGGCCCTGGTGCAGAAATCGGTGATGGTGCTCACCAGGCCCCAGGTGGGGCTGAGCGATCGGGAGGGGGACCTGGCCCGGGCGCGGGCCCAGCCCCTGCCTCAGGGCCCCACCGACTGGCCCGCAGCGCCGCCCGCCGCAGGGGACGCAGAGGTCAAGGCAGGGGAGGATGCAGAGACGGATCCCGGCCTGGAGAATGGCGCCCCCACCTTTCCATCCGCAACGAGCGATGAAGGGGGCGTCCTCCCCGCCGATGGGCGGTGATACCTTCTCAGCACCTCTCCAGCAGCCATGGAAACCAACGACCTCGGCTTCGTTGCCAGCCTTCTGTTCGTTCTGGTTCCGGCCGTTTTCCTGATCATCCTCTACATCCAGACCAACAGCCGCCAGGGCGGCTGATCCGGGTTCAACGCGACCGCCCCTCCGGCTCCCGCACCAGCAGCACCGGGGCCGGAGCATGCACTCTGATGTAATCGCTCACCGAGCTGCCCAGAAGCTTGTCGAGATCCACCAGGGCCCTGGCCACGAGCGGCCTGCGGTCCTGGGAGGCGATCACCACCAGATCGGCCTTCACCTCCTCGGCAGCGGCGCACACACCGCGGGCGATGTCTCCGGTGCGATGAAGTCCTTTCATTTCCACCCCGAAGCTGCGGGCCCGCTGGACGGCTTTCTGCAGCACGTCGTCACCTGGGGTGCGGCCCCCCCGTGAAGGAGTGATCTCCTGCCGGGACACGTGGACGCCGGTGAGGCTGCCGCCGGGGATCCCCTGGACCAGCTCGCAGGCCAGCCTCAGGGCGTCATCGCCCACCCCGGTGCCATCGATGGCCACCATGACCCGGTTGATGGCCTTCACGTAGAGGTCGTCGCGCACCAGCAGCATGGGCCGGGTGGACAGCTGGAAGACGTACTGGCTGGCGCTGTTGCCCAGGATCGATTGCAGCCTGCCCAGGCCCCGAGATCCCATCACGATCAGATCGGCATCCACCTCATCGGCCACCTTCAGCACGGTCAGCTTGGTGTCGCCCTCGCGCACCAGGGTGTTGACCTCCCCGGCGCTGAGACCGAGGCGCTCGATGGCCTCCCTGACCAGGACCTCGGCCTGCTGGCGGTGGCTTTCCAGGTCGAGACCCCCCTGCTCGGGAATCACGTGCAGCAGGTTGATCCGGGCCTGACGGCAGGGAGGGATGTCGCGCAGGATGCGGACCATCTCCTCCACATGACCTTTGCCGGAATCGGCGATCAGCAGGTTGCGGAACACGGACATCAAAGAGGCTCGGCATCAGCCTATGGCTGATCCCCAATCCGCAATCCCTCGTGGTGAAGACCGTGATGCAGTCTCCGGAAGAGACCTGGTGGCGTCTGCACCGGCGCGTGCTGCCCCAGCACACCGACCATGCCGGCGTGATGTGGCACGGGGCCTATCTGGCCTGGCTGGAGGAGGCCCGGGTCGAGGCTCTGGCCCAGGCCGGATTGGCCTACAGCGCCCTCTCGGCCCAAGGGCTGGAGCTGCCGGTGGTGGGCCTGCGCATCGATTACCGCCAGGCCCTGCTCCACGGCGACGCTGTCGAGATCCGCAGCCAGGTGATGCCCCGGGTGGGGTTGAAGCTCCCCTGGCACAGCCGCTTCATGGGCCCCGATGGGGGGCTGGCGGCCGAGGCCTGTGTTGATCTGGTGCTGGTGGATCTTTCCGGTGGTCCCTCCAGGCGACGGCTGCTGCGGCGCTTGCCGGAGGACCTGGAGCAGGCCCTGACCATCCTGCGGTCGGGCCCGCCCGGAGCCACGGCCCGGCCATAGTACGCTTGTACTGTTCTTCAGGCGGCGGTGGCGCGGGGCGATGGGAGATCTGGTGCAGGGGGTCTTCGCTCGTGGAGCCGCTCCGGCCTGGGATCGTCAGCGGCGGCTGTGGTGGCTGCTCTGGAGCCGCTGTCCCGGTCTTGGTTGGCATCGGTTGCGGGCTCTCGAGGCCCGCTGTGGTGGGCTGGCTGCAGCCTGGGGTGCCTCCGCCGCCGAGCTGGCGGCGGTGCCGGGCCTGGGGCAGAGCCTGGTGGCGGCGGTGGAGCGCTTCCGCCATCACTGGGGCCCCCGGCCCCTCGGGGCTTTCGCGCTCCATTGCCGCCACGGCCTCGGGGTGCTGGTGCCCGGGGACCGGGGCTGGCCCGCGGGCCTGCGGCGGCTGCACAGGCCGCCCCTGCAGCTGTGCTGGCGGGGGCGGGGCAGTCTCTGGCCCCATCTGGGCCAGGGGCGCTCGGTGGCGGTGGTGGGCACGCGGGGGCCGTCCCTGCATGGCCTCTCCATGGCCCGTGCCATCGGTGCTGCCCTCGGCGAGGCGGGCTGGCCCGTGCTGAGCGGTCTGGCCGAGGGCATCGATGGGGCGGCCCACCAGGGGTGCCTGGCGGCCGGGGGCTCCCCCGTGGGGGTGCTCGGCACGCCGCTGGGGCGCGCCTATCCCCTGCATCACGCGGCGTTGCAGAGCCAGGTGGCCTGTCAGGGCCTGCTGGTGAGCGAGCTGGCCGAGGGCGGCGTCGTGCGGCGCGGCAGCTTCGCCGCCCGCAACCGTCTGATGGTCGCCATGGCGGCCGCTGTGGTGGTGGTGGAGTGTCCGGTTTCCAGCGGCGCGTTGCATTCGGCCGAGCTGGCCTGGCAACTGGAGCTGCCGTTGTGGGTGGTGCCGGCCGATGCCGGCCGGGCTTCGGCCATGGGCAGCAACCGGCTGCTGGCTCGGGGTGCCACTCCCCTCCTCCTCCCCGAAGATCTGATCGGCCAGCTCGGCCCGGGTCCCCTGGCCGGACAGGCCCCCAGCCCCAGGCCTGAGAAGGTCAAGCGGTTCCAAGGGGCGGAAGCCGAGGGGTTGCTGGAGGCCGTCGGCGGTGGCGCGAGCCTCGAGCAGCTGAGCCTGGCCCTGGACCGGCCCATGGCCGAGCTGATGCCCCGGCTTCTGGAGATGGAGCTGGCCGGAAGGCTGCGGGCCGAGGCAGGCCTCCGCTGGCGCCCCTGCTGAGGCGCGCCCCCGCCCAGGCTTCCCCGCCGATGGGCAGGGCTGTCGCCGCTGATTAGGCTCTCCCCTATGGCTTCCCATGCCGGCACCGCCCCCCTGCCTCCGCCCCCGGTGCAAGGGGCCGACGTCCAGTCGATCACGGCCTCCGAGCTGCTTGGCTGGCGCCGTCGCATGCTGGCGCTGGGTGGCGCCCCGGCCGCCCTCGACTGGCTGCTGGATCTGGGCGGTGGCCTGCGCTGGAGTCAGCTGCAGTCACTCTGGAGCCACCCTGAGGCCGATGTCCCGCTCCAGTGTTCGCTGGCGTCTCTGGAGGCGCTCTGGCGGCGCCATCTCGACACCGAGGAGCCTCTGCAGTACCTGGTGGGCCGCTGCCCCTGGCGCGACCTGGAGCTGCCCGTGGCGCCCGGGGTGCTGATTCCCCGGCAGGAAACGGAGTTGCTGGTGGATCTGGCCCTTTCCCTTTGGCCGTCGGGCCTCCCCTTGTCCTGCTGGGCCGATCTGGGCACCGGCTCCGCTTGTCTGGCCATTGCCCTGGCCCGCGGCCTTCCCTCAAGCCGTGGATTTGCCGTTGATGCGAGTCCCGAAGCCCGGGCCCAGGCTGGTGCCAACCTGAGCCGCTGGAACCTTCAGCACCGGGTCACCCTGCTGGCGGGCGACTGGTGGCAGCCGCTCGAGCCCTGGTGGGGCAGGCTCGATCTGGTGGTGACCAACCCCCCTTACATTCCCAGCGCCACCCTGGCGAGCCTCGAGCCGGTGGTGCGGGATCACGAACCCCGCCAGGCCCTCGATGGCGGCCCCGATGGTCTGATGGCCATCCGTACGATCGTGGCCGGCAGCCTGAGGGGGCTGGCCCCTGGTGGCCTGCTGCTGATGGAGCACCACCACGATCAAAGCGAAGCGGTCGGCCGTCTGTTTCTGGCGGCGGGACTGGAGCGTCTCGGGGTCCATGCCGACCTGGAGGGTCGGGCCCGCTTCGCCAGTGCCCGGAGGCCTGGCGGTCGATGAATGGCCCCGCGGCTCTGGCCAGGTGCCTGGCGGCAGGGGAGGCGGTCCTGTTCCCCACCGATACTCTGCCGGCCCTGGCCGCCAGGCCGGAAGCGGCCGCCTTGCTCTGGCAGCTGAAGCTGCGTCCCGCCAACAAGCCGCTGATCCTGATGGGGGCCGATCTGGGCCAATTGATGGCCAGCCTCGGGCCCCCCTGGCAGGAGGACTGGGTGGAGCAGGCCCGGCTCAGCTGGCCCGGGGCCGTCACCCTGGTGCTGCCCATCACCGGAGCGGTGACGGCCCATCTCCATCCAGGTGGCACCAGCCTGGGACTGCGTGTGCCCGCCTGCGGCCGGGCGCGGGAGCTGCTGGAGCTCAGTGGCCCGCTGGCGACCACCAGTGCGAACCGTTCCGGCCAGCCCCCAGCCACCACGGCGGCGGAGGCGGCGCACCAGTTCCCCGGGCTGTCCCTGCTCGAACCCCTGCCCTGGCCCGAAGCCTCCGGCCAGGCCAGCACCGTCCTGGCCTGGCGGGGTCAGGAGGACGGAAGCGGCGACCGGTGGGTGGTGCTCCGTTCCGGAGCCATGGCAACCCAGGGCCGGGGAGACGCCTGATGGTGCCACTCCTGCTGGTGGTGCTCCTGTCGGTGGCCCTCAGCGACTGGCTGCTGCTGCCGCTGGTGCATCTGGCCACCCCCCTGTTCGATCTGGGTTGGCTGGTCTGGCCGCTGCTGGCGGTGATCCTCTGGCTGTTCGCCGGAGCATGATGGCCCGAGATCGACGAGCGGCCCGGGAGCCAGCACCCCGCGGGGCAGGGATTTCCAACCTCCCCATCGCTTCCCCCTTCACTGCCGCTCCTCAAGGCAGGATGTTTTTGCTTACGCCGATGGAGGCGTGCCCAACGCCGCCATGACGCCTCCCATCACCGGTGATCCAGGCCTTGCCGCCTTCGGCTCCAGCCTGACGGCCATCACCCTGGCTGAGCTGGGAGACAAGACCTTCTTCATGGCCTTGATCCTGGCGGCCCGTCATCGCCCCCGCTGGGTGTTCGTGGGGGCCTTCGCGGCCCTCAGCCTGGTCACCCTGCTGTCCCTGGGCATGGGTTATGGCCTCAGGGAGTGGTTGCCCCAGTCCGTCGTTCCCTGGCTGGCGGCGGCGCTGTTCCTGGGGTTCGGGGGGAAACTCCTGGTGGATGCCGCTGGCCTTCCCGCCGATGCGGCGAGGGAGGAGGCCCACGAGGCAGAGGTGGCCATCGACGCCGCCGAGAGCGATGGCAGTGTCCGTGGTCCCGGCGCCGTGATCTGGGAGGCCTTCGTGCTGGTGTTCCTCGCCGAACTCGGGGATCGCACCCAGTTCGCCACCATCTTTCTGGCGGCGGCACCGGCCTTCAGCTTCGCCGGCCTGCTGGCCGGCACGCTGCTGGGCCATGCCCTGGTGACCTGGCTGGCGGTGGGCGCCGGCCAGTGGATCGGTGGCAGGATCAGTGAAAGAGTCCTGTATCGCCTCAGCGGCGGGCTGTTTCTCGCCTTTGGTCTTCTGGCGATTCGGCAGGCGATCGGCTGAGCCCCCTCAGCGGGAGGAGGGCTGCTGCAGGTCCCAGCGGAACAGACCCCGGAGCGTCGGCTCCTGGAACGGTCCTTGCTCCATCGTCGGGGCGAAATCCACCGCTTCGTTGATGGGCACGGTCAGGGGACGCTGCGGTGGGCCGACGGCGGGAAGTCTCTGGCCGCCTGCCGATGGGGTGGGGCTGGCTGGATCGGCGTAGCGGGTGCGGATGCCGGGGCGGCCCAGGATTTCGGCGCCGGAACGGGCCGCCGGGACTGGTGGTGGCGGCCCAGGCGGAGCCTGGGCCAGGGCCCCTCGCAGGAGGACCAGACCTCCCATCAGCCAGGCTTGGCACGACATGGCCACCCGTCCCCTGTGCTGGAGGTGATGGTAGGGGCGCTGGAACTGCTGTCCTCCCAGCCAAGCCGGCTAACGGATTTGAACCGATGGCCTTCGCTTTACAAAAGCGCTGCTCTACCGCTGAGCTAAGCCGGCGACGGGCCCTTGGCCCGGCCCAGCCTATCCCTGGGCAAGGGCCCAGAGCAGCAGCTGGGTGCGGCTGCGGCAGCCGGTCTTGGCCAGCAGATGGGAGACATGGCTCTCCACCGTGCGGGGACTCAGCACCAGCTGGGCGGCGATGTGCCGGTTGCTGTCGCCCTGGCGGAGCAGGTCCAGCACCCGTCGTTCCGCGGGGGTGATGCCCACGGGGAGACTGTCAGGCAAGGCGTGCCATCCTTCACTGCCTGCAGAGTTCCCGTGGCCCGTCGCCTGGCCGGCGATGGCTCAGTCCGGATCGTCGGTTGGGGCCAGTTCCTCAGAAGCATCGGCGTCAGGGGGCTGGGCCATGCCCACGGCTGCGGCCGCGGCGACGAGGGCCGGCAGGGGTCGGGCCCGCTTGATCGGCAGGTTGGCCACCAGGGCGGTGACCCGGTCCTCCGTTTCCAGGCTCACGTCCCCTTCCTCGATGTCGATCTCCACGTAGCGCTGCACCACCTCGAGGATTTCCCGTCGCATCTGCTCGAGCAGCTCGGGATTGAGATCGCTGCGGTCGTGGGCCAGCACCAGCTGCAACCGCTCCTTGGCCATCGTGCCGCTGGGTTTCTGGCGCCCCAGCAACCGTTGGATGAAATCGAACAGGGTCATGGCGCTCAGAAGAGACCGGTGGTTTTGCGGATCTTGTTCATCAGCCGGGCCCGCAGCCCCCTGCGTGCCTTGGAAGGATCCTCCAGGGGGATCTCCTCGCCCCGCAGGCGCCTGGCGATGTTCTGGTAGGCCAGGGCGGCGCCAGATCCGTTGCCGTTGAGGGTGAGCGGTTCCCCCCGGTTGGTGGACACGATCACCTGCTCGTCCTCCACCACCAGACCCACCAGAGGCAGCGCCAGGATGTCGGTGACGTCGTCGACGCCCAGCATCTCCTGGCTGGCCATCATTTTCGGCCGCACCCGGTTCAGCACCAGTTGCACCGGGGCCACGCCCCGGGTGTTGAGCAGACCGATCACCCGGTCGGCATCACGCACGGCCGAAACTTCCGGGGTGGTGATCACGATCGCCTCCCGGGCCGCGGCGGCGGCGTTCTTGAAACCGTCCTCGATTCCCGCCGGGCAGTCGATCAGAACGAAGTCGGCCCTCTCGGCCACCATGGCGACGATCCGCTGCATGTCCTCGGGCGTGAGCCACTCGAGCATGCGGGGATTGCCGGCAGGCAGGAGGGCCAGGTTCGGTTCCTGCTTGTGCTTCACCAGGGCCTGCTCCAGCCGGCAGGTTTCGGCCAGCACCTCCTGGGCGGTGTAGACGATCCGGTTCTCCAGGCCGAGCAGCAGATCGAGATTGCGCAGACCGAAATCGGCATCGAGCACCACGGTGCGCTCTCCCAGCCTGGCCAGGGCGATGCCCAGGTTGGCGGTGAGGGTCGTCTTGCCGACCCCCCCCTTGCCGGAGCAGATGAGGATGATGCGAGCGGGGTCTGACGTCACGGCGTCCACAGGCGTCGGGGAAGGTTAATGCCATCGGGCGAAACGCCCATGCCATGGCCCTGAACTGCCGCTAGAAAGGCCCATTCCCCCCTGGCCCCGATGACTTCCGCCCCGCACCGGCCCCAGCGGCTGCTGGTGATGCCCGACGACGGCGTGGATGCAGTGGTCGACCTGATCGGGGAAGCCACCGAGCAGTTGCTGCTGAAGCAGTTCAAGCTGCAGTCGGAGGCGGTGGAAGAAGCCCTTCGGCGCGCCCGGGAGCGGGGGGTGCAGGTGCGGGTCATGCTCAACCCCCACACCTCCGGCGGCGACCGCTGGAACGATGAGGCCTTCACCCGCCTCCAGTCGTGGGGAATCGAGACCGCCTGGACCAGCGAGGCCTTCCCGGTCACCCATGAGAAGTCGATGGTGGTCGACCGCCACACCGCCCTGGTGGCCACCTTCAACCTGGCCGACAAGTACTTCACCGAAACCCGCGACTACGGGGTGCTCACCTACAACCCCGCCGTGGTGGCGCAGGTGATCGCCGGCTTCGAGGCCGATTGGCACCGCACCTTCTTCCAGCCCGATCTTGGAGTCGGACTGGTCTGGAGCAGCGCCCACAGCCGCGGCCAGATGGCCCGCATCGTCGATGCCGCCACCCGCACGCTCTGGATCCAGCATCCCAAGTTCGTGGATGCGGTGATCCTGGAGCGGATCATCAGTGCCCGGGAACGGGGCGTGAAGGTGCGTGTGCTCTGCGGCGGCAAGCACGGCATCAGCGACTGGGACATCTATGACACGTTCTCTTCGCTGCGGGTCATGGGGCGCTTCGGCGTTAAGGTGCGGCGACAGCAGCGGCCCAAACTGCACGCCAAGCTGATCCTGGTGGACGGAGCCTTCGCCCAGACGGGCTCGATGAACATCGACCGCAGCGCCTTCGATCTGCGCCGGGAGTTGGGCATCGAAAGCGATGCTCCCGAGGTGGTGGCCCGGTTGCGCGAGGTTTTCCAATGCGACTGGAAGGCGGCCTCCAAGTACCACGCCCCCGACCCGCTTGATCCCACCTTCCACGAGGAAGGGGAACTGCCGCCGGACCCCCATTTCGTGCATGACTGAGCCCCCCGCCCCCCCAGCCACGCCGCCCGGGCTGGGGGATCTGTTCAGAGGCATGCTCATGGTGGCCCTGTCGGCCTTCGGGGGAGGGCTCTCGGCCTGGAGCCAGCGGATCATCGTCGAGCAGCGCCACTGGATGAGCAACGAGGAGTTCCTCACCGGCCTCACCGTGGCCCGGCTTTTCCCCGGCCCCAACCAGATCAACATGGCCGTCTATGTGGGCACCTTCTTCCGCGGTCTGCCTGGGGCCGTGGCGGCCCTGGCCGGCATGCTTCTGGTGCCCTTCACCCTGCTGATGCTGGTGGGGCTGCTGTATTTCCAGTTCCACGCCCTGCCCGCGATTGATCGGGTGCTGGCAGGCGTGGTGGCGGCGGCGGCGGGGATGGCCCTCTCGATGGGCTTCAAGATCCTCGACCAGTACTGGAAGGATCCGGTGGCCCTGCTGCTGGCGGCCGTCACCTTCGTTCTGATGGCGTTCTTCCACGTGCGCCTGGTGCCGCTGGTGCTGGTGGCCGGCCCCCTGGCGATGGTCTGGTACTGGCCGCGGCCGTCCCATTCCCAAGGCCCCGAGCGAGAGCCACGCTGATGCCGGCAGTCCTGTTCGCGGCGGCCACGGCAGCGGCAAGCTGCACCCCCATGCGGCTGAACGATCTCGGCCATCTGCTGCAGGTGATGGGCACCTTTCTCGGCCTGTCGTTGTTTTCCCTGGGGGGCGGCAACACCCTGCTCACGGAATACCACCACCTCAGCGTCGATGAGTACTGCTGGTTGCGCCCCTCCCAGTTCGCCGACATCTACGCCCTGGCGGAAGCGGCTCCGGGTCCCAGTTCCATGATCGTGGGGCTGCTCGGCATGGGGGCCGGCTGGCCCGAAGGTCCCGGCTGGGCCCTGCTGAGTGCCTACGGCGCCGAGGCCGCCATCCTGCTCCCCTCCACCCTGCTGATGGTGGTCGCCTGTCTCAGCTGGAACCGGCTGCGGGATTCCCCCTGGCGGGTGGCCTTCGAGCGGGGCCTCGGCCCCATCACCCTGGGCATCCTGTTCGCTGTCGGGGTGAAGATCCTCCAGACCGCCGACACCAACGCCGGCGGGGTGGTCGTGTCCCTGCTGGTGTGCCTGCTGATGCTGCGCACCCGGATCTCCCCGTTGTGGTTCATGGCCGTGGCCGGCGGACTGGGGGCCTTCGGCCTGATCAACCGCTGAAGTCCGGTGATGCCGGATCGATGCGGATCTCCCCCTCCACCAGCTGGGCCTGCTCCGCCAGCCCTGGCGGCGGCAGACCCTCGGGCCCACGGGCCACCAGATCGGCGATGCGCAGCTGGAGGGGGCGCAGCTGCAGGGCGACGATGCGTGCGTCCCGGTTGCCGGTAACGCCGGCATGGGCGACGCCCCGCAACCGCCCCCACACCAGGACGTCGCCGGCGGCGCTGATGCGGGCGCCCGGGTTCACATCCCCGAGCAGCAGCACCGAACCCTCCCCCTGGAGATGGTCGCCGGAGCGCAGGGTGCCGCGATGCACGAGCAGATCGGCCGCCGGCGCTGATGCGGCCGAGGAGGGCGGCAGGGGCTGCGGCGCACCCGGATCGGTGGCAAGGCCGAGGGCGGCGGCGGCCACCAGCGTTTCCGGCTGGCTGCTGGCGACGCGGACCAGCACCAGTTGCAGGCGGAGCAGCAGCGCCTGCAGCTGACGCAGGTCCGGCAGCCGCAGGGGCCAGGCCCCCGCATCCAGCACCACGGTGCCCCCTGGGGGGAGGCGACTGCCGAGGGCGTAGCGCACCTCCTCGAGGGCACTGGCGGAACCCCGCTGCGCCGGCAGCCGCAACAGGTGGGGCTGCTGGCCATCGATCGCCTGGATCAGTGCGGCTGCCAAGACGGTGCCCAGGGGAGCTGCGAACTTAGGGGCTCTGGCGACCTGCATCGTCCTGTCGCCGCACGGCCAGGGCCGCACGCAGATCGTGGCTCACCGGAGCCGGGTGGATCAGCCAGGCCATGTCGACCGTCTGGCAGAGGCTGGCCACCAGAGGAGAGCGCTGCTCGAGGGCCTGCAACCGCAGGCCGTCCCAGAGCCGCAGACCACCGGCATAGGGGTGATACCCCCGGCTCTGGCGCTGCTCCAGGGCGCAGCAGCCTTCCGCCACCAGCCCGGCGCGTTCGCTCAACTGCCGTGCCACCGCCAGGAGTTCGATCCGGCCCGCCGTGGAGAGATCGCTCACGTCGGTGGCCTTGGGCAGGCGCCGCTCCAGCAGCCGCCGGCAGGGATCGGCCAGCGCCTCGGGTCCCTCCTCCCGCCAGCGGATCAGGTGATAGCCCGTGCGGATGTCGTCGTTGGCCAGGTAACTGTCCAGATCGAGGCGATCCCGGTCCCAGAGCCAGCGGGCCATGGTGGGATCGGCCCACACCACGGCGGGGCCGAGCCTCCGGGCGATGGCGATCACCTGGTTCAGCAGCCAGTTGCAGACGATGTTCAGCCGGTGGTTGTAGACGCTTCTGTACATCAGATGGCGCACCACCAGGTAGTGCTCCACCGCCATCAGGCCGCGGGGATGCAGGGCCAGGTCGCCGTCGGGAGCCAGGGTGAGACTGGCGAGGATCCGCTCCAGGTCCAGCTGGCCATAGCGGGTGCCGGTGCTGTAGCTGTCGCGCAGCAGGTAGTCGAGCCGGTCGCAGTCGAGCTGGCTGCTCACCAGGGCCTTGATGGCCCGGCAGGGGTGGTGGCCGTGCTCCAGCAGGTCGGCCACCCGGGCAGCCCGGCCGGGGGCGCCCTGGTCGAGGCGGTCGCGCAGGGCGGGATGGTTGCGGATCAGCCGGCCCGACCAGGCCTCGTGCTGCAGGCCGAACATCTCCTCCCCCGAGTGGCTCAGAGGTCCATGGCCCACGTCGTGCAACAGGGCGGCGGCGTAGAGGACGTCCCGGTGCTGGGCCAGGGAGGGATCGAGCCGCTCCAGCTGCTGCAGGGCCATCCGCGCCACCGCCAGCACACCGATGGAATGGGTGAAGCGGCTGGATTCCGCCCCGTGGAAGGTGAGATAGGCCGGCCCGAGCTGACGGATGCGCCGCAGCCGCTGGAAGGGTGCCGTGTCGATCAGGTCGACCACCAGAGCTTCGGCAGGATCCTGGCGATCCAGCCGGATCGCGCCGTGCAGCGGATCGTGGTAGGTGCGCTGGCTCATGGGGCGGGTGCTGGGGCCGACAGACCGGCAACCAGCAGCGTGGCGGCCTCCCCCAGCCAGGTGTCCCGCTCCCCATCGGGCTCCAACGGCTCGGGCTGGGGCAGCAGCACGTCCGGTTCGATGCCCTGGTTCTGAATGTCGCGACCGCTGGGGGTGAGGTAGCGGGCCACGGTCACGGCCAGACCGCTGCCGTCGCTGAGGTTGACCAGGGTCTGGATCAATCCCTTGCCGAAGGTGCGGCTGCCGGCCAGGCGAGAGCGGCCGCCATCCTGGAGGGCCCCCGCCAGGATCTCGCTGGCGCTGGCGGTGCCGGCATTCACCAGGGTGAGCATGGGTCCTCCATAGAGCTGCCCAGCACTCGCCTGTTGCCGATCGGCGATGCCGCCCCGGTCCTGGGTCTCGACGATCGGCTCCCCATCGAGCAGCCCATCGGCCACCGCCAGCCCGGCGGCCACGAGGCCACCCGAGTTGTTGCGCAGATCCAGGACGAGCCCTTCAATCGGCCCGGCGCCACCGGGAGCGGTCAGTTCGGCCAGGGCGGACCGCACCAGCTGGGGCACCGGTTCACTGAACTGGGTGATCCGCAGGTAGCCCAGGGTGTGGCCATCGCTCCGCAGGCGATGGCTGCGCACCGGTTGCAGATCCACCTCACGGCGATCGAGCAGCAGCTCCGTTTCCTGGCCCGTCGGGGTGCGCAGGGCCACCACCACATCGCTGCCGGCGGGCCCCCGCAGCCGGGCGGCGGTGCCCTCCAGCCCCAGCGCTTCCGTTGGGGTGCCGTTCACCCTCAGGATCTCGGTGCCGGAGACGATCCCCGCGTCGGCGGCGGGGGAGGCGTCGAGGGGGGCGATCACGACGATCCGCTGATCACCCGCCCTCAACCCCAGCTGAAGCCCCACACCGGTCACCCGTCCCTGGGTGTTGGAGCGCAGGGTGGCGAACTCCTCGGGGCGCAGCATCCGGGTGTAGGGGTCGTCGATCGGCGCCAGCATGGCCTCGATCGCGGCGTAGGCCTCGAGCGAGCTGGCGATGGGCTTCTCCAGCGCCTTCTGGCGCAGCCGCCGCCATTGCACCGCCTCCAGCTGCACCGGATCCACATAGCTCTGGTTGACAAGCCGCCAGGCTTCCACCACCAGCTGCTGGGCATCGTTGAGCGCCAGCGCCGGGCTGGCCAGGCACAGCAGCAGGCAGAGGCCTGTTGCAAACCATTGAGCCGGCAGGAACCGGCGGCCCTGGTCTCTCACGGGGGGGTCAGAACGATCGGTAGACTCTCGCAACCAAAGCCCCACGCTGCATGGCGAACTCGTCTCCTGGCGCAAAGTCGTCCCCGATCTACGACTGGTTCGAGGAGCGCCTGGAAATCCAGGCGATCGCCGACGATATCTCCGCCAAGTACGTGCCGCCCCACGTCAACATCTTTTATTGCCTGGGCGGCATCACCCTGGTCTGCTTTCTGATCCAGTTCGCGACCGGTTTCGCGATGACCTTTTATTACAAGCCCACGGTGGTGGAGGCCTACAGCTCGGTCCAGTACCTCATGACCGACGTCAGCTTCGGCTGGCTGATCCGTTCTGTCCACCGCTGGAGCGCCAGCATGATGGTCCTGATGCTGATCCTGCACGTCTTCCGTGTGTACCTCACCGGCGGCTTCAAGCGCCCCCGGGAGCTCACCTGGGTCACCGGCGTCACCATGGCGGTCATCACGGTGTCCTTCGGGGTCACCGGCTACTCCCTTCCCTGGGACCAGGTCGGCTACTGGGCCGTGAAGATCGTCAGCGGTGTCCCGGCAGCCGTTCCTGTGGTGGGCGATTTCATGGTGGAGCTGCTGCGAGGCGGCGAAAGCGTCGGGCAGTCCACCCTGACCCGCTTCTACAGCCTCCACACCTTCGTGCTGCCCTGGCTGCTGGCGGTGTTCATGCTGATCCACTTCCTGATGATCCGTAAGCAGGGCATCTCAGGACCCCTCTGAGCCCCAGATCTGGCCTAACCTTCCTCCACCGGTATCCAGCGACCCCAGCCCTTCGTCATGCACATCCTCAAGAAGCCTGATCTCACTGATCCCAAGCTGCGCGCCAAGCTGGCCAAGGGCATGGGTCACAACTATTACGGTGAGCCCGCCTGGCCCAACGACCTCCTCTACATCTTCCCGGTGGTCATCCTGGGCACCATCGCCTGCCTGGTTGGCCTGGCGGTTCTGGATCCCGCCATGCTGGGGGATCGGGCCGATCCCTTCGCCACCCCTCTGGAGATCCTTCCTGAGTGGTACCTCTACCCGGTGTTTCAGATCCTTCGGGTCGTCCCCAACAAGCTGCTGGGCATCGCCCTCCAGACGATGATCCCCCTGGGCCTGATGCTGATCCCCTTCATCGAGAGCTTCAACAAGTTCCAGAATCCGTTCCGTCGTCCGGTCGCCATGGGCGCCTTCCTGTTCGGCACGGTGTTCACCATCTACCTCGGCATCGGTGCCTGCCTGCCGATCGACAAGTCCCTCACCCTCGGTCTCTTCTGAAAGGGCTCCGCCCTTCAGGGCTTTCCGTCACCACAGAAGCCGCGAGCCATCGCGGCTTTTTTTGTGCCCTTCATTCCTCCTGCAAGCGGGTCCGGCGCCCTCTGGTCTGGGGATCAAAGGGATCGATGGCGAACAGCTCCGCGTCGGAGGGCTGGATGCGCAGCAGATGGTGCAGCAGCAGGAACCCCACGATCGTCCAGGTCTGGTAAGTGCGGGCCTGCTGGCCCACCCAGGTGCCGGTTGGGCCATCGAAGTATTCCGCCCAGCGCTGGCGGGGCAGCTGCCTGAGCTGGCTGGCGTAGCACTCCTCCAGGAACTCCCGCATCTGTTCCATCAGGGCCCCGTCGGAGCCGGGGTGCTGCCGTTCGTGCAGCAGGATCGCTGCTCCCAGATACCAGAGCAGGCAGGGCCAGTGGCCGCCGTTGTGGTAGCACCAGGTCCAGTTCTTGGGATCGGAGCCGGTCTTTTCCTTCCATTCCTCGTCATCGAGGGGTGGATGGCAGATCCGCATCGGCATCTTGGCGATCAGATGGTCACGGTTGTGCAACACCAGCCGGAACAGGGCACGCTGCTGGGGGGCGGTGATCAGGCCGAACAGGCAGGCCAGGGAATTGCCCAGGCTGTAGAAGCGGAAGTCCGGCCGGCCGGTGCGCATGTTGCCGATCAGGTAACCGCCCCTGTTCTCCAGCCACTCCTGCAGCCAGGCCGGCACCACCTGGGCCTGCACGTTGAAGGCGTTCACGTGCTGATCGTCGCCGTATTGCTCGGTGGGTCGGCGGCGCAGCACCTGCACGGTCTTGCTGGTGACCCAGTAGTTCTTCAGCAGGTAGGCGCGCAGATCACGGACCCAGCGACGGGCACGGGCAAGGCTCTGATCCCGCCGTTCGCTGAAGCGGTTTCCCTGGGCCAGCTCCAGGAGCCGGCAGCAGCTGCGCAGGCAGCCGAACAGCAGCACCTCCACCTCCAGGGGCGCTCCCCAGACGTCCATGGGGCGATCGATCATGAACGCGCAGTCCGGCACGAACAGCACCGGCGTCCCCTCGAAGCTCGGGTGCAGCACCAGATCCAGCAGCCGCTGCAGACCGTCCTGGACCTCCTGGGTCAGGGCGAAGTCCTGATCACCGCTGCGCCGCACATACAGCCAGCAGAGCACGGGCCACCAGAGGCTCGCATCCACCGAGCTGATGCGTCCGATCGAGCGCTGGCCGTAGTCGGCGATCAGGACGCTGTCCTGCTCCAGGAAGCTGGTGGGGAAGATCCCTCGCGTCTGGTCGCTGCGGCTCTGCAACGCGAGACTGACGTCCAGGAAGTGGCGGACGATGGCGAAACGCCCCTCCAGCAGGAGATGGACCATCACCGGCACGTTGTCCCGCAGGAACACCTCCCCGTAGTTGGCGGCATCTCCGCTGCTGGGGTGCTCCATGGCGGCCACCGAGCCCACCACCGCCCCCCTGACCTGTACCAGGGTGCGCTCGAAGTGCGCCCTGGCTGAGGCGACAACATTCTCCTCCTGGCTTCGGGGGCCGCCTTGATCCATGGCCATAGCGCCACCCTTCCGGGACGCTCAGCCTAGGCGTGGCCTGGGATGCACACCTGGATCAGAGGCCAGGCAAGGTCGTGGGCGCCCACTGAAGGGGCAGCAGGTCTTGGCTACCGGGAAGCAAGGTGATATGATTTTGGACTGCGCCCCAGAGAGCGAGAGCTGGACCGGGACGCGGGC
>JAUCZB010000009.1 GCA_030373325.1 Cyanobium sp. CZS25K | reverse complement strand
GGATGGCGATTCTGCACAAGAAGGCCGAGGCGGAGCAGATGGCCCTGCCCCGGGAGCTGATCCAGTACATCGCCGGCCGCTTCACCTCCAACATCCGCGAACTGGAAGGGGCCCTCACCCGGGCGGTGGCCTTCGCCTCGATCACGGGCCTGCCGATGATGGTGGAGTCGCTGGCACCGATGCTCGATCCGGTCGGCAATGAGGTGGCGGTGACCCCCCAGCAGGTGCTGGAGAAGGTGGCGGAGGTGTTCGAGGTGCGCATCGAGGAGATGCTCAGCCCCAGCCGCAAGCGGGCTGTCAGCCAGTCGCGTCAGGTGGGCATGTACCTGATGCGGCAGAACACGAATCTGTCGCTGCCGCGCATCGGCGAAGCCTTCGGCGGCAAGGATCACTCCACCGTGATGTACGCGGTGGAGCAGGTGGAGAAGAAGCTCAGCACCGATCCCGCCCTGGCCCGCCGCGTGCAGCAGGTGCGGGACCTTCTGCAGATCGCCTGCCGCCAGCGCCGCTGAGGCTGTAGCGGACGCTACGCCCTGTGGCCGGCTGATGGCAGCATGGTCTGGATCAGCTTCGAAAGGCCTGGTTATGCCAGCTTCGCCGTTTTCCTGGGCTTTTCGTGGGCGCCATGGTTTGGGGTCTCGTCGGGAAAGGCTTCTGACGTCGGCGGGCCGGAGAAACGGAGCTCTCAATGCGCTTGCCGGCCTGCTGCTGGCGCTCTTCGCGCTGTCCTGTCTGGCCCAGCTCCGCGCGAATGACTGGAACACAGATATGGATTACCTGATGTACCACGGGGGGCGAATCCTGCATGGGGAATTGCCATGGGTGAAGGAGTATCACGACAGAATGCCGGTCGCTCACTACTTCTTCATTCTTCCGGCACTGGGCGGCTCGATCCGGCTCTGGCAACTCCTTTCCATCGGCGTGATCGTTACCACCGGGATCCTCTCTTATCGGCCCCTTGTCTGCATGCTCAGGGGCCCATGGGCGCTGGAGCGTTCCTCGGCGGGCTCGATCGCTTTCCTGACTCTCGCTCTGATGGTCTACTCCTATGCGGCCCTACCCTCGGGAATCAGCATCTTCACCCCGTTCGCCGCCTCGTTGTTCACCCTGGCGCTCTTTCTGGAGAGTCACCCCTGCGGCTCGGAGTGCCAGCGACACCGCCTCTGGTCCTGGCGGAGCCTATGGGCGGCCCTTCTGGCCGCCATCGCTGTCTCGATGCGGCCCTATTTCCTTCTGCCGGCCCTGTTGATCGTCCCCTGGAGCCTGGCCAGAACCGGCGTGCCTCTCTTCGGCGGGATGGCGCTGGCAAGGCAGCTGCGCTGGATCCTGTCACTCGCTGCGATGGAGGCCCTTTTCGATTTCCTGCCCTATGGGCTCACGGGGCATTGGCAGGCGGCTGTCGCCGCTGTGAGGCTTCTTGCCCAGCCCTTCGTTCCGGCCAGCCGGGATGAAACGCTTCGCCGCCAGCTCAAGGACCTGGCGGAAACGGATCCGATCGTCTTCATCGGCCTTTCCTCCGGCATCGTGCTGGTCGCGGTGATGATCATCATCCTGGCCCGGGGAAAGATCCTTGGCAGCGAGAGCAGGCTGAGGACCCAGAATCGAGCTCAGATCATGGATGTCATCTTCCTCTGCATCCTGATGCCCGGTTCACTCTGGCTGACGATCTTTAGCAAGCATTATTACGAGCACTATCTGCATCATTACATCCCTTTTGCCATGCTCAGCTTCGCGTTGCTTCTCTCGCTTGTGCTGCGGCACAGCGATGGATTGAGCCTGCCTCGTGGTGCGGCGTTGCTGATGACCGGCCTGATGCTGGTGCAAGTGTTGTTCCTCGCCAAGAGGCATGTCCATGCGTCGCTTGTCGGCCTCTTCAGAACCCAGATGGATCAGCGTTTGGCTGATTACGTTGCGATTGAATCCTCAAAGAATCGAGAGAGGATCAAGGCCGAGGGATTCCTGCATCCCTACTCGATGTACATCCACTGGAAAGCTGAGCAATCACGGCATGGTTTCCCGAACCCCTTCAACACCCAGCTGATCCTTCGGGGGGACTGGAAGGGAAGGGTCGTGGTACCTCCCTATTTCTCGATGCCTGTCGACGCCGAGGGCTATTGCGACAAGCTCAGTCGTCAGGGGCCCCGCTTCGTGTTCGTCTATGCGGATGATCCTGTGCTATTCGGTTGCATGACAGGGCATGCCGCAGGGTCCTATGACCTGCGCGAGCGCCTGCGCGTCCTGTCCCCCTTCCGGCCCCTGCTCGTGTTCCAGCGGCGGTGAGTGGATCCTGTCTGTCAACGACCGACGCAAGGATCGACCTCAGCCGGCTCCGGTCAGCGGCCTGGCGGGATCCAGACCCTCCACCTCCCCGTGGAACACCCGGCTGGCGGTGATGTCCTCGGCTTCGATCGTCATCAGGTCGGTTTTGGTGAGGGCCCGTCCCATGCCGCTGAACAGCCGGTTGGCCTGGCGCATGCGGGACCGGTCGATGGCATTGCGGATCGAGCGGGCATTGGCGAAGAAGGGCAGCTGCATGCGGCGCTGGATGTATTCGGCAAAGGCCGCGCCCGCCTCCGGGCTGAAGCGGTAGTTCTCCGCCGCCAGGATCAGCTGGGCGATTGCCAGGAGCTCCGTGGCGGTGTAATCGGGGAAATCGATGTGGTTGGCCACCCGCGAGGAGAGACCCGGGTTGCTCTGGTAGAAGATGTCCATCCGCTCCTTGTACCCGGCGAAGATCACCACCAGATCGTTGCGGTTGCTCTCCATCACCTGCAGCAGGATCTCGATCGCTTCTGCGCCGTAGTCCCGCTCGTTCTCCGGCCGGTAGAGGTAATAGGCCTCGTCGATGAACAGCACGCCCCCCATGGCCTTCTTGAGCATTTCCCTGGTCTTGGGGGCGGTGTGGCCGATGTACTGGCCCACCAGATCGTCGCGGGTGGCTGTCACCACATGGCCCTTGCGCACGTAACCGAGCCCGTGCAGGATCTTCGACATGCGCTCGGCCACCGTCGTCTTGCCGGTGCCGGGACGGCCGGTGAACGACATGTGCAGGCTGGGGGGGGCCGTGTCGAGTCCCACCTGGGTGCGGGCCCGGTTGATCACCAGCAGGGCGGCGATCTCCCGGATGCGGGCCTTCACGGGCCGCAGGCCGATCAGTTCCCGGTCGAGCTGGTCGAGCACCTCCTTGATGCCGGCGGCGTCGTAGGCCGCCCGCAGATCCACCCGTGTGATTTCCTCCGGCCCGGCTGCGGCCCCTTCGGTGGAGCCATCGCCGCTAGAGGAGACCATCGATGGCCCTGGCGAAGGTTTCCTCCGGTTCGCCGATGGGATCCTCGTCGGCTTCGGCGCGCACGGTGAGATTCACGTAGGTGCGCCCGAAGCTGATGTCGGGGAAGCGTCCTTCCTGCTCCGAGAGGCCGTTGAGGCGCTCCAGGAAGACGCGGGTGTTTTCGTAGTCGTCGAACTCGATGCGGCGCTCGAGCCGATCGGGTCGCGGCCGTCGGGTCCAGGGCTGATCCATGGATCGACCCTAGATCAGCCCCGATCGTCGAGGCAGTCGGTGCGGGCCACGCAGAGCCGGGCGGCCCAGGCGGCGGCATGGGCCCGGTTGGCCGCCTGCTGCGCCGGGGCGTCGCTGCTGAGCGGGTGGGGGAAGGTGCCGGCGATGGCCGCGTTGGTGACGCAGAACATCGCCTTCTGGAAGCTCATGCAGATCTTCACCCGCATGTCCCCGGCGCCGCGGATGCCGGCGAGATAGTTCCGGCGCAGCCGTTCGGGAAGATGGCGGTACATGTCCTGCATCAGCAGGCTCGGAGGGATCCCCGAGCCCATCGTGGGCAGCGGGTCGGCGTAGAGGGCGCCGTAGGTGAACTGGGCCTGGTCGGGGGAGATCTGCTGGGCCTGGGCGTTGAAGGAGACGGTGCCCAGGAACGGGGTGCCGCGCAGGAACACCGCTTCCACGTAGGGCACGGCCACATCCATCAGAAAGGTGAGGCCCGCCTCGGGGGGGAGCACCCAGAAACGGGTGCCGGCGATCTCCACGGCGTAGGTGATCGGTGCCGCCGCCGCCGCCACCAGGCCCTCCTTGATGAACGTGACCACCGCGGCAATCGAGTCCACCCGCCCGTCCCGCTCGGCCCGGGCCAGATCCAGGAACAGATCACTCATCACCCGCCAGAACTGGCCCAGGGCATGGGTGGTGGCCGCCGAGCGGATCAGTTCGCTCAGGAACTGGGGGAACAGCGGGTTGAGCACCGCCAGCAGGGGATCGCGGCGGGTCTTGCAGGCCACGATCTGGGCGCAGTTCCCTGCAAAGGCCTCGCTGTCGAGGTAGGCATCGAGGCCCCCGGTGCCGTGCCAGAACATCGCCTTCTGGCAGTACTCCGCGTACTCGAAGTTGATCCGGTCGTGGAGGAGATGGCGCCAGATCTTCGCCGGGCTGAGGTCGCCGTCGAGGAAGCGGAACACCGGGAAGGGATTCAGGAACTGTTTCTCGGCCTGGTAGATGAGATTGATGCTGTAGGCATCCAGCACCTCCCCGTAGCTCTCCAGAACATCCACCACCTGGAGCAGGTGATCAGCGGTGTCGGCCAGCAGGGTGTCTCCAGCCAGCAGCGTCTCCACCAGATCCTCGCTGGAGGGCATGCCGCCGCGGAAGGTGAGGGGTGGTTTGGGGGAACGGGGGATGGGTCTCATGACAGCAGTCCTCCGCCCTGGATCGCCGCCACCAGAGCCGGCAACTGGGACATGGCCGTGGTGGCCTGTTCGCTCAGCTTGCCCAGCCCCCAGGGCAGCACCCCCAGGCCCACCACACCGCTGGCCAGCGCCAGGGCGGGCAGGGTTTCCCGCAGGGCTACGGCCGGCAGCCGCACCTCCAGACGGGAGTCCGCCAGCGGATCGCCACTGGCTGGGGTCACCGCCAGCCGACCGAAGAAGGCCCGGTTGACCAGCAGCAGGAAATACACCGCGGTGAGACCGGATCCCACCATGCACAGCAGGGTGGCCAGCGGGAAGGCGGCCAGGCTGCCGCGGAACACCAGGAACTCCGAGATGAAGCCGGCCATGCCGGGCATGCCGGCGCTGGCCATGACCCCCAGGATCATCAGCGTGCCGGTGAAGGGCAGGCCCCGCTCGGGGTTGAGCAGGCCGCGCAGCACCTCCAGATCCCTGGTGCGGGTCTTGCGGTAGACCACGCCCACCAGCAGGAACAGCAGGGCGGAGATCAGGCCGTGGCTGACCATCTGGAAGACGGCCCCGAGCAGGCTGACGGGGGTGGCGGCCGCCGCCGCCAGCAGGATGTAGCCCATGTGGCCCACCGAGCTGTACGCCACCATCCGCTTCATGTCCCGCTGGGCGATGGCCGCCAGGGAGCCGTAAAGCACCGACACGGCGGCCCAGACGGCCAGAGCCGGGGCGAGCAGGGCCCAGGCCTCCGGGAACATCCCCAGGCAGAAGCGCAGCAGGCCGTAGGTGCCCAGTTTCAGCAGCACGCCCGCCAGCAGCACCGACACCGGCGTCGAGGCCTCGGTGTGGGCATCGGGGAGCCAGGTGTGGAAAGGCACCAGGGGGATCTTGATGGCGAAGCCGATCAGCAGCGCCCCCAGCAGCACCAGCTGGGTGCCCATCCCCAGCTGGGCCGTGATCACCGGGTGGATGCTGAAATCAGCCTGGCCGGTGAACAGCGAGAGGCCCAGAAAAGCCCCCAGGATCAGGACGCCGGAGACGGCCGTGAAGATCAGGAACTTGGTGGCCGCGTAGCCCCGGTTGGCGCCGCCCCAGATGGAGATCAGCAGCCACAGGGGAATCAGTTCGAGCTCGTAGAAGAGGAAGAACAGCAGCAGGTTTTCCGACAGGAAGGCTCCGTTCACCGCCCCGCTGATCACCAGCAGCAGGGCGAAGTAGAGCCGGGGCCGCTGGCTGAGATCGCGGGTGCAGACGGCCGACACCAGGGTGAGGGCGGCGTTGACCAGCACCAGGGGCAGGGCCAGGCCATCGACGCCCAGGCGGTAGTCGAGGCCGATGCTGTCGACCCAGGCGAAGGACTCCTGCAGCTGCAGCCCCGCCTGGCTGGTGTCGAAGGCCAGCAGCACCCGCAGGCTCCAGAGCAGCTGCAGGCCCAGCAGGGCCAGGGCGGCGCGGCGGATGCGCTCGGTGGCCAGCTCGCCCGGCCAGCAGAGCAGGCCGAGGGCGCCGGCGAAGGGAATCAGCAGCAGGGCACTCAGCATGGTTCCGGTTCAGCCCCCGAGCCAGGACAGGCTTCCGACCAGCAGCACGATCGCCGCCACCACGGTGAAGACGTAGGTCTGAAGCCGTCCGCTCACCCCCAGCTTCAGGCTTTCGGCCGAGCCCATCGAGACCGTGGCGATGCGGTTGACCAGCCCGTTCACCACCAGCTGGTCGAACCCGTTGGTGAGCCTGGCCATGGCGGCCACAAAGGCCACAATCGTGGCCCGGTAGATCCGGTCGGTGTAGAAGTCGAAGGCGAGCAGATCCTGCACAAGGCGCAGGGGCTGGAGCAGGGAGCGGGACCAGAAGGCCGCGAGGGGAATCAGGCTGCCCGCCACCAGTCCGGCCAGGCCGCTGCCCACCAGCACCAGGGCGGTGCCGCTCGAGAAGGCGCCGATGCCGGGAACCCGGTCGATGCGGGCCATCACCAGGGGCGTCACCAGCACCAGCACCGAGACGCTCACCATGGGCAGGGCCATCAGCCAGTTCACCTCCGGTGTGCGGCGGGTCTTGGGATGGGGGGACCCCATGAACACCTGGCGGTAGACCCGGGTGAGGTTGAGAGCCGTCAGAGCGTTGGTGATCAGCACCACGGCGGCGAAGAAGGGAGCCCGGCTGCTCAGCCCTTCGATCATCAGGCCGAAGCTCCAGAAGCAGCCCAGCGGCAGCAGGCCGGTCAGGCCCGCCGCCCCCACCAGGAATCCTGTGGTGGTGGCTGGCATGCGGGACCCCAGGCCGCCCAGTTCGGTCAGGTCCTGGCAGTTGGTGGTGGCGATGACACTGCCCACGCTCATGAACAGCACGGCCTTGGCCACCGCATGGGAGAAGAGCAGCAGCAGGGCGATGAAGGGCTGCTGCAGGGCGATGGCCACGAACACCAGCCCCAGATAGGAGGTGGTGGAGTAGGAGCAGGCCCGTTTCAGGTCCACCTGGGCGATGGATACCAGGGCGCCACCCACGGCGCTGATGGTGCCCACCAGCAGCAGCACGTCGATGGCGACCGGTGAGATGGTCAGCAGGGGCATCACCTTGAGCAGCACCACCGCACCGCAGGTCACCACCACGGAGTTGCGCAGGATGGAGGCCGGGTTCGGGCCTTCCATGGCTTCATCCAGCCAGAGGTGCATCGGGAACTGGGCGCACTTGCCCATCGGTCCGGCGATCAGCCCCAGGCCCAGCAGCGTGGCGCCCAGCGCCGGCAGGGTCCCGCTCGCCGACCAGGCATAGAGATCAGTGAATTCCAGGGACCCGGCCCAGGCCGACAGGGCCACCACGCTCATCAGCAGCAGCACGTCGCCCACCCGTTTGGTGAGGAAGGCATCGCGGGCGGCGGTCACCACCAGGGGCTGGGCGTACCAGAAGCCCACCAGCAGATAGGTGGAAAGGGTGAGCATTTCCAGCAGGAAATAGCTCATGAACAGGTTGCTGCTCAGCACCACCCCGGCCATGGCCCCTTCGAAGAACCCCACAAGGGCGTAGAAGCGGGCCAGGGACCATTCCTTGTCGAGATAACCCAGGGCAAACACCTGCCCCACCAGGCTCATGAAGGTGACGAGCTCCAGGGCGGCCAGGTTGGTGAGGGAAAGATCGAAACCGATGCGCAGATCCAGATCCGCCGCCGAGAACCAGCCGATGTCGAGATGCTGGGGGCCGAGAGCGAGCACGTCGCGCAGCACCAGGCTGCCGTGCAGCACCGCCAGCAGGGTGACCAGCAGGTTGAGGTAGGCCGCCGGTCGGGGGCCGTTGCGCTTGACCCAGCCCGTGGCCCAGGGGAGGGACAGCACGATGCCGCTGAACCCGTAGAGGGGGATCAGCCAGCTGAGCTGGATGCAGAGGGGAAGGGTGTCCGGCAAGGGGGGGAGGGACGTCAGAAAGTGGCCCGTTGCAGGGACCTGGACCGGGCGCTGTCCAGGCTGGCCAGCCAGGTCACGATCGCTTCCCCATGGTGCTGTTCTTCGTCCAGCAGCGCGCGGAAGAAGGCTTCATTGTTGCCATCGCCGATCAGTAGGCAGAAGCGCATCGCTTCGCCGTAGTGCTGGATCAGGTCCTGCTCGAGAACGGCATTCAGGCGCAGCAGACCGTCCAGGTCGGCGGCGTGGGCCACCGGCCGCAGCTGGGAGGCGGCCGGTGCCACCCCCAGTTGGAGCATGCGTTGCACCAGCCGCTCCGCGTGGCGCATCTCTTCGACCGTTTCCTGGCGGAAGCGCTCGGCGGCGGCCGTCTCGCCCCAGAGCTCCAGGAGGGAGGCCTGGGTCATGTACTGCTGCACGGCGGACAGCTCCAGGCTCAACGCGCGGCCCAGGTAGCCGAGGACGCGCGGATGGGCGGCGTCCATGCAGCTCAGCCCCTGCGGCCGACGCCGGAGGCCGCCAGGGCAGGCTCCACCTCGCTGTGGGGGCGGGCGATGATGTGGGCGGCCACCAGGCCGTCGCCCACCCGCTCGCAGGCATCGGCACCGGCCCGCACGGCGGCGTTCACCGCACCGGTTTCACCACGCACCATCACGGTGACGTAGCCGCCACCGACGAATTCCCGCGCGATCAGGGTGACTTCTGCGGCCTTGGTCATGGCGTCAGCCGCCTCGATCGCCGGCACCAGGCCACGGGTTTCGATCAGACCAAGGGCGATGCCGTGGATGGTGGGGGCCATGGAGGGGGTACGGGGAGAGGGGGTCTTGGGGGGGGTGCCGGCACGACCGCTGCCGCGGCGGCTGGGGCTGGAGCTGGAGGCGCTGGAGCGTGCGGTGGTGGCGGTGGCTGGGGTCCGACGCGGCTGTCGGCTCGCCCGTGGGGCCCGGGTGGCGGCCGGTTTGGGATCCGCCGGCTTGGTCACTGCGGCCGGTGGCAGGGCCGGCGGGCTGGTGGCGGCAGCCGCCACCGGCGTTTCAGGCGCCGCTGGCGCCGGTTCGGCGGCAGCGGCCGGCGTGGGAGTGGCGTCGGGACCGGTGCGGGGTGTGCGGCTGGCCATGGGACGGACGGGGGGAGGAGGAACTGGAGCGGAGGCGATGGGAGGGGCACTTACCCGTCCGGCTCCCAGAAGTCGATGATGCCGCCGATGGTGAGATCGGTATGGGTTTCGGGATTGCCGCAGGCGAAGCGGGCCGCGGAACCGCTGGCGGTGAACACCCAGTTGCCTGGCGAGGCCCCGACGGGATCGACGGCGACGCTGAGCTTGCCCTTGGTGCTGCGCAGCACCCGCAGATTCCAGTGCTCGAGGCCGGGGACCCGCTGGGTGCAGACCAGGGAGCCGGTGACCTGCATGATCTCCATCAGGCGCTCCCCCCCTGGGTCGGCGGGGCCGGGGCGGCGGTTGGCGTCGGGCTGGGCTTGCCGGCGTCGGGATCCCAGTGGTCGATGATCCCGACGATCGTGAGATCACTGGGATAGGACTTGCTCCCCGCCGCTTCCCTGGCGGCCGAGCTGCCCACGCAGATCACCCAGTCGCCCGGGATGCAGCCCACCGCGTCGACAGCCACCTTCTGGGTGCTGCCGTCGAGCACCACCTGCAGGTGCTTGTGCTCGAAATCGGGGATGCGGTTGGTGGAGACCAGGGGCTTGACCACCTTGCAGATCAACATGGTCAGTGCCCTCCTGCGGTGGCGAGGCTGATGGTGGAACCTACCGCTTCGGCGGGCGTGTGCCGTTCCTGGTCGCGGACGGTGAGCAGGGCATGCAGCAGGCCCTGGGAGAAAAGGTCGGGGTAGCGGTTCTCGATCGCTTCCTGCACCCGCTGGGCATGGCGCACCGCCCGCTCCCGGGCACCGGGCACCTTGCCGTTGTAGTCGAAGCGCACCACCACCGGCACCGGCAGTCCGCGGGAGACGTTGAGGCCCTTGAAGATCTTCACCCCCACGTCCATGTCCGGAGCGCCCTCCTCCACGGTGTCCATGTAGGCGAAGTAGGTGAGGTTGCGCAGGTGGATCTCCTTGAAACCGATGCCCACGCCGATGAAACGCTCCGCATGGCCGGCATCGGCGTAGTGGCCGCCGTGGTACTGGCGCACGTAGTCGATCTGGGAGATGTTGTGCTCCAGCAGCCTGGCGATCAGGCGCACCATGCCCGGATCGGGGGTGCTGGCTGCGGCCGCCTCCGTCAGTTCGGCGATCCGGCGCCGGGCCTCCTCGGGGTGAAGGTGGCGCGTCGCCTCGTAGACCGTGGCGGCATCGAGCCACTGATCCAGACGGGTGCTGCCGTCCATGCCGGGCACGTGCACCCGGATGGCGTCGGTGTCGGTGTCGATCCCCAGCAGCAGCAGGTCGACGGAGGCGCCGCAGCAGAAGCTGTTCTCCACCGCCTGCTGGAACTCCATCAGCCGCGCTCGGCCGCAGCTGGCCGCCAGGGCGTCGTCGCTGCCGTGGGCGGCACAGCCCTCGTGCGTCGGATCGAGGGAACTGAAGTGGTAGAGCACCACCTTCAGGTAACGGGTGTCGTCGTGGGCGGGATTGGGAACCCCCTCCCGGTAGCGCCGATGTTCGGTCTTGACCCAGCGGTTGACCGTGTTCTCCACGTCGAACAGGGCACCGGCATGGGGACGGCGCCGCACCGAGCTGAAGGGCAACCGCAGGGCGAAGGCGATGGCATGGGCCAGCCGGCCGTCGGCGCAGGGCGTCACATCCAGCAGGTGGAAGCCGCAGGAGAGCAGGAAGGCGTTGAAGTCCTCCGCCGCCTGGCTGCCCGGCTGGCCGCGGAGCGGATCGTCGCGGAAGAAGCCGTCGCTGGTCTGTTCGTAGGTCTCGAAGACGCACCAGGCGAACAGGCTGCGCATGTCGAGCTGGCTGACCCAGGCCTTTTCCAGGATCGGCAGGGGCAGGCTGAAGCCCAGTTCCGCCTCGGCCAGGGCCTGGGCGCGCTGCACGAAATCATCCTCGTGCTGAAGGGCGGAGAGCCGCTTGAGCACGGGCACGATCCGATCGAAGGCGTCCTTGACGCTGCGGTCGTAGTTCTGCAGGGCCGCGTTGGCGGCGTTGTCGCTGAGCGGATGGAGGCTGAGGGCCGCCTGGCCGAGCCGCACGGCCGCCAGGCGGCGGGAGAGCTCGGCGCCACCAGGTGCATCGGGCCGGCGGCGGGGAGCTCTTGGGGCGAGGGGACGGATCGGGGGGGCCGGTCGGCGGGGCATCAGGGGTTCAGCCGCGGGCTCCGCCGGAGACCGTGATCAGGGAGCCGGAGCTGGTGCTGCCGCTGGATCCGGTGATCTTGTTGGTGGGCTCGGGCAGGGTCTCGTTGCGCTTGTTCTGGAACCCTGGCATGGCCGACATCGGGCCGACCCTGCTGGGGTTCCGACGCCGGGCCGAAGCCCCTTCGGTACCGGTCACGTGCTTGCCGCGATCCCAGTCGTCGCCGGTGATGTTGAGGCCGGCGGAGATGCCCTCGCCGGTGACGCGGGAGGTGGGACGGGCATCCTCATCGACGGTCACTGGCGCTTCCGGCTGCCGCAGCTTCACCCGTTCGGGACCGCGACGATCGAAGCGGAACTGTTCGGTGCCGGTCACCTTGTCGGCGGCCATGTCGAAGGGGCCGGTGATGCGGTTGCCCTGTTCGTAGCTGTTGCCTGTGACGCCACCGGATCGCTGGTTGGCCGTCTGAGCGGCCCGGGCCGGGGACTGGACACTGAACTGCTGCCAGGGCTTGCCGGACAGGGGCTGGGGGAAATCGGCGTCGTGGGTGGTGGCGGCACCGCAGGCCTCCGCCAGCTGGTCGCCGCCGATGTAGGGGGTGCCGGTGACGTCTTCGCAGGCGCCGCGCTCAGCGCCGGTCATGACGCCGTTGATGCCGGGCTGCAGGCCGCTGAGCCGGTGGCCAGGCGTGCCCTGGCGGGCGGGGGTGCGCTGGCGGATCTCGGCCACCCGGTCGGAGGAGCACCAGGTGCCGGCCTGTTCCATGCCGGCGTAGGGGGTGCCGGTGACCGCCTTGCAGGTGCCGGGCTCATCGCCGGTGACCTTCTCGGAACGGCCGGTGCGGGTGCCGCTCACCACCAGCGCCTTGTTGGTGACGCTGAAGCCCACCTTGGGAGCCTCCGCTGCCGGCTTGGTGCCGCAGAAGCGCTCGTACTGCTGGGAGCCGATGTATTCGTCGCCGGTGACCAGGCGGCAGGAGCCGGGTTCGTCGCCGGTGACGTGCTCGCTGCGGCCCACGTGGGTGCCGGTGATGCCGGTGCCCCGCAGGGTGTGGAGGCTGCTGACCTTGGTGGGGGCGCGGCCGGGAACCTGGGACTGGTCGCCCACGTACTGGGTGCCGGTGAGCTGGCGATCGGCGCCGGGCTCGTTGCCGGTGACCCGCTCGGAGCGTTCCACGATGACCCCGGAGACCGGGCGGCCGGCGCTGGTGCGGGTCAGCCCCACCTTGCGGGGGGAAGGGCTGGATTCGCCACACCAGGCGGCGCTCTGGTTGGCGGAGATGTATTCGGTGCCGGTGACGTTCTTGCAGGTGCCCGGTTCGTCGCCGGTGACCTTCTCGGAGCGGCCCACCTCATTGCCCGTGACCCGGTTGCCGTGGGTGGTGGCGCTCACCCTCACCTTGGCGGGCTGGAGGGGGGTGGGTTCGTTCTGGCAGAAGGTGCGGAAGATCTCGGCGCCCAGATAGTCGGTGCCGGTGATCGGCCGGCAGGTGCTGGCCTCGTTGCCGGTGGTCTTGAGGGAGCGGTTGGCCTGGGTGCCGGTGACGACCTGGCCCCGTACCGTTTCGCTCACCCCCACCTTCCAGTGGGCATCGGCGGCGGCGTCGATCTTCGCCTGGCCGCGCCGGGGGCCGGTGGGACGGGTGCCGCCGCTGCGGGAGCTGCCGGCGGAGCCCACCTTGCACTTCAGCTCGCGCACCTTCTGGGCCAGCTCGCGGCTGCTCATGTCGGGGTTGGCCTGGCGCGCCACCGATGCTGCCACGGCGCTGGTGGGGGTGCTGGCGGACTTGCCGCGCTTGGAGAGGGCCTCGCGGCGGGCCATCACGATCGCCCGGCTGGGGTTGTGCTGGGCCGTCCGTTTGGCCCCGTTGCGGCGCTCACCGCTGCGGCTGTTGCGGTTGGCCAGGGACGCCCCCAGGCCGGCGGAGCTGCTGGCGGCAGCGGCCGACGCCGCCTTGGCGTCCTTGCAGCCACAGGGGCGATCGGTGGAGGTCGCGGCGGCGGTCGTGGCAGGGGGCGCGGCTTTGGCGGCGCGCATCACGTCCTGGCGGGTCCGGTCACTGGAGGTGTCGGCGCGCTTGCCGCGGCGGGAGAGGGCTTCACGGCGCTCCAGCACCAGGTTCCGGCTGGGGTTCGCCAACGGCTTGGCGTTGCTGCGATGGCCGGAAGCGGGGGCGGCGCTCAGGGAGGCGGAGGCTCGGCGCGGGGCGGGACCGCTGCTGCGTGGGGCGGCCTGGGCAGGCGCCGCCGCGGCAGGGGCGGGACGCTCCGCTTCGGTGCGGCTGCGCTGGGCATCGGCGGCGGTGCGCACCCGACCAGGGGAGGACATGAACTGGGCGGAGGCTTTCTTGCCGCCGTTGGTGAGGGCCTTGCGGCGCTCCAGAGCTGCTTCCCGACTGGTGGTTCTGGCCATGTCCGCCCCGTGAATGGATGATCAAAAGTGATGGATCCCGGCCGCCGGCCGGGATCCGTTGCGGTCGCTGGATCAGCGACCTTCGAACACGACGAAGCAGGCACCCTGACTCTGGGTGTAAGCGTCGTAGCCGACGAGGCGGACGTGATGGTCCGGATAGGCCCGGTGGCAGGACTCCAGCTCGTTCACGATCACACCGAGATCCTTCTCACCGAAGAAGGGCAGCTTCCAGAACGACCAGTAGGTGGCCATGGAACGGCTGGGGTGGACGTGCTCGACCAGGGGACTCCAACCCTGGGCAATGATGTAGGCGATCTGGTCGTAGATCTCGTCCTGGGTCATCGGCGGGAGGAAGCCGAAGGTCTCCAGGGTGGCGACTGTTTGGTAGTCACCCACGGTGCTCTTGAAGGGCATGGGGATCCTTGAGGGGAATGGGATAAGGAGCCCAGGTCCGCTGACCTCCGGAGGGTGCTCCTTCGGTCAGCGGTGGCAGGGCATGGGGCCGTGTTGTCGGATCAGCCGACGTCGAGCTTGTCGACGGTGTCGAACTCGAACTTGATTTCCTTCCAGGTCTCGAGGGCGATGGCCAGCTCGGGACTGTGCTTGGCGGCTTCCGTGAGGATGTCGCGGCCTTCCTTCTCGATTTCGCGGCCGGCGTTGCGGGCCTTGACGCAGGCTTCGAGGGCCACCCGGTTGGCGGCGGCGCCGGCGGCCGAACCCCAGGGGTGACCGTGGGTGCCACCACCGAACTGGAGCACGGAGTCGTCACCGAAGATGGCGACCAGGGCAGGCATGTGCCACACGTGGATGCCACCGGAGGCCACGGCGAAGACGCCGGGCATCGAACCCCAGTCCTGATCGAAGAAGTTGCCGCGGGTGCGGTCCTCGGGGATGAAGGATTCGCGCAGCTGGTCGATGAAGCCCAGGGTGGTCTGGCGGTCACCCTCGAGCTTGCCGACCACGGTGCCGGTGTGCAGCTGGTCGCCGCCGGAGAGGCGCAGGCACTTGGCCAGAACGCGGAAGTGGATGCCGTGCTTGGGATGGCGGTCGATCACCGCGTGCATGGCGCGGTGAATGTGGAGCAGCATGCCGTTCTTGCGACACCACTTCGACAGACCGGTGTTGGCCGTGAAGCCACCGGTGATGTAGTCGTGCATGATGATCGGCTGCCCGAGTTCCTTGGCGAACTCGGCCCGCTCATACATGTCCTCGGGGGTGGCGGCGGTGCAGTTGAGGTAGTGCCCCTTCTTCTCGCCGGTTTCCTCCTGGGCAAGCTGGACGGCTTCGGCCACGAACTCGAAGCGGTTCTGCCAGCGCTGGAAGGGCTGGGAGTTGATGTTCTCGTCGTCCTTGGTGAAGTCGAGACCACCGCGGAGACATTCGTAGACCACCCGGCCGTAGTTCTTGCCGGAGAGGCCGAGCTTCGGCTTGATGGTGCAACCCAGCAGGGGCCGGCCGTACTTGTTCATCCGGTCGCGTTCGACGTGGATGCCGTTCGGCGGGCCGGGGCAGGTCTTGATGAACGCCATCGGGAAGCGGATGTCTTCCAGGCGCAGGTGACGCAGGGCTTTGAAGCCGAACACGTTGCCCACCAGGGAGGTGAGCACGTTGGTCACGGAGCCTTCCTCGAACAGGTCGAGGGGATAGGCGATGAACGCATAGAACGACTCCTTGTCACCAGGGACGTCTTCGATGCGGTAGCAGCGGCCCTTGTAGAAGTCGAGATCGGTGAGGAGCTCGGACCACACGGTGGACCAGGTGCCGGTGGAGGACTCGGCGGCCACGGCGGCAGCCACTTCTTCCTTGGGCACACCTTCCTGGCCGGTGCACTTGAAGCAGGCCAGCAGGTCGGTGTCGAGGGGGACGTAATCGGGAGTCCAGTAAGTGTCGCGGTACTCCTTGACCCCGGCGTCGTACTTCTTGCTCATGGGATTGTTCGGATGGGTTCGGATGGAAAATCAGAGGGTCGTGCCGACCGCTCAGTCCTTCGAGCCCAGGCCGAAGCTGCTGTTCAGGGCCGGCTCCACCTCGCGGTGGGGACGGGCGATGATGTGGGCGGCCACCAGGCCGTCACCCACCCGCTCGCAGGCATCGGCGCCGGCACGGACGGCGGCGTTGACGGCACCGGTTTCACCCCGCACCAGGACGGTCACGTAGCCGCCTCCGACGAATTCGCGACCGATGAGGCGCACCTCGGCGGCTTTGGTCATGGCGTCTGCCGCTTCGATGGCGGGCACCAGACCGCGTGTCTCGATCATGCCGAGGGCGATGCCCATGGTTTCGTTTGCCATTACCTGCTCCTGGAGGAGGGGGGTGGAATGTTCGTGTGCAACCTTGCTCCTCCGTCAAACCCTCCGTCAAGCGATTGGCAGCCCGGCGGCCATCAAGGTTTCGGGATCGGCTGATAAGAGCGGCTGATCAGTGCAACACAAAAAGCAAGCTTTGCTTGATCGCTGCCCTCCCGCAGGCGGCCGCCGCGGCTCAGAGCGGCTCGGCGCTGGAGACGAAGCCCACGCCGCCGTAACGCTTCAGCAGGGGCCGCACGGCGGCGCCGACGGCCGCCAGCAGGGCATCGTCCACGAAGACGACCACGTGGGCGTTGGCCCCCAGACCACTGAAATCCATCGCTTCGGAGATCTCTCCCGAGGGGCTCATGCCCGTCACGTGCCGCATCACCGAGTAGCCCTTGGCGCCTGCCTTGGTGATGGCCTTGCAGACACGGTTCAGTTCCCGCTCGCTGAGGAAGAGATCGATTCGCTTCATGGTGGTGTGGCGAGGGTGCGGCGACGGGGGCGCCATGGGGCGCCGGCGCTCAGCCGACAGGGATGAACTGTCGGGTCAGCGCCATGTAAAGCGGGATCCCGATCACCACATTGAAGGGGAAGGTCAGACCCAGGGCGGTGGAGATGTAAAGGCTGGGATTCGCCTGCGGAACGGTCATGCGCATGGCCGCGGGAACGGCGATGTAGGAGGCGCTGGCACAGAGCACCATGAACAGCAGGGTGTTGCCCTGCCCCAGCCCCAGCAGGACACTCACCAGCAGCCCCAGCAGGGCATGCACCGGTGGGGCCAGCAGGGAGAAACCGATCAGGAAAGCCCCGGCCTGCCTGAGATCCCGCAGGCGCTGGGCGGCCACGATGCCCATGTCCAGGAGGAAGAAACACAGGGCTCCGTAGAAGAGCTTCTCGGTGAAAGGATCCATCTTCTCGAGGCCCGCCGGACTGAAGGCGGCCACCACATAGCCGATCACCAGGCTGCCGATCAGCAGGTAGACGGAGCCATTGAGAAAGGCCTCCTGGAGCACCTCCCGCCAGCGCAGACTGCCGCCACCGTTCTCCTGATCGCCGGGGGGCTCGGCATCCTCGGCAGGGGCTGAGAGTTTGGCCAGGATCACCCCGACCACGATCGCCGGTGATTCCATCAGGGCCAGGGCCGCCACCATGAAGCCGTCGAAGTTCACCGCCAGAACGTTGAGGAAGCTTTCGGCAGTGATGAAGGTGACGGCGCTGATCGAGCCATAGGAGGCGGCGATGGCGGCGGCGTTGTAGCCGTCGAGGCGCAGACGCAGGAACAGGAAGCTGGTCAGCGGCACCAGCAGCGACATCGCCACCGCCGCCCCGATCGTCAGCAGCACCTGGGGACCGAGGCCGCTGTGGGCCAGTTCCATGCCCCCCTTGAAGCCGATCGCCAGCAGCAGATAGAGGGAGAACAGCTTCGGCAGCGGCGAGGGGATCTCCAGGTCGGAGCCCACGAGCACGCCCAGGATGCCCAGAAAAAAGAACAGAACCGGCGCGGAGAGAAGGTTCTGTAGGACCAGGCTCGACTGCATCGCCCTCCGGCGCCCAAAGGGTGGTGGCAACCTAGGGGTGAAATCGGCTGCCGTCCGTCACCGGTCGCGCAACGTTGCCCCCCGTTCCGTCCGATCGGTGGCGAATTCCCTATCGTCCGGCCGGGGCAGGAACCCTGGAGTTTTCCGGGGGTGGAATGTTCAACCCGTCCTGCCCCACCCCCTTCCCCTTCCTGCGCACCTCCCTGCACCACAATGGGGCCCCCCATGGGCCCGGTTTGTCTCTTCCCCCCTCCCCCCCGGTGCTGGTGATCGCCAGCGGCAATCCCCACAAGGTGGCCGAGATCACGGCCATGCTCGCGGGGGTGGGTCCGGAGGTGGGGCTGGAGGTGCGCCAGCAGCCCAGGGATCTGGAGATCGAGGAGACGGGCCGTACCTATGCGGAGAATGCCCGCCTCAAGGCCTCCACGGTGGCTGCCCTCACCGGCTGCTGGTCGCTGGCCGACGACTCGGGCCTTGAGGTGGATGCCCTCGATGGCCGCCCAGGCCTGCATTCGGCCCGCTATGCCCCCACCGACCACGAGCGGATCCATCGCCTGCTGCAGGAGCTGGGTGATTCCCTCTACCGCGGCGGCACTTTCGTGAGCGCCATGGCCCTGGCCGATCCCTCCGCCCAGGTGGTGCTGGAGTCGGAGGGGCTCTGCCGTGGCCTGATCCTGCGGGAGCCTTCGGGCCATGGCGGCGGTTACGACCCGATCTTCCATGTGCGGGAAGCGGGCTGCAGCTACGCGGAGATGGGCGAGCACCTCCGGAGCCGGCTGGGCAGCCGCGGCAAGGCGGCCCGGGCGATGGCCCCGGGGCTCAAGCGCCTGCTGGGCCTGGTCTGAGCGTTCAGGTGCCGGCGCCGGCGTTGATCTGGGCCACGGCGCGCATCGCGGCGGCAGCGGCCTCCTCCACGTCACCCTCCTTGCCGGCCAGGGTGAGGCGGCCGAAGGCGCCGACGGCCTTGACGTCGACCACGGTGATGTTGGAACCCTTTTCCGCTTCGTTGGCGGCGATCAGCACATAGCCCGCCGGCTCGGTTTCGAGAATGAACATGCTCATTCCGGCCTGGATCATCGAGCCGCGGCGGTTCTGGCGGTTGATCAGCACGGCGTGGTCGGGCGTGATCGCCCGGATGATCTCGGTCCAGGTGACCTCGCAGCGGCTGCGCCGCTCCACCTGGCTGCCGATGGCCTCCAGGACCACATCACCGGAGTGGAGCACGTTGCTCTGATCGCGGTGGTAGAGGGCCAGGGAGCCGAAGGCCCGCTCCACCACCATCTGGCCGAGCCGCACCGTGCTGGCCTTCAGGGCGATGTCGGTGACGCGGTGCACCGCCATCCCCGGTGACACCTCCAGCCAGAGGCAGGCATCACCGGGGATCGGCAGGAAGCCATGGGACACCGTGCCCATGTACGACGCCAGCTGGGGCTGGAGGGAATCGAGGAAGACGTAGGTGCGCAGTTCGATCGACTGCACGTGGCTGGACTGGCGCGCCAGCCGCCGGCCTTCGCTGTCGGTGGTGATCACACAGCTGGCCCCGGAGGCCTCGCCACTCACGTCGGTGCCGGTGATGCGCAGGTTCGCCGCCCGCCGGCGGGCATCCGACCGGTCGTCGCGAAGGAAGGAACGGGTGGGCTGCGGATCCATCACGGCGCCATGCGCCAACTCCCGGAACGGACGGTCGTTGCGATCACCGGGTCGTTGGATCGCCGGGATCCCTGGCTGCCGTCTGAGGCAGACCGGAACTGGAGGGTACTCCCGGGTGGGGCGCCGCCGCCGGGGTTGGCCTGGCCTAGCCGCAGCTCAGGCTGACGTCATCGGCGATGCAGACCCGATCACGGCCGGAGTCTTTGGCCGCATAGAGGGCCCGATCGACCTGCTCCATCAGCTGGGAGAAGTCGCACGGTTGCGTGGCCTTCTTGGTGATCACCCCCAGGCTGACCGTGATGCGCCCCCCGGGGGCATCCCCCTCCAGGTTGAGCTGCCGCACCGAGAGGCGGATCCGTTCGGCCACCAGCAGGGCCGTGTCCCGGTCGGCCTCCGGCAACAGCACCAGGAACTCCTCACCACCAAGGCGGTAGGTGTGGTCCTGCTCCCGCACGGACGCGTTCAGCACCTGGGCGATCTGCTTGAGCACCCGGTCGCCGGCGTCGTGGCCGCAGGTGTCGTTGATGCTCTTGAAATGGTCGAGATCCAGCTCGATCAGGGAGTAGCCGAGCGGCAGGGGGAGCTCCTGCAGAGCCCGCCGGTTGGCCAGTCCGGTGAGCGGATCACAGAAGGCCGCCGTGTTGAGGACGGCCAACTGCTTGGCTTTGCGCTGTTCCTCCAGCAGGTGGTCCACCCAGGGGCGCATGGATTCGGCGAACTCCCGCAGCATCCGCTCCATGTCGGGATCGAACGGATCGGTCGAACCAACGCCCTGCAGGGCCAGCACCATGGCGGGAACGCCGAGCAGGCAGATGTGGTACCAGTCCTGATTCGGCAACCGCCGCAACGGATGGCTGTCAATGGTGGTCCAGGTGGTCCAGCCGTCCTCCGGCAGATCCACCGCCAGCTCGCAGTCGCTGGCCTGGCCGGTGGATTCGAGGATCGTTGCCATGGCACGCAACATGGCCCGGGGGTTGCTCTGGCGCATCAAGGCCTCGGTCAGCCGCTGGCGGGCTTCGGCGATCAGCAGCAGGCGCTTCAGGTCGACGTCGGCATCGGCGAGGCAGAACACGCCGCAATCCATGTTGCCCAGCCCCCGGAACACCTCGTCGACGATCGCGGGCGCCACGATGTGGCCGTGCTGGGGGGCGATCCGCTCGATCTCGGGCCAGCGGGACTGGACCCGGGCCAGGCCGGCGCTCAGCAGCTCCCGGCTGGGCATGTAGTGCTGGTGGAAGGGCCGGGCATTCTCGAGGATGTAGGCCGCATCCTCCGATTCCAGAACGTCGTTGTCGGGCACGAAGCCGCCGAAGAGATCGGAGGAGAACAGGGTGTGGCTGAAGGTGTCATAGGAAACCATCGCCCCCGGGAAATGGAGGTAAGGGGTCAGCTGGAACTCCAGCCGCCGATCCCCCGCCAGCGGCAGGCACCAGCCGTGCTCCTCCACCAGGTAGGAGGAGAAACGATGGCCGTAATGGCGGATCAGGGCGTTGGCGCGCCACTCCGTCACGACCTGCACGTCGGGGCGTTGCAGGACCTCCGAAAGCCTGGGCAGGCAGGCGCAGATGTCGGGGTCGCAGTGGTGGCAGACGATCCAGCGGATGGCGTCGAGATCGGTGATGCGCCGCAGCTTGGCCAGGGTGCCTTCGATGGTGAGTGGTGAACCCGGATCGATCAGCACCCCCTCGGATCCGTTGGCGATGAAGTAGGCGTGGCACTGGAAATTGTCCTGGGCCAGCCGCACCCCCACCCACCACACGCCGGGGGCGATCTCCAGTGGTTCTTCCTGCAGCGCGGGGTTGGTGACGCGGGCCGGGGGGACCAGAGGGTTGGCGCGGGCTGGCTCGGTGGCCGAAGGCAAGTGGCATTCCATGGAAACCCGCGTGGAGACCGCATAAGAAACTGATGGCGGAGATCACGCTCCTCGTTGGCATTTTGATCCAGCCAAGACCCTTGCGACAAGAGAGGTAACCGATACCTTCCAGGGCAACCTTCGCAGGCGCGTCCATGGCCTCCCGGCACTCCGCCCCGCCTTCCGCCACCCGTTCCGCCAGGGGAGCCGCGGCCCCTGGATCCACCACCAGCGCTGCCCCCCGGGTCCCGCGGGCCACGATCGAGACCCAGACCCTCCAGACGGCCCTGGAGCAGGACACCTTCTCGGAGTGGATCACCCAGGCGATCGATCAGGGGGTACGGCCGGAGCAGGCCCTCGCCTTCATCGGCCTGGGCCTGATGCGGCGCATGGGCGGGGTCGGCAGCGACGGTTTCGATGACTGGAAGGAGTCCGCCGAAGCGGAGCACCCGGTCGATCTGGCCGGACTGCGCCATCGGCTCGAGATCACCGACCTGGCCATCCGCACCGGCGCCCCCCTCAGCACCGCCGAGGTGGCCCAGCTGATGGGGGCCCGGCCCGGGGCACCAGTGGTAGAGCGGGCCGGGCTCACGGCGCGCCGCCTGGGGCGCAACGTGTGGAGGCTCAGCCGCAGCGCCGATGGGGATCGCGAGGATCGCAGCCACGGTTTCAGTGAAGGTTTTCGCCGCCGCCTTTGAACGGGGCGCGGCCGCTGGCGGACCGATCCGCGGGGGAATCCGGACACGATCCCGAAAAGTTGTAACGCAGTCGGCCGCGGACCCTGTCCGCCCCGCTAACCCATGGAAGCCCCATACCTGGCGATCCCCTCCATGGGTGTGTCCGCTCCACCGGTTCAGGCTTCACCAGGCGACGTCCTCAAGGAGAGCGGCCAGCGGGAAGTGTTCTGCGGCCTCACCTCCATCGTCTGGCTGCACCGCCGCATGCCCGACGCCTTCTTCCTGGTGGTGGGTTCGCGCACCTGCGCCCACCTGATCCAGTCGGCGGCCGGCGTGATGATCTTCGCCGAACCCCGTTTCGGCACGGCGATCCTCGGCGAACGGGACCTGGCGGGCCTGGCGGATGCCAATGAGGAACTCGACCGTCTGGTGAAGGATCTGCTCGACCGGCGCCCCGAGATCCGCACCCTCTTCCTGGTGGGCTCCTGCCCCAGCGAGGTGATCAAGCTCGACCTGGCCAAGGCGGCAGATCGCCTCAACACCCAGCTGCTCGGACGGGTGCGGGTGCTGAACTACTCGGGCAGCGGCATCGAGACCACCTTCACCCAGGGGGAGGACAACGCCCTGCTGGCCCTGCTGCCCCTGCTGCCCTCCTCCGATGAGGAGCAGTTGCTGATCGTCGGCACCCTGGCCGATGCGGTGGAGGATCGCTTCAGGCTGATCTTCGAGCGGCTGGGCATCACCACGGTCCGCAGCCTGCCGCCGCGGCGCTCCACCGATCTGCCGCCCGTGGGCAAAGGAACGCGGGTGCTGCTGGCCCAGCCCTTCCTCAGTGCCACCGCCCGGACCCTGCAGCACCGGGGCGCCACGCTGCTGAGCGCCCCCTATCCCTTCGGCGTGGAGGGCAGCCGCGACTGGATGGCCGCCGCCGCCCATGCCTTCGCCGTGCCCGCCGAGCGCTTCAACGCGGTGCTCGATCCCCTGGTGGAGCGGGGGCGCCGCGCCCTGGAGCCCCACCGGGAGGTGCTGGCCGGCAAGCGGCTGTTTCTGCTGCCCGATTCCCAGATGGAGATTCCCCTGGCCCGCTTCCTGAGCCGGGAATGCGGCATGGAGCTGGTGGAGGTGGGCACCCCCTACCTGGACCGCCAGCTGATGGCCGCCGATCTGGCCCTGCTCCCGCCCGCCACCCAGCTCAGTGAGGGCCAGGATGTCGACCTGCAGCTGGAGCGGGTGCGGGCCGCCCGCCCCGACCTGGTGCTCTGCGGCCTGGGGTTGGCCAACCCCCTGGAGGCCGAGGGCATCGCCACCAAGTGGTCGATCGAGCTGGTGTTCAGCCCCATCCACGGCTGCGACCAGGCCGGTGAACTGGCCGAACTCTTTGCCCGCCCCCTGCGGCGCCGGGCCCTGCTGCAGCTCTCCTGAGAACCCCATGGAACTGACCCTCTGGACCTACGAAGGCCCCCCCCACGTGGGCGCCATGCGCATCGCCACCTCCATGGAAGGCGTGCACTACGTGCTCCATGCCCCCCAGGGCGACACCTACGCCGACCTGCTGTTCACCATGATCGAGCGGCGGGGCCTGCGCCCCCCCGTCACCTACACCACCTTCCAGGCCAGGGATCTGGGCGGTGACACCGCCGAGCTGGTGCAGCGCTCGATCCGCCAGGCCGTCGAGCGCTTCCAGCCCGAAGCGCTGCTGGTGGGCGAGAGCTGCACCGCCGAGCTCATCCAGGACCAGCCCGGCGCCCTGGCCGCCGGCATGAACCTGGGGGTGCCGATGGTGAACCTGGAGCTGCCGGCTTACTCCAAGAAGGAGAACTGGGGCGCCGCGGAAACCTTCTACCAGCTGGTGCGCACCCTGCTCAAGGGCCAGCTGCCCGTGCCGGGCACGCCCAAGCCTTCCGCGTCCCGCTGGCGCGAAGAGGGCCGCCGGCCCCGGGTCAACCTGCTGGGCCCCAGCCTGCTGGGGTTCCGTTGCCGCGACGACGTTCTCGAGATCACCCGGCTGCTGGCGGAGCACGGCATCGATGTGGCGGTGGTGGCGCCCCTGGGGGCCCGGCCCGCCGACCTGGAGCGCATCCCCACGGCCGATGCCAACGTCTGCCTCTACCCGGAGGTGGCGGGTCCGGTGTGCAGCTGGCTGGAGCGCAGCTTCGGCACCCCGGTGGTGCGCACGGTGCCGATCGGCATCGGCGCCACCGCCGCCTTTCTGCGGGAGCTGCACGGCGTGCTCGACCTGGCGCTGCCGGCCGAACTGCATGAGCTGGAGGGGCAACCGAGCGAAGCCGAACGCCGCTCCCGGCTGCCCTGGTACTCCAAGTCGGTGGATTCCACCTACCTCACCGGCAAGCGGGTGTTCATCTTTGCCGATGCCACCCACGCCATCGCCGCCGCCCGGATCGCCTCCAAGGAACTGGGCTTCCAGGTGGTGGGGCTGGGCAGCTACAGCCGCGAGCAGGCCCGGGAGGTGCGGGCCGCCGCCGCCGAGCTGGGCCTGGAGGCCCTGATCACCGACGACTACCTGGTGGTGGAGAAGGCCATGGCCGAGGCGGCGGCGGAGCTGGTGCTGGGAACCCAGATGGAACGCCACAGCGCCAAGCGCCTGGGGCTGCCCTGTGCCGTGATCAGCGCCCCCCTGCATGTGCAGGACGTGCCGGCCCGCTACTCCCCCCAGATGGGCTGGGAGGGGGCCAACGTGATCTTCGATTCCTGGGTGCACCCGTTGATGATGGGCCTGGAGGAACACCTGATCGGCATGTTCCGCCACGACTTCGAGTTCGTCGACGGCCACCGCAGCCACCTGGGCGATGGCGCCCCATCGGCGGCGGGCGCGGTGGAGCCCCAGGCGGTCCCGGCCGCTGCGGCGGCTCAGGCCACCTCTCCGGCCCCCGGCACCACCACGGCCGGCGCCGCCGTCCGGGAAGCTCTCGAGAGCCTCTGGACGGCGGACGGGGAGGCGGAACTCGCCAAGATTCCCTTCTTCGTGCGGGGCAAGGTGCGCAAGAACACCGAAGCCTTCGCCCGCGAACGGGGCCTGGAGCGCATCGATGCCGAAGCCCTCTACGACGCCAAGGCCCACTTCAGCCGCTGAGGCGTGCCCCCGAGCGGCTGGGGGCTGCTCGGGGGCAGACAGGAGACCTGCGCGTATATCGCGCCCTTCGCAATGACAGGACCTTGTTGGGTTGCTTGTGAAGATGCTGCCCCTCTTTCACCCTGGCCATTGGTGGAGAACTCTTAAAGTTGGTGAGGAATGCCCCGTCGTGGTGACTGAGCCCGTGCCGGCCGAAAACCCTGCCTCGGCTTCAGTCCCTGGCGTTCCGCCCTGCAGCGAGCTCCTGAATCTGAGTAAGGCGCGCTGCATGAGCAGCATCTCTTTGATCAGTACAAACTCGCCGTGGTGTTGCTGAGCCTGGTGGCAACACCACGGCGAGCGCATCCCCCCATCCAGGTGATCTTCAGGAGCCTGTCAAGGTTCCGCCGCCTACATTGGAAACGTCCGCCGCAGGGCCCCATGCTCACCCTGCCCCGCACGCTTCAGCTCACGCCGGCGCAGTTCGCTGAGGTGTGCACCGCGAACCCGGAGGCCGTGCTGGAGCTCGATGCCGATGGCACCCTCATCGAGATGACTCCCACCGGCGGCAGCACAGGAGCCCGTAACCAGGCGCTCGGAGCCCAGTTGTGGCTGGCGATCGAGCGGAGCGGTCTGCCGCTGAGGTTGTTCGACAGCTCCACCGGCTTCCTGCTGCCCGATGGCTCCGTGCGCAGCCCCGTTGCCAGCGCCGTGCGGCTGGAGCGTTGGCGGGCCCTGAATGAGCAGGAGCGCGACGGGTTCCCGCCGCTCTGTCCGGATCTGGTGGTGGAGCTGGCCAGCCCGTCCGATCCTCCGGAGGCCTTGCGGCGCAAGCTGGCCCCATACCTTGCCAACGGCGCCCGACTGGGCTGGCTGCTGCTTCCGCAAACCCGTTCGGTGGAGGTGTGGCAGGCAGGGTCGGGCGAGCCTCAGGTGATCCGCGATCCCGAGCGCCTGGCGGCCGGCCCCGAATTCCCCGGCCTGGTGATCGACCTGCACAGGATCTGGGAGGTCTGAGCCGTCGCTGCCCGCCAACCTGGCGGCAAGAAACCTCCACCTACGGCGGCAGAAGAAAGGCCCTTCGCACCCCGCCGCCGAAGGGCATGGCCCCTCTGGCAGCACCTCGGGAACCTCTCAAAGGTGCCAAGTCTGGCGAGGGTAAAACCGACGGTGCGGCGACGCCCTGTTCGCGGTTGCGAAACCCCCATGTTTCGCTTTGCGAGATCCCCCGACAGGTCTGCCGCCGCTGTCCTTGGATAGCGACAGTGCCTTTGGCCCGGTCCGAGCTTGCCCATGACCACCACCCTTCAGCCCCCCAGCACCACCACCACCAACCCCCGCGAGGACGGCGAGGGCAGCCTCCAGGTGCTTCAGGACGCGTCGATGAACATCGAGACCGGCGCCCTGGTGATCGCCGTCTACGGCAAGGGCGGCATCGGCAAATCCACCACCTCCTCCAATCTCTCCGCAGCCTTCTCCAAGCTGGGCAAGCGGGTGCTCCAGATCGGCTGCGATCCCAAGCACGATTCCACCTTCACCCTCACCAAGAAGATGGTGCCGACGGTGATCGACATCCTCGAGACCGTCGATTTCCACACCGAGGAGCTCCGGCCTGAGGACTTCGTCTTCGAGGGCTACAACGGCGTGATGTGCGTCGAGTCCGGCGGTCCTCCGGCCGGCACGGGTTGCGGCGGCTACGTCACCGGCCAGACCGTCAAACTGCTCAAGGAGCACCATCTGCTGGAAGACACCGATGTGGTGATCTTCGACGTGCTCGGCGACGTGGTCTGCGGAGGTTTTGCGGCGCCCCTCCAGCATGCGCACTACTGCCTGATCGTGACGGCCAATGATTTCGATTCGATCTTCGCCATGAATCGGATCATGCAGGCCATCAATGCCAAGGCCAAGAACTACAAGGTGCGCCTGGGTGGGGTGATCGCCAACCGCTCAGAGCAGACCGACGAGATCGACAAGTTCAATGAGCGCACGGGGTTGCGCACCATGGCCCACTTCAAGACCGTCGACGCGATCCGCAAATCACGGCTCAAGAAGTGCACCATCTTCGAGATGGAGAGCACACCGGAAGTGGATGCCGTTCAGGAGGAATACCTGAGCCTGGCCCGCAAGATGCTCAGCGATGTGGAGCCTCTGGAAGCCGAATCCCTCAAGGATCGGGAGATCTTCGACCTGCTGGGATTCGACTGACAGCTGGGATTCGACGGACAACCGCTGCTGGGTTTCAGATCTCTGCGGCGGCGCGCTCCACCAGTCGCCGCGCCACCGCCTGCACCCCGGTGTGCTGGTAGGTATCGGTGAAGGCATCGAGGAACGTGGCCATCTGATCGAAGCCCCCCTGCCAGGGGCCCAGGGTGGTCTCCAGGGCCCGCACCGCCTTCTGGCCGCTGAGAGCGAGCTGGCCCGTGAAGCCACCGGCCCAGCCCAGCCACTGATCCACGCCCCGGCGCAGGAAGCTCAGGTGAGCGTCATCGCCCCGGCCTGGAAGCATCGAAGCCATGCCGGCATAGGCGGGCAGCTGACGCAGATCCCCCTTGCCGGCCTTTCCCAGCAGCGTGTCCAGCCGCTCCAGCGCCTGATCGCCCAGGGGCAGCAGGGCATCGAAGCAGATGAGGGCGGCCATGCGGACCCGGGCCTCACCCGCGTACTCGTTCAGAGCGGCGGCGAAATCACCGAAGCTGTCGCCCGGCAGGCCGTTCACCTGGGTGAAGGCCAGCATTTCGGCGGCCACCTTCAGGCTCAGATCCACCGCCTGCAGGGTGTCGCTGGTGGGAGTGAGATTGGCGACCCGCTTCACCAGGGGCAGGGCACCGCCGATGTTGGCCAGCACCCGCAGACCACCGGCGGCCTTCTGGGAGCGATTGACGGCGTCGTAAAGGCTCAGGGCGCGGCCATAGCCCTCGTGACGGGCCTTGCTCAGCTCGTCGGCCCGGGCCCGCACCTGGCTGATCAGTTCGGGATCGTTGCTGCCCATCACATCGGCGATCAGTTCATCGGCACTGGTGATGTTGTGCCAGCCCCCGGGCACCAGGGTGCTGAGGCCCTTGATGGCAAGCACCGTCAGGTTGCGGCGGGGCAGGCGGTCGAGGCGCTCGAGAACGGTGCTCATGCGGCAGGCTCCAGGATGGGGAGATCACGATGGGACGGCTCCAGCGCCGCCCTGGGAGCACCGCCTGGTTGGAGGGCCGCGAGACCTTGGAGGTCGAACGCGCCGATCAAGGCATGACGCTGCTCAACGTCGAGCCCCTCCCCCTGCGCGATCACCTTGACCTGGAAGCGGTCGGCCACCAGCAGGGCTGTGGCCTGGGCGCCCTGTTCCACCAACGGCCAGCCCTGCAGCTGGCTCTTGCTGGCCTTGAACTTGCTGCGCGCCGCGGGTGCGGTGGTGACATCGGAGATGGCGAGCAGCGCCTTCACCCGGTCGCCCCGCTTGAGTCTGGCTTCGCTGAAGCCGCGCTTTTCCTGGGTGAACACCAGTTGTTCACCGGTATCCGGCTCAGGAAACAGACGGTTGAAGGCCGTGCCGTTCACCACCTGGCTGTTGGGGACATCGGCCACCGTTCCGCCAGGCAACCAGGAGCGGAAGGGCAGCAGGACGAAGGCACCGATGGCCAGGCTGCCGATCAGCAGCAGACCCAGTCCCCAGCGCAGGGTGCGGGACATCGACTCAGGGGTGGAACTGGCAGATTCCTAGCAGCGTCGTCAGGGAAAGCGCCGGGATCTCCAGACTCCGACGCATTGCAGCCGGCCTGCCAGCCCGCTCAGGCGAGTCCCACGAGCTGCAGGGACAGATCCCACATCCGTTGGGCGGTGAGCGGATTGCTTGCCTTTTCCGACAGCTCCTGGCTGAACTGCTTGCCCCCCTGCTTCTGCCGGTTTCCCCAGCTCCAGTGCACACCGGAGCTGGCGAACTCCGGATCCGCCGTCACCTGCGCCACACGCTCCCCCGCCAGGGCCTGGCTCACATAGCCCCCGGTGATGTTCTTCTGGAACCAGGGGAAGATGGTCTGGAAGGCCCGTGGGGTGTGCCGGAACAGGGGGGTGTCAGCCACACAGCCTGGATAGAGGGAACTGAACACGATTCCGGTGCTGTCATGCAGACGGCGATGCAGTTGCTGGGTCGTGATCATGTTGCACAGCTTGCTGTCCTTGTAGGCCTTGCCGGGCTTGAAGCTCTTGCCGCTGGCCATGGCGATGGGGGCCTTGAATCCGGCCGCGAAGCCGGAGAGATCACCGAGATCGGCGGGGGCGGGGATCGGGATCTTGCCGCCCAGTTCCTTGGAGTTGGCGGTGACGGTTCCCAGAATCACCAGACGGCGTGACGGGTGGGAGGAACGCTTGAGATCATCCAGCAGCAGATGAATCAGCAGGAAATGGCCGAAGTGGTTGGTGGCCATCGAGATCTCGTAGCCCTGGGGAGAGCGTTCCGGATGCTTCAACCGCGGCAGGTAGACCGCGGCATTGCAGATGAGGGCGTCGAGGGAGCGGCCGGTGGCGTGGAAGGCGTCAACGAGGGCACGCACACTGTCGAGATCCGCCAGATCCACCTTGAGGTGTGTCACCGCGGCATCGGCCATGGCCAGGGCCGCCTGGGCCCGTTGGGCCTTTTCCGTGTCTCGGCAGGCCATCACCACGTGCCAGCCCCGATCCGCCAGGGCCTTGGCGGCGAACAGGCCGACACCGGAGGAAGCGCCGGTGATCAGGACCGTTCCGGGAGTACCGCCGCCGGCATCGGCGCCCAGGGGGCTGGCGGAGGAAAGGGCGCTGTCACCGGAAGGGGTCACCATGGCGTCGCTGGTAGGCGGGCGAAGGGGGGCCCAACCTACGGACGGGCGCCCTGTTTTCCGGATCCGGCCGCGGGGGATTCAACAGTTGGAAACGGAGTGCCCGATTGCCAGATCACCCGCAGGCGGTTCGGGGCGATCCACTGGCTCTGCTCCCGGATCAGGCGCTGCTCTCCTTCCACCATGAACAGGGCGTCAAAGCGCTCCCTGGCCTTGATCAGCTTGGCGTTCTCGAGCTCCAGAACAGCGGCGATTTCGCCCTGGCTCTCCATGCGCTGCTGGTAGGCCCCGGCCAGGCGGAACAGGCTGACGCCTGTGAGGGCGACCAGACCGAGCTTGACCGCCAGGCCGATGAGGCTGCAGACCAGCTCCTGCCGTTCGGCGGAGAGCGAGAGCAACTGGCTTTCCACGCCACAGCCTCCGGCATCGGCAGGGGGACGGGGGGACTCGATGGCAAGCCCGATCCCGTCTGGATGGCCATGGACGCTGGGAAGCGGGCGCAGTGGGAAGGACGGGCCCCCGCCATCCGGGGTCGCACGGAGGGACTGGGAACGGCGCTGACGACCCGTGGCGCTTCGAGCAGCGGTGGGCTGACGCCGGGAAGGCTGGGGTTTGGTCTGGCGCACCTGAGGCAAGGCTGCGAGCCCTCTGCTTGTAGCAGCCTGCCGGCACCTTGCCAAGGGAGCAGGCCCTGCAGCTTCAGGCTTTGTAGAGGCTGAAGCAGAGGCGAACGGCCAGCACCCCGGCATGGGCCGCCACGATGAGGGCGATCAGCACTTCGGCCTGGTTGATCGGAGTGACCATATCCTTGACGGTGAATGGAGTTTGACCGACCTATTCTTCGGCCATCGCGAGCTACGGTCCAGCCTGCGGCCCTGCCCTGTCACAGCTCTTGATGGCCCTCCCTCCCTGCTCCGAGCCCCTGAAGGTCTCCTCCGATCAGGTGCGCGGGCTCGATCTCTCCCCCCTGGCGGGCCTGGTGTCACTGGCGCCGGCCGAGCTGCTGACCGCCGCCAACGGACTGACCATTGACTTCGACTGGCCCCGTGAGGCGGAGGATCCGCGCGAACTCTCGGAGATCCCCGAACTGCGGCTGTGGAGTCTGCGGGCCGATGCGCTCCATCCCTGGCTGCCCCTGGTGCTGGAGCGCAGCGGGGGCCAGCTCACCCGCCATGTGGCGATGCTGCTGCCCCATGGCTTCAGCCCCAGCGAGGGGATCCGCTTCGCGCCCGAGAGCCTGGAGCTCTGGATCACCCAGCGCCTGTTCCTCCTCGATCACTGGGCCGCCGCAGCGGGCATCGAGTGCCGGGCCAACCTGGGCCAGATGGCCGCCGTTCTCGGCTACGAGCTCGACCCCGGCTTCTGGAGCGTGATGCCCTGAGCTTCCAACCACAGGCCCAGGGCGCGGCGGCCGCTGTCCAGTGCCAGAAGCAGGGTGATGGCCCGCAGCATCCAGACCAGCCGTTCCTCCCGGACCTGTTCGAGTCGGCTTGCCGACCATTGGGCGGCCACGGCGGCGGTGCCCCCCAGCACCAGTCCGATCAGCGGATTCGCCCTGCCATCGGCCAGGAACGCCACCGAGGCACTGGAGGAGGAGGCCAGCACCGCCAGGGTGCTGTACCGGATCGCTGCGTGGACCGGCATCCCGAGCATCCTCACCAGCACCGGGACCATCACCAGACCGCCCCCCACCCCCAGCAGTCCGGCCGCCACCCCCGCCAGGGCCCCCACCATGGCCATGGCCAGGAGGCGAGGCTGCTGCTCCGGCGGCTCCAGGGCCATCGGGCTGCGGGGGCTGATCAGGCCGGTGAGCAGGGCGTAGAGCCCCGCCTGCAGGCTCAGCAGTTGCCAGCCGGAGAGGCCCTGGCCCAGGTGACTGAACAGGCCGGCGCTGAAGGCGGCCCCGGCGACGATCGCCCCCGCCCCCGCCCAGGCGAGCCTGCCGCTGCGGATGTGGGCGATCGTGCCCCCGAGCGTGGTGGGCACGATCGCCAGGCTGCTGGTGGCCAGGGCCTGGTGGGGCGTGAGCCCCAGCGCGAGCAGGAGGGGGGAGAAGATCAGCCCACCGCCGATGCCCAGCAGTCCGGAGAGCAGGCCGGCCACCAGTCCCAGGGGCAGCAGGGGCAGCAGACTCCAGATCAGGGACGGTGCCAACGGCCTGCCAGGCGACCATCATGACAGCCCCTGCCGCGCCTTCCGCCCCACCCGCTCGATCCCCCCTGCCGGCGGAGCCGATCCGATGGATCCAGTCCTGCCGTCTCGGCGGGAGCTGGCAGATGGCCATCGATGCCTGGCTGCTGGAGGGCCTGGCGGCCGCGGGCCCGGCCTCCGAGTCGCTTCCCGAGCCGCTTCCAGCGCCGGCGTTCCGCCTCTATGGCTGGTCGCGGCCGACGCTCTCCCTGGGTTGGCACCAGCGGCGGCTGGAGCCCCACTGGTGGGATCTGGTCCGTCAGGGGCGGATCGACCTGGTGCGCCGTCCCACGGGCGGCCGGGCCGTGCTCCATGGCGCCGATCTCACCTACGCCCTGGTGTGGCCCCGGCCGCAGGGACGCCGATCCGAGATCTACGGCCGGGCCCTGGTCTGGCTGGTGCGCGCCTTCGCCGCCATGGGCCTGCCCCTGCGGAGCGGCGGCCAGGCGGCCAGCCTGCAGCGCAGCAGCTGCTTCGCCACCAGCACCGTCGCCGACCTGGTGGACGCCAACGGCGCCAAGCGGGTGGGCAGTGCCCAGCTCTGGCGTGGCGGCCATCTGCTGCAGCACGGCTCGATCCAGCTGGATCCCTGCCCTGCCCTCTGGCGGGAGGTGTTCGGCGGCGATCCCCCGCAGCTCCAGCCCCTGCCGCTGGCCGGGGAGGTGCTGGAGGAGCATCTGCTAGGTTCGGCGGCGCGCTGGCTGCCGTTGCTCGCTGGCGACAGCGCCGGCACTGCCGACGTCCCGGACGATCGCCAGGCCGGCCTGGATGGGCCTCGGCCGCCGGTCATGCCCCTGAGCAGCGAGGAACTGGCCTCGATCGCTCCGCTCCTGGGGCGTTATCGGCTGACCGAGTCGGTGTGGGGGGACACATCGCCGGAGCTGACCATGCCGCGGGCCACCTGACCGAGGGCCATGCCGAGGGGGTAGCCGTTCTCACGACGGGCGACCGTGAGCAGATTGGCGGGAAGCCGAAGTCCCAGCTTCTTCAGCACCGCGTCCCCCAGTTCGGGCCGCTCCACGGTGCCGCAGGGCAGTCCCGCCGGGCTCAGCACCAGCAGCCGCTGGTGGTTGCCGTCATCGAGCTGAAGGGCGGCCTGCCAGAGCGGGGCGGATTCGGAAATGGCGGGCAGGCTGGAGAGGGGTTGGAGGTGGTCTCCCACCTTTTCCCTGTCCCAGCACTGCACCGGCAGGGCTTGCAGGGGGCCGTCATCGATCACACCCTGCCAGCGGCCCCTGTCACAGACGAGCAGCCAGTCCGGTGGCCCGTTGCCGTCCCTCTCGACGGGGGCGGTGTCGGCACCGGCTTCCCCGATCGGCGGGGCGGTGCCGAGGCGCCTCCGGCTCAGCTCGCGGAGGGTGGTGTCGGCCTCCACGACCCGGAAGCGGCGCTGGGCCACATCCTTGACCTTCAGATCCTTGAGGGCCTGCTGGACGACCAGCATCTGCTTCTGGTTGCGGGCCGCCCCCAGGCCGAACCAGCCCAGCAGGATCAGCCAGGCCCCGCCGATGCTCCCACCGCGCAGCAGCAGCACCGTCCCGAGGCCCACGGCGAGCAGCGACAGGAAACGGCCGCAGGCATTGGCCACCTCCACTCCCCGCCGCTGACTGCCGGAGAACTGCCAGACCAGGGCCTTGACGATCAGCCCCCCATCCAGGGGCAGTCCGGGCAGCAGATTGAACAGACCCAGGACCATGTTGAGCGCGCCCAGCCGTTCCACCATCTGCCCCAGAACGGGGGCGACGTGGCTGGCGGCATGGCTGGAGGCCAGCAGGCTGATCCCCAGCACCAGGCTCACCGCCGGACCCGCCGCCGCCACCAACAGGGCACCGCGGGCGGTGGGGCATTCCCGCTCCACACTGGCCACGCCGCCCAGCAGGAAGAGGGTGATGCTCCTGACCTTCACCCCCTGCCGCAAGGCCACAAGGGAGTGGCCCAGTTCGTGCAGCAGCACGGAGACGAACAGGGCCAGGGACGTGACCAGGGCCACGGCCCAGAGCGCCGCCGGGGCGAGCTGAGTGCCGAGGCTGAGGGCGTACTGCTGCTGGAAAGCCAGGGTGGCCAGCAGCAGGATCACAAACCAGCTCGGGTGGATGCGCAGAGGGATGCCGCGGATCGTCAGCAGTTGCCAGCCTTCACCCACGGGCACCGTCCGGGCAGAGATCCGGCCAGGGCCGGAGTGGAAGCGTCCATCCTAGAAAGGCTCCCCTGCAGACCCGGTTCTGGTTTTCTCTCCCCTGCTGAAGATCTGTGGGCTGAGGCAGCCGGCCCAGGCCGCCGCCATCGCCGCCCTCGGGGCCGATGCGATCGGCGTCATCGCCGTGCCCGGCTCGCCCCGCTACGTGGCGCCGCCGCAGCGGCCCGACCTCTTCTCGGCCATGGCCGCCGGGGGGGGCGACTGCTTCGGTGTGCTGGTGGTGGCCGATCCCACCGATGACCAGCTGGAGGAGCTGGCTGGGGGAGGGGGCCATGCGGTGGTGCAGCTGCATGGCGAGGAGAGTGTGGAGCGCTGCCATGCGCTGGGGCAGCGGCTGGGCGTCCGCCTGTGGAAGGCCCTGCGGGTGCGCAGGCCTGAAGATCTCGAGAAGGCCGCCGCCTACGCCGGGGCGGTGGAGGCCCTGTTGCTCGATGCCTGGCAGCCCGGCCAGCTGGGGGGCACCGGACACCGGATCCCGATCGACTGGCTGGAGGGCTTCCGCCCGCCCATGCCCTGGTGGCTGGCTGGAGGGGTCGGACCTGACACGGCGGCTGACCTGCTGGCCCGGCTCCGCCCCGATGGTCTGGATGCTTCCAGTGCTCTGGAGGAGCGGCCTGGGGTCAAGAATCTGGCGCGCGTCGCCGACCTGGTGGCGGCCGTGCGTGGAGCGACCACCGGTTGATTGGCGTTTGGCCTGACAGGGGCCAGGATCGGTGCAGTTCCTTTGTTGACCTCCACTTGTCCTTCTTCCGTCGCGCCTTCGGCACCCGTGTCGCCCTCCCCCTGGCCATGCTGCTGGTGACGCTCCCGGGGGTCTCCGGTGTCCGGGCCCAGGACCTGGTGGGTTGCCAGCTGGTGGAGGGCACCCTCCAGTGTGTGCCAGGGGTGACGGCCGATCCCCAGCAGCAGATCCAGATCCTCCGCCAGGAGATCGCCGGAGATCAGCAGATCGAGGGCGCCGTGGAGCAGCGGATCGACGGTCTGGATCAGCTGCTGCTGCAGGGCGAGGCCCGTCAGGGAGCCCTGCTGCAGGCGACCGCCGCGGCCGATGGGCTGGCCGCCCTGCCCGCCAGCGCTTTTCACTGGTATCGCCTGGCCCCTGGCCGGCGCCATTGGCAGCTGATCCAGGGGGCCAGCGGCCCCACCTATGCCCTCACGTCCGCCGATGTGGCCTATCAGGTGATGGTGGTGGTGGCCGTTCCCACGACATCCGGCAGCCAACGCAGCGGCTCCCAGGTGGTGGGGCCGATCATGGGCCGACCGGGATCCTGAGCGCCAGCCAGCGGCTCAGTTGCCGAGCATCGACTCCTGCTGACGCACGAGTTCGAAGAACTCCTGCTTGAGGCTGGGGTCGTGGCGGAAATCACCGCGCACCACGGAGTTCACCATGCTGGTCTGGGGTTCCTTCACCCCGCGCCATTTCATGCAGTAGTGCTGGGCCTTGACCAGGATCGCCAGGCCGAGGGGCTCACACAGCCGTTCGATCTCATCGGCGAGGATGATCACGGCCTCCTCCTGGATGTGGGGCCGTGAGAACACCCAGTCGGCCACCCGGGAGAACTTCGACAGGCCGATCACCCGTTCACCGGGCTTGATCCCGATCCAGCAGTTGCCGAGGATCGGCACCAGATGGTGGGAACAGGCGGAGCGGATGGAGATGGGCCCCACGGTGTAGATCTCATCGAGCTGCTTCACGTTGGGGAAGCTGGCGATCTTGGGTTGCTCGTGGTAGCGACCCTTGAACACCTCGTGGAGATACATCTTGGCCACCCGTTCGGCCGTCTCCTCGGTGTTGTGGTCGTTGTCGATATCGATCACCAGGCTGCGCAGCAGTTCGCGCACCTTGCCGGCCACTTCGATCTCCAGCTGGTCGAGCTCTCCCTCGCGCAGATGCTCAGAGATGTTGTCGTTGGCCAGAAACGGCACGCCTTCCTTCTGCAGCCGTTCGCGGATCCGCAGGCTGACGGGAATGGGGGTCGTGACGGGAGCGGCCTGACGGGCGCTGAGGCCACTGGGGAGGGTGGAGGTCATAAGGGGGTTCAGAAGGCTCCGGCGGCGGGCATCAGGGTGAGGTCCTCAACCGTCTGGCTGTGGGGTTGCCGCGCGAGATAAAGCAGGGATTCAGCCACCTGCTCCGCTGAAAGCATGGCACGTCGGTCGAAGGAACTGCGGACGGTTTCACTGTCCCAGAGAGGTGTATCCACCGCCCCGAGGGTGAGGGTGCTCACCCCGATGCCGGCGGAGCGTTCCTCCGCCTCGAGGCAGCGGCTGAAGGAGGCCAGGGCGGCCTTGCTGACGCAGTAGGCCCCCCAGTCGGGGAACGCATTCCGGGCGGCGTGGCTGCTGACGTTGATGATCCGTCCGCCACCGGCCTGGCGCAGGCAGGGCAGCACCGCACGGCAGACCTGGAAGACGCTGGTGAGGTTGAGCTGCAGGAGCCACTGCCAGCGCTCAATGGGCATGTCCGCCAGGGGGCCGGTCCAGGCGGCACCGGCGTTGTTGATCACCACCTCAGGAATCAGCCCCCGGCCGAGCAGGTCGGCCATGGCCGGCGCAATGGCGTCCGGCTGGGCCAGGTCGAGGGCGAGGGTCTCGACCCGGCGGCCCATCCCCCGCAGCTCCCCGGCGAGCCCGTCGAGTTCGGCACTGGCCCGTGCCACCAGAAGCAGGTCGTAGCCCTCGGCGGCAAAACGGCGGGCTGTGGCGGCGCCGATACCCCGGGAGGCACCGGTGATCAGAGCGGAGGGCAAAGGGCGCGCGGGCAGGAAAGCAAACCCTACGGTGCGTGGGCGGGATCCGCCGCCACCTCCAGAACCTGCCCCATGCGCCGGAACTTGGCGTAGCGGGCCTCCAGCAGGGCGGATTCGCTGCACACCTGCAGCTCCGCCAGCTGGCTGAGCAGGGCCTGGCGGAGTGTCTCGGCGGCCTGGATGGGCGCCCAGTGGTTCCCGCCGGAGGGCTCCTTGAGCAGGACATCCACCAGCCCCAGCTGCAGGAGATCAGCACCGGTGATGCGCAGGGCCTCGGCGGCGGCGGGCGCCTTGGCCGCATCGCGCCACAGGATCGAGGCGCAGGCCTCGGGGCTGGCCACGGTGTACACGCTGTGCTCGAACATCAGCAGCCGGTCGGCCACCCCGATGCCGAGGGCGCCGCCGGAGCCGCCCTCACCGATCACCACGGCGATGATGGGCACCCGCAGGCGAAACATCTCGCGCAGGTTCACCGCAATCGCCTCGCCCTGGCCCTCCTCCTCAGCCTTGACCCCCGCATAGGCCCCGGGGGTGTCGATGAAGCTGAGGATCGGCAGGCGGAAGCGGTCGGCGTGTTCCATCAGCCGCATCGCCTTGCGGTAGCCGCCGGGGGAGGCCATGCCGAAGTTGCGCGCCACGTTCTCCTTCATGTCGCGGCCCTTCTGGTGGCCGAGCAGCACCACCGCCTGGTCGCCGATGCGCCCCACACCGCCCACCAGGGCACGATCGTCGTTGCCGCGGCGGTCGCCGTGCAGTTCGATCCACTCGTCAGTGATGACCTGGATGTAGTCGAGGGTGCTGGGCCGCTGGGGGTGCCGGGCCACCTGGATCTTCTGGGCCGGGCTGAGGGAACTGAAGATCTCCTCGCGGCGTCGCGTGGCGAGGGTTTCCAGCTGCAGCAGCTGCTGGCTCACATCAACCTCGGAATCGCGCGCCAGCTGGCGGATCTGCTCGATCTGCTCCTCCAGCTCCACCAGTGGTTTCTCGAAGTCCAGCAGGACACGGCGGGCCATGGTCGCTCAGGCAGGGGGGATCAGGTGGAGGTGAGGCTGGGGATGGCTGCGGGGCTCTCCAGGCCGAGGGCCTGGAAACCGTGGCGCAGGGAGGCGGCACCGATCAGGTCCATCTTCTCCAGGGTGATGTTGTTGCGGCCCCAGCTGAAGTTGGTGTGCAGACCTTCGAACTCCAGGAGCATCGCTTCGGCGAAGCAGGCGAACATCTGCCGCTGGGGATTGGCCATCTCGGCGGCTTCCATCATCTGCCAGCCGATGTCGGAACCGAAGGCGACGATGCCGCCCTTGAGCACGTGAATGCCGTCGCCGGCGGCCCGGGTGTCCAGGTTCTTGGGGTAGCCGCCGTCGATCATCAGGCAGGGGCGGCGCAGCCGGCTGGGATCGATGCTGCTGGCCTGGGCCAGGCTGGCGACCCACACCACCACATCCGCCTCCTCCAGAGCCTCCTCCAGGCCAAGGATGCGGCCTCCGCCCAGCTCCTGCTGCAGATCGGCCAGGGGCTGGGGACGGCGGGCCACCAGCAGCAGCTCCTGAACGCCGGTGCGCTGGGAGAGCCAGCGGCAGACGGCACTGCCGATGTCGCCGGTGGCGCCCACCACCGCCACCTTGGCCCGGCGCAGATCGATACCCAGCCGTGGAGCGTTCTCTTCCACCTGGCGGCAGATGACCCAGGCGGTGTGGGTGTTTCCGGTGGTGAAGCGCTCCCACGCCAGGGTGGTGGCACGCACCTGCTGTTCCTTCAGCAACTTGAAGTCCTCGAAGATGATCGAGGTGAAGCCCCCCAGGGCGGTGATGTCGATGCCGTTCTTCTGGGCCAGTTCCATGGCATTGAGCACCTTGCGCTTGGCCGTCTTGAAACGGCTCAGCATTTCGGGCACGAACACCGAATCGATGTAGGCCCCTTCGATGCGCTTGCCCGTGGGGCTGGTGACGCTGATCCGCTCCACCAGCTGGGGCGGAGCGCTGCACCACATCGCCAGATCGCCTTCCGCGTACTCCTCGAAGCCGAGGCTGCGCGCCAGCTTGCGCGCCGCTTCGAAGCTGGTGGAATGACCGATCAGGCCGAACATGCAGAAAGGAGAAAGCGGCGGCAGGGACGGGGCCGGGTGTCGCCGACGCTACATCCTCCCCCGCTGAGCGCGAGCGGGTCCGCTCAGCCCACCAGTGCGGCGGCCGCCATGCGGGCAATCTCCCTGGGGGTGAAGCCGATGTCGGTGAGGGCGTCCTGATAGGCGATCAGGAAATCCTCGATCAGATCCTCCTTCTCCATGTGGAGTACAGCGGCATCGGCGGCCACCCGATCCAGCATGCGGCGGACGTGGGGAAGGTTGTCCCGGTTGGCCTGCTCCAGCTCGGCGCGGGACTCCTCAAGATGGGCTTTGAGCCATTCCTGGCCGTAATTGAGGTGGGTGTACTCGTCCTTGACGACCCCCTCGGTGATCTTGCGGGCGAAAGGATCGGCCACCGGAATGTAGATGTGGTAGGCCGAAATAGCGAAGGCCTCGATCAACAGTGCCTGGATCAACAGGCAGGTGACCACCTTGCCTTCCTTGAGGGCTGCCTGGAAGTTGTTGCGCAGGGGGGAGAAGAACTCCTGGGCGAACGGCATGTCGGCGCTGACGCCGAGGTTGTTGGCGCAGGCGGTGAAGCCCTTCATGTGCTTCAGCTCCATGCGGGCCAGGCGCGCCAGCTCCTCGGCCTGATCGGGAAGCAGCGTTCCCAGGGACATGTAGTTGTCATGGGCTTCCTGCTCGCCTTCGATCACGATGGCGTTGATGCGGCTGTAGGCGTCCTTGTAGGCGGCGGTGGTGAAGTCGGGCAGCTGGCTCCCCTCGATCGGGCCCGAAGGATCCAGGGAGGAAGCGACGGACGTGGTGGTTTCGAGGGTGGGCATGGCAACCACGGTGACAAGCAATCTCACGACTTTAGTCACGCTCTGCCGGAAGTCGGTGGCCAGTCGCTGCGCAGCAGGGCGTCCAGCCGCCGCTCCCAGCTGCCCACCAGGCGCTCGAAAAGCTTGCGGCCCAGCTCCTCGCTGGCGCCACCGGGATCACCGATCACGCCGCTGGCGCTGAGTTCCTCCGTGCGCCAGGAACAGGGGCAGGCCCCTTCCAGGCTCCAGCCGCTGGGGGGGGGGTCGTCGGCGCCAGGTCCGTCGGCGGCAGGGATGGCCCCGACGGTGGCGGGCTCCAGAAAGAGCATCAGGCTGGTTTCGGCCAGGCCGGCATGGAGTCCGGTGCTGCGTTCGGGTTCGGGAATCAGTTCGTCGAGGCCATCGGCCCCTCGCCAGAGGAAGCAGGGCAGCACCGCCAGGGCGGGCTCCAGCACCCGCAGCTCCCTTGCCGCCGCCTCCAGCAGGCCGATCTGGCCGCCGTGGGCGTTGAAGAGCACCAGACGCTGGAAGCCCGCCGCCGCGATCCCCCTGCCGACCGAGCGCACCAGCGCGATCACGAGGTCGGCCGGCAGGCTGAGGGTGCCCGGGAAGCCCAGGTGCTCCGGCGAAAAGCCCAGGCTCTGCAACGGCAGGCGCCAGATCGGCAGGGCGGGATCGAGCCGCTCCAGCACCGCTGCCGCCACCCGCTCGGCGAACAGGGCATCGGTGCCCAGGGGCAGCAGGGGCCCGTGCTGTTCGATGGCGCCGAGCGGCCACAGCACCGTGCTTCGCGGACGGGCCGCCTGCTCCCGCACCGCGGTCCAGCTGAGGCTGGCGAGGCGTCGCTCGATGCTGGGGGGCATGCGGGTGGAGGACGGGCCTCAGCGGGTGATTCGTACAGTGTGGAGCCCCGTGCTTCGCTGAGGATCTCCATGGCAGGAACCGGCAACCCCGCGCCGCGTCAGCCCCGGAACCCCGCCCAGCGCCCCATGCCGCCGGCAAGGGGTTCGGGGTCGGCCCCTGCGCCGCTGCGCAAGCCCCCCCAGGTGTTGATGATCAAGAAGGAGGAGGAGGCGGTGGCTGAAGCGCCCCCCGCTCCTGCCGCATCGAGCCCGGCCGCACCGCCGGTGCGGCCGCCGTCGCCCCTGGAGGACGAGGACCGCTTCAGCATGGATGGCCTCGAAGGCCTCACCATGGCCGATCTGCTCGGACCGGCCACCGACCGCCGCAGCGCTGCCCCGGCCCGCTCCGCCCGGGGTTCCGCCGGCGTCGAGGCCCCCCCCGGGGCAGCCACCCGCCAGGCCCGCACCGTCGATGACTTCGACTTCGACGAGGAGGCCTTCCTCGCCGCCCTTGATGAGAACGCCCCGGTCGGCACCACCGGTGAGGTGGTCCAGGGGGTGGTGATCGGCATGGAAAGCGACGGTGTCTATGTCGACATCGGCGGCAAGGCCCCCGGCTTCATGCCCAAGAGCGAGTGCGGCCTGGGGGTGATCACCAACCTCAAGGAGCGCTTCCCGAAGGGGCTGCCGATCGAGGTGCTCGTCACCCGGGAGCAGAACGCCGATGGGATGGTGACGATCAGCGCCCGCGCCCTGGCCCTGCGCCAGAGCTGGGAGAAGGTGCGCCAGCTGGAGAAGGAGGGCAAGGTGGTGCAGGTCAAGGTGAACGGCTTCAACCGCGGCGGCGTCACCTGCGACCTGGAGGGCCTGCGCGGCTTCATCCCCCGCTCCCAGCTCAACGAGGGGGAGAACCACGAGGCCCTCGTCGGCCAGACCCTGGGTGTCGCCTTCCTGGAGGTGAATCCCGAGACCCGCAAGCTGGTGCTCTCGGAGAAGCGCGCCGCCACCGCCGCCCGCTTCGCCACCCTGGAGGTCGGGCAGCTCGTGGAGGGGCAGGTGGTGTCGATCAAGCCCTATGGCTTCTTCGTCGACCTCGGCGGCGTCAGCGGCCTGCTGCACCACTCCTGCATCACCGGCGGCGTTCTGCGCGACCTGCGCGAGGCGTTCCAGCAGGGGGAGCACCTCAAGGCCCTGATCACCGCCATTGATCCCGCCCGGGGTCGCATCGCCCTGAACACGGCCCTGCTGGAAGGGCCTGCCGGCGAGCTGCTGATCGCCAAGGACACGGTGATGGCCGAGGCCGAGGACCGGGCCCACAGGGCCCGCTCCCTGCTGCGTCAGCAGGAACAGGACGCAGGATGAGCTCAGCGTTGCAGGCGCCTGGCCCTGACTGGGAACTCGACTACTACTCCAGGCCGATCCTGGAGCCCGATGGCAAGAAGCGCTGGGAACTGCTGATCTGCTCCACGGCAGGGCTGCAGCCGGCGCCGGAACCCTTCCGCTGGTCGATGGCCTGTCCGGCCGCCAGCGTCAATTCCCAGTGGTTGCGCGGCGCGATCGAAACGGCCATCAAGGACGCCGCCGCCCAGGGCTACGGTCCACCCCGGCGGCTGCGCTGCTGGCGTGGCTCGATGCGCGCCATGGTGCAGCGGGCCGCTGAAGGGCTTGGTCTGGAGCTGGTGCCGAGCCGGCGCTGTTATGGCCTGGTGGAGTGGCTGCGGGAGCGCCAGACGAGCGTCTACCCCCAGGAGCCGGGCTACATGGCAGGCCCCCTGGCCCCTCCCCCGCAGCCGATTCCGCCCGTGGCGCTGCCCCTGCCGGAGGCGGCCCGGGGCGACAGCTGGAGCTGGGCCACCCTCAGCGCCGCCACCCTGGCGGAGGCCGGCGGCTGGGAGATCGCCTTCCCCGGTCTGGCGGCCCTGCCCGCGCTGGTGGATCCCGCCACGCCCGTGCCGGGGATCCGGCTGTTCAGCCGCCTGCGGGCCCTGGCCATCGCCGGCTGGCTCTCCGGCCTGGAGCCGACCCGGCTGGAGGTCTGCGCCGGTCAACTGGTGCTGGAGGCCGGCCTGGAGGATCGCTGGATCCTGGCGCGCCTGCCGGAGGAGGAGGCGCGGCTGGCGAGCGAGGCCCTGGCGGAGGCCCGGGAACGGGCCGGCGGTCTGCAGTTCATCGCCATTCAGGCGAGCGAAGAGGCCCCCAACCTGGAAGGGTTCTGGCTGCTGCGGGATCTGCCGGATGGCTGAGGCTCTCGAGCCCCCCTTCGATCGGCCCGATGCCGGCTTCAACGACCTGCCCGGCTGGACCTGGGTCGGCACCTATGGAGGCCATTACCTTCAATGTGACCTGCTGGCGGGATTCGAGCATGGCTTCTTCACCCGCCAGTGGCAGGGCCGGCCGCCGGAGGAGCTGGCCGCCGCGATCAGTGCCGGGGTGAGTGTGCATCGCACCCGCCAGGTGCACGGCGGCACGGTGCTCGCCGCGGGGGAGGCCGAGGGGGCTCCCTGGCCCGAAGCCGACGGCCTGCGCAGCGATGGGGAGGGCCAGAGCCTCTGGGTGTGCGGCGCCGACTGCACCCCGGTGCTGATCGCCGACCCCGCCGGCGGCCGGGTGGCGGCCTGCCACGCCGGCTGGCGCGGGGTCGCGGCACGGATCGTGCCGGCGGCGATCGAGGCGATGGTGGCGGATGGTGCCTGCCGTGATCGGCTGCTGGTGGCCCTCGGTCCCGCTGTGGACGGCATTCGCTACCAGGTGGAACGCTCCGTCACCCTGCAGGTGGGGGGTGCCATGGTGGCGGCCAGCTGCGACCCGGCGCCGGATGGGGGCGTGGCGGATCTGAAGCAATGCGGCGCCCTCCTGCTGGATCCCGCCCCAGATCGGGATCGGCTGGACATCCGGCAGGCCACGGCGTTGCAACTCGAGCGGCAGGGGATCGGGCCGGAGCGGATCGCCCTCTGTCCGCTCTGCACGGTGGCCGAACCGGCGCTGTTCCATTCCTGGCGCCGTGATGGGGTCCGGGCGGTGCAGTGGAGTGGCGTGGTGTCCCAGGCCTGAGGGCGACCTCAGCCTGGGGCGGAAGCCGATCCTGCGGTGCTCCCTTGGTCGGGAGGCTGAAGCAGGCTGAGGGCCACAGCTTCCGCCACCTTGATGCCGTCGATCGCCGCCGACAGGATGCCGCCGGCATGGCCCGCCCCTTCTCCGGCTGGAAAGAGTCCCGGGGTGTTGAGGCTTTCCAGCCCCGTGGGGTGACGCCGCAACCGCAGCGGCGATGAGGTGCGGGTCTCCACGCCGGTGAGCAGGGCACCGGCCATGGCATAGCCAGGGATGCGTCGGGCAAAGAGGGGCAGCGCTTCCCGGATGGCCGCCAGGACATACGCCGGTAGACACCCATCAAGGCTGCCGAAGCGGAGGCCGGGCTGGTAGGACCCCTCCACCGCCCCCGGGGGGGGCTCTCGGCTGGGCTTGCTGTCCAGGAAATCCCCCAGCCACTGGGCCGGTGCCCGGTAGTCGCCGCCGCCGGCGTTGAAGGCCTGCCGCTCCCAGTGCCGCTGGAAGGCCAGCCCCGCCAGCGGATCCCCCGGTTCCTGGCCGTAGGGTGCCAGATCCTCCTGGCTCACGGGCACCACCAGGCCGCTGTTGGCATTGCGCTCCCGGCGGGAGTGCTGGCTCATGCCGTTGGTGACGACGCAGCCTTCCTCCGAGGTGGCGCCCACCACCAGTCCGCCGGGACACATGCAGAAGCTGTAGACGCTGCGGCCAGCCGTGGCGTCCCCTTTGCAGTGGTGGACCAGCTTGTACTCGGCCGGCCCGAGCCGTGGATGGCCGGCGGCCTCCCCCCAGCGGGCCCGGTCAACCAGGGCCTGGGGATGCTCGATCCGCACCCCGACCGCAAAGGGCTTCGGCTCCATGGCCACGCCGAGGCGGTGCAGCATCGCGAAGGTGTCCCGGGCGCTGTGGCCCGGCGCCAGCACCAGGTGGTCGCAGGCGATGGCCGTGCCGTCGGCCAGCCGCACGCCCTCCAGGCGCCGCTCGGGGCCCTCCGCCAGCAGCAGCTCGACCACGTGCTGGCCGAAGCGGACCTCCCCTCCCAGGGCCTCGATCCGGGCCCGCAGCCCGCGCACCACCGTGGCCAGCTTGAAGGTGCCGATGTGGGGGTGGTGCAGGGTGAGGATCTCCGGGTCGGCCCCGGCCGCCACCAGTTCCTCCAGCACCTTGCGGATATAGGCGGGATTTTCGCTCACCTGGCTGTAGAGCTTGCCGTCGGAGAAGGTGCCGGCCCCACCTTCGCCGAACTGGGCATTGGAGCCCGGATCGAAGCGGCGGCGGCCCTGCCAGAAGCCGAAGGTGTCGGCGGTGCGCTCCTTCACCGCCTTGCCCCGCTCCAGCAGCAGGGGCCGCCAACCCATCTGGGCCAGCAGCAGGGCGGCGAAGTAGCCGCAGGGGCCGGCGCCCACCACCACCGGGCGAAGGTCCTGGGAGGTTCCCTCGGCCTGGGCCACGGGCCGGTAGCGGCTGTCCGGGGTGGGACGCAGGTGGGGGTCGCCGGCGTAGCGGCGCAGCAGGCGGCGCCTGGCGCCGGCCTCGAGCTCCAGGTCGAGGCAGTACACCAGGGCGATGGCACCGCGGCGCCGGGCATCGACGCTGCGTTTCACCAGCTGGTGGCCGCGGAGCTCACCGGGGCCGAGCCGCAGCCGGCGGGTGATGGCCGCCTCCAGGTCGGCGGCGCTGTGATCGAGCGGCAATTTCAGCTCGCTGAGGCGCAGCACGGCCGTGGCAGTTGGGGGGCTGCTGGCGTTCTAGGGCACGGCGGGGCGGGCGCCAACGCGCGGCACGGGCGCCAACGCTTGTGGCATCCCCTGCCGATCCGCCGCCGAAGGTGCCATGGTGGAACCTGATCGCGTCTGGGGCCGGATTTCCGATGGGTCTGGCTCACTGCCCCCTCTGCATGGGTCTGGCGGCGCTCTGCGCGGTGCGCTGCGGCGCCCATGTCCTGCTGCTCTGGCGCCTGCTGTTCCATCCTTCCGGCCCCGTGGCGGCTTCAGCCCCGGGCCGCTGGGGTCAGGCCCCCTGCTGAGGCGGCGGCGTCCCGTTCGGCCTCCATGGCGGCGATGGCGATCCGGGTGGGCACCACCGCATCGGGGTTGAGGCTGATCGAGTCGATCCCCTCCTCCACCAGGAAACGGGCGAAATCGGGGTAGTCGCTGGGGGCCTGGCCGCAGATGCCGATCTTGCGGCCGCAGCGCCGGGCCGTGCGGATCGCCATCCGGATCATCTCCTTCACGCTGGTGTCCCGCTCGTCGAACAGGTCCGCCACCAGGGCCGAATCCCGGTCGAGCCCCAGGGTGAGCTGGGTGAGGTCGTTGGAGCCGATCGAGAAGCCGTCGAAGCGCTCGGCGAAGGCTTCGGCGCCGATCACGTTGCTCGGCAGTTCGCACATCACGTACACCTCCAGACCGTTCTTCCCCCGCACCAGGCCTTCGGCGGCCATGACCTCCAGCACCCGGTCCCCCTCTTCGGGTGTCCGGCAGAAGGGAACCATCGGAATCACGTTGTTGAGGCCCATCGACTCGCGCACCTTGCGCAGGGCCCTGCACTCCAGCTCGAAGGCGGCCCGGAAGGCGGGGGCGTAGTAGCGCGACGCCCCCCGCCAGCCGATCATCGGGTTCTCCTCCGCCGGCTCGAAGGCCGCACCCCCCAGCAGGCGGGCGTATTCGTTGCTCTTGAAGTCGGAGAAGCGCAGGATCACCGGCCGCGGATGGAAGGCGGCGGCGATCCGGGCCATGCCCTGGCTCAGCAGGTCCACGTAGTAGTCGGCCGGTGCGTCGTATCCCGCCACCAGCTCGGCGATGGCCGCCCGATCGGCCTCTGAAGTCACCCGATCGGGCTGCAGCAACGCCATCGGGTGCACCCGGATGTGGTTGGCGATCACGAACTCCAGCCTGGCCAGCCCCACGCCGTCACAGGGGATCGAGGCCAGGTGGAAGGCCTCCTCGGGGTTGCCCACGTTCATCAGGATCCGGGTGCGGGTGGCGGGCAGGTCGTCGATGGCCTGTTCCTCCACCCGGAAGGGCAGCGCTCCCCGGTACACATGGCCCACGTCCCCCTCGCAGCAGCTCAGGGTGATGGCCTCGTCGTCGCGGATGCGGCTGGTGCCGTCGCCCGTGCCGACGATCGCCGTCAGGCCCATTTCACGGGCGATGATCGCGGCGTGGCAGGTGCGGCCTCCCTGGTCGGTGACCACCCCGCTGGCCTTCCTCAGGATCGGCTCCCAGTCGGGATCGGTGCGACGGGTCACCAGCAGATCGCCGCTGGCGAAGCGGGCGATCTCGCTGGGGTCGCTGATCACCCGGGCCCGGCCGCTGCTCACCGAGGCGCCGATGGCCCGGCCGCTGGTGATCTCCTCCGCCTGGTGGGGCTCCAGGTGCCAGCTGCGCAGCACGGCGCCGCCCCGCCGGGATTCCACCGTTTCGGGCCGGGCCTGGAGGATGAACAGGTCGCCGTTGAGGCCATCCTTGGCCCACTCGATGTCCATGGGTGTGGCAACGCCCCGCTGCTGGCTGTAGTGGCGTTCGATCACGCAGGCCCAGCGCGCCAGCGTCAGCGCCTCCCCATCGCTGAGGGCGAAGCGCCGGCTTTCCTCGGGGGGCACGGCCACGTTGCGCACTGCCCGACCATCGCCGCCGCTGGGATCGGCATAGACCATGCGCAGGGCCTTGCTCCCCAGCCGCCGGCTGAGGATCGGAGCGAAGCCCTGCTCCAGGGTGGGCTTGAAGATCAGCCATTCATCGGGGTTCACGGCACCCTGTACCACGTTCTCGCCCAGCCCGTAGGCGGCTGTCAGCAGCACGGCGTCGCGGAATCCGGTCTCGGTGTCGATGCTGAACATCACCCCGGAGCTGGCCAGATCGGAGCGCACCATGCGCTGCACCCCGATCGACAGGGCCACCTCCAGGTGATCGAACCCGTTCTGCTGCCGGTAGGCGATGGCCCGATCGGTGAACAGTGACGCGTAGCAACGCCGGCAGGCCTCCAGCAGGGCCTGTTCGCCCTCGACGTGCAGAAACGTGTCCTGCTGTCCAGCGAAACTGGCCTCCGGCAGATCCTCGGCCGTGGCACTGGAGCGCACCGCCACAACGGCCGGCCCGGCCCCGGGACCCATCGCGCTGGCCAGGTCCCGATAGGCCGCCGTGATGGCCTGGGCCAGGGGCTCCGGCAGCTCCGCCCCACCCAGCCGCTCCCTGGCCCCGCGGCCGGCCGCCTGCAGAGCCGCCAGATCGTTGGCATCCAGCCCTTCAAGCAGTCCGGCCAGGACCGGCCTGAGCCCGTTGGCCGCGATGAACAGGCGGTAGGCGGCTGCGGTGGTGGCGAACCCCCCGGGCACCTGGACGCCCGAGGGTCCCAGTTGCTGGATCATCTCCCCGAGGGAAGCGTTCTTGCCGCCCACCTCGGCGATGGACCCAAGGCCGACCTGTGCCAGGGGCACGACGAGACGATCGGCGTTCTGCATCCCCTTCGCCCTGACTGCTCCAACTCTGGCGCCGCGACCCCCCTTCGGCCGCAGGCTGTGATGTTCTCGCATGGGGGCTGGTGGGCCGCCAAACCCCCGTGGCCTCAGGGGTCGGAGGGGGGTGGGCCTGATTCGGGCAGCAGCTGGGCCAGCAGGCCGGCTCCCATCAGGACCCCCCCGAGGGTGAGGGCCAGGCCCCGGTTGGCGGCGGCGGGACCGTCCATCCAGGTGCCGGCGGCCAGGAAGGCCCCGCCCAGCAGCAGGGTGGGCACCAGCACGATGCCCTTGGCGGTGCGGTTGAGGCTCATGGGCAGGCCTCCGCTTGGGCCAGGCCGGCCTCGATCAGGCCGGTGGCGATGTCGGCGCCGCTGGACAGAAGCCTCACCTGGGCCAGCAGCGTGCCATCCCTTTGGCCCATCGGACGCAGATTCACCTTCGTGCGGCGGGGCAGGGCCTGCCGTAGCCAGGCGGTCGCCTGCTGCTCCTGCTCTGCCGCCAGCTCCATGCAAGCGAGCTCAACGGCATAGCTGCGGTTTCCATCCCCCACCTGCAGCAGCGTGCCGCTGCGCACCTGGAACACCTCCGCCGCTGACGCCGCGGGGGGCCAGGCGATCAGCAGGGCCAGCAGGGCCCCCAGCAGGATCAGAGTTTGGCGCCGCAACTGGGACAGAAGAGGTGGGCGCTGGCGGTGGTGCTGCCGCAGGCATTGCATTGGCGGATGGTGTCGATGGCCAGTTCGGGATGGCTGGGCAGACCCACCATCTGGGCGTTGCTGGCCCCCGGAGGCACCATCGGGTAGCAGTTCTCGTTGCGGCGGACGCGCACGTCGACAAACACCGGACCGGGGTGGGCCAGGGCCTCGGCGAGGCCGGAGCGGAGTTGGGCCCGATCGGTGATACCGATGCCCTTGACGCCGAAGGCCTCGGCCAGGGCAGGGAAATCGGGCATGCCGCCGGTCATCTCGGAACTGGAATAGCGCTCTTCGTAGAAGCTCTCCTGCCACTGGCGCACCATCCCCTGCCAGCCGTTGTTGAGCACCACCACCTTCACCGGCAGCTGGTACTGGCTGAGGGTGCCCAGTTCCTGGATGTTCATCAGGATGCTGGCATCACCGGCCACGCAGATCACGGTCTCGTCGGGGAAGGCGGTCTGGACGCCCATGGCGGCGGGCATGCCGAACCCCATGGTGCCCAGGCCGGCACTGCTGATCCAGCGACGGGGTCCGTTGCGGAGGAACTGGGCGGCCCACATCTGATGCTGGCCCACATCGGTGGTGAAGAACGCCTCGGGAGCCAGGTCCCTGAGGGCGACCACCACTTCCTGGGGGGCGATCTCACCGGTGGGTTGGGGGATCACCAGGGGGTAATGGTGCTTCCAGGTGTCGATGCGCTCCAGCCAGGCGTCGGTGCGCCGGTTGGAGCCTTCCCCGACCGAGGCCTGCAGCAGGGCTTCGAGGGCCTGACGGACATCGGAAACGACCGGCACTTCGGGAACCCTGTTCTTGCCCACCTCGGCCGCATCGATGTCGATGTGGATCACCTGGGCCCGGGGGGCGAAGCTGTCCAGCCGGCCGGTGACCCGATCATCGAAGCGCGCCCCGACGGCGATCAGCAGGTCGCATTCGGTGACGGCGAAATTGGCGTAAGCCGTGCCGTGCATGCCGAGCATCCCCACCGCCAGGGGATGGTTCTCATCGAACACACCCTTGCCCATCAAGGTGGTGGTCACCGGGAGCCGGAACCGTTCCGCCAGCTGGTGCACCTCGCTGTGGGCATCGGAGGCGATCGCGCCGCCACCGACATAGAGCAGGGGGCGCCGGGCCTGGCGGATCAACGCCAGGGCGGAGCGGATGGCTTCCGGGTTCGGCGCCGGCGGACGCTTGAAGCCCGACGGGACCGCCGTTCCAGGAGCCACGGGTAAGTAGTCGAACTCTTCGGCACCCACGTCCTTGGGCACGTCGATCAGGACCGGCCCGGGACGGCCGCTGGCGGCGATCAGGAAGGCCTCCGCCACGATGCGGCCGATGTCGGCGGGATCACGGACCACCCAGGAGTGTTTGACGATCGGCAGGGTGATGCCGAAGATGTCAGTTTCCTGGAAGGCATCGGTGCCGATGGCAGCCCGGGGCACCTGACCGGTGATCACCACCATCGGCACCGAATCCATCTGGGCGGTGGCGATGCCGGTGACCAGGTTGGTGGCGCCGGGGCCGGAGGTGCCGAAGCAGACGCCCACCTGGCCGGTGGCGCGGGCGTAGGCGTCGGCGGCGTGGGTGCCGCCCTGCTCGTGACGCACCAGGATGTGCTTCAGCCAGCCCCGGGCTTCGGCCTTGTGGAGCTCGTCGTAGATGGGCAGAATCGCGCCGCCCGGGTAGCCGAAGATGTGGCGGACTCCATGACGATGCAGGGAATCCATCAGGGCATAGGCCCCGCTCACCCGCATCGGAGACGACGGCTGCTGGATCTCCTCGGGGGCTGAGGGGGTGGTGGTGCTGGGCCCGGCGGCGGCGGTGATCGTGGAAGGAAGGGGCGTGAGCGTCACGGCTGCAGCTGGGGTCAGGCGAAGGGGGTGGACGTTGTCAGGATGGAGGCGCGGCTTGCCAGGGGGTCAGGCTGGCGGGCAGAGGTCTCGGCACCATCAGCGGAAGACACCAAGGTTAGGTCTCGTCAGAGGGTTTGGGTTGCGCTGACGACGACTCTCCGCCATGGCTCGCAACACTCGGGCCGGATCCATCCAGGCGCCCCGATAGCGCATGCCCCAGTGGAGGTGAGGGCCGGTGGTGCTCCCCGTGAGGCCGACATGGGCGATCACCTGGCCGGTGCCGACCCGCTGGCCCACCCGAAGCAGAACGCCGCCGCTGCGGTAGACACCGTTGCCGGCCTGGCCGCCGAGGTGGCAGTAGATGTGCTCGTAGCTGCCGGAACGGATCACCAGTCCGTTGCCGCAGCCGCCGTCGACGATCACCTCGCTCACCGTTCCGGCCCACCAGCTCCGGATCGGTGATCCCAGGGGCGCGGCGATGTCGATGCCGTAGTGGGGCCGGACGTCGCGGCTGAGGGGATGGGAGCGCATGCCGAAGCCGCTCGTGTATCCCGCGAAACTGGCCACCGGAAACACCCCCCTGACCCAGAGACTGGCACTGCGGGCCTCGGCGGGCAGCCCCTGGCCGCTCAGTCCCAGGGTCGCCGCCAGCACCAGCGAACGGCTCCGGAGGCTGGAACGCCTGGGGCGATCAGAGCAGTCCAAGGGCATGCAGCGGGCCGTGACCGGTGAGCAATTCCAGCAGAAAAGCGGAAAATCCGACCATGGCCAGTCGACCATTCCACACCTCGGAGCTGTTGTTCCAGCCCCAGGCCCACTTGTCCTGCGGATAGAGCTTCACCTTCTTGGGCAGCTGGGCCGCCATGTCGAGGTTCACCTCCGGCCCCGCCATGGCCTCCTGCACCAGGTCGGCCAGGCCCTGGATGAAGGTGGGATCGGTATCGAGGGCCGGAACCCGGCGGAAGTGGGTGATGCCGGCCTCGCTGGCGATCTCCCGGTACTCGATATCGATCTCCTCGAGGGTTTCGATGTGCTCGCTGACGAAGCTGATCGGCACCACCACCAGTTCCTTGACGCCCTGTTCCCCAAGTTCCCGCAGTGCGTCCTCGGTGTAGGGCTTGAGCCATTCCACCGGCCCCACCCGGCTCTGGTAGGCGAGGGTGGAGGGATTGGGATGGCCCAGCATCTCTGCCAGGCGCGCCATCACCAGCGCGGCGCAGGCCTCGATCTCCTTCTGGTAGGGATCGCCCGCCTCCTCTACGTAGCTCTTCGGCACCCCGTGGGCACTGAAGAAGATGTGGGCCTCCCGCGGGTCGCCGGAAACCCGTATCTCCCGGGCGATCAGGCCGGCCATCGCATCGATGTAGCCGGGATGGTCGTACCAGCTGCGAATGCAGCGGATCGGCAGCCGGCGGAACGCCGGGTCGGCCTGGCGGAGGCGCTGCAGCTCCCGGAAGCTGGAGCCGCTGGTGCTGATCGAGAAGTGGGGGTACAGCGGCAGGACCACCACTTCTTCGATGCCGTCGGCCTTGATGTCCCCCACGGCCGATTCGGTGAAGGGATGCCAGTAGCGCATGGCCACGTAGCTGGTGGCCTCCACGCCCTGCTGGCGCAGACGGCTCTGCAGTTCACGGGCCTGCTGTTCGGTGATGCGCCGCAGTGGGGATCCGCCGCCGATGGAGCGGTAGGCCTCCTTTGATTTGCCGCTGCGCAGGGTGCTGATCAACCAGGCCAGGGGCTTCTGCAGCGCCGGCGTGGGCAGACGGATGATCTCCGGATCGGAGAACAGGTTGTAGAGGAATGGCCCGACATCCTCGATCCGTTCCGGACCGCCGAGGTTCAGCAGCAGCACGCCGACCCTGGCCATGCTTTCTATCAGAAACGATGAGCGTAACGCCGCCCACCGCCGTCGGGCGCCACCTTGGCAACGAACCGCACCCTGGCGGCCCGGGGATGGCATCGGTAGGTTCCGGCTCAGGTCCCCGCCAGCCGAGCCATCGTTCCGGCCGCCTTGCCATCGCCAGCAGCACCCGATCCAGGCGCAGGGTCCGACAGCGACCTGGTGACCCTTGTGCGGCAGCAGAACCGGCAGCTGGCGGCCTCGGGCACCGGCCTGCGGTTGGAGATCCGCCAGCGCCGGCTCGGTCTGCGCGGGCCCCTTCCCTGTCCGAACGGAACGGCGGCGCGCCCGGTGCAGCGGATCAGCCTGGGGCTGCCCACCACGACCGCCGGTGTCGCCGCCGCCCTCGACCAGCTCGCTCAGGTGCGGGAAAGCGTCGAGCAGGGCAGCTTCGCCTGGGACCACTGGCGCCGTCGTCCGGCCGCTGCCCCGCCGCCACCTCTGGAGACGACGATCCCGGCGGACTCCCCTGCGGATGTTTCCGCCGTTGAGGCGGCGGGGGTTCGGCCGCTGCTGGCCGGCTTCGAGGCCGCCTTCTTCGCCGATCCCCGCCGCCGCCGCCGGCCCGCGGGCAGCCGCAGCACCTGGAGCGGCGCCTACCGGCCCTATCTGCGGCGTCTGGTGGAGGTGGCCGCCAGCACCCACGGCGCTGCGGCGGTGGACGCCCCTCTGCTGGAGCGGGTGCTGGAGACCTACCCCCTGGCCAGCCGCAGCCGCCAGCAGTGCGGAATCGCCCTGGGGGCCCTCGCGCGCCACCTGCAGCTGCCGCTGCCGGACGACTGGAGCGAGCGCAGCGGCGGCTATGGGCTGCATGTGGCCCGTTTCCGGGGACTGCCCAGCGACGCCCGCATCCTGGAGCTGGCGGCGGCCATCCCCAACCCCCGCTGGCGCCTGGCCTACGGCCTGATGGCCACCTACGGACTGCGCAACCATGAGGTGTTCTTCTGCGATCTCTCCGCCCTGGCGCCGGGGGGCGACCGGGTGCTGCGGGTGCTGCCCACCAGCAAGACCGGCGAACACCAGGTGTGGCCGTTCCAGCCCGACTGGGTGGAACGGTTCGGCCTGGAGGGCCTGGCCGAGGCTGGCGCCGAGCTCCCGCGGGTGTGCACCGATCTGCGCCGCACCACCCTGCAGCAGGTGGGCCGGCGGGTGGCGGAGCAGTTTCGCCGCTACGGACTGCCGATCACCCCCTACGACCTGCGCCATGCCTGGGCCGTGCGCACGATCCACATCGGCCTGCCGGATACGGTGGCTGCCCGGATGATGGGCCACTCCGTGGCGATCCATACCCGCACCTACCACCACTGGATCACCCGCCGGGATCAACAGCAGGCGGTCGACACGGCCCTGGCCCGGCTGCGGGCGTCCTGAAGCCAGGGGCCGCCCTGGTGAACAGGGTTCCGCCAGAGTGCCCCAAACCGATACCGCTCCCCATGACGGCGATCGCCTCGACGACCCCCCCAGCCGTGGCAGACGATGCCCTGGACCGCCAGGCCGAAGAGCTGGGCCCGGGCGGCGACCTGGCTCCCGAGGTGGATCAGGAGGCCTATCGGCGCCGCATGCAGCGCCGCCGGGAGGTGCAGCAGCAGCGGGTGGGCGAGCGCAACCTGGAGAAGGGGCTGGTGCTCGTTTTCACCGGCGAGGGCAAGGGCAAGACCACGGCGGCCCTGGGCCTGGTGCTGCGCACCCTCGGCCATGGCGAGAGGGTGGCGGTGGTCCAGTTCATCAAGGGGGGCTGGCAGCCGGGGGAGGCCCGGGCCCTGGAGCGCTTCGGCGAAGACCTCCACTGGCATGCCCTGGGCGAAGGGTTCACCTGGGAAACCCAGGACCGGGAGCGCGATCGCCAGCTGGTGCGGAGCGCCTGGGAACGGTCCTGCGGCTACCTCGCCGATGCCGACCGCAAGCTGGTGGTGCTCGATGAGATCAATGTGGCCCTCAAGCTGGGTTATCTCGACCCAGGCCAGGTGCTGGAAGGACTCGCCCTGCGTCCACCGCTCACCCATGTGGCGCTCACCGGCCGCGGTGCCCCAGCCGCCCTGCTGGAGCGGGCCGATCTGGTCACGGAGATGAAGGTGGTGCGCCACCCGTTCCGGGAGCAGGGGGTGAAGGCCCAGGCGGGCATCGAATACTGAGGCGCTGGGGATCAATCCAGATCGGCCCGCAGCCGGGCGAGGCTGCACACCAGCACCGACAGCCCGCTGACCAGCAGGGCGCGGTGCACCTCCGGCTCGCTCCAGAACCCGGGGCTGCCGCTGGCCCGATCCAGGGCCGAGAGCGTGAGCCGGGCCATCACATCGTTGCCGCGAGGTCCGGGCTGGTCGCTGGCCATGGCGCTGCTCCTTTGGGGCAGTGAAGCGGGTGACGGTGGCGCCGGCAAGCTGGTGGCGCCGAAGGGGGGTTGCTACTGTTCGGCCGATCGCACGAGTCGATGGCCTACAGGCGCGTTCTCCTCAAACTCAGCGGTGAAGCGCTGATTGGTGACCAGGGCTATGGAATCGATCCCGCCATCGTTCAGTCGATCGCCACTGACGTGGTCGAGGTGGTGTCCGGAGGTACCCAGCTGGCCATCGTCGTCGGCGGTGGCAACATCTTCCGGGGCCTGAAAGGTTCGGCGGCCGGCATGGACCGGGCCACGGCCGACTATGTGGGCATGCTGGCCACGGTGATGAATGCCATCACGCTGCAGGATGGTCTGGAGCGTGCGGGCGTGCCGACCCGCGTCCAGAGCGCCATCTCCATGCAGGAGGTGGCTGAGCCCTACATCCGCAGGCGCGCCATCCGGCACCTTGAGAAGGGGCGGGTGGTGATCTTCGGCGCCGGCTGCGGCAATCCCTTCTTCACCACCGACACCACCGCCGCCCTGCGGGCCGCCGAGATCAACGCCGATGTGATCTTCAAGGCCACCAAGGTGGATGGGGTCTACGACAAGGATCCCGCCAAGCATGCCGATGCGGTCCGTTACGAGACCCTCACCTTCCTCGACGTGCTCAGCGGCGAACTGGAGGTGATGGACAGCACCGCGATCGCCCTCTGCAAGGACAATGCCATCCCGATCGTGGTCTTCGACCTGTTCGGATCGGGCAACATCGCCAAGGCGGTCGCCGGCGAGCCCATCGGCACCAGCATCGTGCCGGCGCCCCCCCGCTGACGTCCCCTCCCCCCACCCTTCCCCTGCCATGGATCTCGAAGCCAGCATGCGCAAGTCGGTGGAAGCCACCCAGCGCACCTTCAACACCATCCGCACCGGTCGGGCCAACCCCTCCCTGCTCGACAAGCTGACCGTCGAGTACTACGGGGCCGAAACCCCCCTCAAGTCGCTGGCGACGATCTCCACCCCCGACGCCCAGACGATCCAGATCCAGCCCTTCGACAAGGGCTCCATGGCGCTGATCGAGAAGGCGATCGCCATGAGTGATCTCGGCCTGACGCCCAACAACGACGGCCGTCTGATCCGTATCAACATTCCCCCCCTCACCGAGGACCGCCGCAAGGAGCTCTGCAAGCTCGCGGCCAAGTACGCGGAGGAGGGCAAGGTGGGCTTGCGCAACCTGCGGCGCGACGGCATCGAGCGGATCAAGAAGCAGGAAAAGGACGGTGAACTCTCCGAGGACCAGAGCCATGACGAGCAGGAGAAGGTCCAGAAGCTGACCGATCGCTACATCGCCGAGCTCGAAAAGCTCCTCGCGGACAAGGAAGCCGACATCCTCAAGGTGTGAGCAGCCCTGTCCATGCCGATGTGATCGTGGTGGGGGCCGGTCCCGCCGGCGGCTCGGCGGCCTTCCATCTGGCGGCCAGGGGGCGCCGGGTGATCCTGATGGAGGCCCAGGCGCCGGGACGCTCCAAGCCCTGCGGCGGCGGCATGGCCGCCTCGGTGCAGCGCTGGTTCCCCTTCGCGCTGGCCCCCGCCGTCGACCAGGTGATCCGCCGGGTGCGGTTCACCTGGTGCCTGGAGGATCCGGTGACGGCGGAGCTGCCAGGGGAAGCCCCGTTCTGGATCGTGCGCCGCCGTGTGCTCGATGCCTACCTGGCTCAGCAGGCCGTTGAGGCGGGCTGTGACCTGCGCCACGGCTGCCGGGCCGAGCGCATCGAACGCCGTTCCGATGGGATCTGGGAGGTCTCGGGTCCAGGGGATCTGCTGCTGCGGGCCAGGGCCGTGGTGATCGCCGATGGCTCCTCCTCCCGTTTCGCGGCGCCCCTGGGCCTGGGACCGGCCCGGCCCCGCTACGCGGCCACCGTATCGGTGGAGGTGGCGGCGGATCCCGACCCCGCCGACATGGCCCGCTTCGAGTTCGGCCTGGTGCACCATGGCTTCTGCTGGGTGTTTCCCCGGCAGGGGGGCTACAGCATCGGGGTGGGCACCTTTGTCGGCCAGCAGGAAGCGGACAGCGAGGCGGTGCTTTCCGCTCTGCTGCCCAGCCTGGGGCTGCCCGAAGACGCTGGCGACCGGCGCCGCGGCCAGCTGCGTCTCTGGAACGGTCACCATCCCCTCCACGGGCCTGGCCTGGTGGCGGTCGGCGATGCCGCCTCCCTCTGCGATCCCTTCCTGGCCGAGGGCCTGCGGCCTTCCCTGCTGAGCGGCTGCGAAGCGGCCGCGGCCCTCGATCGCTGGCTGGACGGCGATGGCCCTGCCCTGGAGCACTACAGCCAACGCATGCGCGAGGCCTGGGGCGATTCGATGGCCTGGGGCAAACGCATCGCCCAGGTGTTCTACCGGGTGCCCCGGGTGGGATATCAGCTCGGCATCAAGCGGCCCACGGCTCCCCAGCGCATCGCCCAGATCCTTTCCGGGGAGATGGGCTACGGCGAGATCGCCCAGCGGGTGATCCGGCGGCTGCTGTTCCAGCGGGGCTGAGGCCTCCCCCGCCTCAGATGCGGGTCACGCCCTTGAGATCCCGCAGGCGCTGGTCAATGGAGCCCAGCAGCTCAATGGCGAACATGGGCGCCTCCTGAACGGCAAACAGGAACTTTTCGCGGTTCATCACCAGCAGCCTGCAGGGGGTGAGCGCCGTGGCATGGCCGTAGCGGCGGTGGTCCTGGGTGACCAGGGCGCCGGCACCGAAGACGTCGCCGGCCTGGATGTCCTCGTGGCCCGCATCGGCGTTCCAGCTCAGCCGCACCGTTCCCTCCAGCAGACCGAACATGCAGTCGCCGGCTTCGCCGGCGCGGAAGATGATGGATCCGGCCTCGACATCCCTCACCTCACCCTTGTCGGCGAGAGCGCGCATGGTGTCGAGGGCGTGGAGGGTGTGGGCCATTCGTCAACGGGAAGAGGGCTCATCTTTGCCCATCAAGGTGAACATCTGATCAAGGCGGTGGCCGGAGGCGGGAGGGTCAGCGGCTGATCGCCAGCGGCGCTCCCAGGCCGCCGCGCACATCCTCCGGTGCCAGGCGGCCGTCATGGTCGGTGTCGAGGGCATCGAAGACCGCGTCGCTGCCGAGCCATTCCTCGCGGGTGATGCAGCCGTCTCCGTCGAGATCGTTGAGCAGGAAGATCTCATGGACCGCGTGGGTGAAGGCCGCCCCTCCCTCGACCACCGCCAGCCTGTGGGCCAGCTGGGCTTCAAGGGTCTCGATCGCTTTGGAGAAGCCCCGGATGCCCTCGTCGAGCTTCTCGCTGGCCATGGGATCGCCCTCCATCATCGTCTGGAAGGTGGTCTCATCCACGTGGATCCGCTCTTCGCTCGCGCCCGGATGGGCGGCATCGAGACGGCGCTCCAGCCGGCCTTCGCTCTGGCGCAGCTGGTCCATCAGGCCCGGGGAAATGGTCAGCAGGTCGCAGCCCGCCAGTTCGATGATCTCGTCGAGGTTGCGGAAGCTGGCCCCCATCACCTCCGTGCCATAGCCGTGGGTCTTGAAGTAGTTGAAGATCCGAGTGACCGAAAGCACGCCGGGATCCTCTGCCCCGGGATAGCTCTCACGGCCGGTGGATTTCTTGTACCAGTCGAGGATGCGTCCCACGAAGGGGGAGATCAGGGTGGCGCCCGCTTCCGCGCAGGCCACGGCCTGGGCGAAGCCGAACAGCAGGGTCAGGTTGCAGTGGATCCCTTCACGCTCGAGGACTTCGGCCGCCCTGATCCCCTCCCAGGTGGAGGCGATCTTGATCAGCACCCGGTCGGTGCCGATGCCCGCCTGCTGGTAGAGCCCGATCAGCTTGCGGGCCTTGGTGATGGTGGCCTCGGTGTCGTAGCTGAGGCGCGCATCCACCTCCGTGGAGACCCGGCCGGGGACGATCTTGAGGATCTCCTTGCCGAAGGTGACGCTGATCTCGTCGAGGGCCTCCCGCACCACGTCTTCGGCCGGGGCCACAGGGCCGATCACCTCACGGGACTCGCGCAGGGAGCGGTCGATCAGTTCCTGGTAGGCCGGGATCTGGGCGGCGGCCAGGATCAGCGAAGGGTTGGTGGTGGCATCCCGCGGCGTGAACTGACGGATCGCGTCGATGTCGCCGGTGTCGGCCACGACCACGGTCATGGCGGCCAGTTGTTCAAGAAGGTTGGCCATCGTGGAACGGCGTCGGGCGAGATGTCTTCAGGATCCGAAGCTAGCCATGGCCCTCCGGGGCCTGGTGCCAGGGTTGTGGGAATGAGGACACCTCCCTGATCAGAAGGCGGCGTCCCGGGAGGCGGCGTCTCAGGAGGGGGTGGGTGGTGTCCTGGCTGAGCCGGCGGTGGGCTGGGAGGGGGGCACCTTCTCGATCACCAGCAGGGCTTCGGCGATCTGGCGGGCCACCGGCAGGGCCACGGTGGAGCCGTAGGCATTGCCCCCCTGGGGCTCGTCGACCACGACCAGCACCACATAGCCCGGATCATTGCCGGGCAGGATCGCCACGAAGCTGCAGATCCTGGCTCCAGGGATGTACACCCCGTTGCGGGCCTTCTGGGCCGTGCCCGTCTTGCCGGCGATCCGGTAACCGGGGATCTTCATCCCCTTGCCGGAACCGTTCTCCACCACCGTTTCCATCCAGTCGACGACGGTGCGGCTGACCTTCGGATCGAGCAGCTGCACCCCCGTCGGGGAGGTGGCGCTGGCCAGGGCATCACCGGAACGGAGGCCACGGGTGATGTGGGGGCTCACCAGCCGGCCGCCGTTGGCGAGCATCCCGTGCAGCTGCAGCAGCTTGAGGGGGGTCAGGGAGAAGCCCTGGCCGAAGGCGGCAACCGCCGGCTCGATCGGAGCCGAGGTGAATTCGCTGCGGCTCTTCAGCTGGCCGGCCACGGCCCCGGGCAGATCCGTGTCCGGCATCTCGTCGATGCCAAAGGCCCGCAGCCAGTGCCAGAAGCGATCCCGCTTCACGTGGGCCATGGCCTTGACCATGCCGACATTGCTGGAGACCTGCAGCACGGTGGGGAAATCGATCAGGCCGTTGGCGCGGCGGTCATGGTTGAAGATCGGCCAGCCACCGATGCTCAGCTGTCCCACGTCGTTCACCTTGTCGCCGGGGCGGATCGCCTTCTCCTGCAGGGCCAGGGCCAGGTTGATGGGCTTGAAGGTGGAGCCGGGCTCGTAGAGATCCTGCACCGACCATTCGCGGAACAGGCCGGGGTTGTAGTTCCAGAAGCGGTTGGGGTCGTAGCTGGGGGTGGAGGCCAGGGCCAGGATTTCGCCGTTCCGGGCATTCATGACAAGTGCGGCACCCTTCTTGGCTTTCCACTGCTTCACCTGCTTGCCCAGCGCCTGCTGGGCCACCTGCTGAAGGCGGGCATCGAGGGTGAGCTGCAGCCGCAGGTCGTCGCCGTAGAGCGACCCGGCCTGGAGACCTTCAGGCAGAGGCGTGCCGTCGGCGCCACGGCGCATGCTCAGGGTCACCTCCTGACGGCGCAGATCCCGGTCCCGGCTCTGCTCCAGACCCGCCTGGGCGACACGCTCGAGATTGAGGAAGCCCACCACATTGGCGAACAGTTGCCCCTGGGGGTAGACCCGCTGCGGGTAGGCCTCCAGATCGAGTCCGCTGATGCCGAGCTCCCGGACCCGATGGGCGGTTTCCGGATCCAGGCCGGTGGCGAGCTTGACACCACTGCGGCGGCTGCCGATGGCCTGCAGCAGCTCCGCCGGCGGTCGGGCCAGCACCGTCGCCAGCTCCTTGACGACATCGGCGGGAGGCCGGATCTGCTGGGGTTCGTCGCCAGGGAGGTTGAAGTAGCGCGGATGGGCCCAGAGGGTGAAACGCTCCTCGTCGAGAGCCACCAGCCGGCCCATCCGGTCGACGATGGTGCGCCGTTTGCCGATGGGGGTGATCGCCAGGGTCTGAATGGCCCTGGCCCGGGCCTGGAGCTTGGGGGCCTGGACCACCTGCAGCCAGGCCAGGCGTCCCGCCAGTCCGACCAGGGCCGCGCAGAGCAGCAGGTAGACGGCCAGCAGGCGGCCGGTGGGGATCGGCTGGATCTCCACCACCCGGCGCCCCGTCGTTCCCTTGCTTCGGCGGCCGTTCTCCCTGGAGGAAGAGGCCTTGGAGCCGGGGGGTCCGGACCTCGAACGGAAGGCGGGAGGCATCAATAGCCGGCCGGAAAGGCGCGCAACTGGAAGCCGGCGAGCAGGGGCAGGGTGGACCGGGGACGGCTGCTTCGGGGCTCGGGCAGGTGGATCAGCTTTGCACTGCTGGTGGGCTCCAGCAGACCGGGTCGTCGTACCAGGCCGAGATGGTGCTGCTCGAGAAGGGCGGAAGACTCCTGCATGCGGTGCTCCAGGCTCTTGGAGGCTTCCAGCCTGGCGAAGCTGTGGGCCCACTGGTTCTGCCAGTGCAGGGTGAGGGCGCTCAGACCGACCATGGAGAGTCCCAGTCCCACAAGGGCACCGCTGCTGATCCGATGCAGACCAGCCAGCCAGGGCGCCTGCCGTTCGATCTTCCGAGCCGACAGGGACCCCTCGATCAGATGCAGGGGTCTCAGCTTTGGCCGGGACTTCTGGCTGCGTGGGGCGGAAGAGAAGGCCAAGGGACCTGAGAAGCTCTGCGCAAGTGAACCACCCATCAGGGACGGCAGCAAGCGGTGTCAGTCCGCGAGAAAGAGGAGATTCATGAAGGTCAGCCCGTTCCAGAGGGCATGCATCAGCACGGCGCTGCCCAGTCGGCCGCTGCGCCACCGCAGCCAGCCGAGGCCGAGGCCGAGCACGAACAGCGGGGCCAGTTCCGCCAGGCTCAGATGGGCGATCGCGAACACGGAAGCGCTGAGAAGCACCGCCCCGGCTCCCCCGATCCTCTGACCCGCCACCGGCAGGAGCACGCCCCGGAAGAGGACCTCCTCGAACAGGGGAGCCACCACCAGGGCGGTGAAGGCGAAACAGGCCAGCGCCAGGGGGTCGGCACTGGTCAGCACGAGTTCCAGCAGCGGATTGCTGCCACCTGGGTCGACCCAGATCCTGTCGATGGCCCAGCTGGAGGCCGTCACCACCGGCAGCACCATCAAAAGGTTGATCAGGGCGCTGCCGAGGGCGGTATGGGCCGGCTGCCATTTCCACTGCAACCAGCCCCCAGCCGGCATCAACGCCCGGCGCGGCAGCATCAGGGCCAGCAGCAACAGCGGCGCAGCCATCAGGGCGGCATAGAGCACCAGCACCTCGATGCCCTGGCTGAGGGCTCTCGGCGCGGCCAGGCGCTGCAGGGCGATCTGGAGCGGCGGCTGCACCACCATCGGCACGAAGACTTCGCCGAGCACCACGAAACCGCCGGCGATCAGCAGGGTGACATCGACGGGGCTCAGGGGCGGTCCCACCAGGGGCGGCGCGGGAGCCAGCCGGCCCCGCCACGCCAGCCAGCCCAGGCGCAGCAGCAGGGCGACCCCCACCAGCAGAAACAGCGCCGGCAGCGTGGTCACCGCCAGGAGCATCAGCAGCAGCCTCAGGGAACGCTCCTCCACCGGACAGGCCCCCTGCCCCCCCGGGAGCTGCTCGCAGACCAGCTGCTGCACCATCAGGGGGGCCGACCAGGGGGCCAGCAGCTGCTTCCGCCGCTCCGCCGCCACGGGACGGCCGTCGAGCAGCGCTTCGATCAGGGGACGCCGCACGGCATCCACCTGGGTCACCAGTTGCCTCAGGTCGGTGTCATCGCTCAAGCCTGCAGCCCCCCCGTCGGAGCGGTCCAGCAGGGCGAGTTCGAGGCGCCGCAAGGCCAGCGGTGGCTCCTCGGAGGCCTCCATCTGTCGCCTCAGTTCCTCGCGCAGGTCCTGGCGTGGGGCCTCCCCGGTCAGAACCGGCCGGAGTCCCTCCGGGACGCCCTCGGCCGCCAGGGCCCCCAGTTCGAGCTGCCGCAGGCTGAGTGAATCCACCACCGACGGCCGCTCCAGGCTGTCGATCAGCCCACTCACCCACAGCAGCGTGCACAGCGCCAGGCTGAGCAGGGCCAGCAGCGTCTTCCAGCCTGGGGTGGCGGCCGGTGGTCCGGATCGGGAAGGGGTTCCGTTCAACCGGACCACCTCAGGCGCGAAGGGTGCTGATTCTCCCCTGCGCCCGTCCTCTCCCTGTCCCATACGATGGCCAGGCCTGTGCCACAAGCACCTTGCCCCTTCGCATCGTGCTGGTCCGCCATGGGCTGAGCAGCTTCAACCTGGAGCACCGCATCCAGGGCCGTGACGACCTCTCCAACCTCACCGAGGCCGGGCAGCTCCAGGCCCGTCGTACGGGAGAGGCCCTGGCGGAACTGGCGTTCGACGTTGTCTACAGCTCGCCGCTGCAGCGGGCCAGCGCCACCACGGCGGCCCTGCTGGCCAGCCATGGCACACCGCTGACCCCCCTCTACGACGACGACCTGCTGGAGGTTGATCTGGCTCCCTGGAGCGGCTTGCTGCGCAGCGAGGTGCGGGCCCTGGATCCGGAGCAGGAGCGCCGCTGGCGCGAAGCCCCCGAAACCATGGAGCTGCGTCGTGCCGATGGCAGCCGTTACCGCCCGGTGCCCGAGCTGCTGGAGCAGGCGGGGCGCTTCGCCGATCGGCTGCTGGCGCGCCATGGTGACGAGGGCACCGTGCTCGTGGTGGCCCACAACGCGATCCTGCGCTGCCTGGTGCTGCATCTCCTCGGTCTGCCGGCCAGTGGCTTTCTGCGCCTCAGGCTCGACAACGCCTCCATCACGGTGCTCAACCTGGTGCGCGGCGAGAAGGGGCAACCCTCGACGCAGATCGAGTTGCTCAATGGCACCTCCCACCTCGGGACTCCCCTGCCGCCGGTCGGACCGGGCTGCCGGCTGCTGCTGGTGCGCCATGGCGAAACCGACTGGAACCGGGAGGGGCGGTTCCAGGGCCAGATCGACATTCCGCTCAATCCCCATGGCCTGGCCCAGGCCGAGGCGGCGCGGGCCTTTCTGGCCCCGATCCCGCTGCAGCGCGCCTACAGCAGCGACATGGCCCGCCCCCTGCGCACCGCGGAGGTGATCCTGAGCTCCCATCCCGGCGTCCCCCTCACCACCAACCGGGGGCTGAGGGAGATCGGCCATGGCCTCTGGGAGGGCCGGCTGGAGAGCGAGATCGCCGCCGGCTGGCCCGACCTCCTCGCCGCCTGGAAGCGCACCCCCCAGACCGTGCAGATGCCCGAGGGCGAGACCATCACGGAGGTGTGGGACCGGTCGCTGGCGACCTGGAACCGGATCGTGGCCGGACTGGGGCCGCAGGAGACGGCCCTGGTGGTCGCCCATGATGCGGTCAACAAGACCATCCTCTGCGCCTTGCTCGGTCTCTCCCCAGCCGACATCTGGACCGTGAAGCAGGGCAACGGCGGCGTGACCGTGATCGACTATCCCCGCGGGCCGACGGCGCCGCCCGTGGTGACGGCCCTGAACCTCACCGACCATCTGGGCGGGGTGCTCGACCACACGGCCGCCGGCGCCCTCTAGCCGGTCCATCCCCCGAGGCGCTTCGCCATGGTTCGTCAGCTGCTGATCCGCGGGGTGAATCTGCTGGAAGCCCCCGGCCGGCAGCCGCGCCGCGCCGCCGTGCTGCTGGAGGACGGCGTGCTCCAGGCGATCGACCCGGATCCGGGCAAGGCGTCAACGGCTTCGATGGAGACGTTCGACGCCGAGGGTTGCTGGCTGGGCCCGGCGCTGGTGGATCCCCACAGCGTGCTGGAGGAGCCCCTGCAGGGACGGGCCGAAACCCTCGCCAGTCTTGGGGAGGCCGCGGCCTCGGGCGGCTACGGAACGGTGGCCCTGCTGCCCTGGGCCTCCACCTGGCGGGACCGGCCCGAGCGGCTGCGCTGGAGCTGGCCTGCACCCATGCAGCTGCTCAACTGGGGCAGCTTCAGCGTCGATGGCCTCGACCGGGACCTGGCTCCCCACGGCGATCAGCTGGCGGCGGGAGCCTGTGGTCTGGCGACCGGGGCGGCCCTGCCGCCGATCGACCTGCTGGAGCGGGGCCTGCGCCTCGGTGAGATGGGGGATCGACCGGTCTTGCTGCCGCCACGGGACGGCTCCCTGGCCCGGCGCGGATTCGTGCGGGAGCGGGTGGAGGCCCTGCGGGCGGGCTGGCCCCTGGATCCCCCCGGCAGCGAAACCCTTCCCCTCGAGACCCTGCTCTCCCTGGCCGACGACCTGCCCGGCCTCAGCCTGCGGCTGATGAATGTCTCCACCGCCGAAGCGGTGGCCCGGTTGCGGCGTCAGAGCCATGCGCCGATGGCTTCGGTGGGTTGGTGGCATCTGATCGCCGACAGCGGGAGCCTTGATCCGGCCGACGAAGGCTGGCTGCTGGAGCCTTCCCTCGGTGGGCCCGACGACCGGCGGGCCCTGATCCAGGCCCTGGTCGAGGGCGTCATCGGCGCCGTCGCGGTCCATCACGTGGCCCTGGATGCTGAAGAGGAGCTGCTGCCCCTCGACCAGCGACGCCCCGGTGTGGCGGGCCATGGCCTGGTGCTGTCCCTGCTCTGGGAGGAGCTGGTGGGGGCGCAGGGATGGCTGCCGGAGCAGCTCTGGCAGGCGCTCTGCTGGGGTCCCGCCCGCTTCCTGGGCCTGCCGGAGCCCGCCCTCGTGGCCGGCAGCCGCCGCTGGGTGCTGTTCGATCCGCGCCCGTCCTGGCGCTGGGCCACCGAGCCATCAGGATCCCAGGCGGCGAATCGGCCCTGCCGGGAGCGTCAGCTGCGGGGGCGGGTGGTGGCCAGCGGGCTCAGCGATCCGGCTGGCTGGGTTCTGGCAGCGGACCGGCCGAACTGAACGGGAAGAAGCGCCAGAAGGCCCTGCCGATCAGCTCGGTTTCGGGCAGCAGCGGTCCACCGGGCCAGAAGCGGGCATCCCAGCTGTTGGCACGGTTGTCCCCCATCACCACCAGATGGCCGGGGGGGACCACCACATCGATGGTGCGGCAGGGGCCGACCCCCTGGCGATCGACGGGACAGTAGTTCTTGACATAGGGCTCGTCGAGGGGACGGCCGTTGATCGTGACCCGGCCGCGGGGATCGGCCACCACCCGCTCCCCGGGCAGTGCGATCACCCGCTTGATGTAGGCATCGCACGCCGGCTGCTGGATCCCGGGCAGGGAACCGATCAGGGGAAGGTTGACCAGCAGGCAGCGGAGCGCCCCCGGCTTGGTCGGGCCGGTGAGGATCGGATCGAAGTGGTAGGGGGAGTGGAAGACCACCACTTCGCCGCGCCTGGGCGGCCGTTGGCGGAAGGAGATCTTCTCCACCAGCAGACGGTCCTGAAGCTGCAGGCCGGGAAGCATGGAACCGGAGGGGATGTAGCGGGCCTCCATCAGGAACTGGCGGATCCCCAGGGCCACCGCCAGGGTGATCAGCACGCTGCGCCAGAAGGCCCAGGGGCTTTCCTCCCGTTCCTCCTGGCGAGGCTGCGGTGCCTGGGGAGGCGGCGACGCGTCGCGCGAGCCGTCGTCGGCCTGTGGATCCGTTGGGCTCAAGGGGTTCGCGCGGCAGGTTCCGTGGTCGGGAGGCAGATTAGGCACGCATCCGCCCGCCGCGTCCCCGATGGCACGCCCACGCTGGCACCAGACCCTGGGCTTGCCCTCAAGCCGGCTCGGCCGCCGCTGGGATCGCTTCGTGGCGCTCTGGGCCGCCCTGAATCTGCTGTGGGTGGCGTTCGATATCACCTACATCCCGCTGCGCACCTTCTGGCTGCAGCGCAACCTCTACCCGTTGCCCTCGGTGCCCCTGGCGGTGCCGCTCACCTTCATCCCCGACATCACCCCCTGGGTGGATCCGATCAAGGGGATCGAACCGCATCGGGAGACCCAGGCCTACCTGCGCCAGTTCGACCGGATGGATGCGGCCTTTCGCCAGGGTCCCCCTGGGGAGCTCACGCCAACCCAGCGCCGGCTCCTGACGCAGCAGGTCCGGCTCACCGGCGAGATGATCGACTCCAACCCGATGCTGGCCTCGGGCACCTCCGGCACCCTGGAGAAGATCAAGAACCGCCTGCGCCAACGGGCCGACCGGGACTCGGCCAAGCAGGCGGCGGCGCTGCTGCTGGATCCCGTCTGGCTTTCCTCCCATCCCTGGGAGCGCGAACGTCTGTTCTGGCGCCAGCAGGTGCTGCCCCTGGTGGCCACCACCTACTGGCGTTCGATCGATGAGAACGGTCGCCCCACCGACCACTTCTGGTGGTATGACCTGATCCTGTTCCAGAGCGTCTTTGCCCTGGACATCCTGCTGCGGGCCTACCGCCTGCGCCGCCGGCTGCCGGGCCTGAGCTGGGGCAGGGCCCTGCTGCGCCGTTGGATCGACCTGCCCCTGCTGCTGCCCTTCTGGCGCTGGCTGCGGGTGGTGCCGGTGCTGGAGCGGCTGCACACCAGCGGGCTGATCACCATCGAGCCGTTGCGGGCCGTGATCAGCCGGGGGGTGGTGGCCCTGCTGGCGGTCGAGCTGTTCGAGGTGCTGGCCCTGCAGCTGATCGATGGTCTGCAGCAGCTGATCCGCTCCCGCCGCTGGCCGATGCGGATCCGGGCCCTGCGCAGCCATCAGACGGTGGTCAGCAACGACGAGCGGGAACTGGTGGAACTGGTGCGGATCTGGGGGCCCCTGCTGCTGGTGCGGGTGGCCCCGCGCCTGGCCCCCGAGCTGCAGGGGGTGCTGGGCCATGCCCTGCAGCAGAGCCTGCAGAACGCCATCGTGCCGCCGGGCCTGCGCCAGCTCCAGCCCCTTCTGCAGGTGGAGAAGGGGCTCAGCCGCCAGCTGGCCGGAGGGATGGTGGACAGCCTGCTCGACCTCACCCGCACCACCGGCGAGCGTCTGAGTCGGCGCGACGACCAGCAGCTGGAACTGCTGCAACGGTGCATCGACCGCTTCTGGGAGGAGCTGGCGGAGGCCCTCGAGAGCGGACCGGCCCTGGAGCGCTCCCAGCAGTTGCTGTGCACCTTTCTCGAGGAGTTCAAGGGCAACTATCTGAGTCAGATCAGCCGGGCCGGCATCGAAGGTCTGATCGAGGAGCTCGACCAGCTGATGGTGAAGGGATCCCAGGGGTTGGGCGAAAGCAAGGACCCGACCTAACCGAGCAGCTCCTGCCACTCCTCGGGACGGAACCCGGTGAGGATGCGTCCCGACGCCGTGACGAGGAGAGGACGCTTGATCAGGCGCCCATCGGCGGCCAGGGCCGCCAGAGCGGTGGCCTTGTCCATCGCCTTCACCGTGCCGGCCCCCAGGGCCCGGTAGCTCTGGCCGCTGGTGTTGAACAGCCTGCCGAACCCGCCGAGCTGGCCATGGGCCTCGCTGAGAAGCTCCAGCGACGGTGGATGGGTGGTGATGTCGATCGCTTCGAAGGGGAGCTCACGCTCTCTCATCCAGGCCAGTGCCTTGCGACAGGTGCTGCAGCCGGCGTAGTGATGAATGCGGTGAACAGCCTGACCAGGCATCGGCGCCTACTTGCGACCGACCAGTGCCTTGAGGGCTCCGACCAGGCTGTTGGAGCCCTTGCCGACCCCGGCGTCCGGCTTGGTGCGGATGGTGACGTCCCCGTTGACGGTGGTGCGGCAGCTGAGGCGGTAGCTGGCAGGCCGGTCGGCCAGGTAGACCTCCTCGACGTCGCTGCGGGGGGAGAGGTTGCGGGCCCCCTCCACCACTTCCACCACGCAGGTGCCGCACTGGCCGAGGCCGCCGCAGTTGTTGAGGTTGTTGAGGCCCGTGTAGGGATTCACCCCGGCGTCGAGGGCCGCCTTGCGGAGATTGGCCCCTTCGATGCAACCAACCTGCTGGCCTTCCTTTTCGAAACGGATGGTGGGCACGGTCGATCGGGGGTGAGGGGCGCCGCCCAACTTAAGTCACGCCCCGTCCCATCGATCCCACTTTCGTTGCCTTGAGAAAGGATCGGGAAGGCCGGGAGGGGCTCCCTACGATGGAACGGTTGCCCGCAGACCTTGCTCTCCTCCGACCCCTCCCCGGCCCGGCAAGGCACCTACGACCTGGTGGTGCAGCAGCTGATTCCGGGCTATGCCAGCCTCGCCCGCCTTTCGGTGGCGCTGCTGTCCTCCTCTCCCCTGGCGTCCCGGCAGGGGGCTTCGGTGCTGGTGGCGGGATGCGGCACAGGCGCCGAACTGCTGGAGGCCGACGCCCAGCGCCCGGACTGGAAGCTCACGGCCATTGATCCGTCAGCGGAGATGCTGGCGGTCGCACGACAGCGGCTGCAGAACCGGGGCCGGATCGACTGGCATCACGCCACCGTTGAGGAGCTGGGGGCCGAGGCCCGCTTCGACGGGGCCCTTTCGGTGCTGGTGCTGCAGTCCCTTCCTGACGACGGCACCAAACTGGCCTTCCTGTCCGCTCTGGCCCGCAGCCTCAGGCCCCAGGGCCAGCTGGTGCTTGTCGATCTGATGCGTCCGGAGCGCTCACCCCTTTCGGCCCAGGTGGCCCAAGCCTGGCGTTGCTTCCAGCGGGCCAGCGGAGTGGAGGGTGAGGCGGTGGATCTCACCGGCCAGATCCAGGGTTTCCATCCCATCGGCATCGCCAGGCTCACGGCCCTGGTGGAGGCCGCCGGCCTCAGCGATCCGGCGCCGTTCTTCCAGGCCCTCGACTTTCAGGGGTTTCTGCTGCAGCGACGGGCGTGAGACCGGGGCCTTCGGACTCCTGATGGCCCGGTTGCAGCGGACGGTCCATGATCACCCCGGTGAGGGGCACCAGCAGCGTCAGGAGGCCGAGCAGGAAGCCGGCGACGGCACCGAAGGGTTGGTCGAACAGAAGGCTGACCGACGGGTCCTGCTTGGCTGCGGAAGGCTTGTCGCCTCTGGCGCCGGCTCCGGGGGTGGAGGGTCTGGGAAGGGGAGCTGTGGGGCCCGGACTGTCCGGATCTCCGCTGGGCTCGGCTTCACCGGCATCGGGGCCCAGAGCGTCAGCGGCTTTGCCTGGTGAACCGCTGCTGAGGAGGGTGCCAGGGGTGGTGACGGCTGAACTGGTGCCGTGATGGACACCGGAGCGGGGAAGGGGACGGACGGTTTGGACGTGATCCATGCGTTCGTGCAGCGGACGGACCGATGCACTGGACGGAGAACAAAGGTGGTTGGAACGATTGTGCCACCGATCGGTTCGCTCAGGCCTTTCAATGGCTACCGAATGACCGAATGGGTGGCGTCATTCAGGCCGCCGGCCGCGACTGGGAGTGCTGCTGCCTGTGCAGGTGGAGGTCGGCGGGAGGGGCATCAGCCCCGTCGAGCCGGGCACGGATGGCCCGCAACTCCTCCAGGATCGAAGCGAGCAACTGCTGGGTGGCGGTGGAGGGGGAGTTGAGCACCTCCACGGTGACCTCCTTGATGCGCAGCACATCGCGGGCGAAACGAGCCACTTCATGGGGGTGGAAGACCAGGGGCTCCTTCTGGTCGCTGCGGTACTCGGGATTGAGCTTGCGGGGATTGAAGGGAGGGTTGAGGTTGCGGGGATCGGTGTTGGTGTAGCGGTACACCGATGCGCGAGATCGGTTCAGGGAACGCTGGACCTCATCGATGCCGATGAGAGTGTCGGCAGCGACGCCGGACTCACCCTGCGGGGCCAGCGACGACCCCGGCGAAACGGTGGAACCGCCCGCTGCAGCGCCGACCTGTGCAGGGTGAGCAAGCATGAGACTGGCGTGGGACGCACGGGACTAGCGGCTGACATTAGCAGAATTTTCGCTGCCTGCCTGCTTTGCGTCAGGGCTGAGGCCATGGTGGCAGCGCGCTCCTGGGCCCGCCGCCGCCGGGGGCAATGGGCAGGCGGTGATAGCGTCCAGCGCCGATCCGGACTCTCTCCATGCGCGTCTCCCGCCTGATGCTGGTGACGCTTCGCGATGACCCGGCCGAAGCCGAGATCGCCTCCCACAAGCTGCTGCTCCGGGCGGGCTACATGCGCCGTCTGGCCCCGGGGATCTTCGCCTACCTTCCCCTGCTCTGGCGGGTGCTCCAGAAGGTCTCCGCCATCGTCCGCGAGGAGATGGCCGCCGTCGACGCCCTCGAAACCCTGCTGCCCCAGCTGCAGCCCGCCGATCTCTGGCGCCGCAGCGGCCGCTGGGATGGCTACACCGCCGGCGAAGGGATCATGTTCCACCTGGTCGATCGCCAGGAGCGCTCCCTGGGGCTCGGTCCGACCCATGAGGAGGTGGTCACCGAACTGGCGGCCGACCTGCTGCGCTCCTACCGCCAGCTGCCGGTCTGCCTCTACCAGATCCAGACCAAGTTCCGCGATGAGATCCGGCCCCGCTTCGGCCTGATGCGGGGCCGGGAATTCATCATGAAGGACGCCTATTCCTTCCATGCCGACGAGGCCTGTCTGCAGCGCACCTATGCGGCGATGGACCGTGCCTACCGGCGCATCTTCGAGCGCTGCGGCCTGCGGGCCGTGGCGGTGGAGGCCGACAGTGGCGCCATCGGCGGTTCCGCCAGCCAGGAGTTCATGGTCACCGCCGAGGCCGGCGAAGACCTGATCCTGGCCAGTCCCGATGGGCGCTACGCCGCCAACCAGGAACGGGCCGTCTCCCTGCCGGCAGCGTCCGTCCCCCTGGAGGCCGGCCCCTGCCGGTCCCTGGCCACGCCGGGCCAGTCGAGCATCGAAGACCTCTGCACCGCCCATGGCTTCGACCCCACCCAGACGCTGAAGGTGCTGCTGCTGCTGGCCCGGTTCGCGGCGGCGCCTCCCCGGGGGGTGCTGGTGTGCCTGCGCGGCGACCAGCAGCTCAACGACGTCAAGCTGGCCAATGCCGTGACGGCCCGCTGCTCCGACGCCGGCGCCCTGCTGGAGATCGTGCCGTTGCAGGCCGAGCATCTCGCCACCGACCTGTCCGGCGACGCCGGCAGCGTGCCCTTCGGCTTCCTCGGACCCCATCTGGAGGATCCACCGTTGCGGAACGGCGACGCCCGTGCGGTCGCGGTCCCCCTGCTGCGCCTGGTCGATGCCTCCGCCGCCGAGCTGGAGACGTTCGTCTGCGGCGCCAACCGCATCGATGCACACCTGGTGGGGGCGCGCTGGGGGGAGCTCTGTCCACTCCCTGAGGTGGTCGACCTGCGGGCGGCCCAGCCCGGGGAGCGCTGCCTGCACGATCCTTCCCAGCGGCTGGAGGCGGCCCGGGGCATCGAGGTCGGTCACATCTTCCAGCTGGGCCGCAAGTATTCCGAGGCTCTGGAGGCCCGCTTCACCAACGAGGCCGGCAGCGACGAAGCGCTCTGGATGGGCTGCTACGGCATCGGCGTCTCCCGCCTGGCCCAGGCGGCCGTGGAGCAGCACCATGACGCCGACGGGATCCGCTGGCCCGTGGCCATCGCCCCCTACACGGTGATCATCGTGATCGCCAGCAGCCAGGATGCGGTGCAGGTTGCACTGGCCGAGCAGCTCTATGGCCGGTTGCTGCGGGCCGGCATCGACGTCCTGCTCGACGATCGCCCGGAGCGGGCCGGGGTGAAATTCAAGGACGCCGATCTGATCGGCATCCCCTGGCGGCTGGTGGTGGGCCGCGCCGCCGGGGACGGGAAGGTGGAACTGGTGGATCGCAGCGGCGGCACCGGCAAGCGGGAACTGACGGCGGACGCCGCCCTCGAGGAGCTCGTGCAGTCGCTCGGGCTCCAGGTTGCATCCCCGTAGGATTTCGCCAGACGCCGTTCCTCCCTTGGTCGCCTTCCTGCGCCGCAGCCTGCTCCGTCCCCTTCTGGCCCTGGGCCTGTGTCTCTGCCTCGGACTGAGCGGCTGCAGCCAGGCCCCCGGCGGCCTCAGCGGCAACTACGTCGACGACACCGTCAGCGTGGCCCAGACCCTGCTGACCACCATCGCCCTGCCCCAGGACGACCCCGCCCGCCAGGACGCGGAGCTGCAGGCCCGTCAGCTGATCAATGGATACACCGCCCTCTACCGGCCCCGTCAGGACATCCACGGCCTGGCGTCCTTCACCACCATGCAGACCGCGGTCAACGCGCTGGCGGCCCACTACGCCGGCTACGCCAACCGTCCCCTGCCCGATCCCCTGCGCAGCCGGGTGGAAAAGGAGCTCAAGAAAGCGGAAGCCACCGCGGTGCGTGGGGCCTGATCCTTTGACGAAGGGGTCCCCGATCTGAGAAGCTCTCCCCTTGTGCTTAGAAGCGGCTCCGGGCCGCTGTTTCCTTGGCCAATGTTGTCGTCATCGGTGCGCAGTGGGGTGACGAAGGGAAAGGCAAGATCACCGATCTGCTGAGTCGCTCCGCCGATGTCGTCGTTCGCTACCAGGGCGGAGTCAACGCCGGACACACCATCGTCGTCGAGGACCGGGTCCTCAAGCTCCACCTGATCCCCTCCGGGATCCTCTATCCCGACACCACCTGCCTGATCGGGTCGGGAACCGTGGTGGATCCCAAGGTCATGCTGGGCGAGATCGACACCCTGCTGGAGCTGGAGATCGACGTCTCCGGGCTGAAGCTGGCCTCCACGGCCCACGTGACGATGCCCTACCACCGCCTGCTGGATCTGGCGATGGAGCAGCGGCGGGGCGACCGCCGCATCGGCACCACCGGCCGCGGCATCGGGCCCACCTACGCCGACAAGGCGCAGCGCAACGGCATCCGGGTGATCGATCTGCTCGATCCGGACTGTCTGCGTGATCGCCTGCTCGGCCCCCTGGCCGAAAAGAATGACCTGCTCGAGAAGGTCTACGGGATTCCCGCCCTGGATCCGGAGGCGGTGATCGAGGAGTACGCGGCCTATGGCCGCCGTCTGGCCCCCCACGTGGTGGATTGCACCCGCACCATCCACGAGGCGGCCCGGGCCCGCAAGAACATCCTCTTCGAAGGCGCCCAGGGCACCCTCCTCGATCTCGACCACGGCACCTACCCCTACGTCACCTCCTCCAACCCGGTGTCGGGGGGGGCCTGCATCGGCGCCGGCGTGGGCCCCACCCTGATCGACCGGGTGATCGGCGTGGCCAAGGCCTACACCACCCGGGTCGGCGAGGGCCCCTTCCCCACCGAGCTGGAGGGCAGCCTCAACGACCACCTCTGCGACCGCGGCGGTGAATTCGGCACCACCACGGGCCGGCGGCGCCGCTGCGGCTGGTTCGACGGCGTCATCGGCCGCTATGCGGTCCAGGTGAACGGCCTCGACTGTCTGGCGATCACCAAGCTCGACGTGCTCGATGAGCTCGATGAGATCCAGGTCTGCGTGGCCTACGAGCTCGACGGCCAACGGATCGAGTATTTCCCCAGCAGCGCTGACGAATTCGCCCGCTGCCGGCCCATCTTCCGGAGTCTGCCCGGTTGGCAATGCTCCACCGCCGACTGCCGCAGCCTGGAGGATCTGCCCCCCACCGCCATGGCCTACCTGCGTTTCCTGGCCGAGCTGATGGAGGTCCCCATCGCCATCGTCTCCCTGGGGGCCCAGCGGGACCAGACGATCGTCGTGGAGGACCCGATCCACGGCCCGAAGCGGGCCCTGCTCAGCGTCTGAGCCGGCCTCGCTTCAGCCGCGTCCGGATCCCATCCCTTTCGTCCACGCCCCAGCCGTCCCCCATCCCTGATCCCTTTGACCAGCTCTTCCAAGCGCTTTGACGTGGTCGGCATCGGCAATGCCATCGTCGATGTCCTCGTCCAGGCCGACGACGCCTTTCTCGAGGCCCACGGACTCACCAAGGGCACCATGGCCCTGGTGGATGAGGCCCAGGCCGAACGGCTCTACGCCAGTGTCGGTGCCGGGCTCGAGACCTCCGGCGGTTCGGCGGCCAACACCCTGGCTGGCATCGCCCAGCTGGGCGGGCAGGCGGGCTTCATCGGCCGCGTCAGGGACGACCAGCTCGGGGCGATCTTCGCCCACGACATCCGGGCCGTGGGGGCCCGGTTCGAGACACCCCCGGCCGCCAGCGGACCCTCCACCGCCCGCTGCCTGATCCTGGTCACCCCGGATGCCCAGCGCACCATGTGCACCTACCTCGGGGCTTCGGTGGGGCTCGATCCCGCCGACCTCGATCTGGACATGGTGCGCCAGGCGAAGGTGCTGTATCTGGAGGGCTACCTCTGGGACAGCGAGGAGGCCAAGCGGGCCTTCATCGCGGCCGCCGAGGTGATGCGCTCCAGTGGCGGTGAGGTGGCCCTCTCCCTCTCCGATGCCTTCTGCGTGGAGCGCCACCGGGAGAGCTTCCTGGAGCTGGTCGACGGACACGTCGATGTGCTGTTCGCCAACGAGATGGAGATCACCTCCCTGTACGACACCGACAGCTTCGAGGCGGCGGTCGAGCAGGTCCGGGGCCGCTGCCGGGTGGCGGCCCTCACCCGCAGCGAGCGGGGCTCGGTGCTGCTGAGCGGCGACACCACCCTGGCGATCGAACCCTTCCGGCTCGGCCCCCTGGTGGACACCACCGGCGCCGGTGACCTCTATGCCGCCGGTTTCCTCCACGGCCACACCCGGGGCGACAGCCTGGAGCGCTGCGGCCGGCTGGGCTCCCTCTGCGCCGGTCAGGTGGTCACCCAGCTGGGGCCGCGTCCCCAGGCCTCCCTGCCGGAGCTTGTGGCCCGCCACCTGGGCTGAGCGGCCGCTGGTCCAGCAGCCAGCGGCCATAGGGCCCCTCGCTGCTCGCCCGCCAGTGGATCCATTCGGGGGTGTCGTAGCTGTGCAGTTCCCCAACGGCGAGGCGGAGCGCCTCCAGCTGCTCCGGGGTCGTCTTGAGCAACAGCTGCACCTCCTCGCTCCGCTCCAGCCGCCCCTGCCAGCGGTAGAGCGACACCACGGGATGGAGGCTGGCGCAGGCCACCAGACCCCGCTCCAGCAGCGCCTGGGCCAGGGCCTCGGCCCGCTCCCCGTCGGCTTCGGTGGTGAGCACCAGGCTCAAGGTGGTGGCGGCGGACGCCGGGGCGGGAGGGTCCTGTGGCATGGGCAGGCGCCGAGGGGCCAGGTTCAGCCGTCGTGGCCACTCTGGCCCAGACGCAGCAGCAGCTCCTGCAGCGGCAGGGCCTCCACCTCGCCGGGCTCCCGGGGGCGCTCCAGCAGCAGCAGTCGCAGACCCAGCTCGGCGCAGATCCGATGCCACTGGGCTTCGTTGGGGCCTCCGGAGCGGCGGCAGAGCACCGCGTCGATGCGCCAGTGAAGGCAGAGGGCCCGCTCGATCCGCCCATCGCGTGTGGGCCGCAGGGGCGCCAGTCGCTCCGCCGGCAGTCCGGCGGCCAGGGCCATCGCCAGGGCCTCGCCATGGGGCAGCAGGCGGGCGTGGTGCACGCTGGCCGGCGAGGCCGCCACGGCATCGGCCAGGCGGCGGGCGCCGATGGCCAGCAGCAGCCGCTCCCCAGGCCGGCCATGGTCGCCCAGGCGGGCCAGATCGCTCAGGCGCACGGCGTGGACGGCGTCCAGATCGGGCCGCAGCAGCCGCAGCAGGGGCTGCTCCAGTGCCGTGCAGGTGTGGGCCAGGGCGGCGCTGATGCGCGTGGCGAAGGGATGGGTCGCGTCGATCACCCAGGCGTAGGGGTCGCCCCGGTGCCGGGCACAGGCCAGCTCTGCGGTGATCCCCGCCTCCGGCCCGTCCGGGCCCCCGATCGCCCCCACGGCCAGCTCCTGACGGGGGTGGGCGCCGTAGGCCAGGGCGGCGGCCCGGCTCACCAGGGAGACCTTCAGGCGCCAGCCCCCTGCCAGGAGCCGCTGCGCCAGCGGCGGCCCTTCCCCCGTGCCGGCGATCAGCCAGATCCGGCCTGCGCCGCCCGCACCGCAGCCGCCGCTGCGACCGGGCGGATCGCCCTGGTCCCAGCGGGGGGCATGCATCAGGATGGGTCCTGCCAACCGTTGGTCCGGGCGTGAATCACTGCTTGCTGGAGGTGGAGGTCCTGGAGGCGCCCCAGGTGCGATACACCCAGGACAACCAGACGCCGGTCGCCGAAATGGCCGTCCAGATCGAGGGACTGCGGCCCGATGATCCACCGGGTCAGCTGAAGGTGGTGGGCTGGGGAAACCTCGCCCAGGACCTTCAGAACCGGGTTCAGGTGGGTCAGCGGTTCGTGCTCGAGGGTCGGATGCGCATGAGCACCGTCACCCGGCAGGACGGGATCAAGGAAAAGCGGGCTGAGTTCACCCTGGCGCGCCTGCATCCCCTCACCCCTGGCGCGGGCACCCCTGGCGCTGGCTACGGGGGTGCCCCGGCCCCTGGCCCTTCCCAGGCTCCCCTGCCGACCCCCCGGTCCCCAGGGGCGGCCGCACCCCCGGCACCCCGCCGGGCTCCAGCGCCGGCCCCGGCCCGCCCTGCCAGTGCCGCTCCCGCCGAGGCCGCTGCGCCCGTGTGGGATACCTCCCCGCTGGTGCCTCTGGGGGACGATGACGAGATCCCCTTCTGATCAGAGCCGCTCGCCGGCCTGGTCGATCAGCTGCCCCAGTTCCCTTTCCAGGGCCGCCAGATCGAGCCGCCACTCGCTCCAGCGGCCGCTGTCCAGCTGGCGGAGCAGCCAGAGCCGGTCTTCCCCCAGCTGGGACAGCAGTTCGGGCGTCGAGAGGTCCTCAGGCGAGCGCCAGGCTGTGTCGTCGCTGGCGCCGGGATCCACGGGGCTGGTGGTGGGGGCGTCTTGAGGGCTGGCCATGGGGCTGGCGGGGTGGGGCCTGGGGAGGCCATCCTGGCCCCCGCTGCGGGAGAATGGGGCGATGCAAGCGTTTCTCTCCCCCGGCAGCCTGGTGACGGTGGCCGGTGCCGTTCTCACCGTGATCGGTTCGATCGCCTACGCCACCGACAGTCCCAACATCAGCCTGGCCGGCGTCTTCTATGGCGTGCCGATCCTGCTGGGCGGACTGGCGTTGAAGTCGTCCGAGCTGCCGCCCGCCGAGCGGCTCACCCCCGCGGCCAAGTTGCGGGACCTGCGCCAGCAGCCCGGCAACGAACCCCTGCGCAAGCTGCTGGCCGATGTGACCCGATGGCGCTATGGCCAGAAGGCCCATCTGGAGAGTTCCCTCGAGGCCCTCAAGCTCTGGGACGAGGACGCTCCACCCCAGCTGGTGGCGGTCGAGGAGCTGGAGGAAGGCGGCAGGTACGGGCTGCGGCTGACGATCGATTGCCACGGGGTGCCCTTCCAGCGCTGGCAGGATCGGCGCGATCGGCTCGGCCGTTTCTTCGGTCCCGGCCTCACGGCTGACCTGCAGCAGGCCGCCCCGGGGCGCCTGCAGCTGAGCCTGCTGCCGGCCACCCCCTCAGACCCTGCAGCCTCCGACCCGTCCCTCGCCTCCCCCGTCCCTTGAGTCCCGATCGGCACATCAGCTCGGAAGACACCCTGCGGGTGTCCGTGCTCAGTGAGGCCCTGCCCTACATCCAGCGCTTCGCCGGCCGCCGCATCGTGATCAAGTACGGCGGGGCGGCCATGGTGCGCGAGGGCCTGCGCGAGGCGGTGTTCCGCGACCTCGCCCTGCTGGCCTGTGTGGGCGTTCAGCCCGTGGTGGTCCATGGGGGAGGCCCGGAGATCAACCAGTGGCTGGGGAAGCTGGCGATTGAACCCCGCTTCCAGGACGGTCTGAGGGTCACCTGTCCCGACACCATGGACGTGGTGGAGATGGTGCTGGTGGGCCGGGTCAACAAGCAGATCGTCAACGGCCTCAACCGGGTGGGCGGCCGGGCCGTGGGCCTCTCCGGCAGCGACGGAAGCCTCGTGCAGGCCCGCACCATGGGGGATGGCACCCTCGGCGTGGTGGGAGATGTGGCGAGGGTGGATCCTTCGGTGCTGTCCCCCCTGCTGGCCAGCGGCTACATCCCGGTGATCTCCAGCGTGGCCCCCAATGCCGAGGGTCTGGCCCACAACATCAATGCCGACACCGTGGCCGGTGAGCTGGCCGCGGCCCTGCAGGCGGAGAAGCTGATCCTGCTCACCGACACCCCCGGCATCCTGCGGGACCGCCATGTGCCTGCGAGCCTGATCCGCCAGCTCAGCCTCTCGGAGGCCCGCCAGCTGATCGCCGACGGCGTGGTGGAGGGGGGGATGACCCCCAAGACCGAATGCTGCATCCGGGCCCTGGCCCAGGGGGTGAAGGCGGCCCACATCATCGATGGCCGGGTGGCCCATTCCCTGCTGCTGGAGGTGTTCACCAACGCCGGCATCGGCACCATGGTGGTGGGCAGTCCCGGCCTGGTGCATGGCTGAGGATCCGCTGGCCGAGGCCCGGCGGGCCCTGGATCGCGGCGAGTACGGCCAGGTGCTGCGCTTGCTGGAACCCCTCCAGGCGGACCGCTCCCCCCTGACAGCCGCCGGCGCCGAGCTGCGTCTGCTGATGGCCACCGCCCTGATGGGCCAGGGGCGTACCGACCAGGCCGCCGCCTGTTGCCGCGCTCTGGTGCGCTGCCAGGACCCGACGCTGCGCGCCCAGGCCAAGGCGCTGCTGATGGTGCTCGAGGCCCCGGAATTGCGCCGGCCCAGCAACTGGTCGCTCACCTTGCCAGATCTCGCCGGCACCACGCCGCTCGAAGGGGTCGGTGGCGGGGTGTCCCGGCGATCCCGCCGGCGACCGGAGCCGCCGCCCCCCCCACCGGTGGGTCCCACCCGGGCGCCGGTGGGGTTCGCGGTGGTGGTGGCGGTGGTGCTCCTCCTGCTCGCCGGCCTGCTGGGGGGCTGCATGGAGGTGCGCACCGAGTTGCGCTTCGAGGGCCCCGGCCGGCTGCAGCTGAGCCACCAGCTGCGCAGCAACGGTGGCCCGCAGAGCCCCTGGCAGCGGCGGTTCGTCGCGGCGCTGGAGGGGCGGGCGCCCCCGATCCCCTCGCCCGGTCCTTTCCGCGCCTCGGGGGGGAGCGGGGAACAGGTTCTCGCCACTCCCGTGCTGCCGGCCCGCCAGGCCCTCGGGGCCCTGGCAGGCAGTCTGGAGGTGGCGGGTCAGCTCAGCGGAGTGGCCCTGGCCGCTCCGGTGGTCCGCTGGGAGGAGCGTAACTGGCTGGTGGGCGTGCGCCAGCACCTGCTGCTGGAGCTTGATCTGCAGGCCCTCGAGGCGATCCCGGGCCTGGATCTGGCGATGGCCCTCGTCCCGGTGCGGCCATCGGCCGTCCTGCAGGCCAGCCCCTCGACCATCGCTGGGGCCCCTTCAGGGGCCGTTGGGGGCCGTCGCCGTCTGCTCTGGCCCCTGCAGCCCGGTCAGATCAATGTCCTGGAGCTGCGCTGCTGGCGCTGGAGCGGACTGGGGCTGGGGGCGGCGGCGGTGGGCCTGGCCCTGCCCGTGGTGCTCGCCTTGCAGGCGATCCGTCGCCGGCTCGGCTTCGGATGGCCGGAACTGCCGGCCTGAAGCCGGCTGCTGGCGCAGGGTGCCTGGCTCAGAGCTCGAGCGGATCAGGATCGATCGTCAGGCTCACCCCCGGGGGCAGGGCCCGCCGCAGGTCGCTTTCGGGGGGCAGGGGCAGGTCCGTTTCTGCCGGGGCTGCGCCCTCCGTCACCCTGCTGGGGCCGTGCAGCAGCAGTTGCCAGCGGCTCCTGCCCGCCACCCTGGCCACAGGGGCGGGCGCCGGTCCGATCACCACCCAGCCGGCCCGCTCCACGGCGGGGCGGATTCGTTCGGCCAGGGCGGCGGCGGCGGTGGCGGTGCCGCTGGCGCTGGGGCCGGCCAGTCGCAGCAGGCAGGCCCGACCGAAGGGCACCATCCCCCCCTGGCGCCGCAGCGCCAGTTCCTCGGCCAGGAAGGCCTCGTAGCGGCCGTCCACCAGGTGCCGGATCACGGGGTGATCGGGGCTGTAGGTCTGCACCAGCACCTCACCGGGGCGTTCGCCCCGGCCGGCCCGGCCGGCAAGCTGGAGCAGCAGCTGCAGACACTGTTCCGAGGCCCGCAGATCCGGCCGGTGCAGCAGGCCGTCGGCCGCCAGAACCGCAGCCAGGGTCACGGCGGGCAGGTCCATGCCCTTGGCGAGCATCTGGGTCCCCACCAGCACGTCCGCCTCCCCGGCCGCGAAGCGCTCGAGCAGCCGGCGATGACCATCCCGACCGCGGGTGGTGTCGCGGTCGAAGCGGAGCAGGCGCAGACCCTCCAGCTCCGTCGCCAGCTGCTCCATCACCCGCTGGGTGCCGGCACCGAAGGGCTTGAAGGCGGTGGAACCGCAGTGGCCGCAACGATCGCCCAGCTCCTGGCGGTGGTCGCACCAGTGACAGCGCAGCCATTCGCGGCCCTCCCGGCCGCCGGCGAGGGGGGGGGCCGCGATGGACGGTGAGGGCCACGTCGCAGTGGGGGCAGAGCACCACTTCGCCGCAGCTGCGGCAGCTCAGGAAGGACCTGTACCCCCGTCGGGGGACCAGCACCACGGCCTGCTCGCCCTTCTCCTGAAGCCGCTCCAGCCGGGCCATCAGGGGGCGGCTGATCAGGCGGCGGTGGCCGTCCACCAGTTCCTGACGCATGTCCACCAGCCGTACCGGCGGCAGGGGCCGCTGGCCGATCCGCTCCGGAAGCGGCAAAAGGAGGGTGTCGGCGGGCTGGCCCCCCGGGCCGCTCTGGCAGCGCCACCAGCTTTCCAGCGAGGGCGTGGCACTGCCGAGCACCAGCCTGGCCCCCGTCTGGCGGGCCCGCAGCCGGGCCACCTCCCGGGCGTGGTAGCAGGGCATGGGGCTCTCCTGCTTGTAGGAGGCATCGTGTTCCTCATCGAGCACGAGCAGGCCCAGGTTGCCCAGCGGCAGGAAGACGGCCGAGCGGGTGCCCACGGCCAGACAGGCTTCCTGATGCACGGCGGCCTCGAGGCAGCGGCGCCAGGCCACGACCCGCTCGCCATCCCCCATGCCGCTGTGGTATTCGATGACATCGGATCCGAAGCGCCGCCGGCAGCGATCCAGCAGCTGGGGGATGAGGCCGATCTCCGGCGCCAGGATCAGCACGCTGCGCCCCGCCGCCAGCTCCCGGGCCGCGGCCTGCAGGTAAACCTCGGTCTTGCCGGATCCGGTCACCCCCCACAGCAGCAGGGTCTGTCCTGCCGGGGCGGCGGCGATGGCCGCCATCGCCTCGGCCTGGGCCGGGCTGGCCTGTCGGGGGGGCTCCAGGCGGGTCGATGGGTCGCCAGCCCTGCCGCTGGCCTGGCCCTTGGCCGCGCCGCCCCGTGAGGGGCCGCGGCCGGATTCCTTCAGGACCAGGCCCCGGCGTTCCATCGTGCCGATCAGGGAGCGCCCGAAGCCGTCCTCCTCCACCAGATCGCGCAGCCGCCTTGTCCCCCCGTGGCGGGCCAGATGGTCGAGGAGGGCCTGTTGCCTGGGGCTGCTGGCCACCGCGACCGTTCCAGGATTGAGCCGCACCGTCCAGAGGATCCGCCCCTGGCCTGGCGGTCGCCGGGCCTGCCCCAGCCAGCCGGGCGGCAGCGCGCTCTTGAGGGTGCGAAACAGGCCGGTGTGGCATTGCCGGGCGACAGCCTCGAGCAGGGCCTGCCAGTGCGGATCGATCGCGGCGCTCTGCAGCACCGCCTCCACCGGGAGGAGCGGCCTGCCCACCATGGCGGCCGGACAGACCGCGGACGTTCCCACCACCAGGCCGGTATGGGCCCGTCCCTGGAGACGGACCCGCACCAGATCCCCCACTCCGAGGCCCAGCCCTTCCGGGTTGTCGTAGGTGAACGTCCTCCCTTCCCGGCCGGCTTCCAGCCAGATCTCCAGCCAGCCTGGAACGGCGTCCCTGGGGGAGGGGGGTGAGGAACTGGCTGGCAATCTTGCAAAGATCTCACGCCATTCCTAGGATGACGAGGTTGGGCCGCTCGAAAGGCTGCCGTCGGAACCGCGCAGAGTTCCGTCCACAGGGAAGACCCGCTGAGGATGAAGGGATTCAACCCCCTCTCCATTCCTCCGGTCTGAGACCACCCGTGACAGCCCTGCACCGGCTCTGGCCGTTCATCACCAACCCATTCACGCTCCTGGAGCGATCCATCCTCGATCCAACAACAGGGGCTACGAGACGGGGGAGTTTTCCACCCGCGATGTCCCTTTGCTCTCCTTGGCCTCCCGCCCGGCTCCGTACCGGGCCAGGGGAGGATGGGAACCGCAGGATGGGTTTACGTTCCTGACCATCTCCGGGTCGACGGGGTCGCTTCCCGCCATGACCCGCCCGCTTCCTCTCCCCCGCACCCCTCCCTTTTCGCGTCGTTTCCATGAGCCCAGTCGCCGCCAAGGTCAAAGCCGCCCCTCCAGAAATCCTGGCCACCGTCTCGGCCAGTGGTGCCTTGGTGCCCATCGAGACGTCGGCCGCCTCAGCCCCTGCGACGGCCAGGAAGACCGCCTCCCGCGCCAAGTCAGCCACCCCTAAGACAGCCACCGCCAAGACGGGGGCCAAGGCAGGTGCCAAGGCGGCCGCGAAGCCCGCAGCCGACAAGACCGTTGTCGTCGCCACCGACGATGCCTCCGACGCGATCGGTGACCAGCCCGAGGCCGGCGGTGATCTTCCCAAGGATGCCAAGGCCGCCAAAGCCCTCGCCAGCATCAAGGTGGGCCCGAAGGGTGTCTATACCGAGGATTCGATCCGCGTCTATCTCCAGGAGATCGGTCGCATTCGCCTGCTCCGGCCCGATGAGGAGATCGAGCTGGCCCGCAAGATTGCTGATCTGCTCGAACTGGAAGAGAAGGCTGCTGAGTTCGAGGCCGACAAGGGACATTTCCCTGACACCAAGGAATGGGCAGGGATCTTTGAGATGCCGCTGATCAAGTTCCGCCGTCGGCTGATGCTGGGTCGTCGGGCCAAGGAAAAGATGGTCCAGTCGAACCTGCGACTGGTGGTCTCGATCGCCAAGAAATACATGAACCGGGGTCTCTCCTTTCAGGATCTGATCCAGGAGGGCAGCCTCGGCCTGATCCGTGCCGCCGAAAAGTTCGACCACGAGAAGGGCTACAAGTTCTCCACATACGCCACCTGGTGGATCCGCCAGGCGATCACCCGTGCGATCGCTGATCAGAGCCGCACCATCCGGCTGCCCGTTCACCTCTACGAAACCATCTCCAGGATCAAGAAGACCACCAAGACCCTCTCCCAGGAATTCGGCCGTAAGCCCACCGAGGAGGAGATCGCCGAGAGCATGGAGATGACGATTGAGAAGCTGCGCTTCATCGCCAAGTCTGCCCAGCTGCCGATTTCTCTTGAAACTCCCATCGGCAAGGAGGAAGATTCCAGGCTTGGCGACTTCATTGAAGCTGATATCGAGAATCCTGAGCAGGATGTGGCCAAGAATCTCCTGCGAGAGGATCTCGAAGGGGTTCTGGCCACGCTCAGCCCGCGCGAGCGTGATGTGCTCCGCCTGCGCTACGGCCTTGATGACGGCCGGATGAAGACGCTGGAGGAAATCGGTCAGATCTTCGATGTGACCCGTGAGCGCATCCGACAGATTGAGGCCAAGGCGTTGCGAAAGCTTCGCCATCCCAACCGTAATGGCGTCCTGAAGGAATACATCAAGTAGCCTCCATCTACCCCTGTGGAGTCTGCTGAAATGGTGGCGAGCGCATCGGCGATCTTCAGCTGCTCGCCTCACTACCCATGAGCAAAAGGGATTCTCTCCTGCGCTTGACAGTTGTTCTTCCCACCTTCAATGAGTCTGCCAATGTAGAGCCGATCGTCAGCGAATTGCTGCCTCTTCGAGACAGCTTCGACCTTGAACTGCTGTTCGTTGATGATGATTCCACGGATGGCACCTCAGAGCGGGTCAAGATGCTGGCCCACCGACATGGATGTGTGCGCCTGATTCGGCGGGTTGGCCGCTTCGGTCTCTCCAGCGCCATCAAGGAGGGAATCCTGGATGCCACCGGTGATGTGGTGGTGGTCATGGACAGCGACGGCCAGCATGAACCCGCTTCGGTGGCCCATGCCGTCTCGGCCCTGCTTGAGAGTGGCGGAGACCTCATGATCGGCAGCCGGTTTCATCCTCAGGCAAGGATCATCGGCCTGAGCGAGCAGAGGGAGAGGAACTCCACCTGGGCGAACTCGGTGGCCCGTTTCAGCCTGCCCCGCTACCGCCATCTGAGCGATTACATGAGCGGTTTCTTCGCCCTGCGTCCGGAGCGTTGCCTTCCCTATGTCCGCCAGGTGGATGTCAACGGGTTCAAGTTTCTCTACGAATTGCTGGCCCTTAGTCACGGCCATCTGGCGGTCGCGGAGGTGCCCCTGAGTTTCCAGCCCCGCAGTGCTGGAGAGTCGAAGCTCAATGTGGCGGTGATCTGGGATCTCGGCGTTTCGATCCTGCACACCCTGCTGCTGCGGATGGTGCCTCGGCGGGCCGTCAGTTTTGCCCTGGTGGGAGCCACCGGGATCGGGATCCACCTGTTGGTGTTCGCCCTGAGCCAGGATCTTCTGGGCCTCAGTTTCGAGCAGGCTCAGGTGGTGGCGGTGGTCAGCGCCGGCTGTTCCAACTATCTGATCAACAACGTGCTGACCTTCCGCTCCCAGCAGCTCAGCGGCATCGCGCTTGTGTTCGGTCTGATCCGCTTTCTGCTGGTCACCTCCCTCGGAATGGCGGCCAATGTCGGGGTGTCCTCGGCGTTTTACCGGCAGGTCACCCCTCAGCCGCTGCTGGCCCTGCTGGCCGGGATCGCCGTCGACTTCGTCTGGAAGTACGCGGCGTCCTCCCGCTTCGTCTGGAACACCCCCTAGCCAGGACCCGCCGAGGACCCAGGTCCCCATCGGCAGCCCCTGGCCTTAACTTCGCCTTGATCCCGTCGTCCGCCCAGCATGGTGTCTGCTGCCCCAGGGGCCCGGCCGGAGAGTGCCAGGATCCAGATGCACCGTCGGATGATCTGGGTGCTCTGCGGCCTCTGGCTGCTTCTGCTGTGCTGGCTGGCCTTCTTCCAGGGCCTGGGCAGCCTGGGCCTGATGGACAAGACCGAGGCCCTGTTTGTGGAGGTGGGCCACCAGATGCTGGAGCGGGGCGATTGGGTCACCCCGTGGTGGAACGGCGAGCGCTTCTTTGATTACCCCGTCTGGGGGTACTGGATGGTGGGGCTGAGCTTCCGGTTGTTCGGGGTCAGCGAATGGGCCGCCCGGCTGCCGGTCGCGCTGGCCGCCAGTGCCGTGGTGGTGGCCGGCTTCGGGCTGATGCTCGCCTGGTCCCCGGCGGGAGAGGCCGGCCGCCCGCGGCTGCTGAGGGCCGCCGTGGCGGCGGGGGTGATCGCCACGACCCCGGGCTGGATCGGCTGGGGACGCACCTCCACCACGGACATGTTCCTCTCCAGCGCCATCAGCCTGGCGCTGTTCGCTTTCCTGCTGGCCCATCGCCACCAGGCCCATCCCTGGCTGGCCTCCTTCGGCCGGGCGGCCATGGCGCTGTTCGCGGGGATCGCCGTGCTGGCCAAGGGTCCGGTGGGTCTGCTGTTGCCCGGCCTGGTGGTGGTGGTCTTCCTGCTGCTCACCGGCCAGTGGCGTCCCTGGCTCCGGTGGCGTTCCCTGCTGGCCATGGTGGCCCTCTTCCTCGGTGTGAGCGCCCCCTGGTACGCAGCGGCGGCCGCCGTCAACGGCGGCGATTTTCTGGGGGGCTTCCTGGGGTTCAGCAACCTGCAGCGCTTCACCTCGGTTCTCTACGACCACCCCGGCCCCCCCTGGTTCTACCTGCCCTGGCTGGTGCTGCTGGTGCTGCCCTGGTCGCTCTTCCTGCCCCTGGCGATCGCGGCCCAGGGGTTCTGGCGGCCGTCTCGCTGGCGGATGGCGGGGGACGGCCCTTCCGGGGAGGGGGCCGTCCCGGCGCACCTGGGCCTTTTCCTGCTGCTGTGGCTGGTGCTGGTGGTGGCCTTCTTCTCCGCTGCCGCCACCAAGCTGCCCGGTTACATCCTGCCGTCCCTGCCGGCGGCGAGCCTGTTGGTGGGGCTGCTGTGGCACCCCCTGCCGGAGCCGAACCGGGCGCCCCAGGCCGCCGGGGGCCGGCTCGGCGTTCGGATCACTGCCACGATCGAGGGGCTGCTGCTCGCCGCGATGGCGGTGGCGGCCGCCCTGGCGCCGGGTTGGGTGGCCGGTGATCCCGCCTACCCGGACTTCGGTGCGGCCCTGTCGCGCTCCGGCTTGCCGCTGGTGCTCTGCCTGTCTCTGGGGCTCACGGCCCTCGCCCTGCTGGCGCTGGTGCTGCGACCGGGGGCGGCGGAGTGGCTGTGGCTGCCCAGCCTGGCCGGCTTTCTGGCGGTGCTGGGCCTGGTGATCGCTCCTCTGGGTCCCCTGCTCGATCGCGAGCGTCAGCTGCCCCTGCGCCAGATGGCCCGCATGGCCCAGGCCGCTGCGCGGCCTGACGAGCCCCTGCTGATCGTCGGCACCAAGCGGTACAGCGTGCTGTTCTACGGCGAGCCCGAGGCCGTCTTCGTGTCCGATCGCCTCCACATCACCCAGCTCGCCCTTCAGAGCCCCTCCGCCCTGGCCCTCTCGCCAGCCAGTCGCTCCGTGCGGCTGCTGGGCGATCGCCGCGATCTCCAGGCCCTGGCCCTGCCCGGGGAGGGCATCGAGCCTCTGGGGCACTCCGGGGAGCTGACCCTCTGGCGTGTGTCTCGCCGCCATCTGGTGCCGTGATGGTGTTCCACCTGCTGCCGCGTGACAAGGTCGTGGTGCCAGCCTGCCTCGCCCTGTTGGTGGGGCTCTTCGTGGCCGTCGCCCCGGGCCGGCCCCTGGCCTCGCTGGATGCCGCCGTCCTCAGCTGGCTCGGCCGTCAGCTCCACGGCCCGGTGGGGGATGCGCTGACCCAGGTGTACAGGATCAGCGGCGTCGGCTTCACCGCCATCCTGGTGGCGATGGCGCTGGTTTATCTCCTGCTGCGGCGCTGGTGGAAGGATCTGCGCCTGCTGGTGATGGCCAGCGGCGGGATCCTGATCCTGGTGGATCTGGTGTTCAAGCCCCTGTTCAGCCGCAACCGCCCCCCCGGCAGCCTGCTGCCGCTCGATGGCCACAGCTTCCCCAGCGGCCATGCCGCCGGGGCCGTGGCCTTCTACTTCGCCATGGTGGTGATCCTGGCGTCCCACCACCCCCGCCTGAAGCGCCCCCTGGCGATGCTCGCCTGCCTCTGGGTAGGTCTGGTCTGGCTGAGCACCCTCTACGTGCGGGCCCACTGGCCCACGGATCTGCTGGCGGGCGCCGCCGTCGGGCTGGCCTGGCTGACGGTGTGCCTGGCCTTCTGGCGGGATTCACCCCCTGCGGACCTCCAGAGTGGGACGATCCGATCGCTGCGATCCCCTTGACGACCGACCTCCCGATCACCGGCCTGGCTGGGCTCCGGGGCCTGCGAGGCCTGCGATCCGCCCCTCGCCTCGATGGCGAAGGGGCCCTGCGGCTGCGGGAGGAGCTCACGCCCCTGCTGGGGGCCTGCACCTGGTTCACGATCGGCATCATGGCGCCGTCGGCGGGGGCGGCCCTGACGGCCCTGCGTCAGCTCGAGACGGCCCAGGGGTGGCCCAAGCTCAGCGCTGGGGAGGAGGGCGAGGGGGAGCCCGGAGCGGTGTTTCTGAAGGGCAACCAGCGCACCGGACTCTTCCACCTGCGCCGGGAGGATGGCCTCGGCGAGGGGATCCTGATCACCGGCCATGGGGCCTCCGATCCGGATGCCGAGGACACCTGGGGGCCCCTGCCCCTCGATCTGTTCGCCTGATCCCATCAGCTGATCACGTTCCGTCCGCTGGCTTCAGCCAGCGACAGGCCGGTCCGTAGGCTTGTCGGCTGTTGCCTGGCAGCCGTCGCTGCCGCCCGAAGCGTCCGATGACCAGCTCCACCCTGCGCATCGCCTCCCGCCGCAGCCAGCTGGCCATGGTCCAGACCCACTGGGTGCGGGACGAACTCTCCCGGGCCCATCCGGACCTGACCATCGCGATCGAGGCGATGGCCACCCAGGGGGACAAGATCCTCGACGTGGCCCTGGCCAAGATCGGCGACAAGGGCCTGTTCACCAAGGAACTGGAGGCCCAGATGCTGGTCGACCGGGCCGACATCGCCGTCCACAGCCTCAAGGACCTGCCCACCAACCTGCCGGAGGGGCTGATCCTGGGCTGCATCACCGAGCGGGAGGATCCCGCCGATGCCCTGGTGGTGCATGAACGGCACCGGGACCGCACCCTCGCCACCCTGCCGGAGGGCAGCGTGGTGGGCACCAGCTCCCTGCGGCGCCTTGCCCAGCTGCGCCACCACTACCCCCATCTGGTATTCAAGGACGTGCGGGGCAACGTGATCACCCGCCTGGAAAAGCTGGACGCCGGCGTCTACGACTGCCTGATCCTGGCGGCGGCCGGGCTCACCCGGCTCGGTCTGGGGGATCGCATCCATGAATTGATTGATCCCTCGATTTCGCTCCATGCCGTGGGTCAGGGGGCCCTGGGGATCGAGTGCCGCGATGGCGATCAGGCCGTGCTGGACACCATCGGTGTGCTTCAGCACCTGCCCACCGCCCGTCGCTGCCTGGCCGAGCGGGCCTTCCTGCGCAGCCTGGAAGGTGGCTGCCAGGTGCCGATCGGCGTCAACACCCACTTCGAGAACGACGAGCTCGTGCTGACCGGCATGGTGGCCAGCATCGACGGCCAGCGCCTGCTGCGGGACAGCTGCCGCGGGCCGGCCGCCGATCCAGAGGCGATCGGGGTGGCGCTGGCGGGCACACTGCGTTCCCAGGGGGCCGGGGAGATCCTGGAGGAGATCTTTGCCACCGTCCGCTCCGGAAGCTGAGGCCGCCGGCCCCCGCGCCTCTGGGTCCGATGCCGACCTGCGCGGTCTTCCCTTCCAGTGGAACCTGCTGGCCTGGGCGGCCCTGGTCGGCACCCTGACCGGCCTGGCGGTGGTGGGGTTCCACGAGCTGCTCGGGTTCATCAACAATTTTCTCTTCGGCCCGTTCGTGGAGGGACTGCTGGTGATCGGGCGCTCCTCGCCGGCCACCCCCGCCGACCTGCCGTCGATTGATCTGCCGCCCCTGGCACCCGACAGTGGCACCCCCCTGCGGGCTTTGCTCCAGCTCGGTCTCGATGGCATCGGCCTGCTGGCGACGGCACCACCTCCGCCGCCGCAACCCCCGCCGATCAGCCTGCCCACCCCGCCCGACTGGCTCGCCCTCTGGCCGGTGGTGGTGGTGCCGACCCTGGGCGGTCTGGCGGTGGGCCTGCTGCGCCATCTCGCCGGCAGCATCGGCCCGGGCCTCTCCAGCCTGATGGCGATCGCCGACGGCCGCCAGGGGGGAGAGCCGCGCTTGCCCCTGCTGCGCCTGGTGGCGGCGTCCCTCAGCCTGGGCAGCGGGGCTTCCCTGGGGCCGGAGGGACCGAGTGTGGAAGGCGGGGGCAACATCGGCCTCTGGGTGGCCCTGAAGGGACGTCTTTCCCCCCAGGCCCAGAAGGCACTGGTGGCCGCCGGGGTGGCGGCGGGCCTGGCGGCCGGATTCAAGGCCCCCATCGCCGGGGTGTTCTTCGCCTTCGAGGGCAGTTACAGCACCATCCCGGGACGTCCCAGCCTGCGGGCGGTGCTGGTGGCGGCGGTGGCCTCCGCCCTGGTCACCCAGCTCTGCCTCGGTGACACGCCGATTCTGCGCCTGCCCGCCTACGAGGTGCGCTCGCCGCTGGAGCTGCCCCTCTACCTGGGGCTGGGTCTGCTGGCCAGCCTGATGTCGTGGCTGCTGATCCGGCTGCTGGCGGCCGGCCGCGATGAACGGGTCCAGTCCGTGGTGCAGCGGCTGCCGCCGGGTCTGCCCACGGCCCTGGGAGGGGCGGCCCTCGGGGCCATGGCCCTGGTGTTCCCCCAGGTGCTGGGGGTCGGCTACGACACGATCGAAGCGCTGCTGGGCCGGGACGGCGGCATCCCCTTGCTCACCCTGGTGGCCCTGATCGGCGTCAAGCTGGTGGCCACCACCGTCAGCAACGCCACCGGCTTCGTGGGGGGCGGGTTCGCCCCTTCCCTCTTCCTGGGCGCTGTGCTGGGCAACTGCTATGGCCAGGTGCTGGGCAGCGGCGGCCTGGATCTGCCGGTGGCCGAGCCTCCTGCCTACGCGATGGTCGGCATGGCGGCCGTGCTGGCCGGCAGCGCCAGGGCACCGCTCACCGCCCTGCTGCTGCTGTTCGAACTCACCCGTGACATCCGCATCGTGCTGCCGCTGATGGCGGCGGCCGGCCTCAGTGCCGCCTTGGTGGAGCGCTGGCAGGGCATCCACGATCCCGGCCTGATGGGCCCTGATCCCCTCGAAGAACGGCGGCGCAGCCAGCTGGCGGGCATCGCCGTGGAAGAGGCGTTCGAGCCGGAGGCTCCCCTGGTGCTGCCGGCCGCGATGGCGGCGTCAGCCGCCCTGGCCAGGTTGATCGAAAGCCATGGTCACTGCCTGCTGGTGGAGAGGGCCGGCCTCGCCCAGGGACTGGTGACGATCGGGGATCTGCAGCGCGGGCTGTCCTCCGAGCTGGCCAGGACGGGACCGTTGCGGCTGGAGAATTGCGTGCGGACCGAGTTGGTGTGGTTGCCGATGGGGGTCGCGCTCGATCGGCTCGAAGACCAGCTCAGACCCAATGGCCTGCGTCAGCTGCCGGTCTTCGAGGTGCCAGGAGGATCCTGTGCGCACCTGCCCCATGGCCTGCCGGCAGGCGGACTCGCCGTCAGCCGGTTGCGGGGGGTGGCCAGCCGCGATGGCATGGCCAGGGCCCAGGCCCGGGTCTTTCAGGCCGCTTCGGAGCGGCTCTCCATCAAGGCTTCGGCGACGGGATCGGCCTGAGAGAGCAGGCCGAGGATGCGCTGCAGGTCCAGTTCGGAGAGCTCACCATCGTTGCCCCACTTGAGTGACGTGCTGTTGAGCTGGTCGGTGGTGGGTTGGTTGCTGGAATCGAACATGGGTGGAAAACAGCAGCATCGGAGGATGCCACCTGGAATCGAGTTGAGAAAGATTAGGTGTTAGCACCCAGACATCAAAGCGTTCTGGCGCAATCTCCAGAATCTTTTCGGTCGCTGACCATTTCCCCGGGATCAGCTTGCAGCGTTCAGGGTTTCACCACCACCGGCGTTCCGACGTCCACCTGATCGAACAGGGCGCGCACATGGGGGGTGAGCATCCGGACACAGCCGTTGGTGACGGCGGAGCGGGAGGTGACGGTCCAGGCCCAGGCGCTGGGGGTGCCGTGGATGCCGTACTGGTTGGGGCCGCTTTTCTTGAAGCCGATCCAGCGGTCGCCCAGGGGGCCGTTGGGGCCCTTGGTGGGGTTGATCTTGCCGCTCGCCGTGCTCTGGTACTGGGGATTGACCACCTTGGTCTCCACCAGGAAGCGTCCTTTGGGGGTGGGGGTGCGGGAATCGCCGATGGCGACGGGCCAGCTGCCCAGCACCTTGCCGTTGTCCCGAAGGCTGATCGTGCGCTTGCCCAGCTCCAGCACGATCTCCCGGGTGCTGGTGACGGTGGCCTTTTCCGGAGCGGGGGTGGCCGGTGAGGGTGAGGCCTGGCCGGGGCCGGCCGGGCTTCCAGGGGTCGGGCTGAGGATCGCCGGGGACGAGGCGGCGGCTGTGGGGACAAGAAGGGGCGGTTCGACGGCCCGTGCCGCGGTGGCCATGGCGGCACCCCAGCCGGTGGTCAGAAGCAGGCAGAGGGCCAGGGAGCGCGACATGGGCGGAACCGGATCAGTAAGGGATGGGTCAGGAGGTCCGGCAGGGCCGCCGGTGGGAGGGTGCTGCCGGGGCGGACGTCAGCCGACCAGACGGGGAGCGATGGCGGAAAGATAGCGATTCTCGCATTCCTTGATGATGCGAACCGCCTCGCCGGTGTCGTGGAAGCCGTTGACCTTGCAGGTGCCAGGCTTCTTCAGATCCTTGTAGTGCTCCCAGTAGTACTGGGTCTCCTTGAGCCAGTGCTCACCGAGCTGGGAATAGCTTGTGATGTGATCCATGCGCTTGTCGTCGGCCAGCACGGCGATCACCTTGTCGTCCACCTCGCCGCCGTCGTCGAAGCACATGATGCCGATGATGCGGGCCTCCACCAGGCTGCCGGGCACCAGGGGTTCTGTGACGCCGACGATCTCGATGTCGAGCGGGTCGCCGTCCTCGTCCCAGGTGCGGGGGATGCAGCCGTAGGCGAAGGGGTAGGCCAGGGAGGAATAGCCGACCCGATCCAGCTTCAGGTGGCCGGTTTCGGTGATCAGCTCGTACTTGTTGATCGTGTTGGAGTTGAGCTCCACGATGGCGTTGAGTCGCAGCTCGGCCTCATCGGCGAAGGCCGGCAGCACATGCAGCAGGTTCAGCATGGTGCGGCTGGGGGCGTGATCGATGTTCGCCATGGTGGGGGCTTTTCGGCGGCGGCATCTTAGGCAGCGGGCCCCGGCAGAGCCGCTTCAGGCCCCCTCGCCCAGCTGGCCCACCTTGGTGCGCAGGTAGGTGAGGAAAGCCTCCGAGCTCAGGGGCCGGCCCGTGACCTGCTCCACCAGCTGCTCGGCGTTGACCGAGCGGCCCAGGGGCCAGACGCTCCCGGCAAGCCACTCCTGCAGCGCCGACTCCTGGCCTGCCCGAACCAGTGTCTCGATCGGGCCGATCTCCTGCTCCAGGGCCTCGGAGATCTGGGCGCTGATCAGATGGCCCAGGGCATAGGAGGGGAAGTAGCCGAACAGGCCCTCGGCCCAATGGATGTCCTGCAGGCAGCCTTCGGCATCGCTGGGCGGCACCAGGCCCAGCAGGTCCTTGAAGCGCCGGTTCCATTGCCCGGGGAGTTCCTCCACCGGCAGCTCCTGCTCCAGCAGCGCCAGCTCCAGCTCGAAGCGCAGCACGATGTGCAGGCTGTAGCTGAGTTCGTCGGCTTCCACCCGGATCAGGCCCGGCCGCAGCGGATTGAAGGACCGCCAGAACCCCTGAACACCGCCCCAGGGGTCGGAGCCCAGACCTTGTCGGAAGCGGGGATGCCAGCGCTCGGCGAAGGCACGGCTGCGCGCCACCCGGCACTCCCAGAACAGCGACTGGGACTCGTGCACCCCCATGGAGGTGGCCTCCCCCAGGGGCCAGGGGAAGAAATGGTCGTCGCTGCGGGGCAGACCCTGCTCGTAGAGGGAGTGACCCCATTCATGGGCGGTGGCGAGGAACGCCGAGAGCGGCTGGCCGCGCACGACGCGGGTTGTGATGCGGAAGTCTTCGGGGCCCACGGTGCAGGAAAAGGGGTGGGCGGAGCGGGAGCGCTGGCAGCGGCGACCGTCGTAGCCCCAGCCGTCGAGCAGCTCGCTGCAGAGACTCTCCTGAAGAGCTTCGGGCAGGTCGAAGGCTTGCGTCGGGCTGGGCGCAGGCGCAGCCGCCACCTGTTCCAGCAGGCCGGGCAGCTGCGCCGCCAGCGGCGCGAACAGCTCCTGGAGCCGTGCCTTGCTGATGTCGGGCTCAAAGGGCTGGGCCAGGATTTCCCAGGGGCTGCGGGCCACGGGCTCGGCCGCCGCCAGCTGGCCGGCCTGCTCCCGGCGCAGCTCGAGCAGCTCCCGCAGGGACGGCGCGAAGGCGGCAAAGTCGTTGGCGGCTCTGGCCTCCTGCCAGACCGCGTTGCCGCGGGACTGGGCCCGGGCCAGGGCGGTGACCAGGGCAGGATCGAGGCAGCACTGGCGGTCGATTTCCAGGCGCAGCAGCTGCAGGTTGCGGCGCCGCTGCGGGGGGGCGTCGGCCGTGAGCTCGGCTTCGGCGGCGGCGACCAGGTCGGCGTAGGCCGCACTGCTCTGGCGCTCATGCAGCTGGGCCGCCAGCAGGGCCAGCTGTTCGCCGCGCCAGGCGGCGCCGGCGGCGGGCATCACCGTGTTCTGATCGAAATAGAGGGTGCTGCTGATCGAGCCCAGCAGGCGGGTGGTGTGCAGGTGTTGCTGGAGCTGGTCGAGGGCTGGAGCCGCTGGGGGCATGGAATCGGTCGAGCCGGTGGGGCCAGCATGGCGCCACCGGCAGCGTCAGCCATGCGCACCGTCAACGTTCATGAGGCCAAGACCCCGTTCTCGCGGTTGATCGACGCCGCCCATGCCGGCGAAACCATCCTGTTGGCGAAGGACGGCTAGCCCCGGGCGCGGCTTGTGCCACAGGAGCCTGATCAGCCCCGCCGCCAGCCCGGAGTGCTGCGTGGGTGAAGGCAGCTTCCTGCCACGCACGTGCTCCTGGCCCCCCTGCCCCCCCTGCCCCTGGAGGAGCGGCTCAAGCAGGCAGCAGAACAGGGGTGATTGGCAGCAGGGACTCGATGGTGCTGCTGTCGCTGATCTGGGAGTAGTGCTCCAACGTCACCCCAACCGGTTGTCCCTGGGCATCGAAATCCACGATCAGGTTGTCGCGGACAGCCTCTGAGCTGCTGCTCACCCGATCGGCCAGTTCGATGTAATGGGTGTCGGTATCCAGGAAGTAGCGGATCTTCATGGCGCGGGGGCGCAGCTTAGGGTGGATGTTGCAGACGGGCTCGGGCTCTGAGGAAACTCCGATCAAAGAAGGTGTTGTGAACAGTCTCTCGGTCTTCAAGAGTAATGACCCTGAGCGCAAGATTCTGTGCTTCCGGGACCAGGTCCCATAGGGCATGGCGACCATCCGCCTGATGGCGCTCCTCCATGGGCTGGGCCAGCACCTGCAGGATCCAGGCCTCCTCGATGCCAGGGTGTTTCTGGCACACCACATCCCGGAAGTAGGCCGTCGTCTTCAACTCCCGCCTCGATCAGCTCCCTTGCAGCATCGGTGAGCGAAAGGCCGAGCTGATCAGCATCCTGTTGGTCGTCTTGGATTCACGCTGCAGCCTGCTGCCGGCGGCGCCATGGTGGGGCTACGTCACGATTGCGGCCGGATCGATGCATCCCCCTTCTCCGGAGCAGGCCCTGGTGCTCGCGGCCATCGAACGGTTCATGGCCGACCCCGATCTGGCCCTGGAGGGCACGCCCAGCGAGGGGGAATCCGGCGACGTGCTCAGCGCGATCCTGCGGGCCCTGACCATGGTGCTGCCCCTCGAAGAGATCGAACTGGCGGTGACGGGCCTGCTCACCGTGCACTGCGACCAGCTCGATGACGACACCCAGTTGGTGCTGGAGGCCCTGCTCACCGCCATCGAGCGCGACGACGATGAGATGGCCCTGGACATCCTGCTGGCCAGCGAAGCCAGTCTGCTGGAGGCCAATGCCCTCGACGGCAACGATCTGCTCGTGTGGGATCCGGCCGACGCGGCGCCGCTGCGGGAGATGGAGATCCTCGACGTGCTGGAGCGCTACCCCTGCCGCGGGGAGGGGGCCCGCTGGAGCTGCGACGACTTCGTGGCCCTGCTGGAGGGGAAGATCCTGCAGTGGCGCAAGACGATGGTGGCCCTGGAGATCCTTCAGGAGCAGCCCGGCACCCGGCCCGCCGCCAGCACCATGGTGCTGCTGGTGCCGGTGGATCCCGAGGCCCCGCTCGAGCAGCTGGAGGTGGGGGTCACCCTCAGTCCGCCGCCGCCGGAGTCCAGTGCAGGCGCATCGGCACGCAGCCTTCCAGACTGACCTTCACCGGGCAGCTCTCGCCGGCGCGGATCAGCACCTCGCGCTGCTCGGCCCCGAGGCCGGCCGGCAGGTCGATCCAGGCCTCCAGCAGGGCGATGCGGCGCTCGCCGCTGCTGCTCATGCCCTTCTGCAGCCGCACCGAGGCCCCCTCCAGGGGGATGCCCTGACGTTCGGCCACGATCCCCATCACCGTGAGCAGGCAGGTGGCCAGGGCCGTGCCCACCAGGTCGGTGGGGGAGAACGCCTCGCCCTTGCCCTGGTTGTCCACGGGGGCATCGGTGATCAGCCGCGAGCCGGAGGCGGCGTGCTCCGCCGCGCAGCGCAGGGCTCCTTCGTAGCGGCAGAGGATCGTGGTCATGGCGAGTGGGGGACAGGCGAACGCAGGGGCAGGCTGGCAGGGTCCGTCGCCCTAAGTTGCTCACCGCATGCTGTGGATCCTTGCCGTTGATCCTGCTGGTGACCAACCCGAACTCCGTGGGGTTGGCAGAGACGATCCGGCTGGCGGTGACGCCGGTGTTTCTGCTGGCGGGCATCAGTGGCCTGCTCGGGGTGATCACCACCCGCCTCTCCCGCATCATCGACCGGGCCCGGGTGCTCAAGGCTGGGGAACCGGCCGCCAGCGTCGCCCAGGAGCGGGAGCTGCAGGGGGAACTGCTACTGCACCGCCGGCGAATGACCCTGGCCTCGAGGGCCTTCGCCTTTGCCGCCACCAGTTTCCTGCTGGTGGCGACGGTGGTGATGGTGCTGTTCCTCAGCACCCTGGCCACGATCGACCTGACCCCCTTGGTGGCCCTGCTGTTCTTGCTGGCGATGGGCTCGCTGATGACGGCGGTGCTGCTGCTGCTGCGGGAGGTGCAGCTGGGCAGCCAGGCGCTGCGACGCTTCTCAGCGCTGCCTCACAGATCCGTCAGGCCGATGTCCTCCAGCAGTTGCCGCTGCTGCCGGGCGCTGACGAAGCGGTGAGCGGCCATGGCGCCGCTCACCGCCACCGGCGGCACGCCGATGCCCGGGAACACGCCGGCGCCGCAGAGCACCAGGCCTTCGATCGGTGTGGTGCCGCCGGGGAAGGGGCCGCTGCTGGCCGGCCAGGCGGGGCCGTAACTGCCCTGGTGCGTCCGCAGGTAGTGGCGATGGGTGAGCGGGGTGCCCTGCAGTTCAACCACCACCCGCTCCTGCCAGTCGGGCAGCACCTGGGAGAAGACCTCTCCGAAGACGGCGCAGCGTTCCTTTTTCAGGGCTTCGTAGGCGGCGCTGCCCCGCTCCAGCCCCTGCCACAGCTCCCAGGGCTCGTTGGCCGGCGTGTAGCCGTGCAGCACCTGGTGGCCGGGCGGGGCGCAGGAGGGGTCGAGGCGGGAGGGCATCGACAGCACCACCATGTTGCGTTCGGCGCCGATGCCCCGTTGCCAGTCGCCCACCCAGACGTGGTGGATCGGCAGGTGATCGAGGTCGTCGCCGCGCAGGGCCAGGTGCCAGTGCAGAAAGCTGGCGCAGGCCGGTGTGGCCGCCTGGCGCCGCCGCCAGCGCGAGGGCACTGCGTTCTGGGGCAGCAGGGAGAGCAGATCCCAGGGGCTGGTGTTGGCGATCACCCCCCGCCGCGCCTCGAGGCGGTCGCCGTTCTCAAGCCGGACGCCGACGGCCCGCCCCCGCTCCACCAGGATTTCCGCCACCGGCGCTTCGGTGCGCAGCCGGCCGCCGTGGCGCTCCATCCCGCGCACCAGCGCCGCCGCCACGGCCCCACTGCCGCCGATGGGGTAGTCGAGGCCGGCGTCGGGCTCGAACCATTCGCCGAACAGGGTCGCCATGGCGGCGGCGCTGGTCTGGTCCATGGGCAGGCCCGAGATCAGGAAGCAGAGCAGCTCGACCCAGTGGAGCAGGAAGGGATCGCTGAGGTGGCGGCGGGCGATCGGCCCGAAGGCTCCTCCCAGGCTGGCCAGCCGCCCCGCCTGGCCGAGCAGCCGCAGGGCGTTGCCGCCGCCGAGGGTGGTGGCCAGACCCGCCCCGGGCCGCAGGGCCAGCAGGGGCAGGGAGCGGGCTGCGTCGCAGCTGGGCTTCAGGGCCATGAGGAAGCGCTCCCATTCGGCCGCCACCGCGGGGCTGCGCAGCTCCCGCAGCAGGGCCAGGAACGGCCCCTGCCCCACCCCGACCCGCAGCGATCCCTCGGGCAGCAGCAGGCCCCAGTCGCGGTAGCTGGCCACCGGCAGGGTTTCTCCCACCGCCCGCAGCACCTGGGCCAGGGGGTTGGTGCTGGGCCAGTGGCCCAGGCCACTCCACAGCGATGGTCCGGACTCGAACTGAAAAGGTCCGCGCCGGAAGCCGTGGGCGGCGCCGCCAGGGGAGGTGTGGGCCTCGAGCACGAGCACCTCCAGCCGATGGCGGGCGGCGATGGCGCCGGCGCAGAGGCCGCCCAGGCCACTGCCGACGACGATCAGGTCGCTCACCTTGGACGCAACAGATCCAGTGCAGATTCTATTCAGATTCCCTTTGCCAGGACGGCCGTCGCTGCGCTGGATTACTGCCTAGGATCGCGCGATAGATCCGACCGAAGGTTTGCATTGCCGCAGGGATACTCGCCAACCACCCTGACCGATCGAGCAGAGGTCCGTCAGCCCAAGCGAGGCGATTTCGAACTGAAGTCCTTCATGGACAGCTCGAATCTGCGCGGCGGCTGGCAGATCGCCAACACCGTGATCCCCTACGCGGCCCTCTGGTGGCTCGCCGACTGGAGCCTCAAGAACGCGCCGCTGCTGCTGATTCCCACGATGGTGGTGATGGTGCTGCTGCTGGCGCGCTGTTTCTCGCTGATGCATGACTGCGGCCACGACTCCCTGTTCCGCAGCCGGCGGGCCAACCAGGTGTTCGGCTTCCTGCTCGGGGTGATCAGCGCCATTCCCCAGTACCCCTGGTCACGCGGCCATGCCTACCACCACCGCCATAACGGTGACTGGGAGAAGTACCAGGGACCGTCGGCCCTGGTCACCACCGGCGCCTTTGCGGCGCTCAGCCCCGGCCAGCAGCGGTTCTATGGGGTGCTGCGCCACCCGGCGATGCTGTTCCCCGGTGGCTTCTTCTACCTGGTGATCAAGCCCCGGGTGGCCCTGCTGCTGGGGCTGGCCGGCTTCTTCCCCCACCTGATGGCCTGCCTGCGCAGCCCGGAGCCGATGGGCCTCGGCCAGATCCTGTCCAGCTATTGCTCCAAGCACTGGTACACCAACGAGGAATTCCGCCATCTGCTGGCCAACAACATCGCCGTGATCGGCTCCTGGTGGCTGATGGCCCACTGGCTCGGCGCCGGTGTGTTCTGGTCGATCTATGCCCCGGTGATGGCCTGCGCGGCGGCGATCTTCATCTGCATCTTCTTTGTGCAGCACAACTTCCCCGGCTCCTACGCCCACGCCACCGCCGGCTGGAGCGAGATGACCGGGGTGCTGGAGGGCACCAGTGATCTGGAACTGCCGCCGATCTTCAACTGGTTCTCCGCCGACATCGGCTGCCACGCCATCCACCACCTCTCCTCGAAGATCCCTAACTACCGGCTGCGGGCCTGCCATGAGCGCAACGCTTACCTGCTGAGTGGGGTGCGGCGGCTCTCGCTGGCCGACATCCCGGGATGCTTCAGCTACGTCCTCTGGGATCCCCAGGCCTGCCGCCTGACCACGATCGACGAGCAGCGATCGGCCCTCCCGGTTGCCGCCGCCGGCTGACCATCGCCAGGAGGCCCTGATGTTGCGCCAGAGCCTGAACTCGCTGGAAATCAGCACCAAAGGCGAGGGCTTCGACGACATCACCGGCGCCATCAACGCCCTGATCGCCGCCAGCGGCCTGCAGCTGGGCAGCGCCACCATCGCCAGCCAGCACACCTCCTGTTCGTTGACGATCAACGAAAACGCGGACCCCAGGGTGCTGGTGGATCTGGCCGCTTTTCTGCGGTCCCTGGTGCCCCCCGAGGGGGTGCGGCCGATCAGCGGCCAGGGCGAGCGCCGCGCCTGGGTGCATGACGACGAAGGCCCCGACGACATGCCCGCCCACATCCGCACCGCCCTGACCTGCACCAGCCTGGTGATCCCCTTCCAGTCGGGCCGGCTGCTGCTGGGAATGTGGCAGGCGGTGTATCTGTGGGAACACCGGGCCCGACCGCACCGACGCCGCCTCAGCCTGCATCTGGTTGGCGAATGATCCTGAACCCCTGCGTTTTTCCCCCATGGCCGCCCCCCAGCCCCTGACCCCCGCCCAGATCGCCGCGCTGCCCAGCGAACTGCCCCAGTGGACCCTCCGGGAGGGCAAGCTGCATCGGGAGTTGCGCTTCGCCGATTTTTCGGCCGCCTTCGGCTTCATGGCGCGGGTGGCCCTGGCGGCGGAGGCGTTGGGCCACCACCCGGAGTGGTGCAACGTCTGGAACCGGGTGACGATCAACCTCACCACCCACGACACCGGCGGCCTCTCGAACCTGGACGTGGAGCTGGCCCGCCGGATCGATGGCTGCATGGGCTGACGCCGGCTGCATGACTAGCGTCTCTGGGTGCGTCTCCGCTCTGCACCACTCCCATGGGTTTCCGCTATCTCGATCGGATCGCCACCGAGGAGAACATCCACTCCTTTCTGGAACTCGCCGATCTGGCTGCCGGAGCCGGCGCGTCGGCCAACAACGTCTTTCTGCTCTCCCATCGGCTGCGCCAGTCCCGTCCGATGCAGGTCTGCCGGGCCTTGCTGCAGCGGGATCCGGCCGCGGTGGCCATGATCGAGCAGCGGCGGCTGAGCGGCCCCTACGACGCCACGGCCCTCAAGGCCCTGCCGAAGGGAACCCTGGGCCACACCTACGCCACGGTGCTGGAAACGATGGGGTACGACATCAATTTCTTCCCCAATCCCGACTTCTTCGCCAACCTGGACAGCGACGCCGATTACATCAACTACCGCGTCTATGCCACCCACGACATCCACCACATCGTGAGCGGCTTCAGCCTCGACAACTTCGGCGAACTCGGTGTCATCAGCCTGAGCGTGGCCCAGTTCGCCCACCCTGGCCTGGCCTTCACCGATCTGATGGCGCTGCTGCTCAACTGGTTCCGCAACGACACTCCGATCGATGAACTGGAAACCCCGGCCGAGCAGGCCCGGACCGCCGGTTACGCCTTCGGCATGATCAGCAAGGGTCTGCACATCGGTGCCGAGGCCCGGCCGCTGTTCCCGGTGATCTGGGAAGAGCGGATGGCGCAGAACCTGGAGGAACTGCGGGCCGAGCTGGGCATCGAGGCGGTGCGGGAGGGGACCTACAGCTGGCATGCCAATCCCGCGCTGAGTGAGGCTCTGGCGGTTTCTGATTGCTCTTAGTGTTGGCGGCAGGAGTTTCGCCGCTCGCTGCATGACCCTGGCACTTCCCCACCGTCCATCCGCTCCGACTCTGGAGCCGTTGGCCTTGCCCTGGGATCTGCGCCTCAGCCCGGAGCAGTTCGAGCGGGTGTGCCAGGCGAACCCTGAGGCTGTGCTCGAACTCGCCGCCGATGGTCAGTTGATCGCCTTGACGCCCACCGGCAGCGAAGCCGGCGCCCGCAACGCTGCCCTGAACGGGCTTCTGGGCCTGGCGGTGCGCTCCAGCGGACTGCCGTTCAAGCTGTTCGACAGCTCCACCGGCTTTCTCTTGCCCGATGGCTCTGTGCTGAGCCCCGACGCATCCCTGCTGCACTTGGAGCGCTGGACGGCCCTCACGCCGAGCAACGCCGCGGTTTCGCCCCCCTCTGCCCCGAGCTGGTGGTGGAACTCGCCAGCCCGTCGGACGAAGGCCCCCGCGGGCTGACGGCCCTGCGACAGAAGATGGAGCGCTACCGTGCCAATGGCGCCCAACTCGGCTGGCTGCTGATTCCCGAGGAGCAGGCCGTGGAGATCTTCACCGCCACCGAGGCCGCACCGCAACGCCCTGAGTGGGGTGTTGAGGCTCAGCCCATGGTGGTGAGCCCCTTCCAGCAGCGGATCTGGCGCCAGCGCCGGCAGGAGGCGACTGCCTTGGCCGAGGCCCGGGAGCGGGCGGCTCTCCGCCTGGCCCCCGAAGCGGCGGCGCTGCTCCGGCAGGGCTGGCCTGGGATTGAGGGCATCTGGATGTCCGGCTCGGTGGCCGAGGGCCGCACCTACAGCAGCTCGGACATCGACCTGGCCGGGGCCGGTCTGCCGCTGGAGGTGTTGCTCACCGCTACGGCTGAGCTCAACAGTCTGGCGACCTCCTGCCAGGATCCGGCCACCCCGATCGATCTGGTGCGCCTGGAAAGCCTGCCGCCCCACTGGCAGCAGCGCATCCGGGAGCGGGGCATCGTTCTCTGATGCTTGAACTCTGATGGACTCTCTCGATCCCTGGCAGCGGCGATTGAGCGATCTACAGCTCGATCTACAGCTCGATCTACGCATCGACCTCGACAAACTCTCCGAACAGGTCGGCAGCCTCGAAAGGCTGGAAGGCCTTATGGCGGCAGGCACCGCCAGCGCTTCAGTGATCGACTCGGCAGCCGTGCGGCTCCAGCGGGCCATCGCTCTGTGGCCGTGGATTTGTTCGGACCTTGGGCGTTTCCAGGCAGGCTGGACGAACTGATGGCCGCGTGAGGCTGTGGATCGTCCTGGCCCGCGAGGCGGGATGGGGCACACCCTGCTGCTGGCGTGATGGCTCCGTCTGATTGGCCTTCGCCATGGCTTAATCCGCCTTCTTCTTGCAGATCACTTACCGCAACCATCAACTGGAGTTGTAGCAGCCCCTCTGCATCAGATACTCCCGCACATGGCTGACCAGAGGCCGGCCCAGCGCCTCCTGCATCATCAGCCAGTGGGCTGCCACCAGCTCGAGGCCGTCGAGGCGGATCCTCGGTTCCCGCTCTGCCCGCAGCGTGAAGATCGTCACGGTGTTCGTCCCCCGCGCCGAGGTTTCGGTGATCTGCCAGGGATCCTCCAGCTCCATCGGCGACACCGTCAGCCCCAGCTCTTCGGCCAGCTCCCGCACCGCCGCCTGCCGCGCCGTTTCCCGTCGCTCCAGCCCCCCTCCCGGCAGCCCCAGGCCGTGGCGATAGCTGGCCTGCACCAGCAGCACACGCTGTTCGTGCCAGATCGCCACCAAGGCACCGTGGGTGTGGGGCCGGGCCAGCAGTTGCCAGGTTTCATACAACCGCGCCGCCAGCCAGTAGAGACGCAGCCGAGCCACCAGGCGTTTCAGCCGTTTCCCCATCACCCAGGTAGCCCTGCGGCCATCAACGAGGGCTCATCCCACCATGGCCGGCGCCACAGGTTGAATGGCGGCCGGTTCGGCCTGGCGGAAACGCAGCCGTTCGGCTTCCACGTCCACCGCGATGGTGGCACCGGCCGCGAAGCTGCCCGCCAGGATCGCCTTGGCGATGGGGGTCTCTAGTTCCCGCTGGATGGCCCGCTTCAGGGGCCGGGCCCCGTAGACGGGGTCGTAACCCACGGCGGCCAGCCAGTCAAGGGCCTCGGCGTTGAGCCGCAGACCGATCTTGCGGTCTTCGAGCCGTTTCTCCAGCCGCTTCACCTGCAGCTCCACGATCTGGCGCAGCTCCTCTTCCCGCAGGCTGCGGAAGATGATCGATTCATCCAGTCGGTTGAGGAATTCCGGCCGGAAATGGCCCCGCAGGGCTTCATTCACCCGCTTCTCCATCTCTCCGTAGCGGGCCGGATCTCCGGCCAGATCAAGGATCGAGGCGCTGCCGATGTTGCTGGTGAGGATCAGCACCGTGTTGGTGAAATCCACTGTGCGGCCCTGGCCATCGGTGACGCGGCCGTCATCGAGGATCTGCAGCATCACGTTGAACACGTCGGGATGGGCCTTCTCCACCTCGTCGAACAGGATCACCGCATACGGCCGGCGCCGCACCGCTTCGGTGAGCTGGCCGCCTTCCTCATAACCCACGTAGCCGGGAGGGGCTCCGATCAGCCGGGACACGGCGTGCTTCTCCATGTATTCGCTCATGTCAATGCGCACCATCGCCTCTTCGGAATCGAAGAGCTGGGAGGCCAGGGCCTTGGAGAGTTCCGTTTTGCCCACGCCGGTGGGGCCGAGGAACAGGAAGCTGGCGATCGGGCGGTTGGGGTCGGACAGGCCGGCCCGGGAGCGCTGGATGGCATCGGCCACCGCCGTCACGGCCTGCTCCTGGCCGATCACCCGGGTGTGCAGCTCGTCCTCGAGGTGGAGCAGTTTCTCCATCTCCGACTGCACCAGCTTGCTGACCGGAATGCCGGTCCACTTGGCGATCACCTCGGCGATGTCGTCCTCGGTGACCTCTTCCCGCAGCAGGTTCTTCTCGCCGGTATGGGCGCTGAGCTCCGCTTCGCGGGCGGCCAGTTTCTTGTTGAGTCCCGCCAGGGTGCCGTATTCCAGTTCGGCGGCCTTGTTGAGGTCGTAGCTGCGCTTGGCCTGCTCCACCTGCAGCTGCACCTGCTCGATTTCCTCCTTGATGGCGGAGAGTTCGTCGATCGAGCCCTTCTCCTTCTGCCACTGGGCATTGAGGCTGCTCTGCTGCTCGCCCAGGTCGGCCAGCTCCTTCTCCAGCCGCTCCAGCCGGTCGCGGCTGGCGGGATCCGATTCCCGTCCCAGGGAGAGCTTCTCCATCTCCAGCTGCAGGATGCGCCGGTCGAGCTCGTCGATCTCCTCCGGCTTGGAGGTGATCTCCATCTTCAGGCGGGCTGCCGATTCGTCCATCAGGTCGATGGCCTTGTCGGGCAGGAAGCGATCGGCGATGTAGCGGCTGCTGAGCACCGCGGCGGCCACCAGGGCGTTGTCGGCGATGCGTACGCCATGGTGCACCTCGTAGCGCTCCTTCAGGCCGCGCAGGATCGAGATGGTGTCCTCCACCGTGGGCTGGTCGACGAACACCTGCTGGAAGCGGCGCTCCAGGGCCGGGTCCTTCTCGATGTGCTGGCGGTGCTCGTCGAGGGTGGTGGCGCCGATGCAGCGCAGTTCACCCCTGGCCAGCATGGGTTTCAGCAGGTTGCTGGCATCCATGGCACCGCCGGTGGCACCGGCGCCCACCACCGTGTGGATCTCGTCGATGAACAGCACGATCTGCCCCTCGGAGGCGGTGACCTCCTTGAGCACGGCCTTGAGCCGCTCCTCGAACTCGCCGCGGTACTTGGCGCCGGCGATGAGGGCGCCCATGTCGAGGGCGATCAGCTGGCGGTTCTGCAGGGCCTGGGGCACGTCGCCGTTGACGATCCGCTGGGCCAGTCCCTCCACGATGGCGGTCTTGCCGACGCCCGGCTCACCGATCAGCACCGGGTTGTTCTTGGTGCGGCGGCTGAGGATCTGGATGGTGCGGCGGATTTCCTCGTCGCGGCCGATCACCGGGTCCAGCTTGCCGTCGCGGGCGGCGGCGGTGAGATCGCGGCCGTACTTCTCGAGGGATTCGTAGGTGCCCTCCGGGTTCTGGTCGGTCACACGCTGGCTGCCCCGCACCGCCAGCACCGCTTCCTTGAGCTTGGCCGCATCGGCGCCGGCCTGGGAGAGCAGCTGGCGGCCACAGCGGTCATCGCCCGCCAGGGCCAGCAGCAGGTGCTCCACGGCGATGTAGCTGTCCTGGAACTCGCTCTTGAGGGCATCGGCCCGATCGAGGACCGCGTTGAGCCCCTTGCCGAGATAGACGTTGTCGGGGGTGGTGGCCAGGCTGGGCTGGGTGGCGATGAAGGCGTCCAGCTTCTGGCCCAGGACGCCCAGATCCACACCGGCCTTCTCCAGGATCCGGCTGGCCAGATCCTGCTGGGCCAGCAAGGCAGCGAACAGGTGCTCGCTGTCCATCTGCTGCTGGCGCTTCTGCTGGGCCAGTTGCTGGGAGGCCACCACGGCGCCCCAGGCCTTCTCGGTGAACAGCTCGGCGGTGGGATGCATGGATGGAGTCCTCCCTTTGAACAATCTCTGAAGCCAACGTATGAATGCTTCCCGGATCGGCCGAGTGGGAGGACCGAACCGCAGCGTTCGGCCCTCCCCCAGGTGGGTGGGCTGGCCGTACCGGTGGGGGAGGCCAACCGCCCCGCCGGAGCTTCCCAGGGGCTCAGGAACCCCCCAGCTGGGGCATGGGCACCCGATCGCCGTACCGCTTGCCGCAGACCTGCCTGGGGCAGCCGTCGGGGCCATAGAGCGCATCCGCCGCCGAGAGGCAGCCCATGCTGTTCTTCTGGGTCACCTGGACGGGGCTGATCCGCAGGGGCTGGAGCAGTGCCTCGCTCCTGGGTACCACCAGTGCGCAGGGGGGAGGCGGCAGCCCCGGCTTTTCCTCGATGGCCAGGGGCTGGTTGAGGGGGAGCCCCTGGGCCAGGGACGGCGCCATCCCCAGGGGGACGAGTAAGGCCGCCACGCCCGCCAGCAGCTCTGCAGAGGGGGAGATCGCCATCATGGGGGCTCGGCTGTGCCCCATTCTCGCCTCCTCAGCCCTCCGTTCCCGATGCCCTCTCCCGCCGATGATCAGGACCTGGTGGCCGACCTGGCCAGAGCCTCCCTCGCCCTGGGCGGCGGCGCCGAGCCGGAGCGGGACTGCTGGCGGGTCGTGCACCGCCATGTGCACGGGATGTTGCCGTCGGAGTACGACATCCGCGAGGTGCCCGAGGAGCTCTACCTGGCGGTGCTGGCCGCCCGCCGCGCCCTGCCCTGAGCCCGGAGGCGGTCAACGCCCCGGCGCCATGAAAAAGGCCCCGGCACTGCCGGGGCCTTCGAAGCCTGGAGCCAGGACTCCAGCCGCTGGGGGTCAGGCCCAGCCCTTGGAGGCCATGTCATCGACATAGGCCGCCACGTCGGCGATGTCAGCCTCGCTGAGCTTGCCGCCGAAGGCGGGCATGGCGTTCTTGCCGTTGGTGACCTGGTAGGAGATGGCGGCCTCGTGGTCGGCCTCGTAGTTGGCCAGATAGGAGCTCAGGGCATCGGCCTTGAGGGTGCGCTCGGCGTTGACCACATTGCCGCCGCCCATGTGGCAGGCGGCGCAGTTGGCCGAGAAGATCTGGCCACCGTGGGCCACATCGGCGGCAAAACTCGGAGCGGCACCCAGCACCAGCGCCAGGCAGAGAGCGAAGAAGGAAAGAAGACGACGCATGGGAAGGTGCAAAGAAAGGTGCCTGATCGCACTTGCAACGGGCTCAAATTAGGCAACGGCCGGCTCCCGGCGCGGGCCTCCGACACATTCGCAACAATTCAGCGCTGCTCAGGGTTGGCGGCCTGCCCCGAGCCGGCCCCGATGGGGGACGCCCGCCGTTTCCAGCACCGCTTCAAGGCTCGGGGCGAGGCTCACCAGGCCGAAGCGTTCGGGCGGACTCACGGGTTGGTGGACGAAGTGGCGCTGCCGGATCGAGAAACGGTCCCAGGCGTTCACCTCGATGCGCAGCAGCTTGATCAGTCCCTCGATCAGCCAGCCGCGCAGATCGATGCCCACCGGCGGGACCCACACCCGCCGCCAGCGGCACAGGCAGGCGACGGCTCCGTTGATCGTGATCGGCGCCTGGCCGAGCACCAGCCGCCGCACCGGCCCCTGGCCCGGCTCCGGATTGGGGCCGTGGGGGGTGGTGGCCAGGTGGGCGCAGACCGTGGCGATGTCGGCGGCGTGGATGAAGTGGAAGCTGGCGTCGGTGCGCAGCCAGCGGGCCAGCCACAGCCAGCCGAAGGCCTCCTTCAGCCCGGCGGTGAGGTAGCTGGTGGGGTGGGGATCGGCCGTGCCCACCGATCCGCCGAAGACCAGGGTGGGGAACACGGCCACGATCCGTTCCGCCAGCGGGTGGCGCTCCAGGTCCTGCAGGCAGCTGGCCTTGGTCTGGATGTACTCGGTGCCGTAGGCCATCGCTTCGGGGAGCAGCTGCAGCCGGCGATCGAGGATGCTGGCGGTGGAGAAGTAGATCACCTGCTGCAGGCGAGCCGGGTCGGTGAGCCGCAGCAGCTCCTTGACGGCCACCACGTTCACCGCCTGGGCCCGCTCCGGATCGCCCCAGGCGGTGGCGGTGTGGATGATCCGGTCGGCACTGGCGATGGCGGCGGCGTGGGGGCCCAGCTCGCGCAGGTCGCCCACCAGCAGGGTGATGCGCGGGTGGTCGGCGGCGACGGCGCTGAGCTTGGCGGGATCCCGCAGCAGCAGCAGCAGCTGGGCGTCGCTGTTGGCCAGCAGGTTTTCGGCGATGTACTGGCCGACGCAACCGCTGGCGCCGGTGATCAGGATCCGCTGGGGCCCGGAGGTGGGGGCGCTCAAACAGCGGCCCCCAGCAGCTCGTTGACGGCCTTGCCGGTCTCGAAGAAGACGCGGGCGTTGTCCTCCGGGGTGCCGGGGAGGATGCCGTGGCCCAGGTTGAGGATGTGGCGACGGCCGCGGGCCTTGCGCACCGTGTCGAGGATCCGCTCCCGGATGGCCTCGGGGGTGCCGAACAGCAGGCCGGGATCCACGTTGCCCTGCACGCCCAGGTGCTGGGGCAGGCGGGCGCAGCCGTCGGCCATGTCCACGGTCCAGTCGAGGGAGATGAAGTCCACCCCGGTGGCGGCCATGCGCTCCAGCACACCCGCGCTGCCGGAGATGTAGAGGATCAGGGGGGTGTCGGGGTGGGTGGCCTTCACCTGGTCGATCACCCGCTTCTGATAAGGGGCGGCGAACACGTCGTAGTCGATCGGGCTCAGCTGGCCCGCCCAGGAATCGAACAGCTGCACCACCTGGGCACCGCTGTCGATCTGGTAGCGCACATAGGTGGCGATCGAATCGGCCAGGTGCCCCAGCAGCCGGTGCAGCAGGGCGGGCTCCTGGAAGGCCATCGCCTTGATCACCGCATAGGTCTTGGAGCTCTTGCCCTCCACCGCATAGGCGGCCAGGGTCCAGGGGGCTCCGACGAAGCCCAGCACCGCCGCGGCGTTGCCCACGTCGGCCCGCAGCCGCCTCAGCACTTCGCCCACGAAGGGCAGCGCCGCCGCCGGATCCAGGGGCCTCAGGGCATCCACCTGGGCCTGGCTGCGGATGGCGGGCTCGATGATCGGCCCCCGGCTCTCGATGATGTCGAAGTCGATGCCCATCCCCGGCAGGGGCGTGAGGATGTCGGAGAAGAGGATCACGCCGTCGGGACAGAAGGCGTGGAACGGCTGCATCGAGATCTCGTAGGAGAGATCGGGGTTCTCCGAGCGCTCGCGGAAGCCGGGGTGGCGGTCGCGCAGGTCGCGATAGACCTTCATGTAGCGGCCCGCCTGGCGCATCATCCAGACAGGAGGCCGCTCCACCTGCTCACCTCGGGCGGCGCGCAGCAGCAGGGGGGCGGAATCGGTCATGGGGCCGGTCGGAAGGTCAACGGCGAAACCTAAACGAGCACCGCCGGCCTCCAGCTGCACCTGTCACCAGTCGTGGCATGGCGCGCCTCAGCCCGCGCTGATGGCCGGACGCTCCAGGCTGCGGGATTCGTCGAGCCGGAACACGACCACACCCAGGGGCGGCAGGCACAGATCGAGCGAGTTCTCGTAGTCGTGGATGGCCCAGGCGTCGGTGAAGCGGCCGCCGAGGTTGCCCAGGTTGCTGCCGCCGTAGCGGCTGCTGTCGCTGTTGAAGACCTCGGTGTAGAAGCCCTCCAGGGGGACGCCCACCCGGTAGTGGGAATGGCTCTGGGGGGTGAAGTTGGCCACCACCACCAGCCAGCGACCGCTGCCGCTGTCGCGGCGCATGAAGCTGATCACCGAATGGCGGTTGTCGTTGCAGTCGATCCACTGGAAGCCGTACTGATCGAAGTCGTCGCCCCAGAGCGCCGGCTCAGACTTGTAGAAGGCGTTGAGGTCGTCGACCAGGTTGAGCAGGCCCTGGTGGGCTTCGTACTGCAGCAGCTCCCACTGCAGATCGCCCCAGACGTTCCATTCGGCCCGCTGGCCGAACTCCATCCCCATGAAGATGGTCTTCTTGCCCGGGTGGGTCCACATGTAGGCCAGCAGGGCGCGCACGTTGGCGAACTTCTGCCAATCGTCCCCCGGCATCTTGTGGAGCAGGTTGCTCTTGCCATGCACCACTTCATCGTGGCTCAGCGCCAGCATGAAGTTTTCGGTGAAGGCATACCAGATCGAGAAGGTGACGTGGTTCTGGTGAAACTGGCGGAACCAGGGATCCAGCTCGAAGTAATCGAGCATGTCGTGCATCCAGCCCATGTTCCACTTGAGGTTGAACCCAAGGCCTCCCATGTCGGTGGGCTGGGTCACCATCGGCCAGGTGGTGGATTCCTCCGCGATCGAAAGGGCTCCGGGGAAGTGCTGGAACAGGACATGGTTGGCCTGCTGCAGGAAGCGCACCGCTTCGAGATTCTCGCGACCACCATGCTCGTTGGGCAGCCATTCGCCATCGGGCCGCAGGTAGTCCCGGTAGAGCATCGACGCCACGGCGTCCACCCGGATGCCGTCGATGTGGAATTCCTCGAACCAGTAGATCAGGTTGGCAACGAGGAAGTTACGCACCTCGTTGCGGCTGTAATTGAAAATCAGGGTGCCCCACTCCTTGTGCTCACCGATGCGGGGATCGGCATGCTCGTAGAGGTGGGCGCCATCGAAGAAGGCCAGGCCGTGGCTGTCCTTGGGGAAGTGACCCGGCACCCAGTCGAGGATCACGCCGATGCCTTCGGCATGGCAACGGTCCACGAAGGCCCGGAACTCGTCCGGGCTGCCGAAGCGGCTGGTGGGGGCGTACCAGCCCGTGACCTGGTACCCCCACGAGCCGTCGAAGGGATGCTCGGAGATCGGCATCAGTTCGATGTGGGTGAATCCCCGCGCCTTCACGTAGGGGATCACCTTGTCGGCCAGTTCCGGGTAGGTCATCAGCCGCGCCCCCGGCTTCAGATCGGCGGCCGGCACGGGTGGACGGGCGCTGCCGTCGGCTTCGAGAAAGGGCTGGTCGGCGGCGGCGTGCATCCAGCTGCCCAGGTGCATCTCGTACACCGCGATCGGCTGGGGAAGGGGGTCGCGGCCGTCCCGCTCGTCGATCCAGTGGCTGTCGGTCCAGTGGTAGGTGCCCAGTTCGGCCACCACCGAGCCGTTGCTGGGCCGGATCTCGTGGCGGAAGCCGTAGGGGTCGGCCTTCTGGTAACAGTGGCCGTTCTGGGCACGGACCTCGTATTTGTAGATCTGGCCGACCCCCAGCCCCGGAACGAACAGTTCCCAGGTGCCCCCCAGCCGCTGCTGCATGGGGTGGTGACGGCCGTCCCAGCCGTTGAAGTCACCGAGCAGGGCGACGCTGCGGGCATTCGGGGCCCACAGGCAGAACTGGACGCCGGCGATCCCGTCGCGCTCGACGACGTGGGCGCCCATGCGCCGCCAGATGTGATGGTGGTTGCCCTCGGAGAACAGGTGACGATCCAGTTCCCCCATCCACTCGTGGCGGAAGGCCCAGGGATCGTGCTGTTCGTGCTCGATCCCGCCCCGGCTGACATGCAGCCGGTAGCCGCAGCCCGGGTCGGCCTGCAGGGCCGCCTCGAAGATCCAGGGATGGTGAGGATTGGCCATGGCCAACCGCTCGCCAGCGTGGAGCAGTTCCACCGTCTGGGCGTCCGGCATCCAGGCCCGCACCACCCAGGAACCGCCATCGAGCGGCTGGGGCCCGAGCACCGCGAAGGGATGGTCGTGGCGGCATTCCGCCAGCCGCTGGGCATCATCGACCATCCAGTCGAGGCTGGGCAGAGCCATGGAAGATGGGGTGAGCTTTTGCCGGGAGCTTACGCCGGTGAGCGTGCGCCCTCAGCGCGGCGCCGAGGGCGGGGCCGGATCGGTGGGGAAATCCACGCCGATGATCCGGTTCTCGGAATCCAGGGTGACGAACAGGTTGTCGGTGAGGCGGTTGAACTCGGCGTTCACGATCACCAGCCGCATCTCCGGGGTGCTCTCTGCGCGGCTGATGCGCTTCACCCGCACGAAATTACCGGTGATGCGCTGCAGATTGAGCCACTTCTGCTGAAGCTGGGCCTGGGTGATCTGCTCCTGCATCTCGGGCGACAGGAAGCTGCTGGCGGAGATGAAATGGCCGCCGGAGAGGGCGCTGATGAAGTTACGTACCACCTTCTCAGCCGGTTCGTCGGTGGCGTTGAAGTGATAACCGTCGATCTTGCCGCTGGCGTCGATCACCATCAGCAGATCCCGCTGGCCGGCGCTGGTGAACAGGGTGGCCTCCACGGTGCTGGAGTCGTAGCCGGGCTGGATGCTGCGGATGGTCCAGCGCAGCAGGCGGGGCTGGGTCTTCATGGTGGCGGCCACCATGCGCGGGCTGCTGACGCTCTGAAGGGCCGGGGAGAACTGCTCGAAGCGGGCCTGGGCATCCCCCTTCTGGATGGTGCGCAGGATCCTGTCAGCCGCTGCCCGGGCCAGGGCCTCGCTGAGGGCGGAGCTCGGCTGGCCCACGCTGACCGGCGCCGGAACAGCCTGGGACCACACCCCACGCGGTGCCAGCAGCGCCTGGCTGCCCAGGAGCAGGATCAGACCGATCTGGGCTCGGCGCGGTTGGAGGCGCGGCATGGGCGAGGAGTTTGAGATCGGCTCAGTTTGCCCGAATCAGGGGCTCCAGGCTCAGGTGACTGTCCTCCAGGTTCAGGGTCAGGCTGATCACCCGGTGGCCACTGCCGCTGCCACCGGCCGGCAGTGTGCCGTCCCCGGGGTTGACGGCGATCTGGGGCCAGGCTGCCGCCGCCAGGGACAGCCGCAGCCGCTGGCCGGCTGCCACCAGGGTGGCCAGCGGCTGCAGGGCCAGACAGCGGTGGGCTTCGGCGGCCATGGCCCCGGGGCCGAAGCGGGCCGCGCCGGTGCAAAGCTGACGCACGGAGCGCCCGTCCGGGCCCACTTCGGAGAGGGCGGCGCAGAGATCGAAGCTGGGTTGGTCGGCGTGCACCCGCAGCCGCAGGCGGAAGATCCCGAGCAGCCGGAGCGGGGCCTCCAGCGGTGCCGTGGTGAAGCAGGCCACGTCGGTGCGGCGGTCGAGATCAGCCCGCTCCACCGGTCCGGGAACAGGGCCGAGATGGCCGCCCCGGCCTGGGACAGGCCGCCAGGGGTCGTGCACAAGCACCACCTGTCCTCGACCTGACGGCGCCGCCGCCTTGAGGAGCTCCCCTTCATCCCAGCGGATCGCCGCCAGACCCCGGGAATGGAGCGACCAGCCGATCGGCTCTGCCGCCGCCGCGCTGGTGGCCTCCGGGAGGGTCAGGCTGTGCCAGGTCCCCGTGGCGGCGCACTGCAGGCGGATCGGAGCCACCGTTGGAGCCACCGTTGCCGCCGGGGCCGTGGCCGCGGAATCCTGCAGGTGGCGACGGAAGAAGGCCAGCAGCTCGTTGTCGAGTCCCCCGTTCCAGTCGAGATGGCTCCAGGCACCGATGACCAGCCGGGGGTCGCCTCCGGCGCTGCGGGCCCGCTGCCAGAGATCGAGAACCCCGTTCAGGTGCGGATCGTGCCAGCCACCGATCAGCAGCAGGGGCCGCCGCAGCAGCGCCGGCGCCGCGGTGTGGATCGTCCAGCCCTCTGGGCCTGCGGGATCCCGCCTCAGCCAGCGCAGGCCCATGCCCCCGGGGTCGTGGCGCTCCAGCAGGGCCAGTCCCTCGTCGGTGAAGCTGCCACGCTCCAGGCTGCGGCGGATGTCCTGCCAGGCCGCCTCGTCGCCGCGGCGCCGGCAGCCCTCGGCGGCCAGCTGCAGGGCCCAGCCCAGCCCCAGGGCCCACCAGTGGGCTCCCCCCTCGCTGGCCCAGTGGAGGCGCTCATCGAGGCCGCACATGGCCGGGGCGAGGCAGTCCGGCAGGGCGGCCTCGTCGGTGGTGTCCTTGGAGATGTTGCCTGTGGATCCGCCACCATCGTTGAGCAGCTGGGTCAGGCCCTGGTAGGAGAAGCCGTAGGTGCCCACCCGGCCGTTGCTGCCCTCGAGGGCCCGGGCCCAGCGAATCGTGGCGGCCCCATCGGCCGCTTCCTGGGTGAAGCCATCGAAGCGGCCATCCGAAAGACCGCGGCCGCGGACGTCCTGCACCACCACCAGAAACCCGTGGCTGGCATACCAGCTGGGATGGGCGTAAGTGACGGTGGAGGCGATGGCCCGGCCGTAGGGCTGGCGCATGACCAGCACGGGCCAGGGGCCAGGGCCTTCGGGGTGCCACAGACGGCTGACCAGCCGCAGCCCATCCGCCAGCAGCAGGGTGGCGTCCCGGACCCGGACCACGGGGATCAGAACACGGTGGAGCAGTGCAGGCCGATCACATAGGTGGCCAGCACCTCGGCGTCCAGCGGGCTCAGACCCCGGCTGCTGGCCAGGCTGGCGATCGACTCCTTCGAGGTCGCCGAGACCCCCTGGGCGTTCAGATTGCGGAACTGCTGGCACAGGCTCTGGGCCAGGGCCGGGTTCTGCTTGACCGATTCCAGCAACGCCGATTGGGCCTGGACCGTGGGCACCGCCACGGTGCCCAGACATGTGACGCAGAGCAGGGCGGTGAGGCAGCGACGGGCGTGGCGTAGGGAGTGGTTCGTGGCTCTGAGGGGGGAAAGGCGGGGTGTTCGGGGCATCGCTGCCTCCGTCCGTTTTCTCCATTCCAGTCACCCCCGCCAGCGGGGTGCAGGAGTGGGGGGTCAGTTCGGGGAGCGACCGGAGGCCAGCCTGGCCCGACGGATCCACGTCAGGACGAGGGGGAGATCCACCGGAGGAACGGCGGACCCGGTGAGTCGCCGCTGCAGCCGGCCCAGCAGCAGCAGCAGTTGCTGGGGATCGGCAGCGGCGAGGCCGGCGGGGCTGGCGATCCCCCCATGGAGCAACAGGGCCGCCTCCTCCGGGGCCAGGCCCACCGCGTTCACCAGCCGGGCCTGCCCGCGCAGGCGGATCAGCTTGGCCTCGCTGGCCTCCCCGGAGGCCGCCAGCTGCCGCAGCTGCCCGTCATCGAGCCCGGCCACGGCCTCCCAGCTGTCGATGCCCTCCCGGCGCAAGCGCTGCTGTTCCCGCCGCATGTGGGCCGCCGGCCGGAAGGGGTGTCCCATGGCGGCTCAGGACGCGCCGCCCTGGCGGCTGGCCGCCAGATCCCGGGTCGTTTCCGCCAGCACCACGGGCCGCGCCAGTCCCGGCTCGACGGCCTCGACCCGGCGCAGTCGCACCTGCACCTGGCCGCCATTGCCGCCCCGGCCGCCGCCCCGCAGGTTGCGCGCCACCTGCTCCAGGGTGGGGGCCACCGCTTCGGCCTCCAGGCTGTCCGGCGCGGCGGCGATGACCAGATCCGTGCCGTTGTCGAACACCACGGGCACCTGCATCGCCCCCGGCACGTTCACCCGGGGGTTGTAGCTGATGGCGAAGGCGAGGCAGGACAGCGACAGCAGGGCCGTGAAGCTGGTGATGCCCACAAGACGGAAGCGGATGCCCCAGCGGGAGAGGAAGCCGGCGATGGTGAGCACCGCCAGAACGCCGCTGGCGGCACCCAGCCAGGTACCGGCCACGAGCAGGATGGGATCAGCGGCCATGGGGCTGGGGAAGGCGTGACAAGGCCCCTATCTTGCGGCCGACCCTGGATGGCGGTAGACCCCATCGATGCGATGGCTGCCCGAACGATGGTCCCCCTCCGCCCGCCGGCGCGTGGGGAAGGGTCTTCTCGCCGCCGGTTTCGCGGGGGCGGGGCTGGTGGTCGGCATCTTCTGGTTCGATCGGATCGCCGCCGGGATCTACGGCCGGCTGAAGCCCTCCCTCGAGCGGCAGATCGGCTCCGCCATGGGCCGTCCCCTTTCTCTGGGTCCCTACCGGGGCCTGCGGCCCGACGGGCTGTGGATCGGCCCCAGCCGCTTTCTGGCTGGCCAGAAGGATGGCTCCACCGCGTCGGTGGAGGCGGTGCGGCTGCGGATCGACCCCCTGGCCAGCCTGAGGTTGCGAGGGGCCGTGCTGGATCTGGGTCTGCAGCGGGCCCGGGCCGAGCTGCGCCGCAACTCCAGGGGGCAGTTCTGGGTGCTGGGCTCCGTCCCCCCCGGCCGCGAGCCACCGCGCCTCGATCTGCGTCTGGCTCTGCTCCAGCCTGCGGCGCTTCGGCTCTGGGGCGCCGGAGCGACGGCCAGGCCCCTCGATCTGGCCCTGTCCGGCCAGGTGGCGCTGCGCCTGCACCAGCGGGAGCTCGACCTCGGCCTGCGTTTGGCGCCACCCGGCGGCAAGGGCGGCGGCTCGCTGCGGGTGGATGGCGGGGGCCAGTGGCAACAACAGCACTGGCGCGCCCGGCTGACGGCCCGCCGTTTTCCCCTGGCCCTGCTGCGGCCGCTGCTTCCCTCCGGCGATCGGGCCGGCGGGAGCCTCGCCGGGGAGGCTGAGGGGCGCCTGGGGCTGACGATCAACGATGGTCTGGCCCGCTGCGACGGCGGCCTGGAGCTGCGGGCCCTGCGCTGGCAACTCCAGGCTGGCTCCACCCCGCTGACGGCGGAGCGTCTGCCCCTGAGCTGCCGTGATCGGGCCCTGGTCCTGCCCAGCAGCCTCTGGCGGTACGGGCCCTGGGGTGGCCGGCTGGCGGCCAGGGCCGATGGGGATCTGCGGTTGGCCCTGCAGCTCGAAGCCCAGCCGCCGCCGGGGCATCCCCTCGGGCGGAAGCCCCTGAAGGCCGATCTGAAGGGCCGCTGGGGGGATGGCCTGCTGCGGATTGCCAGGCTCGATGGCCAGCTGGGGGGCTCGACCCTCCAGGCCCGTGGCAGCGTCGGCCGATCGCTGGATCTGGAGGCCCGCTGGCGCCTGGATCCGGACGATTTCCCCGCCGCCTCGCGCCTGCCGGTGTGGCTGCGCCAGCCCCTGGCCGGTCGCCTGCGGGCGGACGGACGCCTGCCGGCTCCGCGCCTGCGGCTGGAGACGGGCCAGGGTTCCCAGCCGCTGCTGGGCCCCTGGCAGGCGGCGCTGGTGTGGAGCGACCGGTTGCTGCGGCTGGAGCGCTTCCAGGCTGACCGCCTCGAGGTCACGGCGCGGCTGCCCCTGTCTTTCATGGGGGGCAAGGGTCTGGTGGCCGGCCCGCTGCAGGCCCGCGTGGGCGTCCGGAGCTACCCCCTGGCCCGCCTCAATGCGCTGCTCGGCACCACCCTGCAGGGCCAGCTGGATGTGGAGGGCGCCATCGCCGGGCCCCTGGCGGAACTGCGTCCCGATCTGCAGCTGCGCCTGCAGCAGCCCGGTGCGGGTCCCCTGCTGCTGCGGGAGACCTGGCGCGGCAGTCTGCGGGACCGTTCCCTGGACCTGAGGCCGGTGGCGCCGACGCCGAACGGACGCCTCACGGCCCAGCTCGACCGGCGCTGGCAGCCGGTGCGGGCCAGTCTCGAACGGGACGGTGGCCGGCTGTCGCTCGAAGGTCGCCCGGCGGACTACCGCTGGACCGCCCGCTCCTTCCCCCTGCAGGGCCTGTCAGTGGCCACCGGCCCCCAGCGCCGCCTGCGCCCCCTGCAGGGGGACCTCAGCGGCAGCGGCCGGCTGGGGCTGCAGCCGCTTGGTTTCGACGGCCGGGTGGAGCTGCTCTCGCCCCAGTTCCTCGGGGTGGGGGGACGGCGCATCCAGGCCGATGTGACCTACCACGATCGCCGCTACCGGGTGAAGGGTCAGATCGAGCCGCTGGGTGAGGGCACGATCGCCGCCAACCTGTCCGGCCGTTGGAACGGACCCTTCCGGGCCCGCTTCGAAGCCCGCCAGCTGTCCACCCTGCTGTTCCGGCAGCTGAGCGACGCCTGGCCCATCTGGCGTGGGGCGCCGGCGCCGGCCCGTGGGCGGGCCAGCGATCTGGGCACCCTGGTGATTGACACCATGGCCGGCACGGTCACCGACCAGCTCCGGGCCCTGGGCCAGGCGGAGCAGCGGGTCGCCGCCCGGGTGCAGGCGGCCAGCCGTGCCAGCCGGGTGGAACGGCTCGAGCGGCTCCAGGCCCGGATCGATGCCGATCTGCTGCTCAGCGGCCCGGACTTCGCCCGCACCAGGGCGGACCTCAAGGCCACCGGTCACCTCTGGTTCAACCAGGGCGACCGGGCCCAGGCCCTGGCGGGCAAGCCGTTCGAGGTGCGGCTGGAGGGGCCGCTCACCGGTGGCAGCGGCAGCTTCAGCCTCGCGGACCTGCCCCTCTCGCTGCTGGCCCTGCTCACCCCACTGCCGGAGAACCTGCGCGGCAGCCTGGCCGCCCAGGGACGTTACCGGCTGGGCGGCGCCCGCCCCGACCTCAGCCTTGACCTGGCGCTGGTGGATGGCCGCCTCGGTGAGGAGGCCCTGCAACTGGAGCGGGGGCGGGTGGAACTGAAGGCCGACGGCCTGGGTCTGGATCTGGCTCTGCGGGCCGAGGGGGCCTCCCGCAGCGTTGATCTGGTGGGCACCATCCCGCTGGTTGCCTCCCAGCAGGGGCTGGAACTGCGGCTGGCCACCCGGGGCGATGGCCTGCGCTTCCTCACCCGTCTGGGGGGGCAGGCCTTCGAGTGGCAGGAGGGCGGCGCCGACCTGCAGCTGCTGGTGCGCGGCAGCCTCGATGATCCGATCGCCAACGGCTTCCTGCGGCTGCGGGATCTCCGCTGCAAGTTCATCGGTCAGGAGGTGCGTGAGGTGCAGGCCACCGTGCTGTTCGACTTCGAGGAACTGGTGGTGCAGGCGTTCAGCGCCCGGGTGGGGTCCAAGGGCCTGATCGGCGGCGAGGGGCGTCTGGGGCTGTTCCGGCCCCTGGCCCAGGAGAAAACCCTGCGCATGACCCTGGATCAGGTGCCGTTCTCGGTGCCGCGGCTGGCGGCGGTGGGGGATGGCCAGCTGCATCTGAGCGGCAGCCTGGTGGCTCCCGTGCTCGGCGGCAACGTGGCCATCAGCCGCGGCACCATCAACGTCCAGCCGGGCCAGCTGGCGGCCAGCGAACCGGTGTCCAACCAGGCGGTGAAGCCGCAGAGCATGGCCGAGCTGCTGGAGGCGAAGTGGAACTTCCAGCAGCCCCTGGTGCTGCTGGGGCCGGACGTGGAGTCCACCACCGCTGAAGCCCTGCGGGCGTCGGTGCCCCGCTTCCCTTACCTGGCCTTCCAGGACATGACGCTGCGGCTGGGCCCGAACCTGCGGGTGGTGATCCCCAACATCGCCAACTTCACCGCCGGCGGACAGCTGAGGATCGCCGGCCGGCTGGATCCAACCCTGCGGGCCTCGGGGGTGGTGCGGCTGCTGGGGGGACGGCTGAACCTCTTCACCACCAGCTTCAGCCTCGATCCCGATGCCCCCAACGTGGCAGTCTTCACCCCCTCCCTGGGGCTGGTGCCCTACCTCGACATCGCCCTGCGCACGCGCATTTCCGACAGCCTGAATGTGCTGGCGCCGGCCGGGGTGGGGGAAACGGGCCCATCAGTGCAGAACGCCCCCAACCAGGCTGGTCTGTCCGCCCTCAACCAGCTGAACCTGATCCTGGTGGTGGTCTCGGTGAGCGGGCCCGCCGACCGCATCGCCGAGAACCTCAAGCTGCGCAGCAGCCCCCCGCTGCCGCAGGAACGGCTGGTGGCCCTGATCGGAGGCAACTCCCTGGCCGGCCTGAGCGGCGGCGGGGCCGGAGCGGCCCTGGCCACGGTGGTGGGCCAGACGCTGCTCTCGCCACTGCTGTCGTCGCTGAGCGACGCCTTCGGCCAGCGGGTCAGTCTGGCCCTCTATCCCACCTACGTGAACCAGTCGATCAACAACGAGCGGGAACTCTCCTCACGCCGGGTGCCGCCCCAGCTGGTGCTGGGGGCGGAAGTCGGCGTGGACATCACCAACCGCTTCAGCGTGTCGGTGCTGGCAGCCCCGAACCGCTCCGATGTGCCCCCCCAGATGACGCTCAATTACAAGGCCTCTGACACCTTCAACCTGCAGACTTCCGTCGACACCGAAGGGGCCTGGCAGTCGCTGCTGCAGGTGTTCCTGCGCTTCTGAAGACGGCGGCCGCCCCGCTGGGTAGGGTTCGCCGATGGCGTCGTCCCCCGCACGACCTCCCAGTGAGGCCCAGCTGATCGGCATCGATCTGGGGGGCACGGCCATCAAGCTGGCCCGCTGCGATCCCTACGGCACCGTGCTGGCCGAAGCCGAGCGGCCCACCCCCCAGCCCGCGGTGCCGGGGGCCGTGTCCATGGCGATTGTGGAGGCTGTCGAGCAGCTGGATCCCGGCCGCCTGGCCGACCGGGTGGGCATCGGGCTGCCGGGCCCCTGCGACGCGGCCGGCCGGGTGGCGCGCATCTCGATCAACCTGCCGCTCTGGCGGGACGTGCCGCTGGCGGCCTGGCTCGAAGCCCAGCTGGGGCGGCGGGTGGTCCTGGGCAACGATGCCAACTGCGCCCTGCTCGGCGAGGCCTGGCAGGGGGCGGCCCGGGATGTGGGGGATGTGCTGCTGCTCACCCTGGGCACCGGCGTGGGCGGGGCGGTGTTGCTGGGCAGGCGGCTGTTCACCGGCCATGGCGGTGCGGCGGCCGAACCGGGCCTGATCGGCGTCGATCCCGATGGCCCGCCCTGCCGCAGCGGCAACCGGGGATCCCTGGAACAGTTCTGCAGCCTCGGTGGCCTGGCCCGCCTCAGCCCGCTCGATCCGCTGGAGCTCTGCCGCCGTGCCGATGCGGGCGATGGGGAGGCCAGGGCGGTGTGGGAGGCCTATGGACGCCCCCTCGGGGTGGGTCTGAGTTCGCTGCTCTACGTGCTCACCCCGGAGCTGGTGCTGATCGGCGGTGGCCTCAGCGGCGCCAGCCACCATTTCCTGCCGGCGGTGTGGCGGGAGGTGGAGCAGCGGGTGCTGGCGGTGAGCCGCGAGGGTCTGGCGATCCGCCGCTGCGCCCTGGGCAATGGCGCCGGCCGCCTCGGGGCGGTGCGGCTGGCGCTGGACCGCTTGGGATGATGGGGGCCATGAGCCAGACCATCACCCCTGCGGCCAGCGCCGTTCCTGAGCCCGACCCCCAGCTGCTGCAGCGGGCCGCCGCGGTGCGCCAAGCCGCCATGGCCCTGGGCCAGTGCAGCGACGCCGAACGACGTGCCGCGGTGGCGGCGATGGCCGATGCCCTCGAGTCCGCCGCCGAGGAGATCCTGGAGGCCAACCTGGCCGACCTGGCCGCTGCCGCCATCGAGGGACTGGCAGCGGCCCTGGTGGCACGGCTGAAGCTGGATGGTCCCAAGCTGGAAGGGGCCATCGCCGGGGTGCGCCAGGTGGCGGCCCTGGAGGATCCGGTGGGCCGGCGCCAGCTGCACACCGAACTCGATGAGGGGCTGGTGCTGGAGCGCGTCAGTGTGCCCCTGGGGGTGCTCGGGGTGATCTTCGAGGCCAGGCCCGACGCAGTGATGCAGATCGCCTCGCTGGCGATCCGCTCCGGCAACGGCGCCCTGCTCAAGGGGGGCCGGGAAGCCAGCCGCAGCTGCCGGGCGATCGTGGCGGCGCTGCAGCGGGGGCTGGCCGGCACCGCCGTGGCCCCGGGCACCCTCGAGCTGCTCACCAGCCGCGAGGAGAGCCTGGGGTTGTTGCGGCTCGACGGCTTGGTGGATCTGATCATTCCCCGGGGCTCCAACGCCCTGGTGCGTTTCATCCAGGACAGCACCCGCATCCCCGTGCTCGGCCACGCCGACGGCATCTGCCACCTCTATGTGGATCGGGCCGCCGATCCCGCCCTGGCTCTGCGCCTCGCCATCGACAGCAAGACCCAGTACCCGGCGGCCTGCAACGCCATCGAAACCCTGCTGTTGCACGAGGCCATTGCGCCGGCTTTCCTGACGGCGGCGCTGCCGGCCTTTGCGGCGGCGGCGGTGGAGCTGCGCGGTGATGCCGCCGCCTGCGCCCTGGGGGTGGACCAGGTGGCCGGGCCCGGCGCCTGGGACACCGAATACTCGGATCTGATCCTGAACGTGAAGGTGGTGGAGGACCTGGAGGCGGCCCTGGAGCACATCCGCCGCCACGGCTCCCGCCACACCGATGCCATCGCCACCACCGATCCGGCGGCGGCGGAACGGTTCCTGCGGGCGGTCGACAGCGCCGGGGTGTTCCTCAACTGCTCCACCCGCTTCGCTGACGGCAACCGCTACGGCTTCGGCGCCGAGGTGGGCATCAGCACCCAGACTCTGCCACCGCGGGGGCCGGTGGGGCTCGAGGGGCTGGTCACCTACCGCTATCGGTTGCGGGGCGAGGGCCACATCGCCGCCGACTACGCCGAAGGCCGGCGCCAGTTCAGCCATCTCCCCCTGCCCCTGTGAACGAGGCGATCCACGTGCGGGGCCTGCGGCTCTGGGCCCATGTGGGGGTGTACGAGCAGGAGCGGCGGCACGGCCAGTGGTTTGAGCTGGATTTTTCCCTTGGGGTGGATCTGGCGGCCACGGCCCGCAGCGACGATCTGAGCGAGGGCTTCGACTACGGCCTCGGCATCGCCGCACTGCAGGAGCAGGCGCGCGCCATCCACTGCAGCACCCTGGAGCACTACAGCGAGCGGATCCTCGATCGGCTGGAGGACTGCTATGGCCCGATCCCCCTGGCGCTGGAGCTCAGCAAGTGCCGGGTGCCGGTCCCCGGCTTCGACGGCCGCGTGGCCGTGAGCCGGCGGCGGCGCTGGGGGTGAAGGAGGCAGGCTTCACCCAGGCTCGTGATCTAAGGTGCCAAAGGCGGGGCGTGGCGCAGCTTGGTAGCGCGGGTGCTTTGGGAGCACTAGGTCGCAGGTTCGAATCCTGTCGCCCCGACTGACTTTTCACCGATTGGCTCCTGGGGTTGAGCACAACCTGAGCACAAAATGCCGTTCTCGGTCTTTTCGGGCTCGTCCCGTGGATCGAACCGAGGGTGCCACCGATGCGAGTGGTCGCCACTTCGGCGCTCGCTGTTTGCTCAGCCCTGCAGGAGTTCTGTTTCGCTCACGGCTCCAGCGGCTCAAGCAACAGCAGCAGGCCTGGGCAGCGGCCCAAGCCACCCGCCCAGGTCCGGCACAGCCAGGGAAGAGCCAGTCGTCCCCAGCTGCGGATCGTGTTCCAGGCGTCCACCGGGGTCAGCCCTCAGCATCGCCGCCAGGGCGGCGGGGTAGGGGCGTTCCCCGGCGGAGGCGCCATGGAGATCACGATCGGCAAGGCCCGGCGCGGCCAGCTCTCTGATCCCCTGCCCGGCCAGGCCTATGTGGGCCGGCCCAGCCCGCTCGGCAATCCCTTCCAGCTCGGCCGCGATGGCAGCCGCGCGCAGGTGATCGCCAGCTACCGGCGCTGGCTGTTGGTCCACCTGCAGGAGCCCGGCTCCGTTCAGCGGCAGGAGCTGGAGCGGCTGCTGGGCATGGCCTAGGCGGGCCCGCTGGAGCTGCTGTGCTGGTGCGCGCCGCTTCCCTGCCACGCCGAGGTGATCCGCTCGGCTCTTCTCTGGCTGGCAGCACAGCCGGGCATGTGATGCGGCTGGTGGCAAGAGCTGGCAGGCGTACTTGATGGGTACTTGATCGATGGCGACCCGCAGGGCAACGAGCAGCAGGAGGGCCAGCCAGCGCAAAGCCGGCACCGGCAGGGGCAAGGCGGCGGCAACCCCAGCCCTGGCGGTGCCCACGGACGACGCGATGAGCCGGCAAGCGCGCAAGCAAGAAGCGCAGTGGAGAGCAGAGAGCGATTTGCGCACCTTGAGGGAGGCCGAGCAGATCCGCGCGGATCGAGCACGAATCAGGAACGCCACCCAGATGGCGAACGCGGAGCTGAAGGCCCTGGAGGCGATCACGCGGCGCAACAAGACCTGAGCTGGTGGGCTCCTGAGACCAGAAAGGTGGGCGCGCCGGTTGCCTCAGTGTGCGCGGGATGGCGCAAGGGCTGCGCAAGCGGTCGGCCCTGGTGGGCCTCCCGCCCTTGCGCTCACCCGCGCGCTCACGTCGGCGTCCTCTGCGCCCGTTCCCATGGCCGCCTCCAGCAAGCCCCGCCGCAAGAAGTTCGATGGCCCCACGCCCGAGGAGGCGATGGTGCGTGATCTGATCGAGCTCCTCGAGGCTGGCAGAACGCCCTGGCGCAGGCCCTGGGATTGCCGCAGCGGTGGCATCCACATGAATCTGCTCAGCGGCCGGGCTTATCGGGGCGGCAATCCCATCCTCCTGGAGCTGGGGATGGCGATGCGGGGCGCTGAACTGCCGTTCTGGTGCGGCTTTGCCGAGGCCAAGAAGCTGGGGATCTTCCCAAAGAAGGGCACCCGTTCAGTCCGCATCCTCCGGCCCCAGCTGCAGTCCAGCGAGAAGGAGGGCAGCGATGGCGAGCCAGTGCTGCGCAGCTGGGCCAGCTACCGGCCGGTGCCGGTGTTCAATGCCTGCGATCTGGAGGGTGAGGCCCTGGCCGGGCTGATCGCGGCACGGATGCCAGCCACAGAAGCCCGGCCCCCGATCGAGCCGATCGCTCAGGCCGAGC
>JAUCZB010000008.1 GCA_030373325.1 Cyanobium sp. CZS25K | reverse complement strand
TTCCATGCCTTCAACTTTGACAAGTACGCCAGGCGCTACCTCGCCGGCTACTGTTGCCGCTTCAACAGACGCTTCTCGTTGGCGGCGATGACCGAACGGATCGCCAATGCCGTCTGTTGCTGTATGCCTTGCACGGAGCGGGATCTCAGGGTCGCGGAGGTTTATGGGTAGTCAAGCCCCAGCTTGAGTGCCGGAGGCGAAGCGAAGATGACTTGAATATTGCCTAATCACTGTCAAGCTGTATGAAATACCCCTGACTGACCAGCGATCGAAAGTGCTCTGCCACCCGATCCACCTGCCAGGGTGCGGTGAGCAGGCAGCCGAAAATCATCTTACTGGCGTTTGTCCAGCTCCTGCGTCTCGCCACCAGGTGCCAAGGGCAACTCCTGGATCAGCAGCTGGGGCTCGCCATCGCTTGACAGCCTTGAAAGCCGTCCACCAGGGCTGTGGGGCTCAGCGTCTCGCCCAGCTCCGGCAGCTCCCGCGTTCAGGTCTGCAGCAGCTCCTCATCCCGCTCGATGGCCTGTGCATCCCAGCTGAGCAGTCCCACGAGCAGGTCATCCAGCTGGCGGAAGCCCAGCGTCAGATCCTCGTCAGCCGCCGCGCCGGAGCAGTCGTCGTCACCCGCAGGGGTAAGGGGCTGCAGGGCCTCCCGGAACTGCTCCTGCTGCTCCAACAGCTCCCGGCCACCCTGTTCCAGCACCCAGCCCGCTTCCCACATCGCCGCCGGGGCGACCGCCAGGCCGCGCGGCTGCAGAAAGCCCAGCCACTCCTGGTGGGCCTTGAGTTCAGGGTCTGTTTTGGGCGAGCGGCGGGGCATGGTCAGCGGCGGTAGACCGAGGTTGGCTGCTTGGGGCAGCTAGCGTCCTGACCAGTGCGGGAGTTCAGGATGTCGTACAGGATCCGCCTGCTGCAGACCGATGAGGGCTGGTCGGTGAGCTGTCTTGACCTCCCCGGCTGCCACTCCCAGGGCGACAGCCGCGAGGAAGCCCTGGCCAATATCCGCGAAGCCATCACCCTCTGGCTGGAGGTCGAGGCTGAAGAGGCTGGAGTGAAGCACGTGGAAACGCTGGAACTTGCGGTCTGATGCCGCGATTGCCTGGGATCAGCCAGATGGAAGCCGTCAGGGTGTTCCAAAAGCTGGGCTATCGCGTCGTCAGGGAATCGGGGCATCTGATCCTCAGCAATGGCGAGCGGCGTCTCGTGATCCCTCGCCATGACCCCATCAACGCGATCACCATGGGGGCCATTGCCCGTGATGCAGGTCTGACGCCCCAGAAATTCCGGGAGCTGCTCTGAAAGCCAGGCCAGGCCGCAGCTCGCCGAGCTGATCGAGACGCTGCGCCGCCGGATCCTGATGGGGCCACCAGGCGAGCCGTGAATCAGAACGCCATGCAGGCTCCAATCGACAGGGAGCGGTCCCGGTGGCTCAGATTTCGTTGTCGCCTGCCTGCTGGCGACACCACATCGACCCAGGCCGGGCGGCCGTCGCAGGCGGCTCCAGAGCCTGAGGCAGAAGCAACCAGATCGCTTCCTGGAGTGGAGGGGAGGCCTGAAGCGGTGCAAGGGAGTGATCCGACAACCAGGCTTTCCCAACCAATCCAGGACAGAGCGGGAGGCTCAGCTCGCGATCGCGCATGCGATTGAGCCAGGCCGCAGGCTCCTGAGCAGCCCGGGGCTGACTGAGCAATTTGTGCCCATTGCCCTCAAGAGCCCGATGCAGCATGGGCGCTGCCGCACGGTTGGGGACCAGAACTCCCTTGACCGATGTGCTGCGTGCCATCAGCTCAAGGGGTAGAACTCCCAATGGCTCAATGACGACCCCATGCCAACAGGGGACGCTGCCAGCTGGCATTGACTTCTCCATTCCCATAGAGCTGACGATGGCTCCATCCAACACACCGTGATGGATCAGGTCGACCCAATGGGTGACTTTGCGGAATCTTGATGGTGCTGTTTGCAGTGAGGCCTGTTTGGAGAGCAGGGTTTGATGCAGAGGATCTGTGCCGATCCGCAGGAACCCCTTCATGAGGCGATGAGCCCTGCAGGACAGGCGCAGCATATCTAAACAGGCATTTCGACCATATCGACACGCCGCAGACCTCCTGCCGGGTGCAAGCTCCAGCTCGTGCTGAAGCTTTGACAGGCTTCTACTCACTGTTGATTGATGCATCGCCAAGTGGTTCGCAGCTTCATATTGAGAGCCGCTGAGCTCCAAGAAATCAAGAACATGGACGTCTTCCAGAAGGGAAGGGGGGAGATAGGTCTTGGTAGTGGCCGCTACAGCAGCACGCGATCCCTGACTGGCCACGAGAGGGGCAAACACGAAGGATGTAAGCGGCCCAGCATCACCGCTTCAGTGGCAAATAAGGGCTATGCACGTGCGAAAGACCAAGGCACCAGTCGTAATTGGGTGGAGACTTGCCGATCTCCCCAACAGCATGGGTATAAAACAATGCGCTATCCGCATCATCGCGAACATTGGTGACAATGCGTGGGCTATGGGCGTGTCGCGATGGCCTGATAAGGAAAGAAGATTGCTGCTATCGGTCGCGATCTGCTACCCTCACCCCCTACTGCCATGAAAAGATTTGAATACAAGCATATTCGCCTTGACTACAAAGGACGTGGTATCACCCAGGAGATAAACCTGCTGGATATCGACGGCCAGCGAATAAAGGGATGGGGAAGCAACTCAAATGTTCCTACCCTGCCGGAAATGTTTGCTGCACTTGGCAAGGATGGCTGGGAGCTCGTGAGCCATGTGGTCAATCAGGACAATACCGCCAATGGCGTTACATTCCACTACTACAACTTCAAACGAGAAATCGTTTAAGACTCACTCCCAGTTTCCAGGCTGCGCAGAATCTGCGATGGCATCGTTGATTCTTCGCAGTCGATCAAACCGGTCACAACTTCCCGGCAATTTATCAATCAGCCATGACAAACAAGGATCATGCTCGTTTCAGCCAAGGAGGCTCCGCCGAAGATGCGCTGGGCAAGCCAGGCGTGAAAGAAGGAGATGAGCATGACTTCGCAATGACTGGATTAAAGCGGGGTCTGGAGGACCGCCTAAGAGATCTCGATGCTCTCAGGCCAACCAAGGATGTAAATCAGGCTATTCCTGATTGCGTGGATTTAGCCGTCGGTAGAGAAGCGGAGAATGAAGGTTGCGATAATTTTGAACGACTCCTTAGGGAAGGATCAAAAAGCTCTCGGGCCAAAAACGCAGGTCAAAGCAATGGCTGTATTCCTCTGCTGTTGATCTTCTCGTTCATCATCTCATTGACCTTTCCTTTGTTCTGGATAGTATTTGTTTTGCTATTACTTGGAGTCCTTGCCTCTACTGGGCGCGAATGGATGGGTTAGTGAATCCGTCTTGCGTTTTGCTGCAGGCTTGCGCATTTAGCGGCTCAATTCAGAGAGGTCTTAGTGCCTGATCTCTAGTTGATGCGGGGTTTCAAGGAAAATGGGCCTTGATGATGTCGATTGCTGAAGTGCGAGGACTCTCAGCTCGCGTCCCTTAAGCTCATTGAGAACTTTGTATATCGCAGTTTGTTCCAGCAGGCTGCGTGTGATCAGGAAAGTGCGTCGTCTCTGATCTGCAGTCGTCATATTGACGCGGATGTGGGTGCCTTCAGGAGCTATGTCATCAATCCAGCCCACCTCCGACTCAATCCGATCAGAACCTTGACAGAGCAGATTGAAAACACCCTCCCTGTTGCGCAGGCAGGCGCTGAAAGCCTTCCCCTCCGCGACATGCCGTGCAAATATGCGATAGTCGGGTTTAACACCGGGGCCGTAATTTGCCACCGAGTCGCCTCTCACTGATTCGGGTGCATCGAGCAGTGCATGTTGCAGTCGATTGCGATCCAGGTCGTTAAGTTCAGGGGAGAGGGCAATCACGGAAGCCGGTAGCTTGGCGCTTGACGCAAGAATTGCGAAATCAGGATTAAGCGACTGAAACCGCTGCAGACTTCCAGCCATAGCGCCAACATCAGCTCGACCACTCCGCACCTGCTCAGCGATCTCGGCTGTAGGAAGATTGAGAGTAATCCTCGCGCTTCGACCCTGCAACATGCTCATAGGTACATAATACTTGGTCGCCGAAAAGAAGTCGCCCAGGGCAATCCTTGTTTCTGAATGAATATCCTCAAGCGTCCGAAGGGCAGATCCTTTGCGGGTGAATAAAAGCGAATGATAATCCGGTTCATTGGGGAACATGCGGCCTATGGCTTGATAGCCAGCATCCAGTGACTCCATCGATACGACAGGGGAGAACCCCAATAGCACATCCCAGCGACGGGCTCTGAGATGTGAGACAGCTTCTGGGTAAGATTCTGCCCCTTCGATGCGTACGTCGATCTTCTCTCCTCGCAAAGCTCGCCATAGGGCTGCTGGGCGCAGCCGCGATTCCAGATAGCGCTCAAGAGGCAGATAGCGTTCCAGTCGCCGGTCTGGAGTACCAACAATCAGCGAACTGCGTGCCAGTCTGGGAGATTGTGCATAGTCGATCAGCCAGACCGTAGCCCCAGCCAGTGCAACGGCAGACAACCAGAACAGGAGAGACCAGCGGCTACGACCAAGCAACATTGTTGTGATCGCCTGTCGGCGCGTGCGCTGCAGTGATGATCGGACTTTAGTGATGGTCACGGCCTTATCACTGCTGATCACACGCAACAGCTGCTCCATCGTTGTCAGATAGGGCACTGCCAATGAAGGCGTGGTCAGGAGAGGGTCTTCTCCGTCGTTATGGGCGACTCGATTACGAAGCTCCCGTAGGCTGTCGATTTGCCAGCGGCTGATACCTGGCAGGCGGGGGCGAAAGGTGCGGTACCAGTAGCTGTCGGCACCGACCAGCTTCAGCAATAACGCCAGGTCCAGCACAGGTTCCTCTGCTCCGTAGGAGACTTCGCCCTCCAGGGCAGGAGGAACCGGAACCATGCGTTGAACTCTGGGATGCGCAAACCACTGGGGGCCTTCCTTCTCCTGCAGAACCCCGATCACGAATGGGCGTAGGCCATCGCGCAGAGCATCGAGCGCCTGGATCAAGGTGAACGCCACCTGTTGCGACTCCGGCAGCGATTCCAGATCAGGCACGGCTACAACCCAAAGGTGCTTCGCAGGATGCGTCAGCGAGGCATGCTGCCACAGGCACTCTGCACCGCCGGGCACCACAACAGGTACAGGTGGTTGCGCCTCTCTCGGCGCTCAGGGACAGCCCCCCAGTTGGTTGCCTTGCTCGAGCAGGAGCATCAGTCCTCCTCCGTCGCACCCAGGGGGATGAGCTTGATCTGCTTGCGGCCCAACTTGATCTCGAGCTTATCGCCCGGCTGCAGGCCCAGCTGGCTCGATCGGCAGCAGCTCCGGCCCGGATCCAGGACGGCCCCGCTGGCCACAGCGCTTGCGGCCACTGCCCCTGCGCCGCCCTGGTGGTTGAAACCCAGGTCCATCGCTGGAGGGTGGTTTGGAGAAGTTGCGCGAGCTGCGGCCGATCCGCTCGCGCGGCTGGGCCAGCTCGGTGGCCCGGGCGGTGAGCTGGACCCGCAGCTGCTCGATCTCCTCCCTCTGGGCCCTTGGCTCTCCCTGCTGAGCCAGGGCGATGGTGGGTTGGGACGTGTCCGGGGCCGCGGGCTTTTTGGGCGGCACCCATGGCCACCACATGGTCCTTGGCAGCTTCGAACGCCTCAGCAAGGAATGGAGGGGCTGTGCTGGGTGGGGTCAGCCTGGCAGCGGTGCCCGGATCTGCCCAGTGTGGTGCTCGGGTGTTGAGCCGTGGGGGCGTTTTGTGCGAATGACCAGTCAGGCCAGGGCCTGACGTGCCCAGCTCAGCAGGCGCTCGGCGGCTCCCAGGGCGGCCGCCCCATCCTCCGGGCCGAAAACATCTACTGGTGCCTCATCCCCGAGCGCATCCGGATACCGGGTGGGGGCGTAGAGCTTGTCGAGCAACCGGGCTTCCCGCTGCCACAGCTCATGATCCTGCCCACCGAGTTCCCTCAACAGTGCCGTCAGCGAATGGCTGCGCAGATCACGGTCCTCAGCGGCCAGCAGTGCCTTCAGTGCTTTTTCACCCACCTGCTGGGCGAGGAAACAGGCCTGCGCGGCCTGGCCACCCTGGTGCAGCATCGAAGCGGCCTGGAGATCATCCTGGGCCTGACGCAACCACAGCTGTGCCCGTTGGCGCGCCTTTTCCTGGCTCATGGAAAGTGACCCCCTTTCAGCAGGGGTATCGCGTCCGCCTTGACCGAACGCCAGAACGGGGCGTCGCCATGTTGTGCCAGCAGAGCGGGAGACGCCACAAGTGGCTGTATCGGCAGGGGGCACCTCTGCAGCACGGTCAAGACGGAGTCGTAGGCCTCAAGCAGCCGCCGATCTGCCAGGCCCATCACCAGCAGGTCCACATCCGATCGACGCGTGGCGCTGCCGCGTGCCCAGCTGCCGAACAGCCACAGCCCTTCCGGGTGGAGCTCCTGCACGAGCTGGCTCAGAGCCGGCACCAGTTCCGGCCGCAGGGGCTCGGGGATGGCGTCGATCAGTAAGGCCGCCGGGGTGACGCCGGCGGTGTCGATGGCAGTGGTCGGGTGCATGTCCGGCTCTCCAGTCTCCGATCATCGTCGGGACGGACGCGAAGCCAAAAAAAGCGCCCCCGCAGGGGCGCTTGGTGCTGAAGGCGAAGGACCGGTGATCCGACGCTGACCGCAGGGGCGATCAGTAGTCGAAGTCGCCGCCCATGCCACCACCGCCACCGGCGGGAGCAGCTTCCTTCTTCTCGGGCAGGTCGGCCACGATGCACTCGGTGGTGAGCACCATGCCGGCGATCGAGGCGGCGTTCTGCAGGCCGGAGCGGGTCACCTTGGCGGGATCGACGATGCCGGCGGCCAGCATGTCGACGTACTCGCCGGTGGCGGCGTTGTAGCCCTCGTTGAAGGGCTTGTTGCGCACGTGCTCGGCGACGACGGCGCCGTTGACGCCGGCGTTCTCGGCGATCCGCTTGAGCGGAGCGGTGAGGGACGAGGCCACGATGGTGGCGCCGATCAGCTCCTCGCCGGAGAGATTCGCAGCTGCCCACTCCTCGAGAGCCGGAGCCAGGTGGGCCAGGGTGGTGCCACCGCCGGGGACGATACCTTCCTCAACGGCCGCTTTGGTGGCGTTGATGGCATCCTCCAGGCGCAGCTTCTTGTCCTTCATCTCGGTTTCGGTGGCAGCGCCCACCTTGACCACGGCCACACCGCCGCTCAGCTTGGCCAGACGCTCCTGCAGCTTCTCCTTGTCGTAGGAGGAGTCGGTTTCGTCCATCTGCTTACGGATCTGCTCGCAGCGGGCCTTCACCGCCACTTCGTTGCCTTCGGCGACGATGGTGGTGGTGTCCTTGTTGATGGTGATGCGGCGGGCGGTGCCCAGCATCTCCAGCTTGGTGTTCTCCAGCTTGAGGCCGGCGTCCTCGGTGATCAGCTGACCGTTGGTGAGAACGGCGATGTCCTCGAGCATGGCCTTGCGGCGATCACCGAAACCGGGAGCCTTGACGGCGGCGACGTTGAGGACGCCCCGCAGACGGTTCACCACCAGGGTGGCGAGGGCTTCCTTCTCGATGTCCTCGGCGATGATCAGCAGGGGCTTGCCGGTGCGGGCGATCTGCTCGAGCACGGGCACCAGATCCTGCACCAGGCCGATCTTCTTGTCGGTGAGCAGGATGTAGGGCTCGTCGAGCACCGCTTCCATCCGCTCGGTGTCGGTGGCGAAGTAGGGCGAGATGTAGCCCTTGTCGAAGCGCATGCCTTCGGTGACCTCCAGTTCGGTGGTCATCGACTTGCCTTCCTCGAGGGAGATGACGCCCTCCTTGCCCACCTTGTCCATGGCATCGGCGATCATCTTGCCGACTTCTTCGTCGTTGCCGGCGGAGATGGTGCCCACCTGGGCGATGGCGTTGGAATCGGAGATCGGCTTGGCGTGGGCCTCGATCTTGCCGACCAGGAACTCGGTGGCCTTGTCGATGCCCTTCTTGAGGGTGATGGCGTTGGCGCCGGCGGCCACGTTGCGCAGACCCGCCTTGACCATGGCGTGGGCCAGGACGGTGGCGGTGGTGGTGCCGTCACCAGCGGCATCATTGGTCTTGGAGGCGGCCTGACGGATCAGGGCCACACCGGTGTTCTCAATGTGATCCTCGAGTTCGATCTCCTTGGCGATCGTGACGCCGTCGTTGATGATCTGGGGAGCGCCGAATTTCTTCTCCAGCACCACATTGCGGCCCTTGGGCCCCAGGGTGACGGCGACGGCTTCGGCGAGGATGTCGATGCCCTTTTCGAGCGCCCGGCGGGCTTGCTCGTTATAGATAATGCGTTTGGCCATGGAAGGCAGGAGATTGCGGAGTTGGATTCAATGCAGACGGGTGGCGGTCCGTCAGCTCAGTTGACGACGGCCAGGATGTCCTTCTCGGACAGGAGCACGAACTCGTCGGTGCCGAGCTTGATGTCGGTGCCGGCGTACTTGCTGTAGAGCACCTTGTCGCCGACGCCCACTTCGGGAGCCTGGCGGGTGCCGTCGTCGTTGCGCTTGCCGGGACCGATCTGGACCACTTCACCCACCTGGGGCTTTTCCTTGGCGGTGTCGGGCAGGAGGATGCCACCGGCGGTTTTTTCCTCCGATTCGGACACCTTGATGAACACGCGATCTCCGAGGGGTTTGACCGTGGAGACGCTGAGAGAAACAGCAGCCATGAATTAACGCGATGGATGGACGCGAAGGCAGCGACGGGATGACGACCGGGGCCGGCGCGTCGCTGGGATGGGGCGAGTTAGCACTCGCGCCCTTCGACTGCCAACCTAGGCGGCAGCCCCGCGGCAACGCCATCCCCTCCGCTGTGCGGGTGACCGAACCGCGGGGGGCAGGGCCCCTGCGGTGGTAAGTTTGCCCCGCTTCAGACGGGTGGTTGGACCCCGCTGGGCACACCACGTTCTTCCTTACCTATGGCTGCTGCCGCTCCCGCCGTCCCTGGTACCAAAGGCACCGTGCGCCAGGTGATCGGCCCCGTCCTCGACGTGGAATTCCCTGCGGGCAAGCTGCCCAGAATCTTCAACGCCCTTCGCATCGAAGGCACCAACTCGGCCGGCCAGCAGGTGGCCCTCACCGCCGAGGTGCAGCAGCTGCTGGGCGACCACCGGGTCCGTGCCGTCGCCATGAGCAGCACCGACGGCCTGGTGCGCGGCATGAGCGCCCTCGACACCGGCGCCCCCATCTCCGTTCCCGTGGGTGAGGCCACACTCGGCCGCATCTTCAACGTGCTCGGCGAGCCCGTCGACGAGCAGGGCCCCGTCAGCACCGCCACCACGGCCCCGATCCACCGCCAGGCCCCCAAGCTCACCGAACTGGAGACCAAGCCCCGGGTGTTCGAGACCGGCATCAAGGTGATCGACCTGCTGGCCCCCTATCGCCAGGGCGGCAAGGTGGGTCTGTTCGGTGGCGCCGGCGTCGGCAAGACCGTGCTGATCCAGGAGCTGATCAACAACATCGCCAAGGAGCACGGCGGCGTCTCGGTGTTCGGTGGTGTGGGCGAACGCACCCGTGAGGGCAACGACCTCTACGAGGAGTTCAAGGAGTCGGGCGTGATCAACGCCGACGACCTCTCCAAATCGAAGGTGGCCCTCTGCTATGGCCAGATGAACGAGCCCCCCGGCGCCCGCATGCGCGTGGGTCTGTCGGCGCTCACCATGGCCGAGCACTTCCGCGACGTGAACAAGCAGGACGTGCTGCTGTTCATCGACAACATCTTCCGCTTCGTGCAGGCCGGTTCCGAAGTGAGCGCCCTGCTGGGCCGCATGCCTTCGGCCGTGGGCTACCAGCCCACCCTCGGCACCGATGTGGGTGAGCTGCAGGAGAGGATCACCTCCACCCTGGAGGGTTCGATCACCTCGATCCAGGCCGTCTACGTGCCCGCCGACGACCTCACCGACCCGGCCCCCGCCACCACCTTCGCCCACCTCGACGCCACCACCGTGCTCAGCCGCGGCCTGGCCTCCAAGGGCATCTATCCGGCGGTGGATCCCCTGGATTCCACCAGCACCATGCTCCAGCCGGCCGTGGTGGGCGATGAGCACTACCGCACCGCCCGGGCCGTGCAGTCCACCCTGCAGCGCTACAAGGAGCTCCAGGACATCATTGCGATTCTGGGTCTGGACGAACTTTCCGAAGACGACCGCCGCACGGTGGACCGGGCCCGCAAGATCGAGAAGTTCCTCTCCCAGCCCTTCTTCGTGGCGGAGATCTTCACCGGCCAGTCCGGTGAGTACGTGAAACTCGAGGACACCATCAAGGGCTTCAACATGATCCTGGCCGGAGAACTCGATGACCTGCCGGAAGCGGCCTTCTATCTGGTGGGCAACATCGACCAGGTGAGGGCCAAGGCCGCCAAGATCCTCGCCGACGCCAAGTCCTGATCCGGGAATCTTCTCCATGACCTTCACCCTGCGCGTCCTCGCCCCCGATCAGAGCGTCTTCGACGGCATCGCCGACGAAGTGATCCTGCCCGGCACCACCGGCCAGCTCGGCATCCTCACCGACCACGTCTCCATGCTCACCGCCCTCGACAGCGGTGTGCTGCGGGTCCGGGAGGGTGCCAACTGGCAGTCCATCGCCCTGATGGGCGGCTTTGCCGAGGTGGTCGCCAATGAGGTCACCGTGCTGGTGAACGGGGCCGAACTGGGCAGCAGCATCGACGCCGTCGCCGCCCAGAGCGATTTCGAGGCGGCCCAGCAGGCCGCGGCGGCTCTGGAAGGCACCGATCCCAGCCCCGAGAAGGTGAAGGCCCAGCAGGCCCTGGCCCGCGCCCGCGCCCGCCTGCAGGCCAGTAAGGGAGCCTGAGTCCCCCTGCGGGCCGGAACGCCGGGGCGGCCATGGGCAAGGGTCGGGAGCTGGGTCTGCAACTGCGCCAGTGGATCGCCACCGGTTCCGTCAGCCTGGACAATCCCCAGGCCCTGGCCAACCGCCTGATCGACGCCCTCGGGGCGGAGGAGAGCTTGCGCGGGCCCGTGCGGGATCTGGCCACCCAGCCCTTGCTGCTGCGGGTGCTCCAGCTGCAGGGCGGTCCCCAGCGCAGCGCGATCCAGTCCCTCAGCAGCCATCTGGCCGGCATCTACGCCCCGAAGGTGCTGGCTGAACTGCTCGATCTGCTGCAGGCCTGCTCCGGTGTCGCCCCCCCCCGGCCCGGCGCCGAGGTCCCAGGCGATGGCGCTGCCGATCCAGCGGAGGCCGTGGCCGGACGTCGCTCAGGCCCCTGGCTCCTGTCCTTGCAGGAGAACCTGCGACCCCTCGGCCCCGGGCTGGCCCTCTCGGCCTCGGCCGCCATGGTGCTGTTCTGGGCCGGTGGGGAGCTGGACACGTGGATCTTCGATTCCTGGGGCTGGAGCAGCGGCGCGGTGCTGGTGGTGGCCCTGGCCCTGATCCAGGCCCTGGCCCTCGGCCCGCTGCGGGCCCTGCGGTGGCGCTGGCCCCTGACCCTGGAGTCCAGCGGTGACCCGCGACAGGCCTGGTGCTGGATCACCGCCCCCTGGATCCACGCGGGCCATGGTGAGGCTCTGCTCAACCTGGTGCTGCTGGTGATCGTGCTGGGCGGCTCGTCCCTGCCGCTCTCCTCCCTGCTGCTGCGCTACGCGCTCACGGCCCTGGCCACCACGGCGCCGGCGGTGCTGGTGGCCCGCAGGGCGCGGGTGCTGCGGCACTGGGACGGGGCCTCCGGGCCGATTGCCGCCCTGATCGCGCTGGCCGTGGCCCTCAGCCTGCTGCACTGGAAGGTCCACCCCTTCGTGGTGGGCCCGGTGGAGATCCCGGCCTGGGTGCTGCTGGTGGTCTACGGGGCGCTGCAGCTGGGCTGGCAGCTGCCCCGTCGGGATCCCCAGGACACCAGCACCCCCACGGCCCGGCTCTGGAGCAGCCCCTGGTGGTGGGGAACCTTGCTGGGAACGGCCTGGGCCCTGGTCACCCGCGCCCAGGAACTGGCAAGGAGCTTCGGATGGCTGGGCTGAACCCTTGCGGGGCCGGCTCCGCCGTGCCTCAGCCCGCCAGGGCGCGCATGACCTGCCCCCAGAGCTGGGCCACGAGGGCGCCGGAGGCGGCCTCGGCGGGGCGGTTGTCGTCATTGCCCATCCAGATGCCGGTGAGGATGCGGCTGGAGGGGGAGTAGCCCACGAACAGCACATCGACGCCGTTGTCGGTGGTGCCGGTCTTGCCGCGGGCGTCCGCCACCACGCCGGCGGCCGTTCCCGTGCCGCCGGTCACCACCCCCCGCAGCAGGGCATCCATTTCGGCGGCCACCGCCGGTTCGATCAGCTGCTGGGGGCGTTCGCCGATCGGGGTGGTGACGCCGGCGGCAGGGCAGCTGCTCAGGCTGCGCACTGAGCCGCAGATGCCCAGGTCGTAGATGCGGTTCACGCCGTGGAGGGGCACCGAGCGGCCGCCGTTGGCCACCACGGCGTAGGCCCGTGCCAGTTCGTAGAGGTAGGTCTCCTTGCCGCCCAGCACCATCGAGAAGCTCTCCTCCATGGGGGTGCTGATGCCCAGCTGGCGGGCCTTGGCCACCACCTTGCCCAGCCCGGCCTGCTGGGCCAGCCGCAGGGCCACCACGTTTTCGGAACTGGCGAAGCCTGAGGCCACGCTGGTGCTGCCACCTCCACTCCCGCCGCCGTGGCGGCAGCCGGCCACGTAGGCCAGCGGGGCGCAGGAGATGGCGTCGCCGGGCTTCACGCCGGCCTCCAGGGCCGCCAGGAAGGGGAACAGCTTGAAGGTGGATCCGGGCTGACGCAGGGCCTGCACCCGATCGAAGCTCGACCTGCTGTAGTCGCCGCCGCCCACGTAGGCCAGGATCGCGCCGGTGCCGTAGTCGATCGAGATCAGGGCGCCCTGGGTGAGCCCGGCCCGGCCCCCCGGCCCCTCCAGGAACGCCTTCAGCTGCTTCTGGGCGATGGCCTGCAGGCGCGGATCGATGCTGCTGATCACCGCGTAGTTGCCGCGCGCTTCGGCGCTGCTGAGGTCGAGGGCGAAGCGTCGCCCCTCCAGCTCGCCGATCACGTAGTCGCTGAAGAAGGGGTAGCTGGAGTAGCTGGACGTGCGGCAGGCGGAGGGATCAATGTTGAGCGGCCGGCGGCGGGCTTCGATCAGGGCCTGATCGGAGAGGTAGCCCTCGGCATGCATCCGCCCCAGCACCAGGTCGCGGCGCTCCCGGCCCCAGGTGGGGTTCTCCTCGTTGCAGGGGCTGTAGCTGTTGGGGCTGGGCAGCAGGCCCACCAGGAACGCCGACTCGGCCACATCCAGGCCGCTGGCCGACTTGCGGAAGTAGAGCTGGGCCGCCTGCTCGAACCCTTCGGCCCCCAGGCCCAGGTAGGCCCGGTCGAGGTACATCTTGAGGATCCGGTTCTTGCTGAAGCCCGCCTCCAGCTGCCAGGCCACCCACAGCTCCCGCAGTTTGCGGGCCACCGACACATCGGTGCCCACGGCCGGGTAGACCATGCGGGCCACCTGCTGGGTGAGGCCGCTGCCGCCGCCGGTGCCCTGCACCAGGGAGCGCAACGTGCCGAACAGGTCGATGCCGCTGTTCCAGCCGAAACGGGAATCCTCCGAGGCGATCAGGGCCTGGCGCAGGTGCAGGGGGTAGTCGGCCAGGGTGGGCAGGGCGGTTGACGACCCCTCCGCTGCATCGATCTGGCGGCCATCGGTGGAGAACACCTTCACCGGCCCGCTCACCGACCGGATCGAGGAGCCGCCGGAGACGGTGGTGGCCAGCAGCAGGCCCCCCAACCCCAGGCCCGAGCCGACCAGGGCGCCGATGGCGCCCCAGTGCAGCAGCTGCCCCAGGGGGCTGCGGGGATGGCGATAGAGCACGGTGGGAGCCTCACCTTTGAGGGGGGAGCCCAGCTGCAGCCGGTCCCCGTCGCGCAGGTGGATGGCGCGGATGCGGCGATCCCGGTGGAACAGGCCGTTGGCGGAGCCGAAATCCTCGCCGTGGTAGTTGCGATTGCCGGGGCGCTCCTGCTCCACGATCATGTGCACCCGGCTGACGCCCGTCGCGTCGGCCTGCAGTTCGCAGAGGGGATCCCGGCCGATGCGGTAACGGCCGCCCTCCAGGGCCAGCCTCTGGTGGCAGCGGCCGCCGATCCAGAGTTCCAGCCAGGCGCCGTGATGCTTCAGCTCCCCCAGAGCCGCCGCCACGGCCCGGCGGCGGCCGCCGGCCGGAGCGGGGGTGCTGAGGGCCTGCCAGAGGTCGGCCCAGCCCGCGGCGGGTTCCGGTGCGCTGGCTTCGCCGGGGGAGAGCGGTGCCGCCGGGCCCGACTCCCGCAGCGCCGAGGCCCGCTCCGTCGTCCCCGCCATTCCCGGCCCGTCTGCCTTGCTCCCATACGCTACCCGCAGCGATCGGAGCGGCCGGCCAGGTGGAGCAACGGCGGGATCCATGGGCACCCTTCCGCATCTGGACCGCCCTGACCATCGGGGTGTATGCGGTGCGGGCCACCTTTGCCGCCACCTGGGTGGGGGCGATCCCCGGCTGGGTGCTGCTGCTCCTGCTGCTGGTCGGGCTGGCGCTGGCGGCCTGGGCCCTGCTGTTCCCCGGGCGCATCCTTCCCTGGCGGGAGGGGGAACCCATGGGCTGGTGGGGCCGCTTCCTGGCGGACCGGCGCCTCGGCCGCCGTCGCCGCGGTGCCGGTGACGATCCCCGATGAACGCCCTCCCCCGGCTGGTGCTGCGTGACGATCCCGGCCGGAGCGTGCCTCTGGATCCCCGCACCCCCCTCTCCATCGGTCGGGATCCGGCCAGCGGCCTCTGCCTCGGCGAAGCCCAGGGGGTCTCCCGCCACCACGCCCTGGTGCGGGTGTCGCGAACGCGGCCGGGCCAGTGGCTGCTGTGCGACCTGGGCAGCGCCAACGGCACCTACCTCGAGGGTGCCCGGCTGCGGGACTGCCGGCCCCTCTCGGATGGCGACGAGGTCCGGCTGGGCCTGAAGGGGCCGGTGCTGCAGTTCCGGGCCACCGCCAGCGCTCCCCCCAGTGCTCCGCCTACCACCGCCCCCACGGCCGGCCCACGCCGATCGGCAGCGGTGGTGGCCCAGCCGGTGGCTGGACGGCTGGATTTCGCCGGCCGTTCCCTGCCCCTCGACCGGATCCGCTCGGCCTACGTACGCAGCCGGCGGCGCCATCCCCAGGCCTTCAGCTGGTGGCTGCTGCTCTGCCTGGGCGGGCTGCTGCTGCTCCCCTTCCCCTGGCTGTTCTGGCCCCTGCAGGTCGGGGCGCTGGCGGGCTGGATCCTGCTGGGCTCCCGCTGGGAGCACCTGCTGGAGGTGACCCTCCAGGACGGCATGGCCTACCGCCACCGCTTCGACAGCCTGGAGACGGCCCTGGCCCACCGCAATGGCATCCGCAAGGCCATGGGTCCGGCCCCGGCGCCGGGGAGGCGGCCATGAACTGGATCCTGCCGGAGGGCGCCAGCCTGGGCTTCGAGGGTCTGGCCGCACCGCTGCGGATCGTGCGCGGCCTCGGCGGCGGCACCCAGGGCCAGGTGTACGAGGTGGAGCTGGAGGGGGAGCGGCTGGCCCTGAAGTGGTATCTGCCGGCCTGCATCGCCCGCGACCCCGGCCTGGAGCGACGCCTGACGGCGAGCATCCGGTCGACCGCGCCGAACGATGCCTTTCTCTGGCCGATCGCCCTGTTGCGGGCCAGCCCCGCCAGCCGCCCCCTGATCCGCATCCGCCAGGAGAGCTTCGGCTACCTGATGCCCCTGCGACCCGCCGCCTACGTGGGCGCCAGCGAGCATGCCGCCGGCCGTCTGGCGATCGGCCTGCGCCAGGTGCTGCGGGCCTGCTTCGGCCTCGCCGACGCCTTCCACGCCCTCCACCTGGCGGGGCTCTGTTACAAGGACGTCTCCCTGGGCAACCTGTTTCTGGAGCCCGGCAGCGGCAGCATCCTGATCTGCGACAACGACAACGTCGCGGTGGACGGTGCCGACCACGGCGCCGTGCTGGGCACCCCCGGTTTCATGGCCCCGGAGGTGCTGCTGGCCCAGGCCCGCCCCGGGGCCGACAGCGACCTGTTCTCCCTGGCGGTGCTGCTCTTCCGGCTGCTCACCCGCCACGATCCCCTCAAGGGGCAGATGGAGCTGGCGATCCGCTGCCTCGATGAGCCGGCCCGACGGCGTCTGTGCGGCGAGGACCCGGTGTTCATCTTCGATCCGGTGGACGCCCGCAACCGGCCCGATCCGATCGAACACGCGGCCGCCCTGATCACCTGGCCCATCTATCCCCGTCCGCTCCAGGCCCTGTTCGAGCAGACCTTCTGCCGTGGCATGAAGCAGCCTTCGCGCCGCGCCCTCACCGGCCAGTGGAAGCAGGAACTGGCCCGCACCCTCGACCAGCGCTCCCTCTGCCCCGCCTGCGGCCAGGAGAATTTCCAGGCCAGCGGCGCCTCGGGCCTGTGCTGGAGCTGCGCCACCCCCCTGCCGGTGCCGATCACCCTGGTGCTGCCCCGGGGCGCCGTCGTGGCCGCCCCCGACAACGAGCTCCACCCCCACCACTTCGACGCCCTGGCGGGGGAGGACCTGCGCCATCCGATCGCCCGGGTGGTGGCCCACCCCCAGGACGCCCGGCGGCTGGGGCTGCGCAATCTCTCGGCGTCCCCCTGGAGCGCCGAGGCCCACGATGGCCGCTCCCAGCCGGTGGCTCCTGGCGAGAGCTGTAGCCTCGCCCCACTCGCCCGGATCCATACCCCGGCGGGTTCCATCGCCGTGCAGCGCCCTTCCCGGCCAGCCCCCGCCGCCTGATCGATGCCGTTCCCCGACGTCAAGCTGGCCAACCGGCCGCTCCATTTCCTCTACCTCTGCGATTGTTCGGGCTCGATGGCCGCGTCGGGCAAGATGCAGGCCCTCAACCAGGCCATCCGCCAATCCCTGCCGGGCATGGCGGCGGTGGCCCGCGACAACCCGGAAGCGCGGGTGCTGGTGCGGGCCGTGAGCTTCGCCGATCAGGCCGCCTGGCACATCGAGACCCCCACCCCGGTGGAGCAACTGGAGTGGCGGGACCTGCAGGCCGGCGGCATCACGGCGATGGGGGCGGCGCTGAAGCTGGTGGCGGCGGCCCTGCAGTCCCCCCCGATGGAGGTGCGTGCCCTGCCGCCGGTGCTGGTGCTGATCTCCGATGGCCAGCCCACCGATGACTTCGCCGCCGGTATGGAGGCCCTGCTGCGGGTGCCCTGGGCCCAGAAGGCGGTGCGGCTCGCCATCGCCCTCGGCCACGACGCCGACCTGGAGGTGCTGCAGCGGTTCATCGGCAGTGAGCCGGCGGCGGCGGGCCGTTCGCCTCGCCGCCCCCTGCAGGCCAGCAATGCCACCTCCCTGGCCCAGTACATCCAGTGGGCCTCCACGGCGGTGGTGGGGGCCGCCTCGATGCCGGCGAGCCGGGTGAGCGAGATCCCCCTGGGCCCCGCGGCGGGCAACATTCCCCTGCCGGACCTGCCCCCCACCGTGCTGGATCCCACCGACGACGTCGGTCCCCTGGTGTGGTGAACCGCTGGGTGGCGCCGATCGGTGCCAGCCGGCCCGGTGCCGCCCACCGGCGCTCCGGTCGCCCCTGCCAGGACGCCGTGCTCTGCCGCGAGCTGCGCGGCGTGGATGGGCAGCCGGTGATGCTGATGGCGGTGGCCGATGGCCACGGCGGGCGCCGCTACCGCCGCAGCGAGGTGGGCAGCCGCCTGGCCTGCGAGGCGGCCCAGGCCGCGGTGGAGGGTGCCCTGGCCGCCAGGCCCCTGGCCGAAGGGAACGGCAGCTGGAGCCGCTGGCTGGAGCGGGACCTGCCCGAGGCGATCGCGCGCCGCTGGCTGGAGGCGGTGGAGGCGCACTGGCACAGCGACCCCGGCGAGGGCGGGTTCGAGCCCCTGCTCTACGGCAGCACCCTGGGCCTGGTGGTGATGACGCCCCGCTGGTGGGGGCATACGGGACTGGGCGACTGGGATCTGGTGCGGGTGGAGGCGGACGGTCGCGCCCGACTGCTGCAGGAGGAGACCGAGCCCACCGCGACCGGGGAGGCCACCTGCAGCCTCTGCCAGCCCCGGGCGGCGGCCCTGTTCGCCCCCCGCTCGGCCCTGCACCCGATCACCGCCGCCGACGGCGACGTTGCCCTCGTCCTCTGCACCGACGGCATCCGCAAGTCCTGTGCCACCGACGGCGACTTCCTCACCCTGGCGGCCTGGCTGGCCCGCTGCGGCGCCGGGTCGGAGCCCGAGGGGGCCGGCACCCTGCAGGCAGCGCTGGACCGGATCAGCCGCGAGGGCAGCGGCGACGACGTGACGGTGGCCATCGGCTGTATCGGGAGCCTGGGCGAGGGGTCGCCGGAGCCGCCGCCGGCCGCCCTGGCGAAGGCAGCATCCCCAGCGGCAGCGCAGGCGGCCCCGACACAGGGGCATCGCCCGGCGATCGGCCGGGCGGTGGCGATCGCCCTGACGCTGGCCGCCGCCGGCGGGGCCTGGCTGGCCCTGGTCTGGCCCCGGAGCGCGCCCCCGCTGCAGGCGACGTCCACCTCCCCCGGGCTGCGGGCCGCCCGTGCCGAAGTGGAGCGCCTCTGTGGCCAGCCGAGCGCCATTCCCCTGGAGCTGCGCCGCCGCCGCGAGCTGTTCGTCGCCCTGCGCCAGGGCCGCCGGGATCCTGCCCGCCTGAAGGCTGAGGCCGCCAGTGATCCCCTGGCCGCCCTGATCGCGGCGGATCTCCCGGTGGCCGGGCCCGGGATCCCGCCCCAGCCCCGGCGGTCCCTGCAGGCCCTGGGCGCCTGTCCGGCCCTGCTGGAGGCCCTGAGCCGGCAGTGGGCCGCCACCCCGGCCGCACCCACCCCCTGAACCCCATGGCCCTGCGTCTGCTGCTTGATTGCGCCGATCCCCTGGAATGGGAGCGCTGGTTGCCCAGCGGGCTGTTTCAGGGCGTCACCACCAACCCGACCCTGCTGCGGCGGGCCGGCCAGCTCTGCAGCCTCGATCACCTGGCCCGCCTCAGCGCCCGTGCCGCGGAGCTGGGTTGCCGGGAGATCCACCTGCAGACCTGGGGCGAGGATGGCGAGCACCAGCTGGCCAACGGTCGGGCCCTGGCGGCCCTCGACCCCCAGCGGGTGTTCGTGAAGGTTCCGATCACCCGGGGCGGGGCCGCGGTGGCTCGCCCCCTGATCAGCGAAGGGGTTCCGGTCACCTTCACCGCCTGCTACGAGGTGGCCCAGGTGCTGCTGGCCGCGGCCCTCGGTGCCGATGGCATCGCCGCCTACCTGGGCCGTATCAGCGACCTCGGCCGTGACGGCCATGGCGAGCTGATCGCCATGCAGCGGTGTCTGGAAGGGGTCGGCTCCAGCACCAGGCTGCTGGTGGCCAGCCTGCGCCAGCCCGGGGATCTGGCACGCCTGGCCGCCGCCGGTCTGGCCCACCACACGATCAGTCCGGCGATCGCCGCGGCGTTGTTCGGCAGCCCGGACACGGCCGCGGCCGCCGAGCAGTTCGAGCGGGATGCTTCGGGGCTCTGAGGCGGGTCCCGGAAGGCCCGGAACCAGGGCCGATCAGGCGGCGGATCAGGCGGTCCCGCAGAAGGTGACGTCGGGGAACTTGAGCTTGGCCTCATCGAGGGATTTGCCGCGCCCCTCTTCCTGCCAGTAGTTGATCACCTCGGTGGCCTTGTTGAGGATCTCCACCCGCTCGTTGTCGGTGATCCAGCTCTTGGCTTCCAGCTCGCCCTTGAGGGTTTCCCAGGCGTCTTCCCGGGGCCAGAAGAAGTAGGCGGTGAGGGGGCTGGGGCCGCCACCGACGATCTGATCCACCGCCAGGGCGACGTTGTCGGGCAGCCAGAGGATCTTCACCAGGAAGCGGCCCTCGTCGGCCTTGGGGGTGTAGCCCGAAGGCACGCCATCTTCATCGATGGTGGCGGTGGCCAGGGCGGCACTGCCGCCGCGCAGCACCGGACGACCCTCGGTGGTGTCGGCTGCGATGGCCGTAGGGACGGCGCTCACGGCAGCGGTCTCGGCACTCTCAGGGGCTGTCACGGTTTCGGCGCTCAAGGGGTATCAGCAAACCATTAACTTACCAGCCTATTCGCAGCAACCCCCTGGCCGACCCCGCCGCCCCCCGCGCCGTTCTCCTCTTCGATATCGACGGCGTGATCAGGGATGTGGGTGGCAGCTACCGGCGCGCCATCATCGAAACCGTGCGCCATTTCAGCGGCTGGGCACCGGAGCCGGCCGCGATCGACGCCCTCAAGGCCGAAGGCCGCTGGAACAACGACTGGCAGGCCTCCATGGAGCTGCTGTGCCGCCGTGGCCTCCACCCACTGCCCGCCTGGGATGTCCTGGTGCAGGTGTTCAGCGATTACTACTTCGGTGGCGACCCGGAGGGGGATCCCACCGACTGGCGCGGCTTCATCGGCCGTGAGCCCCTGCTGGTGGATGAAACGTTCTTCGCCGCCCTCAGCGAGCGGGGGATCGCCTGGGGCTTCGTCAGCGGCGCCGAGCCCCCCTCCGCCCGCTACGTGCTGGAGCAGCGGCTTGGCCTTTCGGCGCCGCCCCTGATCGCCATGGGTCAGGCGCCCGACAAGCCCGACCCCACCGGGCTGCTGCGCCTGGCGACGACCCTGGCCGGCCCCCTGGGCCCAGAGGCACCGCCGGTGGCCTACCTGGGCGACACCGTGGCCGATGTGGAGACCGTGCGCCGGGCCCGAGCGTGCCTGCCCGGCCAGCGGCTTGAGGCGCTGGCGGTGGCGCCGCCCCACCTCCAGGAGGCTGGGCGGGAGGCCGACCGCCACCGCTACGAAGCCCAGCTGCGGCAGGCCGGAGCCGACCGCATCCTGGGCTCCACCCGCCAGGTGCTGGAACTGTTCAGCGCTCCATCGCCGCCGGCGCCTTGAGGGCGGTGGCCGTGAGCACCTCATGGCCGTGGTCGGTCACGGCCACGTCGTCCTCGATGCGGATGCCGATCCCCTTCCAGCGTTCCTCGATGGCGGGCTGGCCCTCGGGCACCGCCAGCCGATCGCTCACGTAGAGGCCCGGCTCCACCGTGAGCACCATGCCCTCCTCGAGAGCCACGTGGTGTTCACCCAGCCGGTAGGCCCCCACATCGTGGACGTCGAGCCCCAGCCAGTGGCCGGTGCGGTGCATGTAGAGATGCCGGTAGGCCCCCTGCTCGATCAGGCCGTCCACCGTGCCGCTCAGCAGGCCCAGCCCGACCAGCCCCTCCACCAGCACCCGCACGGCGGTGTCATGCACCCCTTCGGCGGTCTGGCCGGGGGCCACCGCCGCCACGGCCGCCTCCTGGGCGGCCAGCACCAGCTCGTAGAGGGCCCGCTGCTCGCCGCTGAAGCGCCCGTTCACCGGGAAGGTGCGGGTGATGTCGCCGTTGTAGTAGTCGTCGAGGCTGCAGCCCGCGTCGATCAGCAGCAGGTCGCCGTCCCTGAGGATGTCGGCGTTGGCGGTGTAGTGCAGGACGCAGGCGTTGTCGCCACCGGCCACGATGGATCCATAGGCAGGCCCGCGCGCTCCCTGCTCAAGAAAGTGCTGTTCGATCACGGCCTGCACCTGCCGTTCGCCCAGGCCGGGCCTCACCACCCGCCGGGCCAGTTCGTGGGCCTCGGCGGAGATGCGGGCGGCCTCCCGCAACCGGGTCAGCTCCTGGGGATCCTTGCGCAGCCGCAGCTCATGCAGCAGCGGGCAGGGGGCCACCAGCCCCAGGGCCGCCTTGCCGCTGCGGGGGGCGCGATCCAGCTGGCGCGCCCAGGCGGCGAGCACCAGGGGCTCCACCTGGGGATGGCGGCCCACCCGGAAGGCGATCCCCTCGGCGCCATCGAGATACTCCGCCAGCCGATCGGCCAGTTCGCTGCGGGGATGCGCCAGATCGGCGGCGAAGTGGGTGACGGCCCCTTCGCAGCCCCAGCGGAAGCCGTTCCACACCTCCGCCCCGGGATCCTTCGCCTCCACGAACAGCACGAAGGGGTTCTCGGGCCGGTGGGGCAGGAACAGGGCCACGGCACCGGGCTCGTCGAAGCCGGTGAGGTACCAGAAGTCGCTGTTCTGACGGAAGCTGTGCTCCACGTCGGCGTGGTGGGTCACCAGTGCCGCCCCCGGGATCACCGCGGCCGCGCCGCCCAGCTGCTGCAGGAACCGCTGGCGACGGCGGGCCAGCAGGGCGGCGTCGATCGGGGGGGGCGGAGGCATCGAGGCGCAGGAATGTACAGCGAGAAGATGGCACAGCCGATTAAATACACGTGATCTCCCCGAACCCGCGCGTGCCGCCTTCTTCCGTTCCCATCGCCCGCGGATGAACGACTACCTGCTTCTGGTGCTGGCGGTGATCCTGATGCTGATGGGGTCCTTCCTGTCTTCGGGGGTGGAGGCGGCCCTGCTCACCGTCAACCCGGTGAAGGTGCATGAACTGGCGAACCGCCCCCGCCCCGTGCCGGGGGCCCGGCAGCTGGAGGCCCTGCGCCAGCGCCTCGGCCGCACCCTGGCGGTGCTGGTGATCGCCAACAACATGTTCAACATCTTCGGCAGCCTGATGGTGGGCGGTTTCGCCAGCGCCGTGTTCGCCCGCCATGGCATCAGCGGCCCCGCCCTGCCCCTGTTCTCCGTGGCCCTGACCGTGCTGGTGATCCTGCTGGGGGAGATCCTGCCCAAGGCGATCGGCACCCGCCTGGCGATGCCGGTGTCCCTGGCCATCTCCCCAGGGCTCGGCTTGATCAGTCGGCTGATGCTGCCTCTGGTGCTGCTGCTGGAGCGGATCCTGCCGGCCATCACCGCCGAGAACGAGATCAGCACCGACGAGAATGAAATCCGCCTGCTGGCCAGGCTGGGTTCCCAACAGGGCCAGATCGAGGCGGATGAGGCCGCCATGATCGCCAAGGTCTTCCAGCTCAACGACCTCACCGCCAGGGACCTGATGCTGCCGCGGGTGTCGGCCCCGACCCTGGCGGGCCATCAGAGCCTCGATGAACAGCGTGCGACCGTGCTGCGCCACAGCACCGCCTGGTGGGTGGTGCTGGGGGAGGAAGTGGACGAGGTGCTGGGCGTGGCCAGCCGCGAGCAGCTCCTCACCGCCCTGGTGGAGGGCCGCGGGGCCAGTCCGGCCGCTGATCTCTGCGAACCGGTGGAGTTCGTGCCGGAGATGATCCGCGCCGACCGACTGCTCACCAGCTTCCGCCGCAACGGTTCCGGCGTGCGGGTGGTGGTGGATGAGTTCGGGGGATTTGTGGGGGTGATCGGCCCCGAGGCGGTGCTGGCGGTGCTGGCCGGCTGGTGGCGCCGGCCCGTCTCCAGCGCCGAGGGCAGCCCGTGATGGCCGTGGCACCGGCCCCATCCAGCGCCCCTCCCGCCGCCGAGCGCTGCCGAGCGCTGCTGGCCCGCTGGCGGTCGGGGCTGGTGCTGAGCGGCCGGGAGCAGGCCGCCCTGGCACCGGAGCTGGCCAGCCTTGATCGCCAGCTGGAACGCCTGCACCGCCGCCGGCCCCGGGTGGCGGTGTTCGGCCGGGTGGGGGTGGGCAAGTCGAGCCTGCTCAATGCCCTGCTTGGGGAGGAGCACTTCGCCACGGACGTGGCCCACGGCTGCACCCGCCGTCAGCAGCACCAGGCCTGGGGCCAGCCGCTGGCCGGCCTGGAGGGGGTCGACCTGGTGGACACCCCCGGCATCGACGAGATCGCCGCCGCCGCCCGCTCGCGCCTGGCGGCCCGGGTGGCGGTGGGGGCCGACCTGGTGCTGCTGGTGATCGACAGCGACCTCACGGTGATGGATGCCGAGGCCCTCGACGATCTGCTGGCCTGCGGCAAGCCCCTGCTGCTGGTGCTCAACCGCAGCGACTGCTGGCCCGAGGCCGAGCGCGAGGCCCTGCTCGCCAGCATCGCCAGGCGCCTGCCCGCGGCGGCCCGTCAGCTGCGGCCCCTGGCGGTGGCCGCCGCCCCCCGAGCGGCCCGCCTGCGCCGCGACGGTCGGGTGCGCAGCGAGCCGGCGCCGCCTCGGGTGGAGCCCCTGCGCCGCGAGCTCACCTCCCTGCTGGAACGGCACGGGGAGCTGCTGCTGGCCCTCAATGCCCTGCGGGCGGCCGACCGCTTCAGCCAGGCCCTGCACCGCTGCCGGCTGCGCCATGGCCGCCGCCAGGCCCAGACCCTGATCGGTCGCTTTGCGGCCCTCAAGGCCACCGGTGTGGCGGCCAACCCGCTGCTGCTGCTCGATCTGGCCGGTGGCCTCGCCTGCGACAGCGCCCTGGTGGTCCAGCTCTGCCAGCTCTACGGCCTGCCCATGACCCGCAGCGGTGCCCGCGCCCTGCTCACCCGCCTGGGCGGCCACAACGCCCTCCTGGGCGGGGCCCAGCTGGGCCTGCAACTGCTGCTGGGTGGCCTGCGCCAGCTGCTGCTGCTGGCGGCACCCCTCAGCGGTGGCCTGAGCCTGGCACCGGCGGCGCCGGTGGCCCTGGCGCAGGCGGCCCTGGCGGTTCACACCACCCGGCGCACGGGCCGGCTGGCGGCCGCCGAACTGCTGCGTGCCGCCACCGCCGCGGGCCAGCCGGGCGCCCTGCTGCGCCGGCTGGTGCGGCAGGACCCGGAAACCCGGCGCTGGCTGAGCCAATGGCAGCAGGAGGGAGGCGAGCGCAGCGTGGGTGGCGGTCTCCATCCATGACCTCCGCGTGACCCGGCTTGCCCTGTTCGGCACCAGCGCCGATCCCCCCACCCGCGGCCACAGGGCCCTGCTGGAGGGGTTGCTGGGATTGTTCCCCCAGGTGGTGACCTGGGCCAGCGACAACCCCCTCAAGCGCCACGGCGCCCCCCTGGAGGTGCGCACGTCCCTGCTGGCGGCCCTGGTGGCGGCCATTGCCGACCCCCGGCTCAGCCTGGAGCCGGAGCTCAGCAGCCCCTGGGCGGTGGAGACCCTGGAGCGGGCCCGGGCCCGCTGGCCGGGGCGGGAGCTGGTCTTCGTGGTGGGCAGCGATCTGGCCGGCCAGATGCCCCGCTGGAAACGGGCCGACGATCTGCTGCGGAGCTGCCGTCTCGGCATCGCCCAGCGCCAGGGCTGGCCGCTGCAGGCGGACGATCTGGGGCGGTTGCGCGATCTGGGGGCGACCGTCGACCTGCTGCCCCTGGCGATTCCGCCCAGCGCCAGCTCCCGGATCCGGGAGCGGCCCGATCCGGCCCAGGTACCGTCCGAACTCTGGCCGGTGCTGCTGCAGCACAATCTCTACGGCCTCTCCGAGCCCTGATGCGCCTCGCCCTGGCCCAGCTCAATCCCCTGGTGGGCGACCTGGAGGGCAACGGCCGGCGGATCCTGGCGGCCGCCGAGCGGGCCCGGGCCGGCGGCGCGGATCTGGTGCTCACCCCCGAGCTGTCGCTGTGGGGCTACCCGCCGCGGGACCTGCTGCTGCGGCCGGCCCTGATCCAGCGCCAGGAGCAGGTGCTCGAGGACCTGGCGCTGGCCTGCCCTCCCGATCTGGCGCTGCTGGTGGGGGTGGCCGAGCCGGCCAGCGGCCGCCGCCAGCCGGGGTTGTACAACGCCCTTGCCCTGGTGCAGCGGGGCGGCTGGCGCTTCGTCTGCCGCAAGCGCCTGCTGCCCAGCTACGACGTCTTCGACGAACGCCGCTATTTCCTTCCCGGCGAGGCTCCGGCCGTGCTGGAGCTGGAAGCCGGCGGACGCCCCTGGCGGCTGGGCCTGACCATCTGCGAGGACCTCTGGGTGGAGGAGGAGCTCCAGGGCCTGTGGCCGGACGCGGTGGACCCGATCGGCGATCTGGGGCCCCGGCGGATCGACCTGCTGCTCAACCTCTCGGCCTCCCCCTTCGGCCAGCACAAGGGGGAGGTGCGCCAGCGGCTGGCGGCCCGGGCGGCGGCTCGGCTCGGGGCGCCGGTGGTCTATCTCAACCAGGTCGGCGGCAATGACGAACTGGTCTTCGATGGCGCCAGCTTCGTGGTGGACGGGGCTGGTCGGCCGTTGCTGCGGCTGGCCTGCGCCGCCGAGGACCTGGCCCTGTGGGACGCCGGCCCCGCTCCGGCGGGCGCCGTCGCTCCGATGACGGCCCCGGTGGAGGCCCCAAGCGTGCCGGACCCCTGGGAGCAGCTGCTGCGGGTGCTGGTGCTGGGGGTGCGCGACTACGCGGCCAAGTGCGGCTTCCAGCGGGCCCTGCTGGGGCTGAGCGGCGGCATCGATTCGGCCCTGGTGGCGGTGATCGCCGCCGCGGCGCTCGGCCCTGGGCGGGTGGACGTGCTGCGCATGCCCTCCCCCTTCAGTTCGGACGGATCCCTCGATGATGCCGCCGCCCTGGCCGAGCGGCTTGGCCTGAGCAGCGCCACCCTGCCGATCGCGCCGCTGATGGAGGCCTTCGATGCCGCCCTCACCCCCGCCCTGGGGGCGCCTCCGCGGGGGGTCACCGAGGAGAACCTGCAGTCGCGCATCCGCGGCACCCTGCTGATGGCGGTGGCCAACCAGAAGGGCGGCCTGCTGCTCTCCACCGGCAACAAATCGGAGCTGGCGGTGGGCTACTGCACCCTCTACGGCGACATGAACGGTGGCCTGGCCGTGATCGGCGATCTCTACAAGAGCACCATCTTCGGCCTCTGCGACTGGCTGGATGCGGAGGCTTCGGCCCCCTGCCGCGCGGCCCTCGGCCTGCCGGCGCGCGGCGAGCTGATCGGCGCGGCGATCCGCACCAAGCCCCCCAGCGCCGAACTGCGTCCCGACCAGCGCGACAGCGATTCCCTGCCCGACTACGCGGTGCTCGACCCCCTGCTGAAGGCCTGCATCGAGGCGATGCGCACGCCGGAGGAACTGGTGGCGGAGGGGGCGGATCCGGCAATGGTGGCGCGGGTGACCGGGCTGCTGCGGCGGGCCGAATTCAAGCGGCGCCAGGCGGCACCGGTGCTCAAGGTGAGCGGCCGGGCTTTCGGCAGCGGCTGGCGCATGCCCATCGCCTCGGCCTAGGGTTTGGCCACGACCGTCCACGGGCGGCAATTCCCCTTGGCCCATGCCCGCTCCCGGCCCGGCACCCCTGGCCTCTCCGATGGCCAGCATCGGTGTGCCCACCGAGATCAAGCGCGACGAACAGCGGGTGGCGCTCACCCCCGACGGGGTCCATGAGCTGGTGTCCCAGGGCATGGAGGTGCGCGTCCAGGAGGGGGCCGGCCTGGGGGCGGGCCTCAGCGACGACGACTACCGCGCTTCCGGGGCCCGCATCGTCAGCTGCGAGGAGGCCTGGGCCGCCCATCTGGTGGTGAAGGTGAAGGAGCCGCAGCCGCAGGAATTCGGCTTCCTGCGCAGCGATCTGGTTCTGTTCACCTACCTTCACCTGGCGGCCTACCCCGAGGTGGGCCAGGCCCTGCTGGAGGCGGGCACCACGGCGGTGGCCTACGAGACGGTGCAGCTCGAGGACGGCAGCCTGCCGCTGCTGGCGCCGATGAGCGAGGTGGCGGGAAGGTTGGCGGCCCAGGTGGGGGCCCGCCTGCTGGAGAAACCCCAGGGTGGCCGCGGCGTCCTGATCGGCGGCTGCACCGGCGTGCGGCCCGCCCGGGTGGTGGTGCTGGGGGCCGGCACCGTGGGCTGGAATGCGGCCCGCATCGCCGCCGCCATGGACGCGGAGGTGTTCCTGCTGGATCGCTCGCCGCACCGGCTGCGGGGGCTGGAATCCGACCGCCGCGGCCGCATGACGAGCCTGGTGAGCAGCCGCAGCCTGATCGAGCGGCTGGTGCCGGGGGCCGACCTGCTGATCGGCGCCGTGCTGCTGCCCGGCGGCCGGGCCCCCACCCTGGTGGGGGAGGAGCTGGTGCAGCGCATGCGGCCCGGCTCGGTGATCGTGGACGTGGCCATCGACCAGGGGGGCTGCATCGCCACCAGCCGCGAAACCACCCACACCGATCCGGTGGTGACCATCCACGGCGTGCAGCACTACGCGGTGGGCAACATGCCCGGCGCGGTGCCCTTCACCTCCACCGAGGCGCTGGTGAGCGTCACGCTCCCCTACATCCTGGTGATGGCCGGGCGGGGCCTGCTGGAGGCGGTCACCGACCGGCCCGAACTGCTCTCCGGCCTCAACACCGTGGGCGGTTCGGTGTGCCACCCGGGGGTGGCCCGGGCCCTGGGGGTGGCCACCCGTCACCCGATGGCCTGCCTGCGCTGAGTCGGAGCCCAGGGGCTCAGGCCGTGGCCCGGAAGATCAGCGAAGCCGGTTGGCCGCTGACCGGATCCATGGGCTCGAGCAGTTCCTGGACGGTCAGGGCATGGCTCTGGAACAGACCCAGCCAGGAGCTCATGGTGCGGAAGCACCAGGGGGCCGGATCGCGGAAGGCCGGGGAGAAGCCGGCCCAGGAGCCCTGCCGCCATCCGTCCCGGTAGGGCTGATCCGCGCAGGCCAGCACGGGATGGAGGGGTCTGCACCAGCACGCTGCCCCCGGGGGCGAGCAGCCGTGGCAGCACCGCGATGCCGTTCAGGGCGCAGTGATGGGCCAGCCATCCTTCGCCGCAGCCCAGATCCAGCAGGGTGCGGGGGGCGCAGCGGGCGATCGCTTCGAGGATCGCCGTGTTGGTGACCCTTTCGCGGCTGAAGATCTCGCCGCGGCGCACGGCTTGGGTCCAGGCGGCCGCGTTGCCGGTCCACGAGGTCAGGATCGGCTCCTCCGGCCTCTACAGGGATGGATCCCGAACAGACGCCCCGTCATCGGCGGCGTCGTGGGGAAGAAGCATGGAGATGGCCCTGGCGGGCCGGGGTGGGAACCGACAGGAGGAAAGACAGGGATTCAGAAGGGCTTTGAGCGCACGCGGTCCTCACCCATCGCCTTGCCGTGGGTCAGCGGTGGCTCAGAGCCCCGGCTCCGCCAGCAGGCCGGTGAGGTCTTCGCTGCCGAACACCTGGCGGTAGGCGGCCGTGCTGGTGCAGAGGATCACCGGCACCGCCACCAGCAGCCCCACGAAGCAGGCCAGCAGACCCAGCAGGGCGATGCCGAACTCCACCAGCGCCAACAGCAGCACCGAGCCCCACTGGGGATCCAGCAGGGTCCGGCCGCGGGCGATCGATTCGATCGGTCCTGCGCCCTCCAGCAGGGCGATCTGGGCCATGAACTTCTGGTTCACCGCCAGGTAGATCACCACGGTGAAGGCGGCCAGGAAGGGCAGCACCGCCAGAACCTGGTTGAGCTGGGCGGCGGCGACCCCCACCAGGGCCGCCACCACCAGGATTGCGGCGATCAGGATGCCCAGCACCAGCCCGTTGCGGAACAGCCGCCAGCTGGCCCGCCCGTCCCAGCGGGTGAAGGTGCCCAGGGCCGGCTTCCCCCCGGCAAGGGCACTCCAGGCGCCGCGGACCAGGCCCGTGGTGCTCCACAGGCTCACCAGCACGCTCAGGATCGAGCCCACCACCAACCGGATCAGCTGCACCCCGGTGACCAGCGTGATCTCGTCGGCGTCCACCCGGCCCTGGATCAGGGAGCAGACGCTGCTCAGCACCCCCGCCAGCAGGGTGAACCCGATGAACACCCAGGGTGCCCTGGCGAAGGCCTGCCAGCCCTGCTTCACGGCCTCGATCACCTGGAGGGACGACCCGCCGGGGGGATCCTTCATCAGAGAAACGGCCATCGCTCGCAGAGGTGATTTGCCGGGAGACTAGGCAGAGGTGCCCGGGCGGACAGCCTGCCGGTGGGAAGCGTTGCATCAGCCTGGTTGGGTACGGATTCCCCGCGGTTGGTCTGGAGCCGGAACGCCGATGCCACGATGGCGGGGGCACCTCTGACCCCCTGAGCCATGCCGCGTGCTGTTGAGCGGGTGCTGGCCATGGTCCGGTCGCGGCTGTCGCGGCGGGTCGCCTTCTGGATCTTCCTCAACTTCCTTGTGGTGGAAGCTGTGGTGCTCATCCCCTCGGTGCTGCGTCAGGGCGAGCGTCTGGGGGAGCAGCTGGCCGCCGTCACGAACGCGAAGGTCGAATGGCTGGTGGCCAACGACCAGGCGGGCTCGTCAAAGGAACTGCTCGACGCCGTGCGCCGGCTGCAGGGGCCGACGATGGTGCGGGCCATCGAGGGGGCGGCGCTCTACCGCGACTCCACCGGTGAGCTCCTGGGCCGGTTCGGCGTGGCCCCCGAGTTCGCCCCGGCCGCTCTGGGGCTGGAGGGGGCCACGGGCAGGTGGTTTCCCCTGAACGGTGCCTACGACGCCGCCTGGGGCCCCGCCAGCCTGCAGGGCGATCATCGGCTCGTGATCCGCCATGCCGACGACAGCCTCCGCGAAGGGCTGCGGGGCTACATCCTCAACATCGCCCTGATCGTGCTGGGGATCGCGGCCTTCCTCACCCTGATCACGATGCTGGTGATCCACCGGCTGGTGATCGGCCGGATCCTCGCTCTGCGCGATCGGCTCGATCGGGCCGGAGAGGCCCTGGGGCAAGGTGGTTCCCCTGACCCGGACCAGTTCCTGCTGCCGCCGGGGCGAGCGGATGAAGTGGGGGAGCTGGAAGCGGCCTTCAACCAATCCTTCCTGCGCACCTCGGCGGAGATGCAACGGCGGGTGGCGGCCGAGCGCAGCGCCCAGATCGAGCGCGACCGTGCCGAAACCCTGCTGCTGAACATTCTCCCGGCGCCGATCGCCGAGGAGATGAAACGGGGCCGACAGACCATTGCCGAAACCCACGAGGATGTGAGTGTGCTGTTCGCCGACATCGTCAGTTTCACCGAGCTGTCGTCACGGCTGTCGTGCCACGCCCTGGTGGATCTGCTCAACCGTGTGTTCACAGCCTTCGATCAGCTGAGTGATCAGCACCGGCTGGAGAAGATCAAGACCATCGGCGACAACTACATGGTGGTCGGGGGTGTGCCGTCCTCCTCGCCCCACCACGCCGAAGCGATCGCCGCCATGGCGCTCGACATGCAGACCTGGGTCGCCGGGTTCCGATCGCCGGAGGTCGGGCGGCTGTCGCTCCGCATCGGCATCCACAGCGGGCCGGTGGTGGCGGGTGTGATCGGCAGCAGGAAGTTCATCTACGACCTCTGGGGCGACACGGTGAACATCGCCAGCCGGATGGAAAGCCATGGTCTGCCGGGCCGGATCCATGTCAGCGGAACGATGGCACGGAAACTGAAGGACAGGTTTCGGCTGGAGGAGCGGGGACAGTTGCCGATCAAGGGCGTCGGTGCGATGACCACCTACTGGTTGCAGGACCCTGGCCTTCAGGGCACCTGAAACGATCTCCGCTGGTCCCCCGAAGTCGCGCCCACGGACGCAGCAGACCCCGGGGGCGTTCCGGTGCCGCCGCGATCCGCTCGGCGACAAGGAGATCCGCTTCATTGCCGCCCGCGACAGCTTCTGCATCGCCAGTCGCACCGAAGCCGGAGCGCCCTACCTGCAGCACCGGGGCGGTCCGCCGGGCTTCCTGCGGGTGCTGGATGAACGCACCCTGGTGTTCTCTGATGACACCGGCAACCGCCAGTTGCTCACCACCGGACATCTGGGCCGCGACCCCCGGGTGGCCCTGTTCCTGATCGACGATCCCGGCCGGCGCTGCCTCAAGATCGACGGCAGGGCCATGGTGGTGGTCGCCCACGGCGAGAGGGCCCAGGTGGAGGAGCCGCTGCGGGCGGCTGGCTCGCCCCCATCATGAGGCTGGCTCTTCGCCGCGCTGGGGGAAGGACACTTCCAGCACCAGGCAGCCCTCGTCGCTGCGGAAGGGCCCAGGCACCTCCCCAGGCGGCCGGCTGGCGTAATGACCCGTCTCCAGCCACAGGCCGAAGGCCGCATCGAACAGGCGCCCACTGACGATGAAGATCTCCTCTGGAAACGCGTGGGCCTTGCCCCCGAAGGCGGCGGTGTCGGCCCCTGGCAGGAAGCGGGTGAGGCGGATGATCTCCCCGGTAACCGTATCTTCACTGAGAACCAGCTCCTGCACCTGGCCTTCCAGCCCCTCCAGCCGGCGCCAGCGATTGGCCTGATCCGGCGCCAGCGGATTCCAGTAGGGGCTGGTGGTCTTGCTCATGGCGGGGCCTCCACCCCCACCAGGGCCGCACTCGCCTCCCAGAGCCGGAGGGCCAGATCAGGATCCTGGCCTTCGGCGCTGGTGGGGCTGGCCTCGAACACCCGCCGGCCCGGACCCGTCACCCGGTTCCTGATGTAGACGAAGCCATCGGCGGCGTAGGCGTCGTCGCTGGCGAGGCCAGCCAGCAGGGCTCCGGCGTTCTCGACGCTTTCGGTGAGGCGCAGGATCGAGCGGGCCGCCAGGGCGAACAGCCGCTGCCCCAGCTCATTGCCCTGGCGGCTGTAGCGCCAGAAGCCGCCGCTGCTGGTGGGTGGGATCACCAGCCCCGGGCTCCAGGCGAGGACCGGCAACGGCGTTCCCCGCGCCTCCAGGCGGCGGGCGAACTCGCGGGCGAACAGCACGTTGCAGAGCTTGCTGTCCTTGTAGGCCTTGTCGGCAATGAAGGGAGCCGCGCCGTCCACCATCGTGGTGCCCTCACCCGGCCGCAGGCCCGCCAGCGCTCCCAGGCCCGCCGGGGCCCCCACCTTGCCCCCCGCGGTGGTGGGGTCATGCACCTCGCTGGCGGTGACCACCAGCCGCGGGGCTTGTCCGGCCGCCAGCAGGGCCTCCAGTTCGTGGGCCAACAGGAAGTGGCCCAGATGGTTCACCCCGAAGCTGAGCTCATGGCCCTGGGCGGTGCGGCGCGGTTCGGCGGCGCCGGCGTACTGCAGGCCGGCGTTGAGCACCAGGGTGTCGATGGGGGTCCCCTGGGCACGCAGGGCGGCGCCGCAGGCCCGCACGCTCTCCAGATCCGCCAGGTTGCAGACCGCGGTGGCGGGGGGTGTGCCGGCGCCGGCCCGCTCCAGCACCCTTTGGCTGGCGGCCTCGGCGGTGGCCTCGTCCCGGCAGGGCAGGGTGAGCCGGTGGCCGGCCCGGCAGAGGATGACGGCCGCCTCGAAACCGATGCCGGAGTTGCCGCCGGTCAGGAGGATGTGGCGCGCTGCAGCCAAGGGCGGACTCCTGGGGGTGCCGGAAGGGTGCCAGGCTGGCCAAGGCTACGGAGGCCTGGCTGCGAGCCGCCGATTCCGGCCCTGCCAGAGTGCTGCCTGTGGCCCGACTCCCCCGACGCTCGTTCCTGGCGCTGGCGGCGGCCGCAGGCCTGCCGGCGGCCATGGGCGCCGGCGTCGCGTTCCGGGAGCACACCCGCAACGCGCTCACGGTCATCAACAGGAGCGGCCGCACGATCGTGTCCCTGCAGGTGTCCCTGCCCTGGGAGACGCTGCGGTTCGAGCCGATCGCCGCTGGGACGGCGGTCAGCCGTTCCTTCCGCATCGTCTCCGATGCGAGTTTCGTGATCGAGGGCGAGCTGGCGGACGGCACCCGGCTGCGGACCGCCGAGGGCTACGTCACCAACGGCCAGTACGGGGAAGAGGTGCGGATCGAAGTCGGTCCCGGCGGCACGCTCAGCCTCAGCCAGGGGCGCCGGGGCGGGTGACGGCAGCCTCCTGGCCGGCTGGCCGGCCAACGGGCGTGGAACCGATCAGAACAGCTTGAACAGGTTGAAGCCCCCACCTTTGGGGGCAGGCGCCTCCTGGCCTTCGCCGGAGCCCGGATCGAGGCGCTCCATGCCTTCCCCCAGCAGCACCCCGCGCTGCACCAGCCGGGCCGCTTCCGGGGCCCTCAGGTCATCCGGCACGGCGCTGTCGGCCATGGGCAGCTCGCTTGAAGTCCCCATCACGATGTCGCCCTCCTGGCGCCCCATGCCCGTGGCCGTCGCCTGGTAGCCGAGGGCGGTGGGAATGGCCGACCAGCTCAGCCGCTGGGCGCCGCCGGCCGGGGTGCTCGCCAGCTTCACCGGCGCCAGGAAGTCGTTGCCGCTGCCCACCTGGAAGCGGATCTCAGGGGCGTAGTTGCCGGCCACCACATGGCTCCCCACCAGGAGGCCTGCGCCGGCAGCGCGGGGGCCTCCTCGCCCGCCGGCCAGCGGCCCGTGGTGCCCGCGCGGCCGGTGGCGGTCGCCAGCCGCTTCAGGCCCGACAGCGCCTGGCGTCGCTGCTCCGTGGTCAGTCCCTGCAGGGTGATGATCCCGGGCTGGCCGGCGCCGGCGCTCTCGGCGCAACCGCTGAAGATCAGCAGCCGGTCCTTCGCCTCGGGGATGTCCTCCTCCTTCCACTCCCGGCCCTGGAGCCCGGGGCTGTCGCCGCCGCTCTTCAGCGGCAGGGCCGTCCCCATCGCCATGGCGGCCGGGATGCGGTGCTCGGCCGTGGGGTTGGCGGCGGTCTGCGGGGACTGCAGCCGAAGCTCCAGCTGGCGGCTGGTGGCGCCCATCACGGGCCGCCCCCCCCAGCATCATCTGCAGCATGCCGGCCCCGCCCATCGCCCCCATCCCCGTCGAGGTGGTGGCTTCGATCGTGTAGGTGGCGACCGGTGCCGCCGGCCTGGGTCCCGGTTGGGCTGCCGAGGGCAGGGCCTGGCCGGCGCCGAGGAGAAGAAGGAGCGGTGCGGCCGCCTGCCAGGACACCCGCGGACCAGCACCCATGACGTCCATGCCGTTGGACGGACGCACAATCTATGGGCCGCCGACCCTGCGATGGATTCCGCCGCCCCGTCCCCGCTCCAGCGCATCGACCAGGACCTCTTCGATGCGGTGGCCGCCGCCGCCGCCGACTCCCCTCGCCGTCGCCGCAACCACAACTTCCATGCCCCTGCCGACCGGGTGCAGCGCTTTCTCAATGTGCTGCAGCCCGGCACCTACGTCCGGCCCCACCGCCACCGGCGCGCCCAGCCCGGCGACGGTTTCGAGTGCTTCCTCGTCCTGCAGGGGGCGGTGGGGCTGCTGCTGCTCGATGCCGGCGGACGGGTGCTGCAGCGTGAGCGGATCAGCGCCGCAGGCCCCCTGCGCGGCATCGAGCTGGCCGAGGGCGTCATCCACACCCTGGTGGCCCTCACGACCGATGCCGTGATGATGGAGATCAAGCAGGGGCCTTACGAGCCCGCCGCCGACAAGGACTTCCTCGCCGGTTTCCCCCTGGAGGGAAGCGAGGCCGCGGCGCAGCAGGAGGCCGCCTGGAGGGCCCTGTTCGGGCCCGGCGACGATCGTCCCTTTCCCTGAGGCCCCGGGCCTTCGCCGGTGCCAGGGGACGGGAGCTCAGGCCAGATCGGCGCGGCGGCAGAAGCTGCAGTGTCCCCAGCGGGCCATCTCCCCGGCGGGCGCCGGCCGGCCGCAGGCGGGGCAGTCGGCCATGCCGTGCACGTCGCAGCGGCTGGGATGGACGGCCCACACCTCCGCCTCGCTCTGGCCTCCCGGGGTGGTCGGGGCGCCGGGGTGGTGCTGCTGCACCCGCACGTCCCGCACGGAGAAGCCGGCTCCCCTCAGGGCCCCCAGCAGCTGGTGGCGGTTGTACTGCAGGGCCTGCAGCCAGGGCCCCGGCGCCGCGCCCACGGTCAGCAGCCCCCCCTGCAGCTGCAGGGGGCGGCAGTGGGGGGCCAGCTGGGGCCCGGCGATCCGCGGCCAGTCCCGCCACAGGGCGGCCAGATGGCCTTCGCGGCGCCAGTCCTGCTGGAGGGTGTCCAGGCAGCTGGCCAGGGCGCTGGCCGGTGGCCGGGCGGGTGCCATCAGCAGCGCGACGTTGCCCACCTGCCGCGTCTGAACCGCCTCGACGCGCTGACGGCGTGAGCCGCCGCGGGAGTTGCTGCGATCGGCAGAGCGGCGCTGGTGGGACCGGGAAGGCTCCATCAAGCCACGCTAAGGCGTGCATCGGCCGGTGATGGAAACCGGTTTCCGGGTTGACGGGACGGGCCGCTGGGCAAGGCTGAGGGCCAGAGGACTTCCATCCCTGAGGCACCGCCATGGCCGGTTACTTCGACGATCCCACGCTGATCCGCCAGGTACCGGTTCTTCGCGCCGCCTATTCCGATCGCACCGCCTGGCTTCTGGCGGAGATCGCCAGGCTCGTTTACGAGAAGCTGCCCGCGGAAATCGGGGTCGATGCACTGGTGCTCCGCATCCTCGAAGCGGCGCGCGGCCAGCGGGGGCAGGCGGTGGTGCGGGAACTGGTGGCTGCCGCCATCGAGAACGGCCAGCAGGTGGACGGCCTGGTGACCTCCGCCCTGGAGCAGGCCGGCTTCGAACTGCTCGAGGGCATCGCCGTGCAGGGCAGCGAAGCGATCCTCGTTCGCCTCGATCTCCCCTCCAGCCGGGGACCCGACGGCATGCTCGTGCTGGCCTTCCGCGGCACCCAGGTCACCAGCATTCACGACATCAGCGCCGATCTGCGGGCCCACCTGGTGGCGGCCCCCGGCGGCGGCCGGGCCCATGCCGGGTTCCTCGCCGCCTTCGACAAGGTGCGCGCTCCCCTGGAGGCCGCCCTGGCGCGCCATCCGGGCCTCCCCCTGTACATCACGGGCCATTCCCTCGGCGGCGCCCTGGCCCTGGTGGCCACCCGCTATCTCGGCTCCGACAGCACCGGCGCCACCTACACCTTCGGCTGCCCCCGGGCCGGCGACGACGCCTTCTTCGCCCCCATCCGAACCCCCATCTACCGGGTCGTGAACGCCGCCGACGGGGTGACCCGCATCCCCTTCGGCTACAGCCTGCTGATCCTGTTGAGTCTGATCCGGCTGATCCCCATCAACGGCACCTTCCGGATCGCCGAGTTCCTGCGGCGGAACTTCTTCGGCTACACCCATTCCGGCAGCGTCGTGTTCCTCTCCGATGCCGCCAACCTCCCGGATGACCAGCAGATCCCCTTCCGCGACCTGAAGGTGGTGATGAGCCCGGACGCGTTCTGGCGCTTCGGCGTCGTGGTCCGCCGCTTCCTGCTCACCAGGGGTAAGGGGGTGGTGGCCGACCATTCCATGGGCGACTACGCCCTCAAGCTGCAGGCCCACGCTCGGCGCCGCAACAGCTGAGGGCCGCAGGCCCGGGTGTGGGTGCGGCAATCCGCTGATCGGCGGGGAAGACCGGATGGCCGGTTCTGGCTACTCTCAAAACCTGCAATGGCCCCGCCTCCATGGGTTTCTTCGATCGGCTGAGCCGTCTTCTGCGCGCCAACCTCAACGACCTGGTGAGCAAGGCTGAGGATCCGGCCAAGATCCTCGACCAGTCCGTGGCGGACATGCAGTCCGATCTGGTCAAGCTGCGGCAGGCCGTGGCCACGGCCATCGCCAGTCAGAAACGGCTGCAGAACCAGGCGGAGCAGGCCGAGGCCCAGAGCCGCACCTGGTACGAGCGGGCGGAACTGGCCCTGAAGAAGGGTGAGGAGGATCTGGCCCGCGAGTCCCTGTCCCGCCGCAAGACCTACACCGACACCGCCGCCGCCCTCAACGCCCAGCTCAACGGCCAGGCCTCCCAGGTCGACACCCTCAAGCGCAGCCTCACCGCCCTCGAGGGCAAGATCGCCGAGGCCAAGACGAAAAAAGACATGCTCAAGGCCCGCGCCCAGGCGGCCCAGGCCCAGGAGCAGCTCCAGAACGCCGTGGGCAGCCTGAGCACCAACAGCTCGATGGCCGCCTTCGACCAGATGGAGGAGAAGGTGCTGAACATGGAGGCCCGCAGCCAGGCCGCCGCCGAGCTGGCCGGTGCCGATCTGGAAAGCCAGTTCGCCGCCCTGGAGGGCAGCGACGTGGACGACGAGCTGGCGGCCCTCAAAAACCGCCTCGAAGGTGGCAAGACCCCCATCTCCCTGCCCATGGAGGGGGGGCCGGCCCCCCAGCTGGAGCCGGTGAAGGTGGCCGAGGTGAACGCCGAGCTCGAGGAACTGCGCCAGTCCATCGACAAGCTCTGAATTCATACAATCGGGCCACCGCTCCCCCCTCCAACGCCGTGGCCACCGACGTCGACTCCCCCGTGCTCGCCCTCACCGATGCCAACTTCCAGGCGTCGGTTCTGGAGGCGCCGGGCGCGGTGCTGGTCGATGTCTGGGCCTCCTGGTGCGGCCCCTGCCGGTTGATGGCCCCCCTGATGACCTGGGCCGCCACCGCCTATGCCGACGCCCCCGGCGGCGCTCTCACGGTCGGCAAGCTGGAGGCCGACCCCAACCCCCTCAGCCGCGACAGCCTGAAGGTGCAGGGGTTACCCACCTTGATCCTGTTCCGCGCCGGCCAGGAAGTGGCCCGCCACGAAGGCGCCATGGCCCAGTCCCAGCTCAAGGCTTTCCTGGATGCCCATCTCTGAGCGCCTGTCGCGGCTCGGCAGCGGTGTCTTCGCCCGCAACGACCAGCGCAAGGCCGCCTACCTCGCCCGGACGCTGGAGGAGCGTGCCCCGGACGGCTCCCCCCTGCCGCCGCTGCTGGATCTCTCCCTCGGCTCCACCGACCTCCAGCCGCCGGCCGTCGCCCTTGAGGCCATCGCCGCCGGCCTGAGCCGGCCCGAGAGTGCCTCGTACTGCCTCCACGCCGCCACCCTCCCGTTCCGTGAGGCGGTGGCGGCATGGGCACGGCGTCGTTTCGACGTGGTGGTCGACCCGGAGGCGGAGGTGCTGCTGCTGGTGGGCTCCCAGGAGGGTACGGCCCACCTGCCGCTGGCGGTGCTCAATCCCGGGGATCGGGCCCTGCTGCTCGACCCCTACTACCCCTCCCACATGGGGGGGCTGCATCTGGCCAGTGCCGACCCGGTGCTGTTGCCCCTTGAGGCCGAGGCCGGCTGGCGGCCGGATTTCGACCGGCTGTCCCCCAGCCAGTGGCAGTCCCTGAAGCTGATGGTGCTCGGTTTTCCCCACAACCCCACCGCCACCACCGGCGAGCAGGCCTGGCTGGATGGGGCGGTGGAGCGGGCCCTTCGCCATGACATCGTCCTCGCCCACGACAACCCCTACGTGGATCTGGCCCTGGAGGGGGAGGCTCCCGCCCTGCTGCGCCATCCCGCCTGGCGCCGCTGCGGCATCGAGTTCTTCTCCTTCTCCAAGAGCTGGTGCCTGGGGGGCTACCGGCTCGCCTTCGCCATCGGTGCCGAAGAGCTGATCAAAGCCCTGCGCCAGCTCAAGGGGGTCGTGGACTTCAACCAGTCCTTGGCGCTGCAGGCCGGAGCCATCGCCGCCCTGGAGCAGGCCCCCCACTGGCCGGAGCAGCTGCGGGCGGTCTACCGGGAGCGGCGCGACCGCATGGCCGCCGCCCTCGAGGCCCAGGGCTGGCCGGTGCGGCGGCCGTCGATGGCGCTCTATCTGTGGCTGCAGATCCCTGAAGTGGCGCGGGCCCGGGGTCTGGATTCGGAGCGTTTCTGCGCGGCCCTGCTGCAGGGCAGCGGCGTCTGCCTCACCCCCGGCAACGGCTTCGGTCCCGGCGGCGAGGGCTGGCAGCGGCTGGCCCTGGTGAATCCGGCGGCGGAGCTGGAGGCCGGCGCGGCCCGCATCGGCGACTGGCTGCGCCGGTCTTGATCGGCGCGATCGGCGCCCACCGGCGGCGCCAGCTGGCGGCCGCGGCACCCGGCGCGCCGGTGGTTCCCCTTCCCTGGCAGCTGCGGGCCCTGCCGGTGTGCGCCAGCACCGAGACCCTGCTCGATCGCTGGCTGGCCGCTGACCCGCGGCTGGCGGCTGGCGGGCCTCTGGGAGCCCCCCGGGCCGTGATCGCCCGTCGCCAGCGCTTCGGCCGCGGCCAGCAGGGCCGTCCCTGGTGCTCCCCGCCCGGGGGGGTCTGGCTGAGCGCGGCCCTGCCGTGGCCTGCGGTGGTGGAGGCGGCCGCGGCCCCCGGTCTGGCGATGGCCGTCGGGCTCTGCCTGCGGCTGGAGGCCCGGGGGCTGCCGGTGCGACTGAAGTGGCCCAACGATCTGCTGCTGCTCGCCGGCGAGGAGTCGCAGGGGCAGAACGCGGGCGCCGCGGCCGGACCCCTGAAGCTGGCGGGCCTGCTGCCCCGCCTGCGGCTGCGGGGGGGCAGCTGCCGCTGGGCCCGGATGGGGGTGGGGCTGAATGCCACCAACCGGGTGCCGCCCGGTGCCGTGGCCCTGGCGGAGGTGCTGGGTTCAAGGCGTTCCGACCCGCTGTTCTGGTGTGGTGAGGTGCTGGCGGCCCTGGAGTGGGCCATGGCCGCGGCCGGAAGGCCGGAGCAGGTGCGGCGGGAGGCGGAGCGGCGACTGCTGCTGCCCGCCGGCCCCATCCGCCTCGACGGCCTCGATTGGTGGCCCGCCGGGCTGGCGGCCGACGGCGGCCTGCGTCTGGTGCATGGCCGCGGCGAGCGGGTGTTGCAACGCGGTTTCGGCGCCGGCTGAGCACCCCCATGAGCGCTCCCCGTACACTGGCGTTCAGCAATCCCGGCGTTGGGTCGTCCCCCTGCACGCCCGCCGGCGCCCTTCCCTGACATGGCTCCCAAGCCCCTCACCGTCCTGACGGCTCTCACCGCCGGCGCCACGGCCTCCTGGCTGGCCATGCCGCTGGTGCTGGCCCAGGCCGTTCCCGGTGCCGAGGAGACGACGCAGCCCGCGCCGACGCCGGTGTTGCGTCCTTCGGTGCGGATCGCGGAGCCGATCACCCGCCCCGAGGCCCAGGCGCCCGTTCAGCCGCTCGCACCCCCTCCCCCCCTCACCGGTGAGGCCCCACCGTCCACGTTGCGACCGGGAGCGGCCGAACGCCGTCCCGAGCCGGCCCGCCGCTTCGATGCCTCCCTCGATGCCCTGGTGCGGGAGGGGGTGGTCACCCCCGCCGAGCGGGTGCGGGTGCGGGGCTCCCTGTTGTCACCCCAGGAGGCCGCCAGCCGCAGCAAGGCCTGCCGCGCCGGGGCCCTCTCGGCCCAGGAATGCAGCACCGGTGTGATCATCATCGGCCGCGGCCGCAAGGATGGGCTCAGCGAAGGGGGCGGAGACGGCGATCTGGTGGCCGGGGGCCGCGGCTTCGGCCTCGGCTTCGGCGGCATCGATGCGTCCCCCCTGCCACCGATCAGCGTGCCCGTCAGCGCCCTGCTGACCGGTGCCGGTGGCAGCTTCCGGCTCACCGACGTCTTCCGTGTCACCCCCCGTCCCGCCCCGATCGGCGGCAACGGCAACCAGCGGCTGCTGTTTCCCCTGATCGGCTCGGCGGTCACCACCAGCGGCTTCGGCTATCGCCTCCATCCGGTCCTGGGCAGCTGGCTGATGCACGCCGGCCGGGATCTGGCGGCGCCCGAGGGCACACCGGTGGTGGCGGCCCTCACCGGACGGGTCGTCAGCAGCGGCCTGGCGGGCGGCTATGGGCTGGCGGTGGAGCTGGAGCACGACCGCCCCCGCCGCCGCACCCTCTACGGCCACCTGTCCGAGCTCTACGTCAAGGATGGCGAGATGGTGCGCCAGGGCGAGGTGATCGGCCGCGTCGGCAGCACGGGCCTGAGCACCGGCCCGCATCTGCACTTCGAGTTGCGCCTGCCCCAGGACGGCGGCTGGGTGGCCACCGATCCCGGCGACCTCGATCCGGGCGGCAGCCTCTTCGCTGGCCTGGCCGGACCGGATGGCCGTGGGCAAGCCGACGCGGTCGCCCTGCTGATGGGTCAGCTCATCGCCACCCTGGAGCGGCCCCGCTCGCCCCTGCCCCTGCCAGGGGAGAGGCTGTCCGCCCCGGCAGCGGGTCGGCCTTCACCGGGCTGAGGGCGGGTTGGCCGCGGGCGTTCAGTCGCTGATGTGGCCGTCGCGGAAGTGCACCACCCGATCGGCCCTGGCCCCCACGTCGGTTTCGTGGGTCACCAGCAGGATCGTGATCCCCTGGGCATTGAGGTCACCGAAGAGGCTCAGCACCTCTTCGGTGGTGTGGGAGTCGAGGGCGCCGGTGGGCTCGTCGGCCAGCAGCATGGCTGGATCATTGATGATGGCCCGGGCCAGGGCCACCCGCTGCTGCTGGCCACCGGAGAGCTGGTTGGGCTTGTTCTCCAGACGGTGGGAGAGGCCCACCCGATCCAGGGCCGCCAGGGCCCGCCGCCGCCGCTCCTCCCTGGGGATGCGGGCATAGATCATCGGCAGCATCACGTTGTCGATGGCGCTCAGCTGGGGCAGCAGATGGAACTGCTGGAACACGAAACCCAGCTGCTGGTTGCGCAGGTCGGCCAGCTCATCATCATCGAGGCTGTCCACATCGGTGCCGTTCAGCCGGTAGCTGCCTGAGCTGGGCCGGTCCAGGCAGCCGAGGATGTTCATCGCCGTGCTCTTGCCGGATCCGCTGGCCCCCATCACCGCCAGGTAATCGCCCTGCTGGACCGTCAGCGAGAGGTCGTCGAGGGCACGGACCTCCGTGTCGCCGCTGCCGTACACCTTTGAGACGTGGACCAGCTCGGCGACCGGTGGGGTGATGGGATCCATGGCCGGCAGGCTAGGAACTCAGCCGAGCGGGGCGATGGCCACGGCGGCGATGGCCTGCTGCAGGATCGGCGTGCCGGCCACGGTGGAACTGGCCCAGTCGAAGAGCGGACTGGAGAGAACGCCGCCTACGGCCGTGATCACCACGCAGCCCACCAGGGCGGCCCGCAGGGGCTGCATGCCCGCCAGATTCCAGGTGATGGCGGGGTAGGCCTTGACCACATCGGAGGCCTCCTGGGGCTCCTTCACCACCATCATCTTGATCACCGAGATGTAGTAGTAGATCGAGACGACGGAAGTGACCAGGCCCACCACCACGAGCAGATACTGGTGGTCGGCCCAGCCGGCGAAGAAGAGGTAGATCTTGCCGAAGAATCCCAGCATCGGCGGGATGCCACCGAGGGAGAGCAGGCAGAGACTCAGCCCCAGGGTGATCAGGGGATCCTTCTGATAAAGGCCGGCGTAGTCGGCGATGCGGTCGCTGCCGGTGCGCAGGGAGAACAGGATGATGCAGGCGAAGGCACCCAGGTTCATGAACAGATAGGCGGCCATGTAGAGCACCATCGCCGAGAAGCCGTCTTCGGTGCCGCACACCAGGCCGATCATCACGAAGCCGGCCTGGCCGATGGAGCTGTAGGCCAGCATCCGCTTCATGGACGTCTGGGCCAGAGCCACCACATTTCCCAGCACCATGCTCAGCACCGCCAGCACGGTGAACAGGAACTTCCACTGGGCATCGAAGCTCTCGAAGCAGCCCACCAGCAGCCGCACCGCCAGGGCGAAGCCGGCCGCCTTGGAGCCCACCGAGAGGAAGGCGACGACGGGGGTGGGGGAACCCTCATAGACATCGGGGGTCCACTGGTGGAAGGGAACCGCGGCGATCTTGAAGGCCACCGTGGCCAGCACGAACACCAGCGCCAGGGCGGTGATCGGCGAGGCGCTGGTCTGCAGGGCCGAACCGATGGTGGCCAGGCTGGTGGCACCGCCGCTGAGGCCGTACAGGAGCGAGGCGCCGTAGAGGAACACCGCAGCGGCGGCCGATCCCACCAGCAGATACTTCAGGGCCGCCTCGGAACTGCGGGCATCCCGCTTCATGTAGCCGGCCAGCAGATAACTGGCGACCGAGAGGGTTTCCAGGGAGATGAAGATGCTCACCAGATCGGTGGAGCCGCACAGGAACATGGCCCCCAGGGTGGCGGCCAGCAGGATGGCGGCGTATTCGCCCATCGGTGTGCCGCTGCGCTCCACGTAGCGCCAGCTCAGCAGCAGGGAGATCAGGGTGGAGGCGGCCACCACCGCCCGGAAGGCGATGGCCAGGTTGTCGGCCAGGAAGGAGCCCAGGAAGGAGGGCTCCAGCGGGCTGTTCCACTGCAGGGCCAGCAGCACCAGGGAGGCGCCCAGGCCGCCATAGCAGATGGGCGGCACCCAGCGGCTGGCGGCCTTCTCGCCAGCCAGGTCGACCACCAGGCAGACCAGCATCGTGATCAGCACGGCCGCCTCCGGGGCGATCGCGCCGGCGTTCAGCTGCAGGGCCATGCCGCCGGTGCCCAGACCCGATGCGATGGCTTCGGCGGCCGTGGCAGCCGTGGTGGCGGCGGAGGTGACGGAGCTCGCTGCTGCCAGAAACAGGTCTGCCACAGGGATTGGGGAGGCACGCGATGTGGCGGACTGTAGCCGCCATCTGGAGGAGCAGTCAGGTGCGCGGATACCCGGATGGTCCCCCGATGCGATAAAGAAGGAAGCGGTATCGCGCCTTCCCGTGGCCCACACCCTGGTCATCGTCGAGAGCCCCACCAAGGCCCGCACCATCCGGGCGTTCCTGCCCAAGAGCTTCCGGGTGGAGGCGTCGATGGGCCACGTGCGTGATCTGCCCAACAACGCCAGCGAGATTCCTGCCGCCCACAAAGGAGAGAAGTGGGCCAACCTCGGCGTCAACACCGCCAGCGCCTTCGAGCCCCTCTACGTGGTGCCGAAGGACAAGAAAAAGGTGGTGAAGGAGCTCAAGGATGCCCTCAAGGACGCCGACCAGTTGCTGCTGGCCACGGACGAAGACCGGGAAGGGGAGAGCATCAGCTGGCACCTGCTCCAGCTCCTGGGCCCCAAGGTGCCGGTGAAGCGGATGGTGTTCCACGAGATCACCAAGGAGGCGATCGGCCGCGCCCTCGACCAGACCCGCGACCTCGACATGGAGCTGGTCCATGCCCAGGAGACCCGCCGGATCCTGGATCGGCTGGTGGGCTACACCCTTTCCCCCCTGCTGTGGAAGAAGGTGGCCTGGGGCCTCTCCGCCGGCCGGGTGCAGTCGGTGGCGGTGCGGCTCCTGGTCCAGCGCGAACGGGCCCGTCGCGCCTTCCGCAGCGGCAGCTACTGGGATCTCAAGGCCCGCCTCGAGCAGCAGGCCGCCCCCTTCGAGGCCAAGCTCACCCACGTGGGGGGCGAGCGCATCGCCGGCGGTTCCGACTTCGACGAGACCACCGGCGGCCTCAAGACCGGCAGCAAGGTGAAGCTGCTCAGCGAGGCGGAGGCAGCGGCGCTCAAGGCGGCCGTGGAAACCTCCCCCTGGCGGGTGGCGGCTGTGGAGGAGAAGCCCACGGTGCGCAAGCCCGTGCCCCCCTTCACCACCAGCACCCTGCAGCAGGAGGCCAACCGCAAGCTGCGGCTCTCGGCCCGCGACACCATGCGCACGGCCCAGGCCCTCTACGAGCGCGGCTTCATCACCTACATGCGCACCGACTCGGTGCACCTCTCCGACCAGGCCCTGACGGCGGCCCGCAACTGCGTGGGCGCGATGTACGGCAAGGAGTTCCTCAGCCCGGCGCCACGGCAGTTCAGCACCAAGGCCCGCAACGCCCAGGAGGCCCACGAGGCGATCCGGCCCGCCGGCGAGAGCTTCCGCACCCCCAAGGACACCGGCCTCGACGGCCGTGACCTGGCCCTTTACGAGCTGATCTGGAAGCGCACTGTGGCCAGCCAGATGGCCGATGCCCGGCTCACGCTGCTGGCCGTCGACATCGAAGCGGCGGGCGCCACCTTCCGCGCCAGCGGCAAGCGCATCGACTTCGCCGGCTTCTTCCGCGCCTACGTGGAGGGCAGCGACGACCCCGATGCGGCCCTGGAGGGCCAGGAGGTGCTGCTGCCGTCGCTCGCCGTCGGTGACGCCCCCGCCTGCCGGGGGGTGGAGGCCCTCGGGCACCAGACCCAGCCCCCCGCCCGCTACAGCGAGGCCGCCCTGGTCAAGACCCTGGAGAAGGAGGGCATCGGCCGGCCGTCCACCTACGCCAGCATCATCGGCACCATCGTGGATCGGGGTTACGCCACCCTCCAGAACAACTCCCTCACCCCCAGCTTCACGGCCTTCGCGGTGACGGCCCTGCTGGAGGAGCACTTCCCCGACCTGGTCGACACCGCCTTCACCTCGAAGATGGAGCACACCCTCGACGAGATCTCCACCGGCAAGGTGTCCTGGCTGCCCTACCTGGAGGGCTTCTACAAGGGCGAGAAGGGCCTGGAGACCCAGGTGCAGCAACGGGAGGGCGACATCGACCCCGGGGTCTCCCGCACGGTGGTGCTGGAGGGTCTGCCCTGCGTGGTGAGGATCGGCCGCTTCGGCGCCTACCTGGAGACGAAACGGGTGGCGGACGACGGCAGCGAGGAGCTGCTCAAGGCCACCCTGCCCCAGGAGATCACCCCCGCCGACCTCGATGCCGAGAAGGCCGAGCTGTTGCTGCGCCAGAAGGCTGAGGGCCCCGAGTCCCTCGGCGAGGACCCCGAGACCGGCGAGCAGGTGTATCTGCTGTTCGGCCAGTACGGGCCCTATGTGCAGCGCGGCCAGGTGAGTGAGGAGGTGCCCAAGCCCAAGCGGGCTTCCCTGCCCAAGGGCGTCAAGCCCGAGGACCTCAGCCTGGAGGACGCCCTGGGGCTGCTGCGCCTGCCCCGCCTCCTGGGCGAACACCCCGACGGGGGCAAGGTGCAGGCCGGTCTGGGACGCTTCGGTCCCTACATCGTCCACGACAAGGGCAAGGGCGAGAAGGACTACCGCTCCCTCAAGGCCGAGGACGACGTGCTGGCTGTGGGGCTGAGCCGTGCCCTGGAGCTGCTGGCCATGCCCAAGAAGGGTCGAGGCGGCCGCACGGCCCTGAAGGATCTCGGGGTGCCGGAAGGGTCCGAGGAGGCCATCCAGCTCTTCGACGGCCCCTACGGCCTCTACGTCAAGCAGGGCAAGGTGAACGCCTCCCTGCCGGAGGGCACCACCGCCGACACCATCAGCCTGGAGCAGGCGGTGGAGCTGCTGGCCGCCAAGGCCGCCAGCGGCAAGGGTGCCGGCAAGGCCCGCGGCGGCACCAGGGCCACCGCCAAGTCCGCCGCCAAGAAGACAGCCGCCAGAACGGGAGCGTCCAAGGCGACAACCGCCAAGCCCCCCGCCGCCAAGAAGCCTCCCGCCACCACCAAATCCGGTCGGCTTCGGGCCAGCGCCGTGCGGGTGATCAAGCCCGCGGCCAGCTGATGGCCCCTGGCCGCCCCTCCTCCACGCTGGCGGGAACCCTGCTGACGCTGCCCCTGCTGCTCTCCGCCTGCGGCGGCACCCCCTTCGGCGACGCCCTGTCCCGCAGTTTTTCCCGGGCCCCGGCGGCGGCCCCCGCCGCACCGGCTCCTGCCCCCCGGGCGGCCAGCCCGGCCACTCCGGCGGCCACGCCCGCCCCCACCAAGCCCACGGAGCCCCAGGCGACAGCGCCGACCCGCCCTGCGGCCCCCGCCACCCCGTCGGCCCCGGCCGTCCGTCCGGCCCCCTACCGCGTCACCATCCGCCTGCCCGAGGCCGATCCCTCCGCCCCTGCCGAGGTGGTCACCAAGGCCCTGCGGGCTGCCGGAGTGCCGTTCGAGGTGGAGACGATCGAGCGCATGCCGGCGGCCGGCCCCGCAGCCACCGAGACCTCCACCCCGGCCAGCCCTGCCCCCACCTCCCGCCCGGCACCGGCGCCGCGCTGACCCGATGACCCCTCCCCTCCGGCGGCAGCTGAGCCATCGCCAGGCGCGTCAGCTGATGGACACCGCCTATCTGGCGGCGGCCACCGCCCTGCTCTGGGTGGCGCTCTACTACCTGCCGGTGGGCAGCCCCCTGTTCCGTCTCGCCCTGCCCCTGCCCCTGGCCCTGCTGCAGCTGCGCCATGGCTGGCGCTGCGCCCTGGAAGGGGTGGTGGTGACGGCCCTGTTGCTGGTGGCCCTGATGGGGCCGATCCGGGGCCCGCTGGTGCTGTTCCCCTACGGCCTGCTGTCCCTCTGGCTGGGCTGGGGCTGGCGGCGCCGCAGCAGCTGGTGGCTCACCCTGGGCGTGGGCGGCCTGATCGGCAGCGCCGGTTTCCTGGTGCGGGTGGCGGTGCTCTCGGTGCTGGTGGGAGAGAACCTCTGGGTCGTGATCACCACCGCCGCCGCCAACCTGCTCGATCGCCTGGCGGGCGTGGTGGGTCTGGCCGGTGGCTTCGATCTCGCCCAGGTGCAGCTGGCGGCCCTGCTGCTCGTCCTGCTCCAGAACCTGATCGTGGTGCTCGTGCTCCATGCCGTCGCCTACTGGATCTTCCCGCGGCTCGACCAGCCGATCAGCGAGCCGCCGCCGGCCCTGCGCGGCCTGGTGGCCCTCGACCCCCTTTGAGCCTGCCGCGGCGCCTCACCGGTTCCTCGGCCGCCGCGGAACGATGGTGCGGGCCATGGTGGCAAGGATGGCGCGGCTGTGACGTGCTGCTGCTGCTGGCCGCCACGGCCACGGCCGCCGTGCCCGGCATCTCCGCCGCCGGCGCCACCCCCGCCTCCCGCCGCCGCACGGCGGCGGCCGACGCCGAGCTGCTGGTGCTCGGCCCCGCCGGGGAGCGGCCCCACGCCCTGCCGCCCCTGCCCGCTGGGGTTTCTCCCGCCCTGATCAGCCATGTGGTGCTGAGGCAGCTGGGCCTGGACCACCTGGTGGTCGACCTGGGCTGCCCGGTGGCGCCGGCGGTGGCCCACCTGCGGCTGCCGGGGCCGGCGGGGGACGGCCCGGCCCGCTGCCTGAGCGGTGGCGAGGCCCTCGATCCGGCGCGACTGGAGGCCCTGCTGGCCCTGGGTCGCCGCTGGGGGGAGCGCCTGCCGCCTGGGCGCCCTCTGCTGCTGGCGGAATGCGTACCCGGGGGCACCAGCACCGCCCTGGCGGTGCTGGTGGGTCTGGGGGTGGCGGCTGATGGGCTGGTGAGCGGCAGCCTGCGCCGCCCTGACCATCGACGCAAGGCGGCCCTGGTGCGGCAGGGTCTGGGGGCGGCGGGCCTGACCGGCGCCTGGGACGTTCAGGCCGCCGGGCCACCGGATGCGACCACTGCGGCGCGTGTGGTCGCCGCCCTGGGGGATCCGATGCAGCCCCTGGCCGCCGCCGTGGTGCTGGCCGCCGCCGCCGCCGGCCGGCCCGTGCTGCTGGCGGGAGGCAGCCAGATGGCGGCGGTGCTGGCCCTGGCCCTGGCCCTGGCGCCTCCCAGCCTGCGTCCGGCGATCGCCGCCGGCACCGCCGTGGGCACCACCGCCTGGGTGGCCGAGGAGGCCGGCAGCGACCTGGCTCTGCTGCTGGGGCGTATCGGCGCCCTCTGGGGGGTGGAGCCCCTGGCCTTCGCGGCCGATCTGCGCTTCCGCGACCCCTGCCACCCGGCCCTGGCGGCCTACGAGCAGGGCTACGTCAAGGAGGGGGTGGGGGCGGGGGGGCTGGCCCTGCTGTGGCAGCTCAGCGGCCACTCCAGCACCGTCCTCGCCCAGCTCTGTGATCAGGCCTGCGCCACCCTGCTGGGACCTTCGGCGCCTACGGTCCGCTAGATGGGAGCCTCCTTCCCCCCACCGGCCCCTGCGGGCCTCAGCCGTCGCACCCTGCTGCGCCTCGGTGCTGCCTCCGCCCTCACCCTGCTGGCCGGTTGCGACCGTCAGGAGACGCTGCTGCTGGCGAGCCGGGGCGATCTGCCTGCCGCCTGGGCCCGCCGCCTGCCGAGCCCCTGGCGCAGCCAGCTCCTCGAGGATCCCGCCCAGGTGCTGGCCAGGGCGGCCGCCCCCCTGACGGGTCTGCTGCAGCTCAGTGATGGCTGGGCCGGGGAACTCAAGCCTGCGGATCTGCAGCCGATCGGCACCGCGGCGCTGCTGCAGCGGCTTGAGCCGATGGCGATCCCGCTGGCCCGGCTGTACGGTCCGGCCTCCCCTGGCCCCCTGGCCTTTCCCTGGTCCTACGGCCCCTGGGTTCTGGTGTTGCGGAGCCGGCCCGACCTGGCCCGGCGGCGGGCCGAGGGCTGGAATCTGCTGCTCGACCCCAGCCTGGCCGGCCGGCTGGTGCTGCCCTCCTCCCCCCGGGTGACGATCGCGCTGCTGGGGGAGGACCCGGAGCGGCTGCGGCGACTGAGGCGCGCAGCGCTGGCCTACGACGATCGTGATGGCCTGAACCTGCTGCTCACCGGCGAGGCCGAGGCCGCTGTGCTGCCCCGCCAGCGTGTGGTGGCTTTGCTGCGCCGGGATCCCCGCCTGCAGGTGCTGCTGCCCGAGAGTGGCGCGCCGCTGAGCTGGAATCTGCTGCTGCGGCCGGCCGGCCCCCATCCGGAACCGCCCCTGGAGTGGCTGGGGGAGGCCCTGGAACCGCCCCTGCTGCCGGCCCTGCTGGCCGCGGGTTGGGTGCCCCCCCTGCCGCGGGACCAGCTTCTGCGCGCCCTGGCGGACTTTCCGGCGGCCATCGCCGCCCTGCTGCTGCCCCCCCAGCCGGTGCTGGAGCGCTGCTTCAGCCTGCCGCCCATCAGCGCGGCCAAGCGCCAGGCCCTGCAGCGGCTCTGGGATGGCGCCGCCCCCGCCGGCTAGCCAGCGGCCTCAGGGCTCATCCCCAGAGGCCACAAGGCTCAACCCCAGAGGCGACGGCGCGGCGCGGCCGCCAGCCGCCGGTGGGTGTCGGCCAGGAGCTCGGGAATCGCCAGCTGGAGCGGGCAGCGGGGCAGGCAGTCGCCGCAGCGACCGCAGGCGGAGGCATCCAGCTGCTCCCACCAGTGGCCGGCCCGGCCGATCAGGTTGTAGCGCTCCGCGGCGAAGGGCTCCATTCCGTGGCCCAGCGCCAGGTTGCGCAGCCGCAGCAGGGCGGGGATCGGGACGCCATTGGGGCAGGGCAGGCACTGGCGGCACTGGCCGCAGCGATCGACCCCGAGGCGTGCCTTCCCAGCCGCCTCCAGCCGCGCCAGCGCCGCTTCCAGAACCTGGCGCTCGGCCGCCGTGGGGGGGGCGGCGGCATCCGCCAGACGAACCGCCCAGGAGAGATCCTCCGGCCGGGCGGCCCCCAGGGTCAGGGTGCTGATCCCCTCGGCCAGCAGGAAGCGGTAGGCCAGCTCCAGCGGCGCGAAGGGGGCGCAGTCGGCCGACAGCTCGGCGGGAGGAGCGTAGAGACGGCCCCCCTTGTCGGCCGGCGAGATGGCCATCACGCCGATGCCCGCCGCCAGGGCGGAGTGGGCCAGGGGCAGCCGTTCCTGGTCGAACAGGTGCAGATGCAGGCTGCAGAAGCCGAAGCGGCCGCTTTCCAGGGCCGCCGCGATCAGGTCCGCGTCGCCGTGGCTGCTGAAGCCCACCTGGCCCACCAGCCCTTCCCCCTGGGCCCAGGCCAGCAGCTCGGCCCCCGGCCCCGCCAGGGCCCAGGCCAGGTGTTCCGGCCGGTTGAGGCCGTGCACCGCCAGGTTGTCGAGCCGGTGAACCCCGAGCCGTTTCAGGCAGGCCCGCAGCTGGGCCTGGCCTTCCTGAAGCTCCGGACCCGGCAGCAGCTTGCTGGTGAGCACCAGGGCGGCGCGGCCGGCGGGATCACGCTCCCCCAGCCGGCCGAGGGCCCTGCCGAGAAAGGCTTCGGCGGGGCCGTAGGCGGGGGCGGTTTCGATGTGGTTGATTCCCGCCGCCAGGGCCGCGACCAGCACCGCCTCCATCGCCTGCGGGGAGTCGAGGGCCCGCATCGTGCCGAGGGTGAACAGCGACACCGGTCGCCCCCTGCCGAACGGCCGCCGTCCCGCCGGCAGCGGCGCCGCCTGTGGATCAGGCGCCAGGGCCACCGCCCTCGGGCGCGTCCTCGGGCGCGTCCTCGGGGCCAGGATCGGCCTCGGCGGCGGTGCGCCCGATGTGGCGGATCAGTTCGGCCGGGGTGGTGCGGTCCAGGAAGCGGCGGAAGTCTTCCTGGTCTTCGGCATCGGCCTCCGCATCCACCGGAATCGAGGCATCGGCCACCACTTCCTCCAGCATCCAGATGCCGCTGTCGGTGCGCAGGGCCAGGGCGATGGCATCGCTGGGCCGGGCGTCCAGTTCGACGGGCCGCTCCGTTCCGTTCTGCAGCTTGAGGACGGCCCGGAAGGTGTTGTCCTCGATCGTGTGGATGATCACCCGCTCCAGCTGCAGGCCACCGGCCTCCAGCAGGCTGGCCATCAGGTCGTGGCTGAGGGGCCGGGGCGGCCGTTCCCGGTTCAGGCCCGAGAGGATGTTCTGCGCCTGGGCCTGATCGATCCAGATCGGCACCTGCCGGCGGCCGGAAGGGTCTCGCAGCAGGACGATGGGGCTCCGAGTGGCCGCATCCAGGGCGATCCCGGCGACACGCATTTCAACCATGGTCGGGTCCGCTCCTCGCGCGTGATGGTCCCCGTGAAACGATTATGGCCAGTGCAGCCGCCTGAGGGGATGTTCACCGGACTGGTGCAGGCCATCGGCAGGCTGGAGCGCAGCCCGAACGGTGTGCGGGTGCGTACCGACCTCGGCCCCCTGGCCCTGGGGGACAGCGTGGCCGTCGACGGGGTCTGCCTCACCGTCGCCGAGCGTATGGCCGACGGTTTCCGCGCCGATGTCAGCGAGGAGACCCTGGGCCGCAGCACCCTGGCCGAGCGGGCCGCCTGTGGCGGCTGGGTGAACCTGGAGCCGGCCCTTCGCCTGGTCGACCGCCTCGGAGGCCATCTGGTCAGCGGCCATGTGGATGGCCTCGGGGAGATCACGGCCATCGACCGGCAGCCCGACTCCTGGCGGCTGGAGGTGACCTGGCAGGACCCCGCCTACGGGCGCTACGTCTGCGAGAAGGCGAGCGTGGCGCTCGATGGCATCAGCCTGACGGTGGCCGGCTGCGAGGCCGACGGCAGCCGCTTCTGGATCGCCGTGATACCCACCACCTGGAGCGGCACCACCCTGGCGGGGCGCCGGGTGGGGGAACGGGTCAATCTGGAGGCGGATCTGCTGGCCAAATACGCCGAACGGCTGCTGCGGCCGGCCGCGGCGGTGCAGGGAACGCTCTCTTCCGCCTGGCTGGCGGAGCATGGCTGGGGCTAGATCGTCCAGGCGGCGCGGTGGCGCCTCGCCGATGCCCCGACGTTCAGATGCTGCAACAGATCAAGGGCCGTTGTCAGCGGAGGGCTCCATTGTCACGCTGGCGACAGTCTGAACAAAGGCGCCCATGCTGACTCCCGATGCCCCGTCCTCCCGCCAGGCCATGGGGTCGGCCCTGCGCGCCTTCACCCTGGCGGAGGGGGTGATGCTGCTCGTGCTGGGGGTGCTGGCCCTGGTCTTCCCCGTGCTCGCCTCCAAGTGGGTCACGGCCGTGGTGGCCATCGCTTTCCTGGTGGGTGGTCTGGTGGGGTGGATCAGTTCCCTGCTGCGCTCCCCGGGGCTGAGCCGGGGGATCACCTTCTGGCGCCTGGTGACCTCCACCCTGTTTCTGGTCCTGGGGGTCTGGATGATCCAGCAGATGGCCTCAGGTCCGGCGGCGGCCGCGATCCCGATGGCAGCGCTGGCCCTGGCCATCGGGGTGGTGTTTCTGGTGGAGGGGGCGGTGGAGGTCCTGGTTGCCGCCAGCCACCGTCACATCGTCGGCTGGCGCTGGGGGCTGGTGAACGGCCTGGTGACCCTCGCCCTCGGGCTGCTGATCCTCACCCTCAAGTTCTGGAGCCTGCTCTGGGTGGTGGGCACCCTGGTGGGCATCAGCTTCCTCTTCAGCGGCATCGATCTGCTCCGCTTCAGCGCCAGCTTTCATCCCGCGGAGGACTGACGACAAGGACAGGGGTCGCCTGGTCAGGGGAGCCTGGTCAGGGGAGGGCTTCGCCGCTCGACCCGTCCAGGGGCAACAGCCAGATCGAACCGGTTTCCTTGTGGATCTCGATCCTGAACTCCTGGCCCGGCTCCAGCCCCATGCGCCGGGTGTAGGCCTGGCCGATCAGCAGGTTGCCGTTGCCGTGGACGCGGGTGCGAAATTCGGCCTGCCGGCCCTTGCCCACACCGCCGGCCCCGGCCCCCCCGGCGACGCTCGACGGCAGCGTGTAGCCCTTGGCCGCCACCAGGGCCCGATAGAAATTCTTCTTGAGCACCCTTCCGCTCGGACCCACATAACCGCAGGCACGGGCGATCTGATCCTCCGGCCGGTTGCTCAGGGAGCGGGCCCGCTCCAGCAGGGCCTGGCCTTCGAGCATGGCGGCACCGGCGGAACTGTCCTCGTTGGCCGGTCCTTTCTGGGCACCCATCAACCTGTCAGACGGAAACTTCTGATTTGATTGTGCCGATCGTTGTGCTCAACAGGCAACAGTCAGGGAATCAGAGCAGGTAAAGAATCCCGTAAAGGACGACCCAGATTCCGTCGACGAAATGCCAGTAAAGCTCTGCGGCCTCCAGGCCGAAGGGGGCGGCACTGGTGACACGGCCCCCGTTGCGGGTCTGAAACCAGACCAGGAGGATGCAGATCACGCCGAGGGTGACGTGCAGCCCGTGGAAGCCCGTCAGCGCGTAGAACGTGCTGGCGAAGAGGTTGTCGGTGAGGCCGAAGGGCAGAGAGAAGTACTCCACCATCTGGCCGGCCAGGAAGGCGGCGCCCAGGGCCGCGGTCAGCAGCAGCCACGCGCGGCAGGGCCCCATGCGGCCCAGCAGCAGGTTGCGGCCCGATCGATGGAAGGTGTAGCTGCTCACCAGCAGCAGCATGGTGTTGATCGAAGGCAGCAGCAGTTCCAGCTCGTAGGTGGATCCCTCCGGCAGGGGGTTGACCGCTCGGAAGGTGAGATAGGCGGCGAAGAAGCCGGCGAAGGTCATGCCGTCGGCCACCAGGAAGGTGGCCAGGCCGAAGAGCCTCAGATCCGCGTGGTCGCCATGGGCCTGGGCGGAGGCCGCTTCCGCGTTGCTGGTGCTGGTGTTGGTGGCGAGGCTGGTCATGGGCGGCGGGGGCGCGTGGTGAAGGGTGCGAAAGGGGGATCAGCGGCGACCGGCGCCACCCCAGAGGTCCCTGCCGGTGGCGGCCTCCAAGCTCAGGGTGTCTTCCTCCACGCCGTAACCGTAGGGGTGTTCCACCAGAGGCGCTTCACCGATCCAGTTCTCGACCGGAGGCGGTGAGGAGGTGAGCCATTCGGGGGTGAGAGCGTTCCAGGGGTTGTCGCCGGCTTCCTCGCCGCGGAAAGCGCTCACGAGCACGTTGTAGAGGAAGGGCAGGCTGCTGATGGCCATCAGCAGGGCTCCCACACTGCTGATCTGGTTGAGGGTGGTGAAGCTGGGGTCGTACTCCGCCACCCGACGGGGCATGCCGTTGAGGCCGAGCCAGTGCTGGGGGGCGAAACAGAGGTTGAAACCCAGGAAGGTCAGCAGGAAATGGAGCCGCCCCAGATCCTCGTTCAGCATCCGCCCGGTGAATTTCGGATACCAGTGATAAATGGAGGCGAAGATTACGAACACCGTGCCGCCATAAACGATGTAGTGGAAATGGCCGACCACGAAGTAGGTGTCGTGAACGTGGATATCGAAGGGCACCTGAGCCAGGGCCACGCCCGTGATCCCACCGAACACGAAATTGACGATGAAGGCACAGGAGAACAGCATGGCGCTATTCAGGGCCAACTTTCCGCCCCAGAGGGTGGCGAGCCAATTGAAGAATTTGATGCCCGTGGGCACGGCGATGAAGGAGGTGGCGATCGTGAAGAACAGGCGCATCCAGGGGGGCGTGCCGCTGGTGAACATGTGGTGGGCCCAGACCACCAGGCCAAGCACAACGATGGCCAGAATCGAATACACCATGGTGGTGTAACCGAACAGCGGTTTACGCGAGTGGATGGGCAGGATCTCGCTCACCAGGCCGAAGGCCGGGAGCACCATGATGTAGACGGCCGGATGGGAATAGAACCAGAAGAGGTGCTGGTACACCACGACGTTCCCCCCCATGGCCGGATTGAAGAAACCCGTGTGGGCCACGATGTCAAAGCTGAGCAGCAGCAGGGTGCCGGCCAGCACCGGGGTGGAGAGAACCACCAGAATGCTGGTGCCCAGCATGGCCCAGCAGTACATCGGCAGTTGCATCAGCTTCAGTCCCGGCCGCCGCAGCTTGAGCACCGTGGCGATGAAATTGATGCCGCCGAAGATCGAGCTGCCCCCCAGCAGAAGCACGCTCACGATCCAGACCACCTGGCCGAGGGCTGGGGTGGTGATGCTCAAGGGCGGATAGGCCGTCCAGCCGGACTGGGCCGCTCCGGTGATGAAGTAGCTGCCGATCAGGAGAATCCCAGCCGGCGGAATCATCCAGAAGGCCACCGCGTTGAGCCTCGGGAAGGCCATGTCCCTGGCCCCCACATAGAAGGGAATCAGGTAGTTGCCGAAAGCCCCATTCACCACCGGCACGATCCACAGGAAGATCATCACCGTGCCGTGCAGCGTCAGCACTTCGTTGTAGGTTTCGCGGCCGACGAAATCCGAGATCGGGCTGGCCAGCTCGGCGCGGATCACACCGGCCAGGGCCCCGCCGATGAAATAGAAGATGAATCCGGTCACCAGGTACTGGAGGCCGATCACCTTGTGATCGAGGCTGAAGCTGAAGTAACGCAACCAGCCCTGGGGCTGGAGGCTCTCCTGAAAGTCGTTGGGGGAGGCGACGGTCATCGGGGCTGGATGGATCGGGCGGAGTGGGGAACGGAGGAGCGGAGATCGGTGGCGCCCTCTCAGGCGGTGGGGTTGCCCGGGGCGCTGGCGACCGTGGCCGTCAGGGGACTGTTCTTCTGGAACCAGGCCTCATAGGCATCGGGTTCATGCACCACCACGGTGGATCGCATGCCGCCGTGGTAAGGACCACAGAGTTCGGCGCAGATGATCGGGTAGCTGCCCGCTTTGGTGGGTGTGAAGGTCAGCACGGTGGGCTGGCCGGGGATCACGTCCTGTTTGAGCCGGAACTGGGGCACCCAGAAGGCATGGATCACGTCGTTCGCCTTCATGCGCAGCTCCACAGGCCGGCCGTTGGGGACGTGGAGCTCACCACTGGTGATGTCGCCCTCTGGGTAATGGAAGATGAAGGCGAACTGCATGGCCGTCACCTCCACCGGCAGGACATTGGCCTCACCGGCAGCCGTGCCGATGCCCCCCCAGACCCGGGGGCTGGATTCGGTGCCCCCGCCGGAAACGGTGGAGGCGTCGGCGACCATCACCGACGCCTCAATGGTTTCCGGCGGGGGCATCCGGTGCATGGCGGCGTGGTCGTTGAGGCTGCTCATGCCTCCCATGCGCTCGTAGATGTCGTAGCTGTAGATGCCCACGAACAGCACCACGATCGCGGGGATCGCGGTCCAGACGATCTCGAGCAGCAGGTTGCCTTCGATCGCCAGCCCGTCGGTGTGGTCGCCGGCCCGACGGCGGAAGCGCCACAGGCTGAACAGCACCAGCCCGACGATGCCCACGAACAGGATCGTGCCGATGCTGAACAAAACCCTGAAAAGGGAGTCGTAGACAGGCGCGTTGGCGCTGGCGTCGAGGGGCAGGAGGTTGACGTTGTAGCCCACCCACAGGCCGGACAGGACGAGCGCCATGCCCACCAGCAGGGTGACCAGGGAGGAGGGAATCGGCACGGCGAAGGCGGCGGGACGGGATCGGGAGAGTCGGAGCGCTCCTGAGCTCAACAGCTTATGGAAGGCCGTTCGCGGGCCGTGCGTTCGTTGTAGCCAGAGAAGCAATTTCGGAGTGATTTCACATTTGCTTGACAAGATGTGCTGATTCGCACATCATTGAATGGCCAGCAACTTCGTTGCCCGCAAAGGCGCCCGTCCATCGCCAGGGCACCAGGCTGAGGCAGGCGGATCCGGACTCCCCTGACGGGTCTCCCTGGGGCAGGCGAACATGAACCGCACCCACCTCGGCGGCGGCGCGACCTGCGGCAGGGATCCCGCGAACCCGAGGAGCCCCACACCCCGAGCCGCACCTGAGCGGAGCCGCCATGCCCTTCACCCATGAGCAGATCCAGAGGTTGCGGCACCGCCATCGGGGTTACATCCTCACCCTCGCCACCGAGGTGATCCTGATTCTGCTCCTGCCGTTCTGTCAGTCGCAGGTCTGGCTGCTCTCGCTGCTGCTGATCAGCCTGGCGGTGGTCTTGATCACCACGGTGACGCGGTACTCGCCCCTGATCAGCACCCGGCCACTGGTGTACGGCCTCGGTGGCCTGGCGATCGCCCTGGAGGGGGTGTGGCATCTGGCCCTGGCCTTCGATCCACTGCTGGGGCGCCTCGTCACAGTGCCGCATGTGATCGCCTGGCTGCTGTTTTTTCTGCTGGCGTTGATGCGCAAAGTGAAGACCCTCGTGCGAGAGCCCTTCGTGACGCTGGCGGTGGTGATGGGAGCCACCTCCGGCTACCTCCTGGTCGGCATCGCCGGCGGCGTGATGCTGGTGGCCCTTTGGGTCCTGCATCCCGGCGCCTTCGACCTCTCCGCCCTGCCGCTGCTTCACGATCGCAGCGCCGACGCCGTGGCGATGGCACCGGCCCTGATGGCGGCCTCCTTCACGATCCTCACCACCGTGGGATCGGCCGTGCTCCGCAGCGGCGACGTGACCGGCCAGGTGATCACCGTGGTGATCACCATTGCCGGGCAGCTGTACATCGCCATCCTGATCGCCCTGATCCTGGGCCGCTTCCACAGCAGTCCCGGGGGAGGGAGGGGCCTGTCGCAGTCCCGATCCAATCGGGAGGACCAGCGCCATTCGATCCGCTGAGCCGGCATCACCGGATGCGCCACCTCGCCTGCCGGCCAGGGGCAGGGTCCAGCGGTGGCCGGCAGGGCCCTGAGGCGCGCGCAGGGGGCCGGCAGGACCTTGAAGCGCTCGCAGGGGGCCCGGAGATTGGAAGCCCTGCTTGCGCGCAACGGTTGAGGAAAGGCGGTTCGCGGGCCCTGGGTTTGTTGTAGCCAGAGAAGCAATTCCGGAGAATTTTCACATTTACCTCGCAAGATGTGCTGATTCGCACATCTTGCAATGCCCGCTAACTTGGTGTGGTGGCCCAGAACAGCTCTCATCCATGGCCGTGGCGCCATCCGCGCAACCCCAGCCCCAGTCTCGGACCGCGACCGCGACCGAGCCCCTCTGGCCCGTGCGCCTGGTGCCCCTGCTGACGGCCCACCTCGTCGTCGCCCTGGTGGCGCTGGTGGCCATCGGCGGCGCCACCAGGGTGATGGAGGCGGGCCTGGCCTGCCCCGACTGGCCCCTCTGCTACGGCGTGCTCTGGCCCGGCCGTCAGTGGAACCTGCAGGTGTTCCTGGAGTGGTTCCACCGCCTCGACGCGTTTCTGGTTGGGATCGCCCTCCTGCTGCTGTTCGCCCTCAGCCTGCGCTTCCGCGCCCGGTTCCCTGACTGGCTGCCCTGGAGCGCCGGCCTGGCCCTGGCGCTCGTTGCCGTCCAGGGCGGGCTCGGTGCCCTCACCGTGCTGAGCCAGCTGGCGGCTCCCACCGTGACCCTGCATCTGGCCACGGCCCTGAGCCTGGTGCTGCTTCTCAGTGCTATGCATCAGGGTCTGGAGCCGCCGGCCATCGCTGGGGAGGACCCCCAGGCCCGGGCGTTGCCGTTCTGGTGGCTCTGTCTTCCCGTCGTTTCGGCCCTGCTGGTCGGCGGCCAGTGCCTGCTGGGCGGAGCCATGGCCAGCCGCTGGGCCGCCGATCTCTGTCTCCAGGCCGGGGAGGGCTGCCGTTGGTTGCTTCTGCATCGTCAGGGGGCCTATCCGGCGGCCCTGGTGGTGCTGCTTCAGGCCGCCGCCTGCCTGGCCCTTCCGGCTGGCCTGCGGCGGCTGAGGGGCCTGGCCTTCACCGCTGCCGCTCTGGTGATGCTCCAGGTGGCGCTCGGGGTGCTCACCCTGCGGCTCCAGCTCGCCGTTCCTGCCGTTACCGTCGCCCACCAGCTCTCCGCCGCCCTGCTGGTGGGTGTGCTCGGTGGGCTCTGGGGACACTCGTTCCCGTCCGTTTCCGTTCCTCCCCGTCCTGAGGTGGCCCATGGTTAGTGTCAGCGCCGTGTCGGCCATCGCCGCGCCCTCCGCGCCTGCTTCGATCCGACCGTCGGTCAAGCTGCCGGCCTGGCTGGAGGTGGCCAAGCCACGGCTCATTCCCCTGCTGCTCGCCACCACGGTCGCCGGCATGGCCCTGACCGCCGCCTGGCCGCTGGACCCCCGTCGTCTGGTCTGCACCCTGGCGGGTGGCGCGATGGCCTCGGCGGCGGCCGGGGTCCTGAACTGTCTCTGGGAGCAGGAACTCGACGGACGCATGCAGCGCACCAGCCGCCGGGCTCTGCCTTCGGGCCGGCTGGCCCAGCGCCAGGCCTTCGCTCTGGCCGTGGCACTCACCATCGCTTCGGTGCTGGTCCTGGTCCTGGGCGTCAATGCCCTGGCCGCCTCCCTGGCCTTGCTGGGCCTCTGCAGTTACGTGCTGCTCTACACGGCCCTGCTCAAGCCCCGCACCACCCAGAACATCGTCATCGGCGGGATGGCCGGCGCCATCCCACCTCTGGTGGGCGCGGCGGCCGCCACCGGCCATCTCGGCTGGAGCAGCTGGTGGCTGTTCAGCCTGGTGATGCTGTGGACCCCCGCCCATTTCTGGGCCCTGGCCCTGCTCCTCCATGAGGACTACCGCTCGGTGGGCATTCCGATGCTGCCGGTGGTCAAGGGTCTGCAGGTCACGGCCGCTGCCATCGGCCGCTACAGCTGGGCCACGGTGGCGATCAGCTTCGCCGGGGTGGTCGCGCTCCCCAGCGGTGGCTGGCTCTACGGCCTGCTGGTGCTTCCCTTCAACGCCAGGTTGCTCCAGCTCAGCGGCAGCCTGGCGGAGGATCCGGGCGATCCCCGCCGAGCCCGCAACCTGTTTCGCTGGTCGATCTTCTATCTCTTCGGCATCTGCCTGCTGCTGGTCCTGGCGCGCACCCCCCTGGCCTCCGCCGGTGCGCCGGCCGCCCTGGTGGCCGCCGCCTTCCATCTGGCGCCCGCCGGGGCTGCCTAGATTGGCCCGGCTACCTGCCCTTTGCGATTGATCCCGGCTTGATCGAGCTCCAGCATCTCAGCAAGCGTTTCGGCGGCCGCAAGGCCGAGCCCGTGCAGGCCCTCGACGACCTCTCCCTGAGTGTGCCGGCGGGGTCCCTCTATGGACTGCTCGGGCCCAACGGCGCCGGCAAGACCACGGCCCTGAGGATCCTCTGCACCCTGCTGGCCCCCGATACCGGCCAGGTCCATGTGGCCGGGGTGGATGCCCTGGCCGAACCCAGGACCGTCAGGCGCCTGCTGGGCTATGTGGCCCAGGACGTGGCCATCGACAAGATCCTCAGCGGCAGGGAGCTGCTGCACCTGCAGGCAGACCTGCACCACATGGGGGCCGCCGACCGCCTGGAGCGGACCGCCGAAATGATCGAGCTCCTCGGCATGGACGCCTGGATCGACCGTCGCTGCGGCAGCTACTCCGGCGGCATGCGCCGGCGGCTGGATCTGGCCGCCGGCCTGCTGCACCGGCCCCGGGTGCTGGTGCTCGATGAGCCCACGGTCGGCCTCGACATCGAAAGCCGCGCCACCATCTGGCAGGTGCTGCGGCAGTTGCGGGATCAGGGCACCACGGTGTTGCTCAGCAGCCACTACCTCGAGGAGGTGGATGCCCTGGCCGACCGCCTGGCCATCATCGACGGCGGGCGGGTGATCGCCGAAGGCACCCCCACGGCCCTCAAGGGCGCCCTCGGCGGTGATCGGGTGACCCTCCGGGTGCGCGAGTTCAGCGATGAACAGGAGGCGGGCCGGGTGCGGGATCTTCTCCAGGGCTGCCGCGGCGTCCGCCAGGTGGTGGTCAACCGGGCCCAGGGCTATTCCCTCAACCTGGTGGTGGAGAACAGCGATGTGGTGGAGATCCTGCGACGGCAGCTCTCCGAGGCCCAGCTGCCGGTGTTCGCCCTGGCCCAGAGCCGCCCCAGCCTGGATGATGTCTACCTTCAGGCCACCGGTCGCACCCTGAGCGATGCGGAGCTCTCCGTCGCCGGTCGGCGGGACCTCAAGGAGGAACGCAAGCAGTCGATGCGATGACCCGATTCCCTGTTTCCCCATGACCAGCGCCAGCCCTTCCCTCACACCTCTGCCCGCCACCAGCGGCGAACCCTCCGCCCTCGCCGAGATCGCCCAGGAGACCCTCGCCCTCACCCGTCGCCTGTTCGTTCAGCTGGCCCGGCGTCCCTCCACCCTGGTGGCGGGGGTGCTCCAGCCCCTGATCTGGCTGGTGCTGTTCGGTGCCCTGTTCGCCAACGCACCGGAGGGCCTGCTCCCCGGCGGCATGGCTTATGGCCGCTTCCTCGGCGCCGGTGTGATCGTCTTCACCGCCTTCAGTGCCGCCCTCAACGCCGGGCTGCCTGTGATGTTCGACCGCGAGTTCGGCTTCCTCAACCGGCTGCTGGTGGCGCCGCTGCGCTCCCGCAGTTCGATCGTCTTCGCCTCGGTGCTCTACATCACCAGTCTCAGCCTGGTGCAGAGTCTGGCGATCATGGCCACCGCCGCCCTGCTGGGCTATGGCTGGCCCGGTGGGGCGGGCCTGCTGCTGGTGCTGGTCACGCTGCTGCTTCTGGTCTTCGCCGTCACCGCCCTCAGCCTGGGGCTGGCCTTTGCCCTGCCGGGCCACATCGAGCTGATCGCGGTGATCTTCGTGGCCAATCTTCCGCTGCTGTTCGCCAGCACCGCCCTGGCCCCGATTTCGTTCATGCCCACCTGGTTGGGCTGGCTGGCGGCCCTGAATCCCCTTACCTTCGCGATAGAACCGATCCGCGCCGCCTACGCAGGGTCCTTCAGCCTCACCGACGTGGTGCTGGTGGCTCCCTACGGATCCCTCAATGCCGCCGCCTGCCTCGGCATCCTGGCGGCCCTGGCCGCGGGTCTGTTCCTTCTGATCCGCCCGATGCTGGATCGCAAGCTCACCTGAAGCCTCCCCCGTGTCCCTGCCACCTCCTCGGCAAGAGCTTCCCGACCTGCTTCTCGATGCCATCCGCCGCAGGGATGCCGCCGCCACGGCCCGTCTCATCCGCCAGTGGGCCCATCGCCATGGGGTGACCTCTCTTGAGACGTTTCGAACCGGCGGTGTGATCGGCCAGGAGGGCCCTGAGGCCGGGGACTGGTTGCGGCAGCAGCTGGAGGGAGGGGCGATGGCGCCCGGTACCGAGGCGCCGGCCGGTGTGGACGAGGCCTTTGCGGCCCTGGACATGGCCTTCTCGACCCCTCCGAAGCCGGGCGGGCAGGCGCCAGCCAGCGCGGTGTTGTCTTCCGGGGTGACCTCCCTGCCGGAGGCCTCACGCCTGTGCGTCCTGCCCTCGGGCGCGCCCCCGGCTCCGGCGCCCTCCACCCTGGCTGACCTGCGCTCCTGGCTCTCCGGTGCCCCCCAGCATCGCCGTGCCGGCTGATCACTCCTTGCCCGAACTCCATGGCCGCTTCCCGTCCCCTGCCCGGCCGCGCTGATCTCAAAGGCCGGTTGATCGTTTCCGTGCAGGCCCCGGAAGGCTCGCCCCTGCGTGATCCGGCCGTGATCGCGGCGATGGCCGAGGCCAGCCTGCGTCAGGGGGCCGCCGGTGTGCGGCTCGAGAGTCCGGAGCACATCGGCGCGGTGCGGCGTCGCTGCCCCGAGGCCCTGATCGTGGGGCTCTGGAAGCGCAGCTTTCCGGGTAGCCCCGTGTATATCACACCCGGCTGGGAGGAGATCCGTGCCGTCTGGGCCGCCGGAGCTGATGTGGTGGCCATTGATGCCACCGAACGCCCCCGGCCCGAGGGCCAACGGCTGGACGCCCTGATCGCGCGGGCCCGGGCGGATCTGGGTGCCCCCCTGATGGCGGATGTGGACAGTGTGGCGAACGGGCGGCGGGCGGCCGCCCTGGGCTGCCAGTGGGTGGGCACCACCCTGTACAGCTACACCGAAGCCACGGCGACCCAGTTGCCGCCGGCCTGGGAGCTCCTGGCCCCCCTGCGAGGGGAACTCCCCGAAGCGGTGACGTTGATCTGTGAGGGAGGCATCGCCACGAAGCAGGACGCGAGCCGAGCCCTGAGCTGTGGCGCCGATGCCGTTGTGGTGGGAACGGCGATCACCGGCGTGGACCTGCAGGTGGCCGCCTATGTGAAGGCGATGGCCGGTTGAGCACCAGCCCGATCCGCCCCGACAGGCTCACATCATTCCGGGCATGCCCATGCCCCCCATGCCCCCCATGCCCCCCATGCCTCCCATTCCGCCATCGCCGGCCGGCGGGGCGGGTGGTTCCGGTTTGTCGGCGATCACGGCCTCGGTGGTGATCAGCAGCGAGGCGATCGAGACCGCATCCTGCAGGGCGAGCCGCACCACCTTGGTCGCATCCAGGATGCCGACGGCCAGCAGGTCTTCGTAGGTGTCGGTGAGGGCGTTGTAACCCTTGCCCTGGCTGAGCATCTGTTGCACCACCACATCGCCGTTGGCGCCGGCGTTGATGGCGATCTGGCGAGCCGGTGCCGTCAGGGCCCTCTGAACGATCTCCACCCCGGTGCGGATGTCGCCCTCGCAGCGGCTGGCCAAAGCTCCCAGTTCCTCGGTGAGCTGCACCAGGGTGCTGCCACCGCCTCCGACGATGCCTTCGTCGATGGCGGCACGGGTCGCGTTGAGGGCATCCTCGATGCGGAGCTTGCGGTTGCGGAGTTCGGTTTCCGTGGGGGCACCCACCTTGATCACCGCCACGCCGCCGGCCAGTTTGGCGATGCGTTCGTTGAGCTTTTCGCGGTCGTACTCGGAATCGGTGGCCTCCAGCTCCCGCTTGATCGCGGCCACCCGCTCGGTCACGGCGGTGCGTTGCTCGTCGGCGGCCACGATCGTGGTCTCGTCCTTGCTGATGGTGATGCGGTGGGCATGGCCCAGATCAGCCATGGTGGCCTTCTCCAGCGTCATGGCCCGGTCCTCGCTGATCACCGTCGCGCCCGTGAGGATGGCGATGTCTTCGAGCATCGCCTTGCGGCGGTCGCCGAAGCCCGGAGCCCGCACGGCAGCCACCTGGAGCACGCCCCGCGTCTTGTTGACCACCAGGGTGGCCAGGGCCTCGCCCTCCACTTCCTCGGCCAGGATCACCAGGGGACGGCCGCTCCTGGAGACGGCCTCGAGCACCGGCACCAGGTCGGCCACGGCGCTGATCTTGCGGTCGGTGATCAGCAGCAGGGGATTGTCGAAGGCGCATTCGCGCCGATCCTGATCGGTGACGAAATAGGGGGAGGAGTAGCCGCGGTCGAAGGCCATGCCTTCGGTCACCTCCAGTTCGGTGGCGAGGGATTTCGATTCCTCCACGGTGATCACCCCATCGGCGCTCACCTTCTCGACCGCCTCGGCGATCATCCGGCCGATCTCCTCATCGTTGCCGGCGCTCACCGTGGCCACCTGACGGATGGCCTCACCCGCCACGGCACGGGAGCGCTCGGCGATGCCCGCCACCACCAGGGCGGTGGCCTGTTCCATGCCGCGCCTCAGGGCGACGGGACTGGCACCGGCAGCCACGTTGCGCAGGCCCTCATGCACCAGGGACTGGGCCAGGACGGCCGCGGTGGTGGTGCCGTCGCCGGCGGTGTCCTTGGTTTTCGAGGCCACCTGCTGGATCAGCTTGGCGCCCAGGTTCTCGAAAGGATCCTCAAGTTCGATCTCCTTGGCGATGGTGACCCCGTCATTGACGATGTCGGGGGCGCCGAACTTCTTCTCCAGCACCACGTTGCGCCCCTTCGGCCCGATGGTGACCTTCACCGCATCGGCCAGGGCATTGACGCCCCGTTCGAGCGAATCGCGGGAGGCATCGGCGAACTGGATCAGTTTGGCCATCGACGGGATAGATAGCAGCAGCTTTCGCAGCGTCCCACAGGGACCCCTCCACAGGCATCCGCCCCTCGGTGGGGAAAGCCGAATGCCCTTGCCAGCGAAGGCTGCGGCCCCTCTCCCCAGGAGGTACCTTCAACCCATGGAAGACCTCCTGCAGCAGACCCTCGACAGCGCTGCCACCGAATCGCCCCTTGTTCCGAGCAGCGGGGCCGATGGCATGGTGTTTCTGCTGATCGCCGCCCTGGGCCTGCTGATGGCGCTGGTCTATGTGCCGATCCGGCTTTTCCTCACCATCACGGCCCGCAGCCGCCGCCTGCGCCTGCTGCAGCGCATCCGCAAGCTGCGTGAGGATCTCGGCCAGCCGCTGGCCCCGGAATCCTGATCGGCGTGGCCAGCGCCTGGGCCCATCAACGCATCACCATGCCACCATCCACCTGGAGCACCTGGCCGGTGATGTAGGCGGCCGCCGGATCCGCCGCCAGGAAACGCACGGCACCGGCAACGTCCTGAGGCTGGCCCATGCGGCCCAGGGGGATGGCCGCCAGGATCGGCTCCTTGTCGAGATCCCGTGTCATGTCGCTCTCGATGAAGCCGGGCGCCACCGCGTTCACCGTGAGGCCCCGGCTGGCGAACTCGGCGGCGGTGCTGCGGGTGAGGCCGATGACGCCTGCCTTGGCGGCGCTGTAGTTGGCCTGGCCGGGGTTCCCCATCAGGGCCACCACCGAGGTGATGTTGATGATGCGGCCGCTGCGGGCCCTCAGCATGCTGCGGCTGACGGCGCGGGTGCAGAGGAACACGCCGGTCAGGTTGAGGTCGATCACGCTCTGCCAGTCGGCGGTCTTCATCCGCATCAGCAGGCCGTCACGGGTGATGCCGGCGTTGTTCACCAGCACATCGATCCGACCTTCCTTCTCCAGCAACGCCTTCACCATCGTCTCCACGGCCTCCTCGTCGGCCACATCGGCCTGATGGCTCCAGGCCAGGCCTCCGCCGGCCGTGATCGCGGCCACCACCTCGTCCGCCGCCTCGGGGGAGCGGGCGTAGTTCACCACCACCGTGGCTCCGGCCAGGGCCAGGAATTCGGCGATGGCGCGGCCGATCCCCCGGCTGGCACCGGTCACCAGAGCGACCTGACCGGAGAGGGGAGCGGCACTGGACATGGTGAAGCGAGCGGCGTGAGGCGATCGTATGTCTCGTCCCTGCCCGCCCGGATCGCTTCAGTCGGTCAACGGCTCGGAACTCTCGAGGGCCTGGCCGAGCACCATCGCGAAGCGCTGCAGCTGCTCCTTGCTGCCCATCACCACAAGCATCTGGCCGGCCTCCAGGCGGACGTCACCGCCGGGATTGGTCACCAGCGTGGCTTCCGGGGTCCCGTAGGTGGTCCCCCGGTAGGAGTAGGGATTGGCCACGGCGGGCGCCGGGGTGCGGATGGCCAGCACCTGGGCGCCGCTGCGGCGGCCGAACTGCATGTCCGCCAGGCTGCGGCCCGCCAGTTCGCCCAGCCGTGTTTTGTCGTCACTGAGCTGGAATTCCTCCACCTCGCAGTCGGAGCCGGCCAGCAGTTCCATGAAGTCGACGGCCAGCGGCCGCAGGGCGGTGGCCGCCATCACCCTGCCCCCCGCCACGTAGGGGCTCACCACCTGGTCGGCGCCGGCCAGGCGCAGCTTGCGCCCCGCCTCTGCGCTGTCGGAACGGGCGATCAGGCGGCATCGGGGGGCGAGCCCGCGGGCGCTCAGCACCACATAGAGGTTGGCGGCGTTGCTGGGGAGCGCGGCCACCAGGCTGCGGCAGTGATGGATGCCGGCTTCCAGCAGGGTTTCATCGAGGGTCGCGTCGGCGAACAGCACCGGCAGTCCCCGCTCCTCCGCCTCATCCCGACAGGTCTGGTCCAGCTCCACCACCAGCAGAGGAACCTTTTCGCGGATCAGCTGATCGGCGATCTCCTTGCCGATGCGGCCGTAGCCGCAGAGAATCACGTGGTTGTTCATGCTTTGGACCCAGGTGCGGAAACGGCGCTCCCGCAGGCGCCGGAAATAGCCGGTCTCGGACAGGCCCACCAGGTTCTGGATGGTGAGCTGCACCACCACGATTCCCCCGGCGATGGAGAACACGGTGATGATCCGTCCGGCGGTGGAGAGGGGATGAACCTCGCCATAGCCGATGGTGGCGATGGTGATCGCCACCATCCAGTAGCAATCCCCCCAGTCCCAGCCTTCGGTGATCCGGTAGCCGAGCGCGCTGGCGTTGACCACCACGACCATGGCGATCAGGGGAGTGATCCAGGGACGCCGTGCCCGGGCGGAGGGGGGCGATTCCTGCGGGCGAACCACAGGCGGCTCATCGGCGGCGCTCAGCCCAGGCCGAGGGCCTTGAGCACGTCGTTGCTGGAGAGGTCACGCAAGGGGCCGGGGGAACCAAGTCCTTGTACTCCGCTGCGGACCGGAAGGCTGTCGCTGCTGCGACCCAGGGCCACCACCGGCGTGCCGCTCAGCAGGGCCAGTTCGATGGTGGCCGGATCGCTGGCCAGCACCACGTCGCTGACGGCCACCAGGGCGGCGCGGGCGGGCAGGTGGGCCGAAGACTCCGGCGGCACCTGCAGGGAGCGCAGGCCGGGGAGAGTGGAGGCGATGCGGCCCGGCAGTTCCTGCCACGCCGTCCCTGGCCAGTCGTCCGGGCCGGCGGAGGGGGCCAGTAGCAGCATGGGGCCATCGCCCGGAGGCAAGCTGGCGGCGGCCTCGTCGAGGGCGGGCCGGGGGAGGCTCAGGCGGAAGGCCGCGGCATCCAGGTGTACCCCGATGGGCCGCAGATAGGCTTCCAGGGCCTGGGCGGGCCAGAGACCCTGCGGCACCTGCACTTTCTCGGTGGCTGAGAAGCCGCCTGCCGCCATCCGGTTGGGGATGTGGCTCATCGAGAGCATCAGATCCACCTGGCGGCCGCTGGCCAGGTTGATGCAGGCCTGAAAATCAGGCTCCCGCACCGATCCCAGCAGGTTGGCCCAGTCGGCCAGGCTGGCGTCACCGAAGTTGAAGGGAATGGCCTTCTCCACCGAAGGCAGCAGTTTCCAGAGGCCCATCAGCGACGGATGGCAGGCCACCTGAATCTGGAAGTGCAGTTGCTCGGCGGTGGCGGCCACGGCGGGCAGGGCCTGCAACTGGCTGGCGCCATCGCCCGGAATCAGAAACAGTGCGCGCATCGGGCGTTGGGTGGGGCGGGCCTCGCGGCCTGATTGTATGGAGAGGACTCCAGTGTTCCGCCCGGGCGGCCCATCGCTTGTGCATTTGCTGATCGCCGCCGCCGGCAGCGGGCGTCGCATGGGCGCCGCCACCAACAAGCTGCTGCTCCCCCTCGCGGGGCGGCCCGTCCTGGCCTGGACCCTCGACGCCGCCCTGGCCTGTGGCGCGATCCGTTGGATCGGGGTGATGGGCCGGCCCGAGGACGAGGCGGCGATCGGCGCGATCCTGGCCGCGGCGGAGTCCCGCCGCTCCCTGGCCGAACCGGTGGTCTGGATCGTCGGGGGTGACACCCGCCAGGAGTCGGTGCGGCGGGGCCTGGCGGCCCTGCCCGCCGCTGCCGAGGCCGTGCTGATCCACGACGGTGCCCGCTGCCTGGCGGAACCGGACCTGCTGGAGCGCTGTGCCACGGCCCTGACCCAGGCGATGGCCGAGGGGGCCGGCATCATCGCCGCCACCCCCGTCACCGACACCATCAAGCAGGTGGATGGCCGCGGCCGGATCACCGCCACCCCCGACCGCAGTGGCCTCTGGGCGGCCCAGACGCCCCAGGGCTTCGGGGTGGAGCAGCTGCGGCAGGCCCATGGGCGGGCCCAACGCGAGGGCTGGAGCGTCACCGATGACGCGGCCCTCTACGAGCGTCTGGGGCTGCCGGTGCGGGTGCTGGAGGCGCCGCCGTCCAACATCAAGCTCACCACCCGCTTCGATCTCACCGTCGCCAGCGCCGTGCTGGCGGCCCGCGGGGCCTGAGGCCGGCGATGGACAGCCCCACCCAGATCGAAACGATCGCCGCCCGCTGGCAGGGGGCCTTCGACAACCGGCGTCAGGTGGCCGCCAACGTCGCCAGGGGCGGTCCGGCGGCGCCCGAGCTCACCCGGGAGCTGCGCACGATGGCCGTGGAGCGGCTCGTGGCGCCGCAGCTGGGGGAAGTGGTGGTCTATTTCCAGGAGTTCCGCGCCAGCGCCCCGTCGCTGGCCCACCGCCAGCGGGTGGTGGTGCTGCGGGTCGATCCGGAACGCGGGGCCGTGCGGGCCGAACAGCTGTTCTTCCGCGGCGGGCCCACCTACGACCGTCCGCCCCTGGCGGCCGACCTGGTGCAGGCCCTGGAGCCGGAGGCCTTCGATCGCCATCCGGGCTGTGATCTGTTCTTCGAGGCGGAGCCGGCCTTCGATCGCTTCCGCGCCCGCATGGATCCCGGCGCCTGTCGTTACCACCACCCGGTGGACGGTGAGGTCTGCGCCGAGTTCGAGATGCTTCTCCATCCTGACCAGCTCTGGTACCGGGACCGCAGCCTGCGGCTGGCCGATGGCTCGGTGCGCGGCGAGATCGACGGCTTCAGCTGGCTGCTGTTCGACCGGGTGGAGGGCGGCGATGGGCCCGGGGCGGCCGGACCACTGCCGGCGCTGGCGCGGCAGCAGGGCGTCTGGCGGGGCACCTGGCGCCGTTTCGACGCCGAGGGAGGGCTGCTGGAGACCTTCCCCAGCACGATCACGATCCGGGTGGTCCGCCAGGACGGCCGCTGGCGCTACCACCAGATCAATCTGTACGGCCCGGAGAACGCTCCGGCACGCCGCATCGAGGCCCATGGCGAGATCCATTCCGGGCGGGTGTGGTTCAGCAGCGACCGCTACGAGGGCTGGGCGATGGACCTGCCGGGGGAGGAGTCCGCCTCCGGAGGTCTTCTGGTGATGCGCGCCCGGGACCCCGCCGATCCCGATGTGCACGAGATCATCAGCTGCAGCCCGGACGGCCACCGTCGCTGGCGGGTGAGCCAGCTGCTCAGGCAGGGCCGCCTGATCGGCCGGACCGTCATCGACGAGGAAAGGGTCACCGGCCAGGGCCAGTCACCGGATCGCTGACCGTCAGTCGGCCCTGGTCGCCGTCGAGCCGGGCTCGCACCCCGAGGGGCAGGGCGGCATTGACGGCACCGTGGCCCACCGGCAGTCCGGCCAGCACGGGCACCCCCAGATCGGCCGTGCGCTCCCGCAGCACCTGCTCCAGGCGGAATCCGGGGGCGTCGCCATCGCCCCCTTCACTGGTGTCGCAGCCCTCGAAGCTGCCGAAGCCGATGCCCCCCAGCCGCTGCAGGGCGCCGCAGAGGCGCCAGTGGGTGAGCATGCGGTCGATCCGGTAGGGAGCTTCTCCCACGTCCTCGAGGATCAGGATCGCCCCGTCCAGATCCGGCAGGTGCGGTGTGCCCAGCAGGTGGGTCGCCACGGTGAGGTTGGCCGTCAGCAGGGGCCCTTCGGCCTGCCCCCCCACCCAGCTCTCGCCGTCCAGGCCGTCCAGGGGCTCGCCGAACAGCAGGGCCCGCAACCGCTCCTGGCTCCAGGCCGGTTCGGCGGCCAGGGTGGTGAGCAGGGGGCCGTGGATGGCACCCCCCTGGCCCGTCGCCAGCCGGTGCCACAGCAGGGAAGTGACATCGGAGAAGCCCAGCAGCCAGCCCCCGGCCGCGGTCAGGGGGCGCTCCAGCAGCCGGGCCGATCCCCAGCCCCCCCGCACGCAGGCCAGCAGGGCCGCCCGGTCCCCCGGAGCGGCCTCCGGGTGCAGATCGCCGGCCCGCTCACCGTCCCGTCCCGCGAGATAACCCCAGCGGCGCGGCGGCAGCCGGGCGGGATCGTCATCCAGCGCCAGGCCCCAGCCGGCCAGCACCGCCAGGCCCGCCTGCAGCCGCTCCAGATCGGCGAGGGCGGAACTGGCCGCCACCAGCCTCACCCGGTCGCCCGGCCGCAGGGCCGGAGGCTGGTCGGGGAATGGCTGTCCGGTGACCATGGGGGAATCAGCTGCTGGTGGAGAGCATCACCGCCAGCAGCAGCAGAGCCCCGAGCCACACCTGAACGGCGAAGTGGCGCCCATAGGCGCTGCGGGGCAGATCGGGGCGGCACAGCCGGGCCGCCTGCTGCTGCATCGCCAGGGTGGCGGCGGCCCAGGGCAGCCAGAACGGCAGACCCGCCCGTCCCTGGAGGAGCACCGCCAGGGCGAGGGCCGCGCAGGTGAACCCGTAGCAGAGGGCCACCGCCAGAGGGGCGTGGGCCCCCAGGCTCAGGGCACTGCTGCGCACCCCGAGGCGCCGATCGTCGTCCCGGTCGCTCATGGCGTAGACGGTGTCGAAGCCGAAGGTCCAGCTCACCGCAGCCAGCCAGGTGAGCAGCAGGGGCCAGCCGCCCTGGGCACCCTGCAGGCCCCCCTGGGCGGCTGCCCAGGGAATCAGGACGGCGAAGCCCCAGCACAGGGCCAGCACCAGCTGGGGGTAGGCGAACCAGCGCTTGGCGGAGGGGTAGAGCAGCACCAGGGGCAGCGTGGCCAGGGCGAGGCCCACGCACAGCACCCGGCTGGCGGCGGGCAGGGCCAGCAGGGCCGCCAGGGCCATCACCAGACAGAGGAGCAGCAGCACGGTTGCGGTGCCCACCCCGAGGCGGCCATCAGCCATGGGGCGGTGGCGGGTGCGTTCCACCAGGGGATCGATGCGCCGGTCCCAGAGGTCGTTGGCCACGCAGCCGGCGCCGCTCACCGCCAGGCCCCCCAGCACGATCCAGCCCACCAGCAGGGCCGGAGGCGGCACGGAGGGCCCCAGCCACAGGGCCCAGCCGGCGGGAATCAGCAGGATGAGCCGGCCGCTGGGCTTGTGCCAGCGCAGCAGCTCAAGCCAGGCCTGGGCACGGCCAGGGGCCAACGGGACGTTCACCGCTTGCAACGGTCGAATGCCGGCACCCTATCCAACAGCTGACGGCGGCGTTCCCGTGCCCGGTGGCAAAGTGACCCCGCCGCTGCCCGGGCCCCCACCCATGCCCCCGATTCCCGATCCGGCGTCAGCCGCGTTGGCTTCGGTTCCTGACACCGCCGATTCCGTGGAACGGCGGGTGGCGGCCATCGACATCGGCACCAACTCCATCCATCTGCTGATCGCGGCGGTCGATCCGGTCCTGCGCAGTTTCTCGGTGGTGGTGGCGGAGAAGTCCACCACCCGCCTGGGGGAAAGGGATCCGGAATCCGGAGACCTCACCCCCGAGGCGATCGCGAGGGCCTTCCTGACCCTGCGCCACTGCCGGGACCTCGCCACCAGCCATGGGGTGGAGCAGATCGTCACCGCCGCCACCAGCGCCGTGCGGGAGGCCCCGAACGGCCGTGCCTTCCTGCAGGGCCTGCAGGACCAGCTGGGGCTGGTGGTGGATCTGGTCAGCGGGCCCGAGGAGGCCCGACTGATCTACCTGGGGGTGCTGTCGGGCCTCTCCTTCGGCGAGCAGCCCTATTTCATCCTCGACATCGGCGGTGGCTCCACCGAGCTGGTGCTTGCCGATGGCCGCGATGCCCGGGCCCTCACCAGCACCCGGATCGGGGCTGTGCGCCTGCAGCGGGAGTTCTGCCGGGAGGACCCGCTGACACCGGCACGCCGGGGCTTCCTCGAGGCCTACATCCAGGGGGCGATGGATCCGGCCCTCGCCGAGGTGAAACGGGCGCTGCGGCCTGGGGAGAAGCCCGTTCTGGTGGCCACCAGCGGCACCGCCATGGCCATGGCGGCCCTGGCCTCCGCCCAGGACCCCAATCCGCCCCTGAAGCTCGATGGCTACCGCCTGGGCCGGGACCGCCTGGATGCGATCGTCGAGCGTCTGGTGGCCATGACCCCGGAGCAGCGCCGTGCCCTCACGGCGATCAACGAACGCCGGGCCGAGATCATCGTCCCCGGTGCCCTGATCCTCCAGACCACCATGGAGATTCTTCAGGTCCGGGAGCTGGTGGTCTGCGAGCGGGCCCTGCGGGAGGGGCTGATCGTCGACTGGATGCTCCGCAACGGCCTGCTCGTCGATCGCTTCACCTTCCAGAGCACGATCCGCCGCCGCACCGTGCTGCACCTGGCCCGCACCTACGGGGTGGACACGGGCCGGGCCGATCGGGTGGCCAGCCATGCCCTGAGCCTCTACGACCAGACCCGGGGCCTGCTGCACGATGACGGCGGCGAGGGCCGCGCCCTGCTGTGGGCGGCGGCCCAGTTGCATGCCTGCGGCAAGCACGTCAACATCGCCGCCTACCACAAGCACACCTGGTACCTGATCCGCCATGGGGAGCTGCTGGGCTATTCCGAAGCCGAACACCTGATGGTGGCGGCGATCGCCCGCTATCACCGGCGCAGCCTGCCCAAGAAACGCCATGAGTCCTGGCAGCTGATCGAAGCCGGCCAGCACCGTCACACGGTGGTCACGATGGCGCTGCTGCTCCGGCTGGCGGCCGCTCTCGATCGCAGGCCCGCCCCCGTCATCGAGGCGATCAGCGTCTGTGCGGCCACCGACCGGGCCCATCAGCCCCGTGGCTTCACGATCAGCCTGCAGCCCCGACCCCCAGCCTCCGGTGAGCCCCCCCTGGATCTGAGCCTGGAGGAGTGGAGTCTCAGGTCCTGCGCCGAACTGGTGCTCGAGGCCACGGGCCTGCGGCTCACGGTGCGGCAGGCGTCGTCCTGAAGGTTCGCCACACCACCTGATCGATCCGGCCCAGCGGCCTGGGCTCCTGGCTGCCGGCACTCGCCGTGACCAGATCCGGCCGGCCGGCCAGGACCCTCAGGCCGTTGCCCAGGGGAAAACGCTTCTCGCCGGTGAAGGTGCCGCGGTACAGGGTGACCCCGGCGGCCGTGCGCACCTCCAGCCAGCTGGGCTGGCTGGTCTGCAGCCGCAGCTGATCCGCTGCTGTCTGGAGAGGCGCTACCGCGATCGCCGCTGGAGCCCTGTCCTGGCCGGGGGACGGGGATGGGCCGGAGGCCGGGGCCGCCTGTGGGGAAGGGGCTGTCCCCCGCAGCGCGGTCACCGCGACGGCGCTGCCGCCCAGCAGGAGCAGGCCCGCCCACACCCAGCTGCGGGGCCGCCCCCGTTGGGCGGGGGCGGCCGGGGGCCTTTGCTGGAGGAGCCTGGGGGCCGGCTGGCGCCGGCGGCGCATCAGGCGGCTCTCCTGCAGATCGCTGATCTGCTGGCTCACGTCGATCCTCAGGGCGCCCGCCACCCGCTTGGCCTGGGCCACCACGAAGACCGCTTCCGGCAGGTGCCTGTGGTCTCCCGTCTCGAGGGCCATCAGCTGCTCGGAGCCCAGCCGCAGCCGGTCGGCCAGCACCTCCACGCTCAGGCCCTGTTCTCGCCGGGCCTGGCCGAGCCGTTCGCCCAGCTGGACGAGTTCCGGAATCGGTGCGCTTCCGTCCTCTGCGGCCATGGTTGCGGCAGGGGAATCGAACAAGGGCAAGGACTCCTGATGCAATGGTCAGCCGGCAGTGTGGCGAGCCATCCTGATGGCGACAAGTCACCGGCCTGACGGGGGGGCAGGCTGGGGAACCGGATCAAAGACATGGGCGATACTGGATTCGAACCAGTGACCCCTTCCGTGTGAAGGAAGTGCGCTACCGCTGTGCTAATCGCCCATCGTTGCTGTCGAGGCCTCTGCAACGCGGAAAGGATTCCTTCTACGCCGGACAGTCTCAACCTGGCCTGATGGCCTGACCCCTCCTACACGGTCGCCGATCTCACTGTCAAATGCCGTTCCCCACGGCACGCCTGGACGGAATCTCCTCTCCTCGGGGGAGCGGCCCAGCGATCCCCCTAGGCTGAAAATCCTTCTCCCCGGACCGGCATGGCAGCGGCGCCCCGTTCCCCGGTGCAGGTGGAGGACCTGGTCCGCCGCCTGGTGCTCTGGGGCGTCGAGGGGGCGCCGTTGCCCTCTCCGTTGCCGGGAGGGGCGCCCCTGAGGCTGCGCTCGGCGGCAGAGGTGGCGAGCGACTACCGCCCGCGCATCGCCCGGGTGGGTCTGGAGCGGGCTGTGCAGGAGATGATCGAGGATCAGGCCCGCTGGAATGCGGGCACAGGATTCCTCACCGGCGTGGGGGGATTCGCCCTGTTGCCGCTGCAGCTGCCTGCGGCGGTCGCCGCCTCCTGGGTGATTCAGACCCGTCTGGTGGCTGCCATCGCGGTGCTCTACGGGTTTGATCTCGACCATGAGGCGGTGCGCACCCAGATCCTGCTCACCCTGATCGGCGACCAGGCGGGGGAGGTGCTCAAACAGGTCGGTGTGAAGGCCGCCCAGCAGTTTGCCCAGGCCCAGCTTCGGCGCCTGCCGGCCGGTGTGCTGGCTGCGATCAACAGGGCGGTGGGCTTTCGGCTGGTGAGCCGATTCACGCAGGCGGGAGTGGTGAGGTTGCCGCGGGTCGTCCCCGTCCTCGGCGGCCTGGTGGGGGGAGGCATCGACTACGCGATGACCCGCAGGATCGGCGCCTTCGCCGCCCGGGAACTGGGCCGCAGGGTGCCGGCGGCCTGGACGCGGGAGGACGTGATCGACGTGGAGGTGGTCGGCTAACCGGTGCTGGCACAGCCGGCCTTCACCCGTTGAAGCGCCATGGGGTCGAATTCGATGCTGCCCGGGCCGGTGAACAGATCGGGCTCAAGGGCCCTGAGGGCCTGGTAGTCCCGGTCGAGACGGGCCTGGGCGACCTCCACGCGTTGGGCGCGCCCCTGGCGCCAGCGGGCCCTCTGGGAGGCCACCTGCTCCTCCCAGGCGCCGAGGGCGGCCTCATAGCGTTCGCGGTCGAGCTGCTGGTCCTCCTGGCGGTAGCGGGATTCCCTGCCGGCATCGATGGGCGTCGGGGGGGGCACGCTGGGACGGAACGGGCTGTTGCGGGCCGCCGCCAGCTCCTGTTCGGCGTCGCGGAGGGACGCCATCAGGGAGGTGATCCGCCGCTGCCGGCTGCGACAGGCCTCCAGGGCGGCCCGTCGGGCTGCGGCCTCTTTCTCGTCCGCCCGCTCGATCGCCAGGCGGCGGTCCGTGCTGGGCAGGCAGCGGATGTAGCTCAGCGCCGCCCTGAGCGGATGGCCTGTGGCGGCGCTGAGCTGGCGGCAGCGATCCCGGCCGGCCTCACTCACGCCGGTCAACTGACAGCCGCTGCCCAGCAGGGTCACGCTCAGCAGCAGCGTGAGGAGGCGTCGGCTTCCACTGGAAATGGCCATTGCCCTCGGAACTCCGCTCAGAGGAACAGGCCACCCATTGTGGCCATCACCCCGCCGCTGCGATGCCCGCTGCAGCCGCCCCCCGTGGCGGCACCCAGGCCCCCTGTTCAGGCCGGTGGGCGCACCACCCGGAAGGTCAGGTTCAGCCGTGGGGTGTCGACCTTGAGCCGCCGCGGCAGCCCGTGCTGCCAATGCTGCTGGGTGGGAGGGTCCATCAACAACAGATCCCCGTTGGCAAGCTCCACCGCCACGGACGGGGCCGTGTCCCGCTGGCGGGGGCGGAAGCGCAGGGTTCGGGTGGCCCCCAGGCTGAGGGAAGCGATGGGGGCCTCAGGATCGAGTTCGGCCTCGTCATCGGCATGCCAACCCATCGCATCCCGGCCGTCGCGGTAGAGGTTCAGCAGCAGGGAATTGAAGTCCCGCGCCGCGGCCGCCGCGACGCGCCGACGGATGCTGGCCGTCAGGGGGGTCCAGGGTTCGATGCTGTTCTCCAGGCCCGAGTAGCGGTAGCCACAACCCGGATCCGCCATCCAGCAGGTGAGGCGGGGCATGGCGTGGCGGCGGCCGTACACGGTGATGTGTTCCTGCTTCCAGGGCACCTCCTGCTGCAGCTGCGCCAGCCAGCCATCGGCCTCAGCGGCGCTCACCCAGCCGCGCCGGTGGCGCAGGCGGGGCATGGCCGGATTCATTCGGCCCCGCCGCGGAACAGGTGGTTGTGGCTGGGGGAATAGAGCAGGGAACGGGCCCCATCGGCGGCCCGCAGGGCCGGACTCACCACGTACAGGGTGGTGCGGATCAGGTTCCGCTCCCGGCTGACCCGGGCCATGGTGTCGAGGGGCACCACCTTCAGCCACTGGTCGGGCCAGCTCACCCGATAGCCGATCGCCACCGGTGTGTCGGCCGGGTAGTGCTGCAGCAGTTCGCTCTCCACCTCTTCCACGTGACGGGCGCTGAGGTAGAGGCAGAGGGAGGCCTGCAGGGCGGCGAGTCGGGCCAGGGATTCACGCTCCGGCACGCCGGTGCGGCCGCCCGCCCGGCTGAGCACGATGGTCTGCACCCTGCCGGGAATGGTCAGCTCGGCTCCCAGGGAGGCGGCGGTGGCCTGGTAGGCGCTCAGTCCCGGCACCACCTCCACCGCCAGGCCGGCGTCGGCCAGGCGGCAGATCTGCTCCTGCAGGGCTCCGTAGAGACAGGGATCGCCATCGTGGAGCCGCACCACCCTTCGCCCCGCCATGGCCCGCTCCAGCACCACGTCCATCACCTCCTCGAGGGTGAGGGTGCTGGTGCGGACCGTTTCGCATCCCTTGGGCGCCAGGGCGGCGATCTGGGGATTCACCAGGGAGTCGGTCCAGACCAGCACCTCGGCCGCTTCGATGGCACGGGCGGCCCTGAGGGTGAGCAGGTCCGGGGCCCCGGGGCCGGCTCCGACGATCTGAATGGTGGCGGTCATGCGGTCACACCGGAGGGGTCGGGGAGGGGGCGGCGCCAGCGGTACAGCCAGAGCAGACCGGCTCCCCCCAGCAGGATGAGCAGCAGGCTCATGAGCTGGGCCATGCGCAGGCCGCCGCTGCAGAAGGGTGGCTGGGAGAACAGGCAGAGGGGATCGAGCCGCAGCCCCTCGATCCAGAAGCGGCCGGTGCTGTAGGCCATCAGATAGACGCAGCTCAGGGCTCCGGCCGGCAGGCGTAGCCGGCCCTGGCTGCCCAGGCGGAACAGCACCAGCAGCAGGGCGCAGACCCCCAGGTTCCAGAGGGATTCGTAGAGGAAGGTGGGGTGGAAGGAGGCCTGGTCAAGGAACTGCGACGGCCGGTTGGCCATGGGAATGGTCAGGGCCCAGGGGAGGTTGGTGGGCAGGCCGAAGGCCTCGGAATTGAAGAAGTTTCCCCAGCGTCCGATCGCCTGGCCCAGGGCCACCGCGGGAACCAGCACGTCGAGCAGGGGCCAGAAGGGCTGGCGACGCCAGCGGCAGAAAAGGACGGTGACCAGGCTGCCGCCGATCAGGGCGCCGTGGATGGCGATGCCCCCGCGCCAGATGGCGAAGATGTCGAGCCAGTCGCTGCGGTATTGCCGCCATTCCAGCGCCACGTAGTACAGGCGGGCGCCCACCACAGCCCCCAGCACCATCAGCGGCAGAAGATCGGCGATCAGGGCCGGCTCGATGCCCCTGAGGCGGCCCAGGCGGGTGGCCAGGGCCAGACCCAGAAGCACCGCCAGGGCGATGAGCAGGCCATACCAGCGAACCGACAGGGGACCCAGCTGAAAGAACAGGGGTCCCGGGGAGGTGAAGAGGCCGAAAGCGACGATCAGAAGCCCTCCGCCGCCTGGACCTTCTCCACCTGACGCTTCTTGAGCACCAGCATGATCTGGGCGAGGGCCACAGCGGCGAAGAAGGCCAGCAGCCCATAGATGCGAACAGGGTTCTGGAGCACCACCTCGGCATCGATCTGGCCGAAACCGCCGACGTTGGGGTCGTTGGTGAGGGGGGCGCCGGCCTCCACCGCATCGCCGACCGCCACGGTGAGGGTGGGGCCGACCGGCACGGTTTCGCTGACGCTGCCGGAAGCGCCGGTGATCTCCACCACGGTGGCGCCGTTCTCATCGGTGCTGATGGCGCTCACCGTGCCGGCCGCAGGGGCGGTGTAGACGGTGTTGTTCGTCTTCTCACCCTCGGGAGTCACCTGGCCGCGACCACGGTTGCCGCCGACATGCACCTGGTACTTGCCGAAGTGGATGGCGCTGTCGGTGGCGGGATCGGGGGAAAGGATCGGGAAGACGATCTCCTGGTGCTGGTCACCGGGGAGGGGGCCCACCAGCAGGATGTTGGGCTGATCGTCGCTGTATTGGGTGTAGTAGATACCGGCGGTCTCTTCCTTGAGCTCGTCGCTGAGGCGGTCCTGGGGGGCCAGGGTGAAACCGTCGGGGAGCATCACCACAGCACCCACGTTCAGGCCGCCGGGGCTGCCGCTGCCGGAGACCTGCTGCACGGAGGTGTCGTAGGGGATTTCGACCACCGCCTTGAAGACCGTATCGGGGAAGACGGCCTGGGGCACTTCCACCCGGGTGGCCTTCTTGGCCAGGTGGCAGTTGGCGCAGACGATCTTGCCGGTGGCTTCGCGCGGGTTGGCGTAGTTCTGCTGGGCCCAGAAGGGGTAGGCCCAGCTGGGGCTGGCCCCCAGGAGCAGCACGCCCACCGCAAGGCTGAGGGTGAGGAGGGTGCCGAACAGGGGGGAGAGGAAGCGGCGCATGGGGGTGGAGGTGGCGGGCGTCGGAAAAGGGAAGCGAGGGAGAGAATCAGGCGCCGATCACGCCCACCAGGCCTTTTCGCCGGTGCGGAAGTCGGTTTCGCTCCATTGGCTGAGGAACACGTTGTCGTTCTCGACGGAAACGTGGGCCAGGGCCAGGGAGAGGGGGGCCGGGCCGCGCACCACCTTGCCGGTGGCGTCGTACTGGCTGCCGTGGCAGGGGCAGATGAACTTGTTGGCGCCGCTGTTCCAGGGCACCACGCAGCCCAGGTGGGTGCAGATGGCGTTGATGCCGTAGTCGCCGATGGCGTCAGCGCCCTCCACCAGCAGATAGGTGGGGTCACCCTTGAGGCCCTGGACCAGGCTGCGGTCGCCCTCCTTGTGGGTGGCCAGCCAGCCGCTGGCGGTGACGTTGTTGCCGAGCTCGTCCTTGGCGGTGACGCCGCCACCGCTGCCCGCGGCCTTCGGCGGGATGAAATAGTTGACGACCGGGTAGAGAGCACCCAGGGCCACGCCGGTGACGGAGCCGAAGGTCAGCAGGTTCATGAACTGCCGACGGCCCATGCCGGGCACATCAGCCGCTCCGCCGCCGTTCGAGGAGGCCGCAGGGATCTGGGTCATAGGGAACGGCTCGGTGTGACCGATTGACGTGGCGCCCATTATGAACCTTGCCCTTCCCGGCCCGGGTCCGAGTCGCGCCTGCCCGAGGCCGGCTGCAACATGCTGTTGTGGAGTGCGCCTGCCGCCATGACCCCGCCTGAGCCGCTTCGCCGGGAGGAAGTGCTGGAGCTGCTGCGGACCCGCTGGCAGGCCTCCTACGACCTGCAGCTGGTTCAACGGCGCGGCCGCCTCTATCTCCACATGATGTGGGGCTATCTCGAGCAGCAGTCGTTTCCGCTCACGCCCGAGGCCTACGCGGACCATCTCGAGGAGCTGGTGGGCTCCTTGAACGGCCTGGGCGTGGCCTCCCAGGTGCGCCACTGGCTCCAGACCACCTCCGACAGGCCGAGGCTGGGCAAGGCCCTGTCTCTGCCCCTGGAGCTGCCGGCGGGTCGCGCCAGTGAGTTCCTGCTCTGAGCCGGGCCCCCGCCGCCGGCTCAGGTGGAAGGAGCCGGGGAGGGCCGCAGGCCCTCCGCCAGGGCCACCAGGGCCACCCCCAGCAGATAGAGCGCCGTGATCGCCCCGGTGAGCAGCAGCATGGTGATCGGGTCGGTGGAGGGGGTCAGCACCGCCCCGGCCAGGGCCGCCACCAGCACCACCCAGCGCCAGGCGCTCAGCATGGTGCGCCAGTCGATCAGTCCCAGGGCGCCCAGCAGCAGCTGCAGCACCGGCAGCTGGAAGGCCAGGGCCGTGGCCACCATCAGCAGCAGCACGAAGTCGAGGTAGCGCTCGATCGACCAGATCGGTTCCACCACGTCGGCCCCGTAGGAGACCAGGAAGCGCAGGGCGGCCGGCACCAGGGCCCACCAGGCGAAGGCCAGACCGGCGGCGAACAGCACCGTGGAGCCGGCGACGGCGGGGGCCACCAGCCGCCGCTCCCGCCGGGTCAGCCCCGGCAGCACGAAGGCCAGGACCTCGAAGATCACGTAGGGCAGGGCCAGGGTGAGCCCGGCATAGCCGGCCACCTTCAGCGACACGAACAGGAATTCGCCCGGGGCCAGCTGCAGGAACCGGATCCCTTCCGCCGGCACCTCCAGCAGGCGCACCAGGGGCCGCACCACCACCAGGCAGGCGGCGGCGCCGAGCACCACCGCCAACAGGCTGCGCAGCACCCGGCGGCGGAGCTCCTCGAGGTGCTCCACCAGGCTCATGTGCACCTCGCCGGGGAACTCGCCGGGGAGATGGTCCTCGGGGATGGAGTCGCTCATGTCCGTTCCTTCTCCGGCAGCCTAGAAGGCGCGGCCAGGAGCCCAGCGGCTCGCTCGGGAACCGCCCACAGCACCTCGCCACCGCGATGGCGCACCGTGCCGGGGCCGGCGCCGGCGATGCGCTGCAGGTCGCTGGTCTGCACCATCACCACCGCCACCCGGCCGTTGGCCCGGCCCCGGCTGAAGTGGGCCGCCAGGTCGGCCGCCTCCCGCAGGTCCTGCTCCGTGGGGGTGCCCTCCGAGCCCTTGAGCACCACATGGCTGCCCGGGCATTCCTGGGCATGGAACCAGAGATCACCGCGCCGGGCCTGCTGGAGGCTGATCCATTCGTTCTGACGGTGGTTGCGTCCCACCTGCAGGCGCAGACCACCGCTGCTGCGCAGCTCCAGGGGGGCCGGAGCGCGGCCGGCCGCTCCTCGCCGGGCGCGCCGGGAAGGCCCTGGCCCCTGGTCCTCGCGGCAGGGCAACAGGGCCGGCAGGTCCTCCTCCACGGCGGTGAGCTGGGCCCCGTTGTCCGCCTGCTCCAGGAACGTGAGGCTGGTTTCGATCGCCGCCAGCCGCTGCTGATGCAGTTCCAGCCGGGGGGTGATCGCGGCCACGGAGCGGCGCAGCTTGCGGGCCCGGTGGTACAGGCGCTGGGCTTCGTCGATCTCCTCCCTCGATGGCGACGGTCGGCTGAGCAGGCCGTCAGCGCGTCGCTGCATCGCGTCGCTGCCGGGCACGGCCTCCAGCAGGCTCTGCTGCTGGTCGGCGTTGCGACGCTCCCGCACCGCCGCGCTCAGGAGCCGCTGCCGCAGGCTCGCCCGTCGCTGCTCCAGGGCGCGGCCTCCCAGCCGATCGTCGTAGTAGCCCGCCAGTCCCCGGTTGATCGCCCAGGCGGCGGCTGGGGTGGCCGGTCCCTCGAGGTCCCAGCAGCGGTAGTCGCTGGGGCCGCCCCAGACCAGAGCGAACCGCTCCTCGCTCACCGCCTCCAGCCAGCGGCGCCAGCGTTGCCAGAGCTGCTGCCATTGCTCCGCCGTCAGGGACTGCACCGGCAGGGTATGCCACCCGTCCGCCAGCTGGCGGGCCAGGGCCGGGCCGATCCCCTGGTAGGCGCCCATCAGGGCCTCGCCGAGCGACTGGGGCAGCAGGCCGAGGCGCCGCTGCCAGGCGGCGAAGTCCTCCTGGAGCCGGGGAGGTTCGCCCGCCATGGGCGGCGGCGGGACGTAGGCATCACCGGTGCCGATCGGCCGCAGCCGCGACTTCTCCTGGCGGACCTGGCGGGCCAGGGTGATCACCCGCCGCTCCTCGTCGAGCAGGAACAGGTTGCTGTGGCGCCCCATCACCTCGAGCACGAGCTGCCTCCGGACCGGCTCGCCGGGCCTGGGGGCGAAGCCCAGCGCCACCACCCGTTCCCAGCCCTGCTGCTCGAGGCTCACCAGGGCCAGGCCCCGCAGGCCATGCTGCAGCTGCTGGGCCAGGGTGCTGCCCTCCCCCAGGCGGAGCGGCGGGTCGATGGCCAGCAGGCGCGGCGCCTCCGCCAGCCAGCTGAGCTCGAGCCAGAGGGTTCCCTGCAGACTTCGCAGGCCCAGCTGCAGGCGATGGGCGTCGGGCTGCTGGGCCTTCTCGAAGCGGCTGGGCAGCAGGCCGCCGCGCATCTCGGCCAGCACGGCGCGCAGGCTGGTCACATCCATGGCCTGGATGGGCGGGGATGGGGCCTTGTCCACCACGATCGCCTCCGATGCGGTTCGCCCCTACTGTGCGCCCCAGCGCCAGCGATCCATGCCATCCCCCCCCTCCCCCGGCCGGCTCACGGTGATCACCGGCCCCAGCGGTGTGGGCAAGGGGACCCTGGTGGCCCGGCTGCTGCAGCGCCATCCGGGGCTCTGGCTGTCGGTCTCGGCCACCACCCGGTCGCCCCGCCCCGGGGAGATCGATGGCCAGCACTATTTCTTCCTGACCAGGCCCGACTTCGAGCAACGGGTGTCCAAGGACGGCTTCCTGGAATGGGCCGCCTTCGCCGGACACCTGTACGGCACTCCCCGGGGGCCGGTGGAAGAGCATCTCGCCCAGGGCCAGCCGGTGCTGCTGGAGATCGAGCTGGAGGGGGCCCGCCAGGTGCGGCGCACGTTTCCGGCGGCCTTCCAGCTGCTGATCAAGCCGCCCAGCCTTGAGGAACTGGAGCGCCGCATCCGGGGCCGGGGCTCCGACGTTGAGGAGGCGATCCAGAAACGTCTGGCCCGGGCCCGGGTGGAACTGGAGGCGGAGGCCGAGTTCGATGCGGTCCTGATCAACGGCGACCTTGACGTGGCCCTGCAGGAACTGGAGCTGCTGCTGGGATTTCGCGACGCCGCCTGACACTCCGGGTGGGGATGAACAACCAAGAAAAAGCGGCCCTCCAAGGGCCGCCGAGGAAAGTTGATCAGCCCTGCTGCAGGCTTCAGAGGGGATGGATGATCAGATCGGGGAAGAAGCGGAAGACCTCGATCGTGATGCCTGCCGTGAGGGTGAACCAGACGGCGGCCACGACGGGTGCGGTGGTGAGGAATTTTTTCATGGCTCTTGGAATCAGCGGGGGGAAACGGTCACTTTGGAGTCGGATTCCACCATGGCTCCGCTGGTGAACTCCTTGAGGGCCGCCAGGGGCCAGACAGCGGCGGCGAGGGTGGTTTTGAACGCCAGGGGCAGATCGATCTGGATTTCCCGCATGGCGGCGTCCTTGCTGCCACGGATGGCGATCAGGTAGCCACGGCCGGCCCAGCCGATCGTGCCGGCGATGTAGAGGAAGAGGAGGCCCGGGATCGTGAAGTCACCGGCGTGGCTCCAGCGGCCGTCCGTGATCAGGTGGGGCAGGCCATCGGTGCCACAGAGGGCCTCCCCGTAATACGCGAAGCGGGCCTTGGCCTGATCCGTGGTCGCAGCGGCGGCGCGCTGCTGGAAGCGGGGGGTCTCGCTGCAGGGGGTGAGTCCGCCGATGTCGGCCCGGGCCGAGGGGGCGAAGCCGAAGAGCAGGAACACGGACGCCACCAGGGCGAAGGCCCGGGTGGCGAAGGAACGACTGGAGAGAAGACGGCGCATGGAGAGGGGCCGCGGTGGAACTGCCGCGGGGCAGGATGGCTCGTGCGGACAGTAGGGGAGCTCTCCAGGGAGCATGCGCACGGTTCTGGCCCTCGAAACAAGTTGTGACGAGTCGGCGGCGGCGATCGTGTCGGGCCGGCGGGTGCTGGCGGGGGCCGTCGCCTCCCAGATGGAGGAGCATGCCCGCTGGGGCGGGGTGGTGCCCGAGATCGCCTCGCGGCGCCACGTGGAGGCGCTGCCAGCCCTGATCGCCAGGGTGCTGGAGGAAAGTGGCCTGGCCATGGCCGACCTCGATGCGGTCGCCGCCACGGTCGCCCCCGGTCTGGCCGGGGCCCTGCTGGTGGGGTCGGTGACGGCGCGCACCCTGGCGCGGCTGCATGGCAAGCCTTTCCTGGGGGTGCACCACCTGGAGGGCCATCTGTGCTCGGTGCACCTGGGTGAGCCCCTGCCGCAGGGGCCTTACCTGGTGCTGCTGGTGAGTGGCGGCCACACCGAGCTGGTCAAGGTCGAGGCTCCGGGGAGCTACGTCCGCCTGGGCCGCAGCCGTGACGATGCCGCCGGGGAATGCTTCGACAAGGTGGCCCGCCTGCTTGGGCTGGGCTACCCGGGTGGGCCGGCGATCGAGGCGGCGGCTCTGGACGGGGATCCGGGCCGCTTCCGCTTTCCCAAGGGGAGGGTCTCCCTGCCCCAGGGGGGCTTTCACCCCTACGACTTCAGTTTCAGCGGCCTCAAGACGGCGGTGCTCCGCCAGGTGCAGACCCTCAGCCGCGAGGGCGGCAGCCTGCCGGTGGCCGACCTGGCGGCGAGTTTTGAGCAGGTGGTGGCGGACGTGCTGGTGGAACGCAGCTGCCGCTGCGCCGTCGAGGCCGGCTTGGAGACCGTGGTGCTGGTGGGGGGCGTGGCCGCCAACCGTCGACTGCGCCGCCTGATGGCGGAGGCCGCCGCCGCCCGGGGCCTCTCCTGGCGCGTCGCGCCGCTGGCCTACTGCACCGATAACGCCGCCATGGTGGGTCTGGCGGCGGTGGAGCGGTTCGAAGCGGGCGAGCGCAGCGGGATCAGCCTCGGGGTGGCGGCCCGGCTCCCCCTGGAGCAGGCCGGCGGGCTCTATGCGCCACAGCCTCCCTTTTGATGCCCCTATGGTGGAAGTGTAGCCGTAGGTCTGGCCCCATGGCCCCCGCGAATCCCCTGCCCATCGAGCAGGTTGAAACCTCTCTCAGCGATGCGGAACCTGTCTCCCAGCAGGAGCTGAACGCCTGGCGTCGCGGTTTCACTCCCCAGGCCGAGATCTGGAATGGCCGTCTCGCCATGCTCGGACTTTCCGTTGGCCTTGGTGTGCTTCTGCTGGTGCGCCTCGCCGCCGGCTGACGGAAGCCGTTCGCTCGGCTGCTTCTCTCTTTCCTTCCCAGTGGCCGCCTTGCTCAGGTTCTGCCCCGTATGGTCTGGGCCAGTTCGCCGGGCCTCAGGCTGGCAGCGAGCGCGTCATCGGCCTGCACTTTTCTTGCGGAAACCAGATTCGCCAGGTACTGATTGGAGGTGATCATGCCGTCGAAGCGGCTGCGTGCCATGATGGCTTCGATTTCATCGAGTTTACCCTGGAGGATGTAGTCCTTGCAGGCATCGGTGTTGATGAAGACGTCGTGGAACGACACCCGCTTCCCATCGACCGTCTTGATGAGGCCCTGGGAAATCACCCCCAGCAGTGAATCGGCCACCGCTCGCCGGACGACCTCCTGCTCGTCGGGCGTGTACATCCCCAGCATCCGCTCGACGGATCGAACCGCAGAGTTGGTGTGCAGGGTTCCCAGCAGAAGGTGGCCGGTCTGGGACGCTTCAATCGCGGTGGTGAGGGTGTCCTGGTCGCGGATCTCACCCACCAGGATCACGTCGGGATCCTCCCGGAGCGCGGCCCTCAGAGCCGACTTGAAGTATTTCGTGTGGGTGCCCAGCTCTCGCTGACGGATCAGAGACTGGCGGCTCTGATGCACGAATTCCACAGGATCCTCGATGGTGAGGATATGGCGTTTCATGGTGCGGTTGATGTGATCGATCACCGCAGCCAGGGTTGTGCTCTTGCCTGATCCCGTCGGACCGGTGACCAGAAGCATTCCCTTGGGGCGCAGGGCAAGGTCCTTGAGCACCTCCGGCAGGTTGAGCTCTTCGATGGTGGGGATGATCTGAGGAATCAGCCGCAGCACCATCGCTGGTCCCCGCAGGGACTCGAGCAGATTGACCCGCACCCGCACGAAGCCGAAGGCAAATGATCCGTCGTACTCCTTCTGCTGGAAGAAACGATCGATCTGGGCGGGCTCCATGATCTCCCGCAGCCAGTCGCGGAAGGTGTTGCCATCGGTCACGTCCAACCCGGCCAGAATCATGTCGCCGCGGCTGCGGAATCTGGGCTCCTCACCGACGCCGAGGTGAATGTCGGAGAAGTTGCGTTCGTAGGCCACCCGAACGATCTGCTCCAACGTCGGAGACGACCCGCCATGGCCGGACATCGGCGTTCCCAGAGCGGACCCGGACACCGCCGGCTCGGCTCTCACAGGGGGTGGAGGTGGAGGTGGAGGTGCCTGTGGCATGGAGGAACGCTGCAACAGCGATGGGCGATCCCGACGAAGGATTTGGGCTCGGCCGGATCCTAGGTGCGGATTCGGGTCTGCGGATTCCGTCGCGATCCGCGGCCTGTGGTGTGGGGGAGTGGCGATAGGAGGCTCCCTAGGATCCCGAAGCTCTGCTTCGGCCCGTGTCTCCACAGCCTCTGGTCAGCATCGTTCTGGGCACGCGCCCGGAGGCCATCAAGCTGGCGCCTGTGATCCTGGCCTTTCAGCGGGCTCATGAGTTCCGCACCCGCGTGGTGCTCACGGGACAGCATCGCGAGATGGTCAGCCAGGTGATGCACCTGTTCGGCCTGGGGGCCGACCATGACCTGGCCTTGATGGCTCCGAAGCAGACCCTCACCCATGTCACCTGCGCGGCGCTGCAGGGACTGAAGCAGGAATTCGAGACGCACCGCCCCGATCTCGTCCTGGTGCAGGGCGACACCACCACCGCCTTCGCCAGTGCTCTGGCCGCCTTCTACGAGCAGATTCCCGTCGGCCATGTGGAAGCCGGCCTGCGTACCAACGATCTGCTCGATCCCTTCCCCGAGGAAGCCAACCGGCGGCTGATCTCCCAGCTGGCCCGCCTCCATTTCGCCCCCACAGCGCAGTCGGCGCTGAATCTGAGGGCCTCAGGGGTGGTAGGCGAGATCCTCACCACCGGCAACACGGTGATCGATGCCCTGCTGCTCATGGCCCGCACCGCCCCTGACTGGGACCTGCCCGGGCTCGACTGGCGGAACCAGCGGGTGCTGCTGGCCACCGTGCACCGCCGCGAGAACTGGGGGGAGCGGCTGCTCGACATCGGCCGCGGCTTCCTGGCTCTGCTCGAGCGCTTCCCCGACACTTCCCTGCTGCTGCCGCTGCATCGCAATCCCACGGTGCGTGAGCCCCTCCAGGCCCTGCTCGGCTCCCATCCCCGTGCCTTCCTCACCGAACCCCTTGATTACGACCGGCTCGTGGCGGCGATGCGTGGCTGCACCCTGCTGCTCACCGATTCGGGCGGTCTTCAGGAAGAGGCCCCCGCCCTGGGCAAGCCCGTGCTGGTGCTGCGCCGCACCACCGAGCGGCCCGAAGCGGTGGCGGCGGGCACGGCGAAGCTGATCGGCACCGACAGCGCGGCGATCCTGGCGGAGGGCAGCCGTCTCCTGGACGACCAGGAGGCCTACCAGGCCATGGCCCATGCCCACAATCCCTTCGGCGACGGCGAGGCCAGCGGCAGGATCGTGGAGGCTGCCCGGCGCTTCCTGGGCGTCAGCGCCGCGGCGACGATCTGAGCCATTGCTTCGGTTCGCACCGCGCGCTTCGGTTCGCCATCACTCAAGGGCGTTTCTTGGCCCAGGGAGGCAGATCGATGAACACCCGGGTGCCGTTCTCGAGGCCCGAGAGAATCTGGGTGTCCTTGCCGCTGCTGGCCCCCAGTTCCACCGGCTGGAACGTGGGTTCCTGACCCTTGCCCACCAGCAGCACCCCGGGGCGGCCGTCCTCCGTGACGATGGCGACCGTGGGCACGACCGTCCTGGCCTGCAGGGTCCCGGTCTGGAAATCGATGTCGGCGGTCATGCCGATGCGGAGCTCCGGGGCGGGATCGACGAGCTGGAGCTTCACCTCGAAGGACGTGACGTTGTTGGTCTTGACAGCCCTCGGGGCGATCTGACGCACCGTCGCCCGGAAGCGGCGGTCCGGGAAGGCATCCACCCGCACCGTGGCGGGAAGCCCCACCTTCAGGCGGCCGATGTCGCTCTCGGGAACCTTCGCCACCACCTCCAGCCCTTCGGCCAGCTCCACGATCGAAGAGCTGGTGGCGCCGGCGGTGGCGGAGGCGGTGGTGGTGGGGGTGACGAAGGCGCCGGGGTCGGCGTAGCGCTGGCTGATCACCCCGTCGAAGGGCGCCCGCACGATCAGTTCGTCCCGCTCCACCAGCCGCTGTTTGAGCCGTTCGCGGGCCGCGGCAGTGGCCAGGCGGCGCACCTGGGCCTCGGCCCGGAACCGGTTCATGTCGTTGAGGCTGATCGCCCCCTGGCGGTACAGGGGTTCGTTGCGGCGCAGCTCGCTGTCGCTGCGGCGCTGTTCCGCCTCCGCCGAAAGCACGTTGGCCTGCAGCTCCATCAACCGGTCGCGCAGGTCGCCGTCGTCCATGCGGGCCAGGGGCTGGCCCTTGCGGACCTGGTCGCCCTCATCGACCAGAAGCTCCATCAGCAGCCCCTGTCGCTTGGGACTGACGTTGACCCGCTGGACGGCATCCAGTTCGCCGCTCGCGGTGATCACCCCGGGAAGGGATCCCTCGCGGGCCACCACGGTGAAGGGGGCCAGGTCCCGTCCGTTCTGCATCCGTTGCCGCTGCCAGATGCCGGCCGAGACGAGCACGGCGAGGGCCACCGCCAGTCCGATCCAGAGACGGCGGCGCCGGTCGCGGCGCTTCGCCTTCAAGGGCGTGGCTGCCGGTGGCGGGGTCCGGGTCGGAGGCGGAGCCGGCGGCAGGGGGGTGATGGCGGGAATGGGCCGGCGGATCGCTGCCGACAGTTTCGCGTGCCCGCCTGGGGGTTGTGGATGGGGGGAGACCGAAGAGGGCCTGGTCGGGCGCCCCCTAGATTTCGCCGATGCTCAAAGCCGGAATCGTCGGGCTGCCCAATGTGGGCAAGTCGACCCTCTTCAACGCTCTGGTGGCCAACGCCCAGGCCCAGGCGGCCAACTTTCCCTTCTGCACCATCGAGCCCAACGTGGGGGTGGTGGCGGTGCCCGACGAGCGCCTGCAGAAGCTCTCGGATCTCTCCAGTTCCAAGGAGATCGTGCCGACCCGGGTCGAATTCGTCGACATCGCCGGACTGGTGCAGGGGGCGAGCCAGGGGGAAGGGCTGGGCAACAAGTTCCTCGCCAACATCCGCGAAGTGGATGCCATCGTCCATGTGGTGCGCTGTTTTGAGGACGACGACGTGATCCACGTCTCCGGCAGCGTCGATCCGGAGCGGGATGCCGAGATCATCAACCTCGAACTGGGGCTGGCGGATCTGGCCCAGATCGAGAAGCGTCGCGAGCGGCTCAAGAAGCAGATGCGCACCAGCAAGGAGGCCGTGCTGGAGGACGGAGCCCTGGCCCGGTTGCAGGCGGAGCTCGAGCAGGGTGGCGCTGCGCGCCGGGTGTCCCTGAGCGAGGAGGAGCAGACCCTGGTGCGCACCCTCGGCCTGCTGACCGCCAAGCCGATCATCTACGCCACCAATGTCAGCGAGGACGACCTGGCCGGGGGCAATGCCTGGGTGAACGCCGTGGAGGCGCTGGCCGCTCGGGAGGGGGCCGAAGCCGTGCGCATCTCCGCCCAGGTGGAGGCCGAACTCGTCGACCTGGCCGCCGAGGAACGCTCCGACTACCTGGCCGGCCTGGGGGTGAGCGAAGGCGGTCTGCAGAGCCTGATCCGTGCCACATATCACCTTCTCGGTCTGCGCACCTACTTCACCACCGGTGAAAAGGAAACACGAGCCTGGACGATCACCGCCGGCATGACCGCCCCCCAGGCCGCCGGGGTGATCCACACCGATTTCGAGCGCGGCTTCATCCGTGCCCAGACCATCGCCTACGGCCAGCTGCTGGAGGCCGGCACCCTGGCCGAGGCCCGCAACCGGGGCTGGCTGCGCAGTGAGGGCAAGGACTACGTGGTGGCCGAGGGAGATGTGATGGAGTTCCTGTTCAACGTCTGAACAACGCCGTGGTCCCATCCGTCGGTTTCATCGGCCTGGGTGCCTTGGGCACCCCGATGGCGGCCAACCTGCTGGCCAAGGGCTTGCCGCTCGCGGTCCACAACCGCCGCCGTGAACGGGAGCTGCCCCTGGCCGCCGCCGGCGCCCGGCGGGCGGCCACGCCAGCGGAGGCGGCGCGGGGTGCCGGGATCCTGGCCCTCTGCCTGAGCGACGACACGGCCGTGGCGGAGGTGCTGCTGGGACAGGGGAGCGCCACCGCCAACGCCGCCATCACCGGCCTGGCGGCCGGGGCCCTGGTGGTCGATTTCTCCACCATCGCGCCGTCGTCCTCCCGCGCCATGGCCGCCGCCCTGGCCGAGCGTGGCGTGGCCTACCTGGATGCTCCGGTGACGGGCGGCACCGAGGGGGCCCGGGCCGGCACTCTCTCGGTTCTGGTGGGGGGTGAGGCCGGCGACCTGGAGCGGGCCCGCCCGGTGCTGGAGGCGGTGGGAGGGCGGATCGGCCACTTCGGAAAGGTCGGAGCGGGCCAGGAGGCCAAGGCCGTCAACCAGGTGCTGGTGGCGGGCAGCTACGCCGCCGTGGCGGAGGCCATGGCCCTGGGGCAGAAGCTCGGGCTGCCGATGGAGCAGGTCCGTCAGGCGCTGGTCGGCGGGGCCGCCGGCTCCTGGGCCCTGGAACACCGCGGCGGCTCCATGCTGCGGGGGGCGTTCCCGCTCGGTTTCCGGTTGCGTCTGCACCGCAAGGATCTGACGATCGCCCTGGAGGCCGCCGCCGGCAGCGGTCTGGGGCTGCCGGTGGCGGCCCAGGTGGCGGCGATGGAGGACGACCTGATCGCGGCCGGCTATGGGGATGAGGACGTGTCGGCCCTGGCCCGCTGGTTCGGCGGCGGCTCCCGGTGAGCGGGGCTGCGTCCTTACCTTGGTCCTGCTCCCGTGGTGACGTCCGCAAGGTCTGTTGGTGAATGGTTGAAGTGCCCCAGGCTTCCGCGATCGAACTGCGGGGGATTCTCAAGCGGTTTCAGGAAGGGGAGACCGAGCGGACGGTGCTCGAGGCGGTCGACCTCGTCATCCCCCCCGGTCAGTTCGTCGTCCTGCTGGGCCAGAGTGGCAGCGGCAAGAGCACCCTGCTGAATCTGATCGGCGGTATCGACACCCCCTCCTCCGGCAGCGTGCGCGTCGGTGGGGTGGACCTCACGGCGCTCGACGAGCACCGCCGCACGCTCTTCCGCAGGGACCGGATCGGCTTCATCTTCCAGTTCTTCAACCTCATCCCCACCCTCTCGGTGCTGGAGAACGTCACCCTCCCCGGCGAGCTGGCGGGCCTGCCGCGTCCGGCCCTGGAGGCGGCGGCCCGCGATCTGCTCGCCAAGGTGGGCTTGGCGGACCGGGCCTCCACCATGCCCGACCGCCTCTCGGGAGGCCAGCAGCAGCGCGTGGCCATCGCCCGGGCCCTCCTGCACCAGCCGCTGCTGATCCTGGCCGACGAGCCCACCGGCAACCTCGACGCCCACACCGGTGAGCAGGTGCTGGAGCTGCTGATTGATCTCACCCGCCGTCAGGGCCGCACCCTGATCATGGCTACCCACAACGGGGCCATCGCCGAGCAGGCCGACCGGGTGTTGCGGGTTGAGGAAGGCCAGCTGCTCGAGACCGTTGCGCCCTCCGCGCCGGCGGCCATGGCCGAGGCGCCGGCGTGAGCGCAGGGGATCACCCGCCCGTGGTCCGCAACGGGCCCCTGTGGCGACTGGCGGCCCGGCGCTGGCGTCGCCGCCCGCTGCAGTATCTGCTCTGCATCCTGGGCATCGCCCTGGGGGTGGCGATGCTGGTGTCGATCGACCTGGCCAGTGGCTCGGCCCAGCGGGCCTTCGCCCTCTCCACCGATGCCGTCACAGGCCGCACCACCCACCGGGTTGTGGCCATCGGTCCCGGTGGCGTTCCCGATGCCACCTTTGTGGCGCTGCACCGCCGCTTCCCGCAGATCCCCGCCGCCCCGGTGATCGAGGGCTACGGCAGGGTCGAGGAACTGGGCGGGGAACTGATGCGGGTCGTGGGGGTCGATCTGTTCAGCGAGGCGCCCTTCCGGGGCCTGCTGGGCGGCGACGGCGATGGTCAGGGGGGCGGCGGCAAGGCAGGGGGCAGGGGCTTCGTGCCCTTCCTCAGCGAGCCCGGCACGGCCGTGATCGCCGCCGAGGCCGCCGAGCGCTTCGGCCTCCATCCCGGCGCCGCCGACGGCTCCGGCAGCTTGCATCTCGATCTGGCCGGGCGGACAACGGCCCTGCGGCTGGTGGGCAGCCTCCGCAGCGATGGGGCCCTGGAGCGCCGGGGCCTGGAGACGCTGCTGCTGGTGGACATCGCCACCGCCCAGGACCTGCTCGCCACCGCAGGCACAGGGGGGACCCCGGCGCTGGGTCACATCGATCTGATCCTGGACACCCCCTCCCAGGAGATGGAGCTCAGGGCCTGGCTGCCCCAGGGGCTGAAGCTGGAGACCGCCGCGGCGCGCGGCAACGCCGTGCAGCAGATGACGGCCGCCTTTGAGCTCAACCTCACCGCCATGAGCCTGCTGGCCATGGTGGTGGGCATCTTTCTCATCTACAACACCGTCACCTTCAGCGTGGTGCAGCGCCGCGGCCTGTTCGGGGTGCTGCGCTGCCTGGGGGTGACCCGGGGCCAGCTGTTTGCCCTCATCCTGGGCGAGGCGGCCCTGTTCAGCCTGGTGGGGTCCCTGCTGGGCCTGGGCCTGGGGGTGGTGCTGGGGCGCACCGTTGTTGGGCTGATCACCCAGACGATCAACGACTTTTACTTCGTGGTATCGGTACGGCAGATCAGCCTGTCAGGGTTCACCCTGGCCAAGGGAATGCTGGTGGGGGTGGCCTCGGCGCTGCTGGCCTCCGCCCTGCCGGCCTGGGAGGCGATGGCCATACCGCCCCAGATGACCCTGCAGCGCTCCAGCCTGGAGGCCGGCTGGCGGCGGCGGCTGCCCTGGTTCCTGCTGGCGGCCAGCCTCAGCGGCAGCCTCGGGGTGCTGTTGCTCCGCTGGGACAGCCGCGGCCTGGTGCCCGCCTTCGCCGGTCTGTTCGCCCTGCTGATGGGTGCCGCCCTGCTGATGCCACCGCTGCTGGTCGCCGCCATGGAGGCCCTGGGCCGGGCCAGCCGCGGCCTGGGGGTGGTGGCCCGCCTGGCCCCCCGCGACATCCTGCGCTCCCTCAGCCGCACCGCCGTGGCCGTGGCGGCCCTGATGGTGGCGGTGTCGGTGATCGTGGGCCTCTCGATCATGATCGGCTCCTTCCGGGGCACGGTGGTCAGCTGGCTCGACCAGACCCTCCAGGCCGATCTGTTCGTCTCTCCCCCCAGCACCACGGCCAACCGGGTGCTGGGCAAGGTGGATCCCGCCATTGTCTCGGCCATTGCCGAGCGTCCCGACCTGCGGGCCATGGTCACCTACAACAACTTCGATGTGCACCTGGTCGAGCAGGACCGGGACATCACCCTGATCGCCGCCGGGGGCGATGTGTCTGCCGGCCGCAGGCCCTACGCCTGGATTCGTCCGGGTCTCGACGACCCCTTCGCCGCCCTGGAGGCCCGCGAGGGGGTGATCCTCTCCGAGGCCGTCTACCTGCGGGACGGGGGGCGAGCCATCCCGGAGCGGGTCACGCTGGAAACGCCCGCCGGTGAGCGCAGCTTTGCGGTGATCGCCGTCTTCTACGACTATTCCTCCGATCGCGGCAGTGTGCTGATGGACCGCTCCCAGGTGGAGGAGCTCTGGCACGACGACAGCGTGGCCTCCCTGGGCCTGTTCCTGGCCCCTGGCGTGGATGCCGAAGCCGTGGCCGCTGAGCTGAGGGACGGCTTCCGCTCCCGCCAGAATCTGCTGGTGCAGACCAACGGCTCCCTGCGGCAGGGATCGCTGGAGATCTTCGATCGCACCTTCGCCATCACCGGTGCGTTGCAGCTGCTCACCGTGGTGGTGGCCTTCATCGGCATCCTCAGCACCTTGATGAGCCTGCAGCTGGAGCGGGGCCGGGAGTTCGCCGTGCTGCGAGCCACCGGCATGACGCCCTGGCAGCTGGGGCGCCTTACCCTGCTGGAGACCGGCCTGATGGGCCTGGTGGCGGGGGTCTGCTCCATGCCCCTGGGCTTCGTGCTGGCCTGGGTGCTGGTGCACGTGATCAACGTGCGCTCCTTCGGCTGGACCCTGCAGATCGCCCTGGAACCGCGTTTCTTCTGCCAGTCCCTTCTGATCGCGGTGGGGGCCGCCGTGCTGGCGGGCCTTTACCCGGCCCGGCGCCTCGGTCGCATGAACATCAGTGAGGCGTTGCGGCAGGAATGAGGCCTTCCCGTCCCCTGCGGATCCTGGTGGCCTTGGTGGCTCTTGCGCTGCTGCTCCTGGCCGGACCGTCCCCTGCCGGGGCGAGCAGCATTCAATGGGGCGAGGTGCCGGCGCCCGAGGGGTTTGTCCGCGCCCTCACCCCCCGTCCGTGGCGTTTCCCGGCCGATTTCGCCGCCCATCCCGAGTACCAGACCGAGTGGTGGTACTACACAGGCAACCTGGAAAGCGATGAAGGTCGGCCCTTCGGGTACCAGTTCACGATCTTCCGCCAGGCCCTTCAGGCCGAGGCTCCAGGGGGAACGGCTGACGACGGCCAGTCGTCTCCCTGGCGCACCCCCCAGGTGTATTCCGCCCATGTCACGGTGAGCGACATCGCCGCCGACACCTTTCTGCAGGAGGAGCGCTTCGCCCGGGGCGCCCTGGGCCTGGCCGGGGCCGCGTCCGACCCCTACGCGGTGTGGCTCAACGACTGGCGCATTGATGCCGAGGGTCCCGATCGGGTGCGGCTGCGGGCCGGCACCGGTGCCATGGCCATCGACCTGAGCCTCGGCCAGAGCCGGCCCCCCGTGCTCCAGGGCCGGGACGGTCTCAGCCGCAAGGGCCCCGAACCCGGCAACGCCTCGCACTATTACTCCCTGGTCCAGCAGCCCACCGACGGCTCGATCACGGTGGCGGGCCGCACCCATGCCGTCCACGGGGTCAGCTGGAAGGACCATGAGTTCTCCACCAGCGTCCTGAGCCCTGGCACCGTCGGCTGGGACTGGTTCTCCGCCCAGTTCGACGACGGCTCCGCCCTGATGCTCTATGGCCTGCGCGGGGAGGACGGCAGCAAGGAGCCGTTCAGCGGCGGCCGCTGGATCGACGGCCAGGACGAGGTGGCGCTGGATGCCGACGATTTCGAGCTCACGGTCACCGGCCGCTGGCACAGCCCCCACAGCGGTGCCCGCTATCCGGCGGCCTGGACGCTCCGCGTTCCAAGACTGGACCTCACGCTGGCGATCACCCCGCTAATGGCCGACCAGGAACTGATCACCACCTCGGCCACCTACTGGGAGGGGGCCCTGCGCTACGAGGGGCAGCGTGGTGAGCGGCCGCTCCGGGGCCGTGGCTACGGCGAGCTCACCGGTTACGCCGACCGTCTCGATGGTCTGCGGGGTGGCTGATCGGCGAGGATGGTCCGAGCAGGAGCGAAGGGCCATGGCAGCAACGAACCATTCGGGGATCCCGTCCCCGGCGCCTGGCGATGCCGGTGATTCCAGCCGGAATCCGGCTGAGCATCCCCATAACTTCGAGGCTCAGAAAGAGATCCATCGCCAGATCCGCAACGATCCGGATTACGACGACTGGGAATACGGCACCGAGCCCCTGCCCCACGAGGCCTGGGTCGAGAAGCAGGCGGCCGCCTCAGCCGAACGCCCGGCCGGAACCTAGGCGCCGCACCAGCAGCAGACCCCCGAGGCAGGCCAGGGCCATCAGCAGCCAGAGACCGGCCCCATGGCCCTGCCCGTCCAGCAGCCGGCCCGCGAGCAGCGGGGCTCCGAGGCCGCTGATGGCGAAACACTGGGACAGCAGGGCCAGGGCCAGTCCCTGGTGCTCGATCGGGCTGCATTCCACCACCGCTTCGGTGACGGTGGGAAGGAACGAGGCCACCCCAAGGGCCAGGGGCAGCTGGGCCAGCAGCAGCAGCGCCAGGCCCCGTTCGCTGAAGGCCGAGGCCGCCAGCAGCAGGTTGCCGGCCGTGAAGCACAGCAGGCTGAGATTCAGACCCGTCGTCACCGGACGTTGGGCCAGGGCCTGACCCACCGGCCATTGGAGCAGCACCAACAGCCCCAGCTGGAGACCGATGGTGAGGGCCCCGAGACTGTCCGGCAAGGCCCGGCGCAGCAGGCTGCCCCGCACCAGATCCAGGGGCAGGGCGCTCTGGATCAGGGCCAGCATCGCCGTGGCCAGCACCGCGATCGCCAGCAGCGGCGTCAGGCCGGGGAGCCAGTCGCCCCAGGGGCTGGGGTGCGCCAGCCGCTGCCGCGGCCTGGGATCCGGCAGCCCCTGGCGCATCAGCACCAGCAGCAGCACCAGCATGCAGACGATGTCCACGGCGTAGATCCCCCGCAGCCATCCCCGCCAGGCGAGCACGGCTCCGACCAGGGCCCCGGTGGCGACGCCGAGGGCATCGGCGCTGCGCATCAGGGCGAAGGCCCGGCCTGAACGCATCGGCGCACAGCTGAGCGGCACCGCCAGCTCGATCGCCGGCCAGTAGAAGCCCACGGCCACACCCAGCAGCACCTGGCCCTGCAGGTAGCCGCCATAGGACCCGGCGACCATCAGCCGGGCGTCGCCGGCGATCGCCATCAGGGCCGCCAGCAGCACCGGGACGGCACAGTTCAGGCCCCGATCCAGCAGGAGACCACTCAGGAGCCGGCCCAGGGTGCCCGCCACGGCGGCCAGGGCCAGACCTTCGGTGACGCGGCCGGCGCTGAAGTCCGCGTGGTGGAACACCATCGGCGTCAGATAGAGCACGCCGCCCGCCCCCAGCATCGCGATCGTGCGGATCAGGGCCACTTCGCGCAGGGCTGCTGGAAACTGGGTGAACCAGGACCACGCCCTGGCCCTTCCCTGTGCCTGTTTCACACCGCCTTCAACGTCTCAAGGGTCTGCTCGCCAGTCTGCTGATCGCACTGCCGGGCCTGGCGCCGCCGGCCGGCGCCGCGGAGGTGCTGGAGCTCCGTTTCGACGGGCTGGAGATCCCGGTGAGCCTCGAGCAGCTCGACGGCTGGTCCCGGAACCCGGGCGAGCGCGGCGGCGCTGGAGGGGATCTGGCGGTCTGGCTGGACCTGCTCGATCCCGGCAGCCGCCGGGACCTCAAGACCCTGCTGCGGGCCCCCCTGCTGCGGGACACCAGCTTCGGCCAGCAGCTGCTCGACAGCTGGGCCGGCAGCCAGATGCTGGCCCGCCTCGGTGACCTGCTCACCACCGGCGACGGCCGCAGCACCACGGCCGTGCTGCAGACCACCCTGCGGCGCCTGCTGGAGACGCGCCAGGACGTCTCCACCATCGGCCTGCTGCGGGCCCTGCCCGTGCAACGGTTGAGCCTCCAGCTCGATGGCCTCTACGACCTGGCGCTGCAGTGGCGTCAGCAGATCGACCTGCAGCGCCACGCCCTGGAGCGTCTCAAGGCCATGCCGCTGCCGGAGCGCCGCACGGTTCCCTTCGCCTTCGGGGATCGCACCGCAAAGAGGCCCCACCGCCAGGGGCTGGCGGTGGGGCACCGCCAGCAGCCCCTGCCCCTGGAGGTCTGGCCGGCGCTGTCCATGGCGGGGCCGCAGCGCAACGCGACCCCGGAGCCTCCCTGGTTGCTGCTGATGCCAGGGCTGGGGGGCAATGCCGACCAGTTCGGCTGGCTGGCCAGCGAGCTGGCGGAACGGGGCTGGCCGGTGGTGGTGCTCCAGCACCCCGGCAGTGATGGCCCTGCCCTCAAGGCCGCCCTCGACGGTCAGCGCCCCCCGCCGGGAGCCGAGACGCTGGCTCTCCGGCTGGCCGACATCGAGGCGGTGCTGGCGGCCCAGCGCCGGGGCGAGCTGCCTGTGCAGGGCAAGGGCGTGGTGCTCCTCGGCCATTCGATGGGGGCCCTCTCCGCCCTGCTGGCGGCAGGGGTGAGACCGGAACCCGGCCTCGGGGAGCGCTGCCGCAAGGCCCTCGACCGCCTGCCGATCGCCAACCCCTCCCGGCTGCTGCAGTGCCAGCTTGCAAGCATCGACCTGCCGCAGCGGTCCGACCCTCCCGCCGACCTGCGGGGACTGGTGCTGTTCAACGGCTTCGGCAGCCTGCTCTGGCCCCGGCGGGGGCTGGCGTCCCTGGAGGTGCCGATGCTGATGGTCGGCGGCAGCCTCGATCTGGTGACGCCCCCCCTCGAGGAGCAGCTGCGCCTGTTTCTCCAGGGGGGGGATCCCCGCAGTCGGCTGGTGATGGTGGAGGGCGGCAGCCACTTCTCCCCTGTGCGGCTGACGGCCACCGATGAGGTGCTGTTCCGCCTCGATGAGGAGCTGGTGGGGGTGGATCCGGCCCGGGTGCAGTCGGGGCTGCTGCGGCTCACCACCGAGTACCTCCGGACCCTGCAACAGCCCTTGCTGCTGCCCGTCCAGCGGCGGGTGCAGCAGGGGGTGACCCTCGACGTGCTCGACGCCGCCGCCGCCCGGCGCTGGCAGACCGGCCAGCAGCCCTGAACGGCCTGCCTGGCTCGGAGCCCCGAACTCAGAAGCGGATGCGTGGATCCAGCAGGGCCACCACCAGGTCCACCAGCACGGTCACCAGCACCACCAGGGCCGCCACCACCACCACGATGCCCTGCACCAGGGGGTAGTCGCGCTGGGCGATCGCTTCCTGCAGGCGGAAGGCGATGCCGGGCCAGGAGAAGGTGACCTCGATCAGCAGGGCACCGCCGATCAGGGAGGCCACCGTGATGCCGGTGATCGTGAGCACGGGCAGCAGGGCATTGGGGAGGGCGTGGTGCAGCACCACCCGCCGTTCGCTCAGGCCCCGGCTGCGGGCGGCCTCCACGTAGTCGGAGCCGAGGGCACGGCGCAGGTTGAGCCGCAGGGCATTGGTGAAGATGCCGCTCAGCAGCACACCCAGGGTGGCGGCCGGCAGCACGAGGTGGCGCAGGCTGCCGACCAGCTGCTGCCAGTCGCCGGCCCTGAGGCTGTCGAGCAGATAGAATCCCGAACCCTGCGGCGGCGCCAGGGTGGCGGGGAAGCGCCCCCCCACCGGCAGCCAGCCCAGCCACACGGCGAAGACCAGCTGGACCACCATCGCCGCCCAGAAGGGGGGCAGGGCGTAGGTGCTGATGCCGTAGAGCCGGCCGGCCAGATCGAGGCGTCCCTCAGGGCGGGCGATGCCGCTGAACCCCACCGCCAGCCCCACGATGGCGGCCAGCAGCAGCGCCACCACGCCGAGCTCCAGGCTGGCCGGCAGGCTGGTCTGGATGATGCGGGTCACCGGTTCGCCGTTGGTGAGCGATTGACCCAGATCGCCCTGCAGCAGATGCCCCAGGAAGTGCCCGTACTGCTCGCCCAGGGGGCGATCCAGGCCAAGCTGGGCCCGCAGGGCGGCGCGGGCCGACTCCGGGGCACGGGTGCCGAGCAGGGCGTCGATCGGATCGCCGGGGGCCACCCGCAGCAGCAGGAACACCAGCGTGGCGATCAGCCAGAGCATCAGCGGCGCCAGGGCCAGCCGGGAGGCAAGGTAGCGCGCCAGGTCGGAACGCCGGCTCATGGCTGCCGGGCCCCGACGGTGCCGGGCAGACGGCGCAGTTCGCCCAGGATCACCCGGCCGGAGCCGTCGAAACGGGGCCGGCTGAGGCCCAGTCCCCCCCAGGCCGCCGGGGCACTCAGCCACACCGGCAGGTAGGGGTTGGCCGCGGCGACGCGGCGCTGGATGGCGACCAGCAGGGCGGTCCGCTCGGGGCCATCCAGCTGGCTGCTGCGCTGCAGTTCGGCCTCCAGTCCCGGCGCCGTCCAGAAGCTGCCTCCCAGCACGCTGTTGCCCTCCAGGCACCGGTTCCCCTCGGCCTTGCTGCAGGAGAGCAGCGGCATCAGGAAGTTCTCCGCATCGGGATAGTCGCCGATCCAGTCGTAGAAGAGCATCGTCAGGGCGCCTTTGTCGAGCTGGGAGTAGGCGGTGGTGGACTCCATGCCGCTCACCTCCAGGGTCACGCAATCGCCCAGGTCACGGCGCAGCTGGGCCTGCCAGGTGAGGGCAAACAGACGGTCGGTGGGGATGTCGGAGCGATAGGTGAGCGGCAGGGTGAGCACCCGGCCCCTGCAATAACCGGCCTGGCGGTAAAGGGCACGCGCCCCGGCCGGGTCGTAGGCGGGCCAGGCGGTGGGATCGGAGCCCGGCAGATCGGGAGGGATCAGCTGCCGCTGGGGGGAACGCAGTCCCAGGGTCACCCGCTGGGCGATGGTGGCCCGGTCCAGACTGCGGGCCACGGCCTGACGCAGGCCCGGTCGGTTCAGCGGAGGCTGGTCGCTCAGCAGGGACACCAGCGCAATCTCCTGGGAGGGACCGACCGCTTCCCGCAGCCAGCCGGCCGCGGCTTCCCGATGCAGGGCCTGCTGATGGTCGATCTCCAGGCCGCTGTTGAGCAGCAGGTCGATTTCGCCGCTGCGCAGGGCACCGAACAGGGCGGTGGAGTTGCTCAGGGTGACCAGGTCGATGCCCGCGTTGTCCGGCCGTCGGCCCCAGTAGCGCTCCCAGGGTTTGAGCCGCTGCTGCTGGCCACCGAAGAAGGCCAGGCTGTAGGGGCCGGTGCCCACGAAGCGATCGTGCAGGGGCTTGTCCCGGTGCAGCCGGTAGGCCGTGGGGGAGACCGGGGTGAGGAAGATGGCGCTGAGCAGCCGCGGCAGCGGGCTGAAGGGGCGCTTCAGAACCAGCTCGATCTCATAGGGAGCGGTGACCCTCACCGCCTCGACCCGACCGCTCAGCTGATAGCCCAGGGTGCCGATCGCCATGAAGCGGCGCAGCGAGAACGCCATGGCGGCGGCATCGAAGCGGGTGCCGTCGTGAAAGAGCACCCCCCGGCGCAGGGGAATGCGGGCCCGCCGTCCATCGCTGCTCAGCAGCGGCAGGGCGGTGGCCAGCCGAGGTTCGAGGCGGCCGTTGCTGTCGATGGCATACAGGGGGTCCCCCAGGCCGCTGAGCACCTGCATCACGCCGATGCGGGAGGCCTGCACCGGATCGAGGGAATCGATGCGGCTCTTGCTCGCCACCACCAGGGACCGGCGGGGCCCGGACGGCTGACAGCCCGCCAGCAGCGGCAGCGCCAGCAGCAGAGTGGCCAGGGTGGCCATGGGCGCGGCCGGCCTGCGTTGTCTTCTCCCCCTGGCCGTCGGCAAGACCTTGCGATCCGGTGGAGCCCATTCAAGCGGCACGTCGGCGCCTCCTCGGTGGCGGAGCTCAGGGGGCGCGTCGGCTGGACTTCGGGCGCCGTCCGAGCTGGATCTCCATCCGTTTGGCCAGTTGCTGCAGAAGGGTGAGGGGCGCAGCCGGCCGCTGCGCTCCGGCGGCGAAGGCCACGGCGAAACCCAGCGATGCGATGCAGACCCTGACCACGCCCTGACCGAGGACCCAGACGTCGGTGGGGGCGGGCCCGCTGATCCGGTTGGAGGCGCGGCTCTCCGTTTTCTGCAGTTCATCGAGCAGGTTGCGCTTCAGTTCGCCCAGGGGCAGGCTGAGGGCGGCTGGGGGCGGAGGGCCTGGAGGCGGGAGAACCGGGCCTGCAGGTCTTCCGGGCTGGTGGCCGCTTCGATGGAATGGCGGGTCATCCTCACCCGGTCGCCGAGCACGTTGCGCTGGGCCGCCTGGGTGCCCTGCGCCTGGGACAGGACACGAAAGGTGGCCACACCCTGCAGCGGCACCAGCAGCAGGAAGGCGAACACCATAAAGATGGCCCACTGGCAGGCGGTGACCAGCTGCGCCCGCAGGAAGCCGTTGGCGGGCTCGATGTAGAGCGCCAGGTGCAGCAGCAGAAAACCCAGCAGGGCCTGGAGGGGGGTGTTGATCATGCGGTTCGTGAACCGCAGTTGCCAGGCCGGATTGAGCAGCTGAAGGGGCAGGGAATCGACCAGAACGAAGGCCAGAAACACCAGCAGCAGGCCGCCACCGCTCCAGGCGAACAGGCGGCTGAAGCTGGCGTTGAACTCCTCGCGACTGGCGGCTTAGTCAGGCATCCATGGTCTGCGCTGGAAAGGGTGGTGAAGGCTGACCAGCGGCCCAGACCATCGGGGGACCCGGAGGCGTCGTCAGGAGGGCGGCGGCGTTTTCGCCCTTCCGGTCATCTTTTCCCTCCCTTGGTCCTGTCCAGCTGCCAGTTCGCCAGCACCCCGGCCCCTGCGGTGCCCAGCAGCGGCGGCGAGATTCCTGGATCGTCCGCGACGGGCGGCGACCCTTCGGCGGGGGCCGGTCTCCCCATCGCGGCCGAGCCTGCCGACGGGATCCCGGTTCGGAAGAGCCGCCAGGAGTCCGTGAAGATGACTTCGAAACCGCCCGGCTGCTCCCGGCTGGCGTTGCAGCCGGCTCAGAGGGTGCGCAGGCAGGCGGCGACGCTCTCCACGCCTTCCAGGGCCTCAATCGCGGTCAGGGCCTCACGGAACCGGTCCTCCCTCACCTCGTGGGTGATCACGACGATCTCCGCCTCCCCCGCACTGGCATCCAGCTGCACGATCGACTGGATCGACACCTCGGCCGCGCCGAAGCAGGTGCCGATGCGGCCGATCACGCCGGCCTCGTCGCGGGTGCGCAGCCGCACGTAGTTGCGGTGACGACTGAGGGACCCGTCGACGAGGGTGCAGTGGCGCCAGCTGCTGGCGGCCAGCAGGGGATCGAGGCCGGCCTGCGGTCCGCCCACCTGGCGGATCCCGGCGATGTTGAGGATGTCGGCCACCACCGCCGAGGCGGTGGGACCGGCCCCGGCACCGGGCCCGAAGAACATCACCTGCCCCACCGGATCGCCTTCCACCAGGATCGCGTTGTTGACGCCATGGACCCCCGCCAGGGGATGGTGCTTCGGCAGCAGGGTGGGATGGACGCGCACGTCGAGCTCCACGCCGCCCGCCGGCCCGTCATGGGCTTCGTCCTCCATCCGTTCCGCCACCGCCAGCAGCTTCACCACGAAGCCAAGCTGGGCCGCATAGGCCACGTCGCGGGCGTCGAGCCGGTCGATCCCTTCGGTGGCGATCCCGGCACGCGCCACCGGCCCCCCGTAGGCCAGGCCCGCCAGGATCGCGATCTTGTCGGCCGCGTCTCCCCCCTGCACATCCGCGGCGGGATCGGCTTCGGCATAGCCCAGCCGCTGGGCGTCGGCCAGCACCTCGCCATAGGCGGCCCCCTCGTCGGCCATGCGGCTGAGGATGTAGTTGGTGGTGCCGTTGATGATGCCGCTGACCCGTCGGATGCGGTTGCCGCCGAGGGACTGCTTGATCGGTTCGATGATCGGGATGCCGCCGCCCACGGCGGCCTCGATCAGCACGTAGACGCCCTGCTGGGCCGCGGCGGCGGCGATCTCCTGGCCGTAGCGGGCGATCACCGCCTTGTTGGCCGTGACCACGGGTTTGCCAGCGGCGATGGCCCGCAGGATCAGGCTGCGGGCGGGCTCCAGCCCCCCCATCACCTCCACGACGATGTCCACCTTCGGATCATCGATGACCGCTTCAGGGTCGGTGGTGAGCCGCTCCGGCGGCAGAGACAGCGGGCGGGGGCGTTGGAGGTCGCGCACCGCCACCCTTTCGAGCACCAGCTCCCCGACCAGCGGATGCCGGCCCTGGGGACTGGCCAGGATCGCCGCCACACCGCTCCCCACCGTGCCCAGCCCGAGCAAGCCGATGCCGATGGCCATGGGCTGCAACCCCACAAACCACCATCCTAGAAATCAATCGGTTTCCAGCTGCCTGGCCTGGGCCTGCATCATGCGCAGGATGTTCAGGAAACCGTTGGCCCGCGAGGGCGTCAGGCTCGCCTGCAGGCCCGTCGCGGCGATGAAGGAGGGATCCAGACCCGCGGCCTGCCCGGGGGTCATGCCTTCCAGCCCCTCGATCAGCAGGGCCAGCAGCCCCTTGGTGATCTGGGCATCGGAATCGCCCCGCCAGTGGAGCTTTCCCTGCTCCAGGCTGCCCACCACGTACACCTGGGAGACGCACCCTTTGACCTTGAAGGCGTCCTGGCGCAGCTCATCGGGGAAGGGTTCCAGCTTCTTCGCCAGCCACAGAACGTATTCGTAGCGGCGCCGGGGATCGCTGGTGCTTCCCAGGCGTTCCACGATCCGGTCAAGAGCGGGACTGCCGGTGGCCATGGACGACAAGGAGGAGACTAGGACGGACGGCGGGGCCTCAGCATCCCGGCCAGTCCGGCCACGGCGAGCACGCCGAGGGGGGGCAGGTAGGCCCATCCCTCGATCCGAGGGTAGGAATGGGATCGGCTCACCCGTGCGGGCACCGAAGGGTTTGCCGTTGGCTCCGGCAGTTCGAGGTAATCGCGATGGCCGGGCCCCGCATCCACCTGGACCTCCCACTGAGGGGTGGCCTGGGACGGCAGGCTGAAGACGATCGTTCCGTTGGCATCGGTGTGACCCAGTTCGATCGGCGTGCCCCCGTCAGGGGGGACGATGCGGACGGCGGCATCACGGGCCGGCAGGCCGCTGGAAAACTGACTTTCTAGGCGCAGGGTCTGGGCGGTGGGGGTCGCCTCGGGGCGATTCAGGGCGTCGTTCAGGCTGCTCAGCCGTTCCAGGCTGCTCTCGATGCCGTGGGCCCTGACCTGCAGGGGGGCCATCAGGACCCCCGCCAGAATCAGCCTGGACAGAAGGATTGGCTTCATCCGCGAATCAGTTGGATTTCCACCGACTATCGCTGCTTTTGCCCGCCTGCACCATCCTGGCGACCGAGCTGACCATCATCGAGAGGGCGTCGCTGGAGGCGCCACGGGTCTGAAATTCGGAGGTCATCACCCTCTCGGCGGCCGTCAGGGGACGGTTCTGGAGCGACGAGAGGATCGAATCCAAGGACGGCACGGATGCACTGCGCCGATCCTGGCAAACGAACGGGGGAATGGCCCGATGGCAGCGCCATCGTTAAGAGCTTGCAATCTTCCGCCGCCCCGCTTCGGTGAGATGGCAGTCCCGTTCATCGATCCAGCCGTCGAAGGGGATGTCCCAGGGATCCCGCGGCAGGCTCGCGGTGACGCAGGCGGCGGGCAGCACCGCCAACGCGGGCACCGCGGCCCAGAGCGGATCGGATCGCAGGCGGTCGTACCAGCCCCCACCTGAGCCCAGCCGCAGGCCGCAGGGGGCCATCGCCAGGGCCGGCACCAGAAGCAGGGCCATGGCGCCTGGCGCCAGGTCCGATCCGTCCTGGCGCCCTGGTGCCGCCCCAGGGGGTGCGGGAATGCCGCAGGCATCAGCGGCCAGGGGACCCCCCGGCTGCCACGGCCGGTACACCAGTCCCGTGCTGGCCACCGCTGGCAGGGCCAGCCGGCCGCCCCAGGCCGGGGCCAGGGGGCGCAGGTCGGGCTCGCTGCCCAGGGGCCAGTAGAGCCCGAGATGCCCCGAACGCGCCGCCAGCAGGGCGCTCAGGTGCCGTTGTGCCGTCGTCAGGGTCCCCTGGGCGGCCCCGGGCAGGCACTCCCGCCGCCGCCGGCGGAACAAGCGGCGCAGCTCCTGCTTGGAGAGCCCGTCTTCCGGTGGCGCCCTCACCGCTGAAACCACCCCGTCAAGGCCACCGCCAGGGCGTCGGCGGCATCGTCGGGGCGGGGGGGGTGCTCCAGATCCAGCTCCCGCATCACCGCCGCCAGCACCTCATCCTTCTCGGCGTGGCCCGAACCCGCCAGCGCCAGCTTGATCTGCATCGGTGGGTACTCGACCACCGGGATGGCGAAGCGGGCCAGGGTCATCATCACCACCCCCCGGGCCTGAACCACGGCGATCGTGGTGCTGGAGCGGTAGAAGAAGAATTTCTCCACCGCCGCCAGCTGGGGCCGCCACTGGCGCACGATCACCCGTAGATCGCGGGCGATCTCCACCATGCGATCCCCGTCGCTGCGGCCGGGTTCGGTGCGGATCATGCCGCAGTCGAGCAGGCGCTGATGGCCTCCGGCGGCGGCGGAGCGGCCGACCACATCGATCACCCCATAGCCGACGCGCGCCAGGCCGGGATCGATGCCAAGGATCCTCACCCTGCTCTCCTCACCCTGCTCTCCTCACCCTGCTCTCCTCACCCTGCTCTCCTCACCCCGCCAGGGCCAGCTGGAAGGCGGATGGGTCGCTCGCGGGGCGGTCGAACACCTTGCAGAACGTCTTCACCACCCGCTCGCCGGAATCGATCTGCTCGAGGGGATCCTTGCGCAGCCGGTGGCGCAGACAGCAGGCCACCACGCGGGCCACATCGTCGTCGCTCACCTCCAGATGGCCTTCGAAGGCCGCCAGGGCCCGGGCCGCCCGGTTGGTGACGATGTCGCCCCGCAGCCCGTCCACGTCCAGTTCGCCGCAGACCGCCGAGATGCGGATGCGCAGGTCGTCGTCGATGGCCACCTGGGGCAGCCGCTCCTGGGCCTCCACCACCCGGGCCTGCAGGGCCTCCTGGGTGCTCTGCAGCCGGTCGCTGAAGCTGTCGGGGTCGGCGTCGAAGCCGGTGCGCTGATCCACCACCTGCACCCGCAGCTCAGGATCACGCACGGTACGCACCTCCACGCTCATGCCGAAGCGATCCAGCAGCTGGGGGCGCAGCTCGCCCTCTTCCGGGTTGCCGGAGCCGATCAGCACGAAGCGGGCCGGGTGCCGCACCGAGACCCCCTCCCGTTCCACCGTGTTCCAGCCCGACGCGGCCGAATCCAGCAGCACGTCCACCAGATGGTCGTCGAGCAGGTTCACCTCATCGACGTAGAGCAGGCCGCGGTTGGCCTTGGCCAGCAGCCCCGGCTCGAAGGCGCGCACGCCCTCGCTGAGGGCCTTCTCGATGTCGATGGTGCCGCAGAGGCGGTCTTCGGTGGCCCCGAGCGGCAGGTCGACCATCGGCACCTGGCGGGCCTCCACGGGCAGTTGCTCGCCCCGCTCAGCCCGCTGGCGCACCTCGCTGCTCTGCAGGTCGGGGTCGCTGGGTGAGCTGTTGTAGGGATCCCCCGCCACCACCTCGATCGCGGGCAGCAGATCGGCCAGGGCCCGGATGGTGGTGGACTTGCCCGTGCCCCGGTCGCCCATGATCATCACGCCGCCGATGCGGGGATCGATCACGTTGAGCAGCAGCGCCAGCTTCATCTCCTCCTGACCCACGATGGCGGTGAAGGGGAAGACCCTGCGCTTCCTGGTTGGCGTCACGGGCTGGTTGCGGGCGGAGCCCCGGATTGTTTCACAGCCGCCCCTGGGGGGCCCTCCGGGGGCACCGGGATCAGCGACAGCACCTGGGGTGGGGTGGCGTCGGCCGGATAGATCAGCCGCACCCGCAGTTGCCGTTCCTGGCCGGGCCGCAGGCTGACCGTGCCCAGACGAGGACCCTCCTGGCCGGCCCGCAGCACCAGGTGGAACCGGCGCCGTCCGCCGGGGCCGCCCGCCGCGTTGTCGAGGCCGCTGACCTCCACGGTGCCCCGGAACATCACCGCCCGCGCCGGGGTGGTGTTGAAGCGCAGGCCGCCCAGGGCCTGGTCGGACTTGATCGGCGATTCCAGGGCCAGGGCGAGCTGCACCGGCCGGGGCGTGTCGTTGCGCAGCGGCAGGCTGAGGTCGTAGGTGACGCCATAGTTGCCGTGGGCCGCCCAGGCGGTGCCCGGGTAGAAGGCGCGCAGGGGGGCGGTCTGCACCTGGCCAGTGCCCAGGGTGCCCCGCTCCAGGGACGCGATCGGCCAGGAGATCGGGGCCCTGCTCACCGAGAGGGTCGGCTGGCCCGGGTCGGTGATCCTCCCCACCCAGGCGCTGCCCTCCTGGACGCCGCTGACCCGCGAGTAGATCATCGGGCCGCTGGCCCCCCTGGGGCTCGGGCTGTGTTCCTTCGGGCTGAGGCCGCCCTGAAGCAGGCGTTGCCAGACGGCGGGATCCGGCGGCCGGTCGACCGGGCCGAAGGCCGCCAGGGTGGCCACATCCACCGGCCCGTCACTGTTGAGGCGCAGCTGCAGGTTGAGGCCGTTGAGCAAGGGGTCGAGGCCGCGCACCGGCAGCGGCAGCACCATCAGCGTGCTCAGCTGTCCCGGCGGCAGGGTCCAGCCCTCCGGCACCAGGGGACTGCGCTGTCGTGCCAGCAGCTCGGTGGCCACCCGGCTGCCGGGGCCGGCCCAGATCGGCGTGCTGCCCTGCTCCATCAGGGCCGGCAGGGGCAGGAAGGGGGCCGAGGGCTGGTCGGGGTTCACCGACTGGGACAGGGCGGTGGAGCCGGCCACCGTGCGCAGCTTCACCGGGGCGTTGCCCCGTGGGGCCGCCACCACCGCCAGCCAGAGGGTGGAATCGAGGCTTTCCGGGCTGCCGGCGTAGATGTGGTGGCTGAACAGTTCGAAGGGGCCGTGGACAGCCGTGTTCAGGTGGGCTGAGGGCTCCCCCAGGGGCCGGCCGGCGTAGCCCCTTTGGCCATCGAAGGTGGAGAACAGGATGCCGGGCCCCTTGATCACCTCGGGGTTGTTGTCGTTCAGCATCGGCACCACGTCCAGCCGGCCGGGCAGGGGAGCCACCGTGCCGGGGCGGAGCAGCGGCGGTGTGGGGGCGGCGGCGGGTGCGGGCTGGGGCTGGGCGAGAAGGGGGCCAGCCAGGGCGGCCAGGCAGGGCAGCACCAGGGCGGGAAAGACGGCGTTCATCGGCCTTTGACGAGGGTTTTGCTGACGGCGCCAGCCATCGCCCGGATCAGTTCGGCGGAGCGGGGATCGTTGAAGGGACCCTTCACCATGAAGGCCGCCACGGCCCTCTGGCCGTTCGGCAGCTGGATCAGGGCGGCGTCGGCGTAGGCGATGCCGATGTCACCGGTCTTGTTGTAGACGGTGATGCCAAAGGGCAGCAGTTCGCTGTCGGGATCGGAGGAGTCCTTGCCCATCCCCATCAGCAGGCCGAGGGGGATCAAGGTGTTGGTGCGGGACGTGGCCATGATCTCCCTGAAAAGATCACGGGCCCGGGGCGTCAGCTTGTCGCCTGTGTCCACCAGGGCGATGGAGCGGGCCAGGTCGCGGGAGCTGGTGGTGTTGGTGCCGTCGAGATCCGGCAGCCAGTTGTTCACCACCGTCGCCGGCAGGCCGAGGCTGCGGAAATGGGTGTTGAGGGTCGTCTTGCCGCCCAGGCGGCGGATCAACAGATTGGTGGCGGTGTTGTCGCTCACCCGGATCATCTCCGTGGCGGCTTCGAAGAAGGGGAAGCGGGTGCCCAGCGGCTTGTTGGCCATCCAGCCGGCCCCGCCGCCCACCACCTCCTTGGTCAGCGGCATGGGCTCGTTCCAGCGCAGCTTGCCGCCATCGAGATCCTCCAGGCCGGCCAGCAGGATCGGCACCTTGATGGAGCTGGCTGCCGGCAGGGGCAGATCAGGCTGCAGCTGGGCGAAGCGACCGTCGTCGAGCACCAGCAGGAAACCGCTGGCGGTCAGATCCTTCTGGGCGGCCGCCAGCCGGGTCCACTGCTGGCTGAGGCCGGTCAGTTCCTGGCGCGGTTCGAACCGTCCCAGGGCCATCGCTCCGGTGCCGGGCTTCTTCACGGGCAGCTGCGGTGCAGGGGTGCCGACCGCTCCCTGGACGAGCCGTGGCTCCAGCAGCTTCAGGGAGGTCCCCACGATCACACCCAGCCCCACGCCCAGCACGATCAGGCGCAACACCAGGACCACCGGGCGAAGCCAGGGGTTGCTGCGGGGACGGGGTGGACGGCCAGCACTCACGGAAGCAGGACTCTGGGGGGAGGGTCCGACGCTAGTGGTCCTGGGAGGAAGGGAAAGGGCGACGGCTCGCCCAGCGCAACTGGCACACCATGCCCCGCAGCAGGGCCACCTCCGGGGCACTGAGCTGGGAGCGTTGCAGCAGGGCCCGCAGTTTGGCCATCCTGGCAGCGGCGGTGTGGGGCAGCAGGAAGCCCACCTCCAGCAGCAGTTCCCGGGCGTCGCTGAGCATGGCCTCGAGCACGCCGCGGGGGCAGGCAATCTGTTCGGCGGCGGCCGCAGCAACCCCCGGATCGGGCCGCCCGGGGGCGACGGCGCGCGCCAGACGGTGGAGGTCGTGCAGCACCACCGCCACCGCATGGGACAGGTTGAGGGAGCCGTGGGGGGTGGGGGCCGGAATCTGCAGCAGCCGGCCCGCCTGCAGCAGCTCATCGTTGCTCAGGCCCCGGTCCTCCCGCCCGAACACCAGCGCCGAAGGCAAGGCCGGCTCGCCGGCCAACAGCCAGGTGAGGGCGTCTTCGGGGTCCTGCAGCGGCAGGGGTTCCCCCTCCGGGCGGCCACTGGTGGCCACCACCCGTCCGCAGTCGGCCAGGGCCGCAGCCAGGTTGGGAAACAGCCTCGCCCGCTGCAGCAGGGGGAAGCCCTTCACGGCCATCATCCGGGCCTCCTCACCGAGGTGATCACAGCGGGGAGCCACCAGCCGCAGATCCTCAAGGCCGTAGGTGCGGCAGAGCCTCGCCACGCTGCCCACGTTCAGGGGGCCTGCCGGTTCGACCAGGACCAGCTTGGGGCTCAAGGCAGGCTGTGCAGAAAGGCCAGCAGATCGGCCATGGCCTGGGGTTCCGGCTGGAAGCTCGGCATCGGAGGCGTGCGTCCGCTCACCACCTGCTGAATCAGCTGGCGGTCGTTCTTGCGCCGATCGACGCCATGCAGATCCGGGCCCACCAACCCCTGGGCGGCGAGGCCGTGACAGCCGGCGCAGTTGAGCCGGAACAGGCGACCCCCATCGGTGGCCGAACCGCTGAGGGCGAGGGTCTGGCGGGTGTAGGGGTCGCTGCGGGCCGCCGGCAGCAGCACCATCACCAACAGGATGCAGGCCACCGCGGCCAGGGTCGCCAGCGCCACCACCAGGCCGCGGCGCTGGGCGATGGGCTGGTGCTCCCCCGCGACGGTGGCGGGCGTCACGGCGGCAGGGGTGGTGGGGGACGGACTGATCACGTTGCTGCGGTGGGTCTCGCGATGCCGGCGGGAGTCGTGGAAGAATTGTGCATCGCCTGAAGCGTCAGCCCCTCCATGATTGAACCCCTCCTCTGCGGCATCGTGCTCGGACTGATCCCCGTCACCCTGGTGGGGCTGTTCGTGGCGGCCTGGAACCAGTACCGCCGCGGCAGCGCCCTCGGGGGCTGATCACGCAAGGAGAGCGTCTCCGCCGTTGTGGGGAAGGTCGTCAAGCAGCACCAGCGTAGTGCCGCCATAGCGGCGGCAGTCCCGTCGTCCCCAGCCGGGGGGGGGCGCTGGCACCGCATCAGAGCCGCATTCCCACACCAACGTTCCGCCCGGCGCCAGCCAACCGCCTAAGCGCACCGCCGCCGCCACCGCGGCATGGAGCTCGCCGGCGTAGGGCGGATCCAGGTAAATCAGGTCGAATGGCCTTCCGGCCACCTCGGCCGGCTTGGTCGCCAGCCAGCGCAGCACCTCCCCCTGCACCACGCGCACCCGTCGCGCTTCGGCACCCTCCAGGGGCGGCAGTCCGCCCAGAACCGCATCAAGATTGCTTCTGGCCACGGCTGCAATGCGGCGATCCCGCTCCACGGCCACCACCTCGCGGGCACCCCGCTGCAGCGCCTCGCAGGCCATCACACCGCTGCCGCAGCACAGATCCAGCCATCGGCAGCCAGGGACCTCGTCGGCCAGCAGGTTCATCACCGCCAGCCGCACCCGGGCGGCGGTGGGCCGGGCGATGCTGCCGGGGGGGCTCTGCAGCCGCCGCCCCCCGCTCACCCTCAGGGTCACGGGGAGGCCACCCAGTCGAGCCAGCGGCGCAGCATCGCTTCCCCGACAGGCCCCGATTTCTCCGGGTGGAACTGGCAGGCGGCGATGCTGCCGCTCCAGACCGCTGCGGTGACCGGCGTGCCGGCGTAATCCACCTGGGCTGTGGTGGCCGTGGCGTCGGCCGGCTCGGCGGCGAAGGAGTGCACGAAGTAGACCCAGGCCTCCGGCGTGGCGGGCGGCAGCAGTGGGCTGGCGGTGGCCGGGATCAGGGGAGCCCAGCCCATGTGGGGCAGGGGGTGGCCCGCCACCCGCGGCAGGGTCTTCACCCTGCCGGCCAGGACACCCAGTCCCTCGGATCGGCCCTCCTCACTGGCCTCGAACAGCAGTTGCAGGCCCAGGCAGATCCCCAGCAGCGGACGCCCGCTGGCACAGGAGTGGCGCAGGGCCTGCGCCAGCCCCGCCGACCGCAGCCGTTCCATGGCCGGATCGAAGGCCCCCACGCCCGGCAGCACCAGGGCTTCACAGGGGTCCAGGTCCACGGGGTCGTGCACGGTCACCAGGTCGGCGCCAAGCCGGGCAAAGGTGCGCTGCACCGAGTGGAGGTTGCCCATGCCGTAGTCGATCAGGCCGATGCGGCTCATGGCTGGCTGCCCGTGGGGACCCGTTCGGCCGGATGCTCCAGGGCGGGTGAGGCGGGCAGATCCAGGCCGTTGAGATGGTCGATGAACTGGTAAAGCCGGCCGACACGGCGTTTGTCGAACCGCAGCCGCAGGCAGGGACGCAGCAGACCGTTGTCGTCGACCCCCTCGCCGCTCTGGATCGCGCCTTCCTCCAGCAGATCGGCGAAGCTGCGGTTCAGTTCCGGCAACAGGGTCCGGGGCACCTCGGCATTGAGCAGCAGCTCGATGCGGTCCTGCCCCAGCTGGGCGCTGTGGAACACCCGGTAGAACCGGCAGATGCGGGCCACGGTCTCCTCGGCGCTCGAGGCTTCCACCATCAGATCCACATCCTCCGGGGAGATCAGCTCCCGGGTGGCGAGCTCCTGGTGCACATTGCGCTTCCAGACCTTCCAGAAATCGTCTCCCTCCGGGCAGAGCAATACCAGGGGGATGGGCGACGTCCGACCCGTCTGGATGAGGGTGAGGCACTCGAACAGTTCATCCAGGGTGCCGAACCCCCCCGGCATCACCACGAGCGCGTCGCTCTCCATCAGGAAGAAGAGCTTGCGGGTGAAGAAATAGCGGAAGTACAGCAAGCGGCCGTCGCAGCCGCTCACGTAGGGGTTGGGATGCTGCTCGAAGGGCAGATCCACGTTGAGACCGATGCTGTGCTCACAACCCGCACCGCTGTTGGCGCCCTCCATGACGCCAGCTCCTGCACCGGTCATCACCTCGAAACCGGCCTGCACCGCCAGACGGGCCACGTCTTCGGCGAGGAGGTAGCAGGGATCGGTCTGGCGGGTGCGGGCGGAGCCGAAGACGCTGATCTTGCGGGAACTGCGGCGGGGACGGAAGACCTCCAGAGCCTCACTGATGTCGGCCAGACAGCCGGCGATCAGCCGCCATTCCGGCTGTTCCTTCTCCTGGCGTGCGACCTGGAGCAGGGAGACCACCGCCCGCTCGATCTGGCGACGCTGGGGGTGGCCATGGAGTTCTTCGGCGAGGGCCTGAAGGGGACTCCTGCCCGCCGCCGGCGGTGGGTCTGGGAAGAGGGGCGGCGTCAGCGGAACGGCGTCAGAGGTATTTGGAAATGGTGCCGGAAAGGGTGTTCTTGGGAACGGCACCCACGACGGTGTCAACCTTCTGGCCGCCTTTGAAAAGCATCAGGGTGGGAATGCTGCGGATGCCGTACTGGCTGGCGACGTTGGGATTCTCGTCGGTGTTGAGCTTGTAGACGCGGATCTTGCCTTCGTATTCCTTGGCGATCTCATCGACGATCGGCGCCACCATGCGGCAGGGGCCGCACCAGGGTGCCCAGAAATCAACCAGCACGGGCACATCACTCTTGAGCACGTCTTGCTCGAAGGAGGCGTCGGTGACGGCAGCGGCGCTGGACATTCCTTGCAGACTCGGGATGTAGTCAATCTAGCAACCAGGTTCGGCCGCTCTCGCCTGGGATGGAGTCAGCGTTGCAGGCCGTAGCGGAACCGTTGGCCCCCGGGAGACGCCTGCCAGGAAAAATGCCCCCCTGGGGCAGGGCCGCACGGCAAACGGCGGGAGAAGACAAAAAGCCCGGACACGCCGGGCCGGGGGGTGTGAGGAGTGTGCGAGCCGTAGCCCCCACATGCTGAGGTTAGCCTCCGTCTCGCCTTGAGGCGGTGTCGTCCAGGCCTGAGATGACCAGGGTGGTTCCGGGCTGGCTCGCGCTGTGCTATTTGCCCATTCCCAGCTGCTGGGCCTTCTGGTACACCTTGCCCTCGGTCAGCAGGGAAGGGGCGACCACCACCTCCACCTCCCGCATCTCCTTGAGGGTGCGGGCCCCCAGGGTGCCCATGGAGGTGCGGATGCAGCCCAGCAGATTCTGGGTGCCGTCATCGAGGCCTGCAGGACCCCGCAGGATCTTCTCGAGGCTGCCGGTGGTGCCCACCTTGATGCGGGTGCCCCGGGGCAGCACCGGGCTGGGGGTGGCCATGCCCCAGTGGAAGCCGCGGCCGGGCGCTTCGGCGGCCCGGGCGATCGGGGAGCCGATCATCACCGCATCGGCCCCGCAGGCCAGGCATTTGCAGATGTCCCCGCCGGTGACGATGCCGCCATCGGCCACCACGGGCACGTAGCGGCCGCTTTCACGCTCGTAGTCGTCCCGGGCGGCAGCACAGTCGGCCACGGCCGTGGCCTGGGGGATGCCGACACCCAGCACGCCCCGGGAGGTGCAGGCGGCGCCGGGGCCGATGCCCACCATCACGCCGGCGGCGCCAGCCCGCATCAGCTGAAGGGTGACGTCGTAGGTGACGCAGTTGCCGATCACCACGGGTACGCCCAGGTCGCGGCAGAGGGCGGCCAGGTCGAGGGTCTGGCGACCTTCCGGGCCGATGTGTTCGGTGGAGACCACCGTGGCCTGCACGAAGAACAGGTCGGCGCCCGATTCGGCCACCGCCGCTCCGAAGCGCAGGGCCGCCGCCGGGGTGGCGCTCACCGCCGCGATGCCGCCGCCCGCCTTGATTTCGGCGATCCGCTGACGCACAAGGTCTTCACGCACCGGCTGGCTGTAAAGCTCCTGCATCAGGCCCACGAACGCGTCGCGGCCCACCGAGGCGATGCGGTCCAGGATCGGATCAGGATCGTCGTAGCGGCACTGGACACCTTCCAGGTTCAGCACCCCGAGCGCGCCCAACCGGGTGAGTTCGATGCACATCCCAACATCCACCACGCCGTCCATGGCGCTGGCGATGATCGGGATGTCGCGCTGGATTCCCCCCAGGCTCCAGCTGCTGTCGGTCACCTCGGGATCGACGGTGCGACCGCCCGGGACGAGTGCGATCTCATCGATGCCGTAGGCGCGGCGTACGGTCCGGGAGCGACCGAGCTGAATGTTCACCGTTGGACGGACACAGTGGGCACAAACTATCAACCGGTCCGCGGCGGTCTCGGCCCCATCCCCGGTGGGGAATCACCCCCTGCCGCGGAAATCGTTCCAGCGGCGGCTCCAGTCGGCGAAGACCTCCTCCCGGTCGCTCTTGCGCACCAGCCTGGTGGCGCTGAAACGGGCCACGGCGATCAGGCCCACCAGTTCCAGCAGACCGCCCACGAGGGGCAGGCTGTCGAGGGTGCCGATCAGGGAGGCATAGACCCTCAGCAGCAGCACCACCCCGATCAGGATCGCCAGCCCCTTGAGGGGGCCGCGGAAGCGCTGCCACTGGGCCTGAAGCTCGCCGCTGGCGAACCAGTCCCTGATCTTCTGGAGCAGAAGATCGAATTCCCCGCCGCCTTCCCCGGCCGGGTCAGCGCTGCCCACGAGGGGGGGCACCTCCAGGGTGGCGGTGATGCCGGGCTCCGGCTCACTCCCTGGGGCAGGCACCGGCTCCGGGGCCTCGGCCACGGGATCCGGCCCGGCCAGGCTCGGTTCCGGCTCCGGCGTCACGGGTTCCGGTGTGGCCTCAGCAGGCGTGACCTGGGCCGGGCTGTCCCAGACCGTCCCGGTCGGGTCCGCGGCTGACGGCTGGGGTGTCGGTCCGTTCTCCTGGGGCTCGGGGCCGGCAGAGGGCTCGGGGCCGGTGGAGGGCTCGGGGCTGAAGGGGGTCTCGGCCATGGCTGGCGCGGGTCGGCTCTCGCCGGAGCTTACGGCCGTTTGCCGCAACCGCTCCCAAGGAGCGCAGGGAGTTCAGTGGTCGAGGGGGATCAATCCACCACGCCCGGAGAGCGGACAGACCGGCAGGCGCAGCGGAAAGCGTCCGTCCTGGAGCCAGCCGATCAGCTCCGCGCCGATCGCTTCGGCCAGCCGTGGACTGTGGGCCGGAGCGGCGGTGACGCGACGCCCCTCCACCTGGATCACACCGGATTTGAGCTGGGCATAGCTGACGGAGCCGAAGCGGGGCCGCAGGCGACGTGGGATCCCCATGTCCAGCACCGGCGCCTCCAGAGCGTCGTCGCCGCAGGCGGCCTGGCGGGCCACCGCTTCGTTGATCAGGGGGATCGGCGCGGCCACCCCCACCAGCAGGGCGGCGCCCTGCCCCTCGAAGAAGCAGGGCCGCAGCCATTCGGGCCGCAGGCCATGGAGATCCACACTCACCGCCGCCACCGCCCCAGGGCTGAGGGCATGGCCGCTGGGGGAGCGCTGCACACCGGGCTGGTGGCCGCTGCCGCTGCCCACCACCCAGCCGATGGCCCCCGCCACCATCACCGGGGATCCCGGCCCCAGCAGGGCCAGACCCGGCATCGTGAGTCCGATGCTGCCGGCGCCGCTGCAGCCGTAGAGCCCGTTCCCGAACGGCCCCAGCACGGGCCCCCAGGGGCTGCGCAGCACCCCTTCGGCGCTGCTCACGGCCACCACGCCGTTTTCGCTGATGGCCCGATGCAGAAGGAGCCGGCCGGAGCCGATCCGCTCCAGATCAAGCTGGGCCTGCAGGTCCCGGCGGGGGTGCAGGGCGGTCACCTCCCCGGTGGCGGTAAGGGTCAGGGTCCCGCCCCGGAGCAGCCGGTCGAGCAGGTGGGCTCCCCCCTGCCGCTGGGCCTCCCCGGTCCCGCCGCCGATGGGCAGCACCAGATCACCGCCGCCGCCGCCGGCCTGGGCCCCGAGGACCTCCAGCTGGGTGTCCCGGAAGCGGATGGGGGGATCGCTGGGGCCGATGTTGAGATGCAGGCTGCCCTGATCGGTGAACTCGGCGTTGGCGGCCACCACCACGTCGGTGTCCGCGTAGGCCTCCGCCAGACCCAGCGCGGCCACCAGTCGGCGGAAGTCGGCGGCGCCCCTCACCCGCAGCACACCCTTGCGCTGACGCTGGCGCAGGGCTGATTCACGACGGGCCGGCAGGGTCATCGATAGAGTGAGTTGTGCCCCATACGGTCTTGCATGGCGGATCCAACCGGACCCGGTGAATCCACCCCCGGCGACTCCGACGGACGGATCATCCAGACCGACCTGCGCAACGAGATGTCGCGCTCCTATCTGGAGTATGCGATGAGCGTGATCGTGGGCCGGGCCCTGCCCGACGCCCGCGACGGCCTCAAGCCGGTGCACCGGCGCATCCTCTACGCGATGTACGAGCTCGGTCTCACCAGCGACCGGCCCTACAGGAAGTGCGCCCGCGTGGTGGGCGAAGTGCTCGGCAAATACCACCCCCACGGCGACACGGCCGTCTACGACGCCCTGGTCCGCATGGCCCAGGATTTCTCGATGCGGATGCCCCTGATCGACGGGCACGGCAACTTCGGTTCGGTCGACAACGATCCGCCCGCCGCCATGCGGTACACCGAATCGCGCCTCCAGGCCCTCACCACCGACAGCCTGCTCGAGGACATCGAGGCCGAGACCGTCGACTACATCGACAACTTCGACGGCTCCCAGCAGGAACCCACCGTGATGCCGGCGCGGGTGCCGCATCTGCTGCTCAACGGTTCCTCCGGCATCGCCGTGGGGATGGCCACCAACATCCCCCCCCACAACCTCACCGAGCTGATCGACGGCCTGCTGGCGCTGATCGACGACCCGGAGATCGAGGATCGCGCCCTGATGGCGATCATCCCCGGACCGGATTTCCCCACCGGCGGCCAGATCCTCGGCCGCCGCGGCATCCGCGAGACCTACACCACCGGCCGTGGCTCGATCACCATGCGCGGCGTGGCCTCCATCGAGACGGTGGAAGCCAAGGGCCGTCCCGACCGGGACGCGGTGATCATCACCGAGCTCCCTTACCAGACCAACAAGGCTTCCCTGATCGAGCGCATCGCCGAGCTGGTCAACGACAAGAAGCTCGAAGGCATCGCCGACATCCGCGATGAAAGCGATCGCGACGGCATGCGCATCGTGATCGAACTGCGCCGCGACGCTTACCCCCAGGTGGTGCTGAACAACCTGTTCAAGCTCACGCCGCTGCAGAACAACTTCAGCGCCTACATGCTGGCCCTGGTGAAGGGGGAGCCGGTGCTGCTCACCCTCGGCCGGATGCTGCGGGTCTTCCTCGATTTCCGCATCGAGACGATCGAACGGCGTACCCGCTACTTCCTGCGCAAGGCGGAGGAGCGCGACCACATCCTCCAGGGCCTGCTGCTGGCCCTCGACCAGCTCGATCCGATCATCGCCCTGATCCGGGCCGCCCCTGACACCGCCACCGCCCGGGCCCAGTTGCAGGAGCGCCACGGCCTCAGCGAGATCCAGGCCGACGCCATCCTGCAGATGCAGCTGCGGCGCCTGACGGCCCTGGAGGCCGACAAGATCCGCCTCGAGCACGACGACCTCGTCGCCAAGATCGCCGACTACAAGGACATCCTCGGTCGGCGGGAGCGGGTGCTGGGGCTGATCCAGGAGGAGCTCCAGGTGCTGCGCAGCCGCTACGACTCCCCGCGCCGCACCGAGATCCTGGATCTCGAGGGCGGCCTCGAGGACATCGATCTGATCGCCAACGAGCGGTCCGTGGTGCTGCTCACCGAAAACGGGTATCTCAAGCGGATGCCGGTGAGCGAGTTCGAGGCCACCAGCCGCGGCACCCGCGGCAAGGCCGGCACCCGCAGCCAGGGCGAGGAGGCGGTGAAGCTGTTCATCAGCTGCAACGACCACGACGCCTTGCTGCTGTTCAGCGACCGGGGGGTGGTGTACTCCATCCCCGCCTACCGGGTGCCGATCTGCAGCCGTTCCGCCAAGGGAACCCCGATCGTGCAGCTGCTGCCGATTCCCCGGGAGGAGGCGATCACCTCCCTGCTGGCGGTGAGCGCCTTCGATGACGACGTGCAGCTGGTGATGCTCACCAGCGGCGGCTACATCAAACGCACCCGGCTGTCGGCCTTCAGCAACATCCGCTCCAACGGCCTGATCGCCATCTCCCTCGAGGACGGTGACGCCCTGCGCTGGGTGCGGCTGGCCCTGCCCGGCGACAGCGTGTTGATCGGCTCCCTCAAGGGAATGACGATCCACTTCCGCCTCAGCGACGAGGAGCTGCGCCCCCTGGGCCGCACCGCCCGCGGCGTGCGGGCCATGAATCTGCGCCCCGGCGATGAGCTGGTTAGCATGGACGTCCTGACGGCGGAACTGGCGGACCGTGTCGCCAGCAACGCCGAGGCGGGTCCCGACGAGGAGGAAGGCGATGAGGTCGCCCCCAGTGAGGGTCCCTGGGTGCTGGTGGCCAGTGCCAGCGGCCTGGGCAAGCGGGTGCCGGTGGATCAGTTCCGGCTGCAGCGGCGAGCCGGCATGGGTCTGCGGGCGATCAAGTTCCGCCGCGATGGCGACGTGCTGGTGGGCCTCAGGGTGCTGGGCGCCGGCGAGGAACTGCTGCTGGTGAGCGAGCGGGGGGTGATTGTGCGCATGCAGGCCGATGCCATTCCCCAGCAGTCCCGGGCGGCCACCGGTGTGCGGCTGCAGAAACTGGATTCCGGCGACCGCCTCACCGAAGTGGTGCTGGTGCCGCCGGCCGCCGAGGAGGATGATGAAGTCCTGGCCGAGGACGTCCAGGCCGTGGAAGTCTTGCCCGCGGAAAACCTCGTCGCGGAGAGCCTGGCCGCGGAGAGCCTGGCCGCGGAGAGCCTGGCCGCGGAGAACCTCGCTGAGGAGAACCTGGCCGAGGAGGCAGAAGCTCCCCCTGACCTGGAAGGCTGATCCTTCCCGATCCTCCGGCCGATCCGGGCACGGCGTTCAGCGCTGGACCCCGGCCCAGACGAGCAGCACGGCGTAGCCGCCCAGGCTGGCCAGCTGCAGCAGCAGCTCCAGACGCTCCACCCTTCGCTCCAGCTGGACGCTGTCGCTGCCGGCGCCTCGATCCAGCCGGTTGGCGCACCAGATGAATTCGCAGAAGAACACCAGCGTCACCAGATAGGAGAACGCAGACAGCCCATCGAGCACCGTGAGGTAAGGCAGCGAGGGGAGGGTGTCGCGGTAGGCCTGCTGCATGAACACCAGCGTCAGCAGGATCATGGGGGGGATGGCCAGCCGCTCCGAGCGGAAGCCGGCACGCAGATTGGGCGTCAGCAGCATCACGACCATGGTGATCGCCAGTGGCAGCAGCCACTTCACCAGGGCGGCCCAGCCGATGGGCTCGTAAACGAGTTCCATCTCCACCCCGCCTGCGGTGTTGTGGAACGACCAGCTGGCCAGCCGGTAGCCGTTCATGTTGCTGCGTCGGCTCACGCCGGAACCGTTCTGCTCAGCGAGCAGCCGGATCGCCGCAGGATCCTTGCTTGCGCCTGGAAAGCTGGGCTCAGGCGCCAGGTTGAGCCGCAGGGGCAGGGCGCCGAAGGGGTAACCCCGGAAGTCGATCTCGTCGGAATAGAAGTTGCCGTTGAAGCGGTACGTCCTGGCGAGGCTGGGGCCCTGCCGCAGGGGGCCACCGATGGGCTCGATCAGGGAATCCCAGGGTTGCACCATGTTCTGGAGGCGCACCAGGCGGACAGGATCCACGCCGGCATCGAGCCAGCCCGCCATCACCAGGGCCGGGGCCGCCAGGCGCAGGGTTCCCTCCACCATGTAGGTCTTGTCGCGGGGGGAGAAGCCGTGGACGTTGTCCACATCCACCGACACCAGCAGCGGCACCACCTCCGGCTGGCTGGCATGGGCCGCCTGGGGCAGCGCCAGCAGCAGGGCGCAGGCGAGGGCCATAAACAGCCTGACGGCAGTGGGGATGGCTTTTGATGCAGGATGTGGCTTCACCGTACCGGCGTGATGGCAACGGATGTGCTGGTGGTGGGGGCCGGGCCCGCTGCCCTCTGCCTCGCCGCCGCCCTCGGGCAACGGGGCCTGCGGGTGGAGGCCCTGGCGGAGCGGGAGCCGGACCATCCGTGGGCCAACACCTACGGCATCTGGGGCCATGAAGTCGATGCCTGCGGGTTGTCCCATCTGCTGGCCCACCGCTGGTCGGACACGGTCAGCTGGTTCGGCTCGGAGCCCATCGCCCATGGGCAGGATTACGGCCTGTTCGACAAGGCCCGCCTGCAGGCCCACTGGCTGGCGCAAGGGGAGCGGGCGGGCCTGCGCTGGCATCGGGGCCGGGCCGCCAGCATCGACCACGACCCTGACGGTTCGGTGGTCGGCACCGCCGCGGGTGAGCGCCTGCGGGCCCGGCTGGTGATCGATGCCAGCGGCCATGCGCCCGTCTTCGTCCGCCGCCCCGACGATGGGCCGGTGGCGGGCCAGGCGGCCTACGGAATCGTGGGCCGCTTCAGTGCGCCGCCGGTGGCACCGGGGCAGTTCGTCCTGATGGACTACCGCAGCGATCACCTGAACGAGGCGGAACGGCGGCAGCCGCCCACCTTTCTCTATGCGATGGATCTCGGCGATGGCACCCATTTCGTGGAGGAGACATCCCTGGCCCTGGCACCGGCGGTACCTTTCGCCGTTCTCAAGGACAGGCTGCGGCGCCGGCTGGCCTACCGCGGCGTGCAGGTGGAGGAGATCCACGAGCAGGAGCATTGCCTGTTCCCCATGAATCCGCCCCTGCCGGATCGCCGTCAGCGGCTGGTGGGCTTCGGCGGCGCCGCCAGCATGGTCCACCCCGCCTCCGGCTACATGGTGGGCTCCCTGCTGCGCCGCGCCCCGGGGCTGGCCGAGGCCATCGCCACCGCCTGCGCGGCACCCGCCGGGGCAGCGCCTGGCCCCGCCCTCTCCCTGGTGGCCTGGGAAGCCCTCTGGCCCGCCCCGATGCGCCGCAAGCACGCCCTGTATCGCTTCGGGCTGGAGAAGCTGATGCGCTTCGACGAGGACCAGCTGCGCGACTTCTTCGCCACCTTCTTCCGGCTGCCGCCGGATCACTGGCAGGGGTTCCTCACCAACACCCTGTCGGTGCCGCAGCTGGTGCGGGCCATGGCGGGCCTGTTCGTTCAGGCCCCCGGGGACGTGCGCTGGGGGCTGATGCTGCCCCGCGACCGCGAACTCGGGCTGCTGGGCAAGGTGATCGATCCCGACGCCGCCGCCACCACCGACGCCAACGACGTCAGGACATCCCCAGCCTGAGCACCTCGGCGCTCTCGCTGCGGATTCTCCGGCAGAGGTCGGCGTCGAGGCGGATCGCTTCGCCGTAGGAGGGCAGGATCCGCTTGAGCGTCCGCTCCCAGCCATCGGGGAGCTTTTCTCGGAAGCAGGAGCGCAGGATCTCCAGGCTGATCGCCACGGCGGCGGAAGCCCCGGGGGAAGCCCCCAGCACCGCGACCAGGGACGTGTCGGCCGCATGCACCACTTCGGTGCCGAACTGGAGCACCCCGCCCCGGCGGGCATCGGCCTTGATGATCTGCACCCTCTGGCCGGCCACCGCCAGGCTCCAGTCGGAGCTCCGGGCGTTCGGATAGAAGTTCTGCAGGGCCGCGAAACGCTCTTCGCTGCTGGCGAACACCTGGCCGATCAGGTATTCGGTCAGCGCCAGGTTGTCCCGGGCCACGGCCAGCTGGGGCAGCAGGTTGCCGGGCCGCAGGGAGCCGGGCCAGTCGCAGAGGGAGCCGCTCTTGAGGAACTTGGTGGAAAACCCGGCATAGGGTCCGAACAGGAGCCACTGTCTGCCGTCGACGAGACGGGTGTCGAGGTGGGGCACCGACATCGGCGGCGAGCCGGCGGCCGCCATCCCGTAGACCTTGGCCCGGTGCCGGCTGGCGACTTCGGGATGGCTGCAGCGCAGCCACAGGCCGCTCACGGGAAAGCCGCCATAGCCGCGCCCTTCAGGGATCCCCGCCTTCTGGAGCAGGGTCAGGGCTCCGCCCCCGGCGCCGAGAAACACGGTGCCGGAATCGATCAGGCGGGGCTCTCCAGTGCCTTGATCACGGGTCTCCAGGCGCCAGCCGCCCTCCTGCCGCCGCTGCAGGCCTTTCACCGCCGTGGAGAATCGCGCCTCGAAGGGTGGGCAGCTGCGCAGGTGATCCAGCAGCTGGCTGGTGAGGGCCCCGAAGTTCACATCGGTGCCACCGACGAAGCGGGTGGCACTGATCGTCGCCCCCGGATCCCGTCCCTCGATCAGCAGCGGTGCCCATTCCGCCACCTGCGCCCGCTCCTCGCTGTAGGCCATGCCCCGGTAGCAGTGGTGGGCGCTCATCAGCCGATGGCGTTCCCGCAGGTAGGCCCGCCGCTCCTCGCCCAGCACGAAGCTCATGTGGGGGACGCCCTGGATGAAGGCCTCAGGAGAGCCAAGGGCGCCCGCCCGCACCAGATGGGTCCAGAACTGGCGTGAAAGATCGAAGGCTTCGTTGATGTCCAGCGCCTTGGCGAGGCTGATCGAACCGTCCGCCGCCATCGGCGTGTAGTTGAGCTCGCAGTTCCCCGCATGGCCCGTGCCGGCGTTGTTCCAGGCACTGGAGCTTTCCTGGGCCTCCTGCGGGAGGCGTTCGAGGAGCAGGACGCGCAGCTCCGGCCGCAGCTGCTTGAGCAGGGTGCCCAGGGTGACACTCATGATCCCCGCCCCCACGAGGGTCACATCGACGCTGGTCAGTGTCACGGGGGCAGGGGGTCGGTGCGGAAGGGCACCGGCTCGGCTGCGGCCAGGGTGACGTAGAGGCGCCGCCAGGGATCGGGCCCGATCAGTCGCCAGGCATGGCCGCTGCCCGTCGTGTCCTCCGCCAGCAGGACGATGCCGGGGTGCAGCAGAAAGGTCCGCCCGTCGCGCAGCTGGAACTCCAGGTTGCCGCTGAGGGTGATCACGAGCCGACGGCTCGGCGCCGTGTGCCAGCCGAAGCGGCCGCCGCTGCCGGTTTCGCTGAAAAAGACCGCACCGGCCGCCATCCCGGCACTGACCAGATCCCCCGGCTTGCCCGGCGCCAGATCCACGCAGCCCCGTTCGAACTCCGAGAGCTGGTGATCGTTGGTCCAGAGCCGGATGCACTCGATCATGGACGGCGATCCGGTCCGGCCCGTCACGGTATCCGATGGCCGGAAGGTCCTGCCAGCATGGGACCTTGCGCCCTGCAGCTCTCCGTGATGGAACCGGCCACGCCTGCCCACGACCCCGGCGCTCCCAGCGAGGAGGGCCGCGGCTGCCGGGAGGAGCTGCTGGGGTGGCTGCGTCCCGGTCCCGGCGTTCCCCGGTCCGGAAAGCCCGTCGCCGGCCGGATCAGGGGCCTGATCGAGCGGCTCGAGCGGCAGCAGCCGGCGGATCTTTCCTGCCAGGCGTCCCAGCTGCAGGGGGTCTGGGAGCTGCGCTGGAGCAGCAGTTCCCTGCCCTATCTGGCGGTCCAGCCCTGGCTGGAGAACCTGCAGCTGCTTGATCCCGCCGCCGGCCGGGCCATGAACCTGCTGCGGCTGGCCGGTCCCCTGGGCCCGCTGGCGGGGATCGCCGTGCAGGCGCGGATCGCCATCGCTCCGGAGGCGCCCCATCAGCGGGTGTCGGTGCAGTTCGAGCGGGGGGGCTGGCTGGGGCCCCGGTGGGGAGAGGACCGCCTCAAGCTCCTGCGGGAGGTGCGTCAGGGCTTTCCCGCCTGGCTCGACATCACTGTGCTCGATGACGAGCTCAGGGTGAGCCGGGGCAATGCCGGCACGCTGTTCGCTCTGGTGCGGCGCCCCGACCTCGACCTCGCGGCCTTCCTGCCCTGAGTGAGCCCCCTGGAGATCTTCACCACCCCTCGTCGTCCCCTTCGGCCGGCTCCGGCGGCCAGGTCAGATGCACCACCACCGGCGCATGGTCGCTGGGCTGCTCGTTGCCCCGCTGATCCTTGTGGATCACGCAGCCCGTGGCGCAGGCCAGCAACTGCTCGCAGAGGTAGATGTGGTCGATGCGCCAGCCCCGGTCCCGGTCCCAGGCGCCGGTGCGGTAGTCCCACCAGCTCCAGTGGCCGCTGCCCTGCTCGAAGACGCGAAAGACGTCGCTGAGACGATCGCCGAGGGCGGCCGTCAGGGCCAGCCGCTCCGGCTCGCTGGCCATGATCCCGCCGTTGAGGCGGTCCGGGTCGTGGATGTCGCGGGATTCCAGGGCGATGTTGAAGTCCCCCACCATGGCCAGGGGTTCCCCTTCGGCCTCCTGGGCCTCCAGGTAACGCCGCAGACAGGCAAGCCATTCCAGCTTGTAGGGGTACTTTGCTGAGGTCAGGGCCGACCCGTTGGGCACGTAGAGATTGAGCACCCGCACCCCTTCGATCGAGGCACTGATCACCCGTTTCTGCTCGCCCAGCGCGGCGGCCACCGGATCGTCCGGCAGCAGGGCGGCGAAGCCCACCCGCACGTCCTCGAGCGGCAGCCGGCTGAGGATGGCCACGCCGTTGTAGGCCTTCTGGCCGCTGATCACCGCCCGGTAGCCCAGGGCCTCGAAGGCGGTGTGGGGAAACAGGTCATCGGCCACCTTGGTTTCCTGCAGACAGAGCACCTCGGGCCCTTCGGCCCTGAGCCACGCGCTCACCTGCTTGAGCCGGGTGCGCACCGAGTTGACGTTCCAGGTGGCAATCCGCATGGCGATGGCATCGGGCCGGGGAACCGGCAGAAGGCCCTTATCATGGAACTCCTGGTGTTTCGTATCTCCGCCGGCAGGGGCCATGAAGAACCGTTCTCTTTCTCTGCGTGCCTGCGCCGCCGGTGTCGGTTCGCTGCTCGTCACCGTTCTCCCCGCTGCGGCCCTGGCCGTACTGCCGGAGGCGGCGGCCCTGGCCCAGGAGGCCGGCTTCGGCCAGACGCTCGGCACCAGCACCATGGAGCGCCAGCTCTATGACTACGGGCCCAGCAAATCGGGTTCCGGCAGCGGTTCAATCCTCGACAGCACCAATCCGCTGGACCTGTTGAACAAGCTGAAGCGCAGCACCGCCCTCGACGACGCCACCCCTCCCAGTTCCGCTGTCGATCAGGCCCTCAGGGACTTTGACGCCCAGGCCCCGAAGCCGGGGCCGGCGGGGTCTTCTGGCCAGTTGAAGGGGATCTGAGCGGTTCGAGCCCCCAGCTGGCCGCCAGTTTGTCCAGTCTTGGGTCCGGCTTGTCGGGGGTGGGGCTGCGCAAGCGTGCCTGGGCCAGGGCCTCCTGGGCCCCCTTGGGGTCATCCCGATCGTGCCGCAGCATGGCCAGACCCAGCAGGGGACGTTGATCCTGGGGAAAGAGGTTGGCCAGCTGCAGGTAGGTGGCCGCTGCTGTGGCCGCCTGGTTGCGCTTGAGTTGGAGTTCGGCCAGGAGCAGGCCGATGCCGAGGGCTTCCGGCCTCACGTCGGGTTTGAGGGCCATGCCATAGGCCGCCTTGACGCGGGCCTCTGCTGCGGCGCCTCGCCCCTGTTCCAGGTGGAGCAGGCTGAGCAGTTGCAGGGCCTCCACCTGGGTGGGTCGCAGGTTGAGAATCTGGCGCAGCTCCCGTTCGGCGCCGCTGCGGTCGCCCTGGTTCCGCCGCAGTTCCGCCAGCATCAGCCGCAGGGACCAGCGTTCGGGTTCCCGATCGGCCATGGGTTCCAGCAGGTTGATGGCCTCCGCTTTGCGGTCGAGGGCCACCAGCAGCTCCAGCAGCCGCTGGCGGTCGGCCGGGTCCGCCTCGTTGGCGTCCAGCCTCAGCCGCAGGCGTGTGGCCTCCTTGGTCAGCAGGGTCCGCTTCGGGTCGGCGCTGGCCTGGGTGGCTGACTGGCGCTGCCCCAGCCACCAGCCTCCGGCGAGGGCCAGGATCCCGACCAGGCTGGCTGCCAGCAGTGACCAGAGGCCGGGAAGGCTTCGGTTCTTCGGGGGCATCCGCTGACGGTGAGGGGTCGTGATCGCGACTGAGTCTGGCCTGGGCATCGCGCTTGCACTGCTGCTTACTCCGCTGCTGCTTACATTGACCCGGGCCACTCCAGGTCCAGGTACCGCCACGGGGTTTTTCACATCCACCATGCGTCAGCATCCCATTTCCCCGGTCACAGAGCCGATGCAGTACCGGGCCATCGGAGTGGTGCGTGGTTCCTACGTACCGGCCGATCCCGACCAGCTCACCCGGGGCCTGATCCGCACGGCCGAGGGCACCGAGATCGAAGCCGTGGTGCTCGGCCGCCTGCTCACCCTCATGCGGCGGCATCTCGATCTGGAGACGCCGCATCTGTGGGTCGTCTACCCCCGCTCCAGGGAGGAGAACCAGCTTCACCTGCAGATGGTGGGGGTGTGGGAGCCCAGCACCCTCGCCGTGCAGGCCGCCCCAGACTCCGAACCCAGCGAGACCGCTGAGGCCCCTGAGCCCGCTGGGGCGGCTGAGGCGGCCGCAGCCGTCGATCAGCTTCCCGAAGGGGACGACTACTTCTCGATTCGGGGCGAGCTGATCTTCACCCGCCCCGAAACCGGGGATCTGGTGATCAAGGTGCGGCAGCAACCCCGCCCGGACGGCAACCGTCCGGTGCCGTTCAAGCTCCAGCTTCGCGGCGACATTCCCCTGGAGCACCTGCGCCATTTCGTCGCCCTCGACCTGCGCCGCCAGGGTCAGCAGCTCGTCGTTGAGCGCTTCGAGGTCATCGGCCCGGTGGCCGAACGGGGCAACCGCGGCGGCAAGGCCCGCCGGCCCGGCGGTGACAAGGGCGGCCCGGCCAAGCCCAAGGGCCATGGCCGGGCCGTGACCCGCCAGGGCCGCTGAGATGACCAGCGGTGCCCTCACGGCCGGGGTCGTGGTGCTGCTGGTCAGTCTTGGCGCCGTGGCGGGTCCGCTCGTCGGGCTTTCCCCGTGGTGGATCACCCTTCTGGTGGCCCTGGGCCTGGGATCCCTCACCGTGGACGCGGCCCGCTTCGGCGGGCGGGGCGGCCACCTGCTGGCTGAAGCCCTGCCCGGTGGCCAGGGGCGCCTGCGTCGCATCGCCATCCATGAAGCCGGCCACGCTCTGGCGGCGGACAGCGACGGTCTGGCGGTGCGGCGGGTGCTGGTGGGCAGCCTGGCCTGCCTGCGGGCCGGCGTCGACAGTGGCGGTTGCACCGAGTTCGCCCTGCCCGAGAGCGTGCGGCTCTCGGCGGAGGACCTGCGGCGCTGGAGCCGGGTCCTGCAGGCCGGCATGGTGGCCGAAACCCTGGTCTACGGCGACAGCGTCGGCGGCGATGACGACCGGGCCCTGCTGGGCCGCCTCTGGGGCCTGTCGGGTTTCGATGTCGAGATGGCCCGGATGGAACAGCGCCGGGCGCGCCGGGAGGTGGAGCAGGCCCTGCGGGAGCGCCGCAGCGAGATCGAGGCCGAGGCCGAACGGCTGCTGGCGGTGGCCCCCCGGTTCGGTCGTCGACCGCCCCCATGACGCTGGCCCTGCTGGATTGCCCCACCGGCCTTGCCGGCAACATGCTGCTGGCGGCGCTGCTGGATCTCGGCCTCCCGGAGGAGGTGATCCATGCCCCCCTCGCCGCCCTTGGGCTGGCGGGGCGCTACCGGCTGCGGATCGAGCAGCGCCGCAGCGCCGGGCTGCGTGGGCTGCACCTGGCGGTGGAGGCCCTGGAGCCCCAGCCCAGCCATCGCCCCTGGGGGGCGTTGCGCCAGCAGATCCTGGCCGCTTCGCTGGCCCCGGCGCTGCAGCACAAGGTGCTGGAGGTGTTCGGCCTGCTGGCGGAGGCGGAGGCCACGGTCCACGGCCACCCCGCCGAGGCCGTGGAGTTTCACGAGGTGGGTGCGATCGATGCCCTGGTGGACATCGTGGGGGTCTGCGCCGGGCTGCTCCACCTGGGGGTGGACCAGCTCGTCTGCGGCGTGCCGCCCGCGGGCCACGGCAGCGTTGTCACCGCCCACGGGGCCCTGCCCCTGCCGGCCCCGGCGGTGCTGGAGATCGCCCGCTCGCGGGGCCTGCCGCTGGCCACCAGCGAGGGGTTTCCCCCGGGCGAGCTCACCACCCCCACCGGGATGGCCCTCATGGCCTGCTGGGCCGATCGGTTCGCCCCCTTCCCCGGGGGCCAGCCGCTGCAGGTGGGCGTGGGCCTGGGCACGCGCCAGCTGGAGCGGGCCAATCTGCTGCGCCTCATCCTGGCCCGGCCCCTGGGGGACGCTGGCGTCAGCGAGGGCAACGAAGGGAGCGAAGTCCTGTTGCAGCAGCAGGCCCAGATCGACGACGCCACCGCCGAGGACCTGGCCTATCTGGCCGAGGCCCTGCGCCGGGGCGGGGCGCTGGAGGTGTTCAGCCAGCCCGTGGCGATGAAGAAGGGGCGGACGGGCACCTTGATCACGGCCCTGATGGCCCCGGAGCTGGGCCCGGAGCTGCGCCAGGTGTGGTGGCGCCACGGCACGACGCTGGGGGTGAGGGAGCAGTGGCAGCAGCGCTGGACCCTGCCGCGGCAGAGCACCACGCTGGCCACCCCCCTGGGACCGGTGCGCATCAAGTGGGCCACCCTGCCCGACGGTCGGCGGCGGGCCAAGGCCGAGCACGCGGACCTCGTGGAGCTGGCCGGGCGTGAGGGACGGTCCCTCGAGGAGGTGCGTGATGCGGTCCGCCACGCCCTGGCGTCGCAAGGGGGTGCCCCGTGAGCCGCTGGTCCCGCTTCCGCCTCGATGGTCTGCGACGGCGGCTGCCGGCAAATCTCAGCTGGCCGTCGAACCTCACCTGGCCGGCCCTGCCCGCCCTGCCGGCGCTTCCCGGGGGCCTGCGGCCCTGGATCACCCTGGGCAGCATCGGTTTCGTCATGGCGGCGCTGCTCAACCACGGCCGCCAGCTGGTGCAGCTGCGGCTGGATGGTCAGGGTTGGCTGTGGCTGCTGCTCGGCGTGGGCCTGAGCCTGTTCAGCCTGGTGATGAACGGCGTGGCCTGGGGCGTGGTTCTGCGCTGGCTGGGTCTGCGTCCCGACTGGGCCGCGGTGGTGGAACTGCATGTGGCCACCAACCTGCGCAAGTTCCTGCCCGGGGGCATCTGGCATCTGGCGTCCCGGGTGCAGCGGCTGCGCAGCGAGGACACGCCCCTCGACACCCCTGCCAGCACGAGCACGGCCCTGGTGGCGGTGCTGCTCGACCCCCTGCTGGCGGCGGTGGCGGCGCTGGCCCTGGTGCCCAGCGGTGGCTTGCAGAGCGGTCTGGGCCTGGTGTGCCTGCTGCCCCTGGCCCTGCTCCTGCCCCGCTGGCTCGATCCCCTGCTGGAGCGGCTTGAGCGGCGTCGGGCGCGGGACCTCGGCCTGGAGGAGGAGCTGAAGCAGGAGCCTTCGGCCATGCCCTCGACCGGGCTGCGGGGCTACCCCTGGCCGCCCCTGCTGGCGGAACTGGCCTTCGTGCTGCTGCGCTTCGCCGGCTTCTGCTGCTGTGTGCGGGCCTTCGATCTGCCCCTGGGGCCCGATGCTCCCGTCTGGCTGGCGGGATTCGCCCTGGCCTGGACCGCCGGCCTGGTCGTGCCGGGAGCGCCCGGTGGGCTGGGGGTGTTCGAAGCGGTGCTGCTGCTGCGGATGGGGGTGGCCCTGCCGGAGGCGTCCCTGCTGGCGGTGGCCCTCAGCTATCGCCTGATCGTCACACTCACCGATCTGCTGGCGGCCGGCCTGGTCAGCCTGGACGCCCGACTGGCCAGGAAACGCCCCGCCGGGATCCCGTCGTCGGGCACGCCTTCTCAATAGGTTCTAGTGTTGCGAAGCTCTGGGATCGCGTGGTGAACACTCCCCCCACCGGTCTGGCCCAGCCCAGCAGCCTGCGCACCACCCTGAACGACCGGGGCCAGCGGCTGACGCCCCAGCGTCAGCGGGTGCTCGACCTGTTCGAGCGCATCGGCGAGGGCAGCCATCTGAGCGCCGAGGAAGTGCACCTGCGCCTGGTGCGCAGCCAGGAGCGGGTGTCGCTGGCCACCGTCTACCGCACCTTGCGGCTGCTGAGTTCGATGGGGCTGCTCCAGGAACTGGAGCTCCCGGAGGGGGGGCGCCGTTTCGAGCTGGCCGGCGATGCCCACCGCGACCATCACCATCTGGTCTGCGTCCGCTGCGGGCGCACCGAGGAGTTCGAAAGCGGCGCCGTGCTGGCCGCCGGCGAGGCGGCGGCCGGGGCCTGCGGCTTCCGGCTGCTGGAGTGCGTCCTCAACGTGCGGGCCCTCTGTCCTGCCTGCGCGGCTGAGGAGCAGGGTTGAGGGAGCTGGAGCTGCCGGTAGGGAGCTGCAGCTGCTGATCGGCCCAGTGGGCCGCCAGGGCCGCCAGCAGGCTGGTTCTGTCGCCACGGATGCGAAGCATGGGGGAGCGGAAGCGAAGGGGTTCCCCCAGGCTGCTGGTGATCGCCGTCGGCCCCGGCGCAGCGGGCACGGCGGCGGGCCTCCATGGCGACAGGCGCGGGTGACCGTTGCGGGGGGCTGGGGGTGATCGTGGCGTCCGCCGGACGGCGGGACGCTTCGCAATCTCCAGCTGCTATTGAGAATCGCTTGCAAAAGGGGCGGT
>JAUCZB010000007.1 GCA_030373325.1 Cyanobium sp. CZS25K | reverse complement strand
CGCTGGCGGACTGGACGCCAAGGCTGATTTTGCGCTGGATGACCGACTGGCGCAGTGCTCGTACTCCTGCGGAGAAGACTTCGTCTACGGCGGCGTTGTTGGTTGGCTCGATTCCGGGGTGATCCAGAATGGACCATAGGGCTTTTTTGCGTTTCAACAACTTATGGCTGGTCCGTTCAGTCTGGGCCCAGGATGTTCGCTCCTTGCGCGTGAAACCCAGTTACACGGCCCGCTGTAGTGAGCCTTCAAAGGGCTGGCGGATCGGCCGGCATCTTTATCGGTACGAGTTGCGAGACGTTCGCCCGATCCGCTCGCGCAGGCTGGCAAGTTCCGTCGCCAGGGCGGTGAGCTGCGCTCGGAGCTGTTCGTTCTCCTGGCTCAGCACTTGAATCTCCTGCTGTTGATGCAGGATCAGAAGACGGGCACTGGTCGGCCATGCCAACCAGGCCGCTTGTGAAATCCCGGCGGGAGGGGTGCTCATCTCAGGCAGACTCTGACTGAGATGCAACCGGGAATCACGCCGTCGTCAAGGGTTCAGCCGTAGCGATGGTCGCTTCGAGCTGTTCCGACCCCTGAACGCATACAGTTATTCTATCCATTCCTGTCGCCAGCACTTGAGTATCGCTTGAAATGGACAATCAGAGAAGCTAGACTGACTACAGATGGATTGCTGAAATCAAATCTGTATTCTGGGAAATGAATAGCATCCGCTTACCCATGAGAAAAACGTCAATCTCGGTCCACTACGATATCTCAGTTTTGGGGGCTGGCCATTTCCTGGAGCGTTCCAGGACAGGAATCTTTAAGGTCATTGAAGAACTTGCAATAGCGCTGGAGGAGCGTGAAGACATCCGTCTTCATCTCCTTTCACAGTTGGATGGAGAGTGCATCAGTCGGTGCCACAGGTATCTTGGCGAAGCACGCAAACTTAATTCGCCCTACCTTTCGGAGGCATCTATTCCCTTAATTAGCAGCCAAGATGTCGAACGTGGGGTGATGAGTAAACTAGTCTTGGATCTCCAGCAAGGCGGATCAATAGATCTCGGTTGGCGTGCTGGCTATTTATTTAAGAAGATTCGCAACAGAGGAATTGAAGCGTTGAGCAACAGACGCATGAATGGCCAACAGAGGAATATGAGTATCTACCACGCAACACATCAACCAATCCCTGATGCAATCGCACGAATGGGCAGCATAGTCCCTTTTGCAACATCATACGATATGATTCCCCTTTTGTTTCCATCTTATTGTACTGAATACGACATCAGCTTTACTCAGAGGATGGTCAGCTCGATACCACTACATGGTCACGTAGTCACGATCTCTCAGCATTCAAGGCAAGACTTTCTTTCCTTTCGGCAAGACTTTAATCCGAGAAACGTACATGTGGCTTACCCAGCCGCATCAGACGTTTTCCATCCACATGTGAAAGCGGACCAAATCCTTAGGTTGAAGCAGAAACTAGGCTTAGCAGCGAGTGCACCATATTATCTTTCTGTTTGCACATTGGAACCCCGAAAGAACCTTGATTCTGTGATTGAAGCTTTTGGAATCGTGGCATCCCAACTGGGCATTGATACTCCCTACCTCGTCCTTGCCGGAACACCTGGCTGGAAGTACGGCACCATCTATGAGAAGCTTGAGCGCCTCAATATTCATAAAAGCCGTGTATTACTCACTGGATATGTGTCAGATGATGATTTACCTGCACTTTATGCTGGTGCAACTTGCTTTCTTTTCCCATCACTTTATGAGGGCTTTGGTCTACCCCCTCTAGAATCCATGAAGTGTGGCACCCCAGTAGTATGTTCAAACCTCTCATCGCTGCCTGAGGTGGTAGGAGACGCCGGCTTGCTTGTTGACCCTTTGGATTGCGAGGGAATCGCTAAGGCAATGTGGTCCATCACATCCGACCATGAACTAAGGAGTCGATACTCAATCAAGTCGATAGACCGTGCACGAAAGTTTACCTGGGCAAAGATGGCTGACATGGTTGCCAATGCCTACAGTAGCGCTATTCGATGATTCTGACCACGCTTGCTAATTCTTTGCGCTAAGCCAAGACTATTTCTTCCACCTGCTGGACTTCGTGATGATCACCAGGAGACGTAGGATTTGACATGCAGCGCTCTGGTGCTTCCTGAGAGATGGAATCTGACTCTTCCATGAGCACATAGTCGAATACAGTATGCGGTGACTTCCAGTGGGCTTGCACGTCAGCACATACTAAGATTGTATGGCAATGATCAGCCTCAGGGCTCGGTGAGAATGAGACCGGCGCTCCTGATATGGACGGCTTGATCAGAGTTTCCTGGTAACTAGTGCTATTCATGTGCTACGGCAGCCACCGCTAATCCCATATACATCTGGTGATTTCGAATCTCAGTGTTTTCATTTCTGCCCTTGCGCATTAAGTATGAATATATTGGCCAAGCAAATAGCTTGGCTATCTTTCGCTTCCTTTCTCCCATCCTCCGATTGGTCAGCCAAAGCCCGATCTGCAGAGCCAGGCTGTGATCCCAGCCCCCCAACATTTCGATATCTTGCACATCAAAACTAGCTTCCTCTAAATAGGCTCTTAGGGCTATAGGCGTGAACCGATGATAGTCGTAAGGCAGTTCATGCATCGGCCATGAGAATGGCACCGTGAGAAATAGCACGCCTCCAGGCTTCAGAACTCTGCGCACCTCCCGCAGCATCTCGCCAGGTCTGTGAACGTGTTCCAAGACCTCTGTCATGAACACGGTATCGATGGACTCAGCATCCAGAGGGATGGTTTTGCCATCCCAGGTGAGATCCAGCTCATGGCCTTGATGATAATCCGAGCTGGCAAAATCTAGTTTGATGTATTCTCTTACCTTACCGCTTGCCATGATCAGGTCTTCATAGGGGGAGCTACCTGCACCCACATCAAGCAGTTTGCCCTTGAACAGATCCTTGGCTTTCACCACGGACTGGAGAATCGATGCCCTGACAAGATAGGTTTCGTAATTGCCTATACAGGGAACTAGACTGGTAAAGGCGTTTTCACTGAGGTCGCGAAAAATCTGGTCTTCACCTTGATTGATCAAAATTGAATGAGCGGTCTTGCAGGCTCGTTTGACTTGCCAGGAAACTAGTCTGATTCCTCCAACGATTCTGGCTGGAGATTGGAAGCCACGAGCAACTTTCTGCAATACTCTTTTGGGGAACCCGTTCTTCTGGCCTTTAGATACTGCCTTCGCTGGCTTTTCTTCCACCCTTGCCTTGCTGGGTTGGATGCTGCTGTAGGAGTAAGGGATGGATGGCGAGCTTGTCTTTGCTTTCTCCAGCCTGTCAAGATAGTCTGTGGCCATAATGGCCCAAGGCTTTGATTGATTTTCGGTATAGAGTTTTGAATAGCAGGATACCAAGCCAAGATCTTCTTTTGCAGGTAGCCCTGAGAAGTGGGCCATCACCACTCTTTCGCCATTAAAATAAGCGAGCCCATCCTGAAGCTCTAGCTTGCCTTGATGAAGATTCCAATGACCGAGATTATATCTTTCTTTGTCGAGAATAACCGTTGACTCCCTGAAGTACTGTGACAGTAGATTGAGCCAGATCTGGTCAACAAACTCAAAGTCATGGTGGGTGGGTAGCCCTGATGCTTGGCGATCCGCGAAGGAATGGCCAAAGGCTTCCAGTCTTTCGCACAGCCACTGTGATGCCTCTTCTGCAGTCTCAGAGCGCCTCATGCCCACGACGCCAGCATTGAACAAACCATACTTAAGAATGTTCTTTTCATGAGGGAAAGCATGATCTAGGTTGACAGGCTTGCTGGCGTGTGGAGTGAGGGCAATGCAGCCAGAATCGAGTTCCTCCCAAACCAGGTCGAGGCTTGCAAGAATACCGATATCCGTATCGACCATGATCCACTTTTCAAAACTACGCTTGGTGCTCAGATAGTGATGGAACCTGCCACGCACTACACACGATAGCTCAAACGGGGTGTATTCTTTGGCAAGTTTCATTCGTGTTTCTTGGTTCAAGATGTCATCCCAGCAAATCCATTCGGGCCCTGGTGGCAAGTCTTGTGGCAAGGAATCTCTTTCTCCTAGGACCAACACGAGAAAGCTTGTCTCAGGATTGCTTTCTTGGATATAGGAGTGCAGAGTCAGTGCTTGCGGGATGTAATTTGAGGTAATGATCGAAGTAATTGCATGTTTTGTTGTTTTCATTGGAGGTTTGTTGGTGCTGGCATGCGAAAGGAGTCTCGGTTGCGTTCAGGGCTGGGGATGTTTGTGTACTGTACTCTGCAATATGGTGAATAGCTATGCTTCATTCATGTTCAGTGGATCTTCCCCGGTTGGCCAGGTTAAACTGTGCCTATAGCCCTTGGTGTTTGCCGAATGGCTGGGCTAAGCATTCGATTTCTATGGCCTCCAAGGCGACCAATGGTCTTTCACTCTTCCATGGTTTGAGGGCTCCCGAGCCGCAGATGTTTCAGGATGCTGCATCCCTGATAACATGCCGCCAATGCTGAGCCAGACGGCTTTTGGGCCGTACACCTCATATTCTCCGATGCAGTCAAGAAGGCAGCAGGTGAGTATCCTCCACTCCAGCTCAGGAACTTGCGAACCGGTTTGCTTTGAGAGAAGCCGCCAGGCTTTGGCGCTTGGCCCAGAGTTGCTCCAGCCGTTCCCGGTAATGCCGACCCACTGCGGCGGAGGAGAAGCGCTGGCGGTAGGAAGCGGCGTGGCCTAAATCAGGTTCTGGCTGCTCCAGACGATAAAGGGCCACTTGCCGCAGACGTTCGGCGGCATGGTCCACGTCGGCATCGGCCCAAACCTGGCCTTCATGATCGAAGTACTCGCCTTTCTGGACGGGGATCAGTCGGCAGCGGACAGGGTGAGCCAATGGGCCGGTGCAGAAATCGGTGGTGGAGCTGTAGTCGGTCACGATCACGTCGAGCCCGAGTTGAAGGGCCTCGGCGTGGCCACGGCCCAGGCCCTCGGAGCGGTGCAGGGAAACGAAGCCATCGCAGCAGCCATAAAGCGCCAGCAGTTCGGTGCGCTCAAGGCTGGCCTCGATCACGTGCAGACGCTGATCCTGGCGGGTGAATCCCTTGAGCTCATCCCAGGCTTTGTTTGGCCAGGCGGGGGTGAGGGTCTTGATCACGAGGCCCACCCTTTCGCCAAGTAAATCGCTGGGGGGAAAGGCACGACGGAAGGCCTCGAGGACCGCCATTGGGTTTTTCCGGCTCATTGTGGAGTTGAGGTCGAAGCCGAACACAAACAGCACTTTGCCCTTGGGCAACCCGAAGCGTTTGCGGGCGTCCCTGCGCGCCGACGGATCGGTGTAGCGATCGGGGTTTTCAATCTCCGCCGGGGGGGGCATGCGCGTGAGGCGCAGGATTCTTTCGCCGACATCCGGCTGTGCGTAGGGCCGCAGGGCCTCCTTGATGATGCTGCTGAAAGGCCAGGCTTCATCGGCAAGCTGAAGGATTGGTTCCCACTTCGCTGGCCATTTCTCCAGTTCCCACGGCCAGGACGCAATGGTGTAACGACTTACCTGCTGTTTCAGGCCATGTTCGCAATACCATCTTGCATGGGATGGGGCCGACATGCAGACCAGATTGAAGCCATAGGGGCCTTCTTCACCCGCAGGCAGCGTTAGTTCCTCCAATCTCCGGTCGGTTGTGGCTGAGCCATTTCTCGCCGGGTGGTCGATCACACAGAAGGGGATCGCTGCCGCTCGCAGTGCATCAGCAACGGCACGGCAATCTTCTCCTATCCCAAAGACATTGAAGGCGTGGCCGATGAGGTTCACGCCGAAGGGCCGTTCGGCGAAGCTGATATTCGTTTCTCTTTGTATCCTCTCCTGGAGGAGAGTATTCGGATTGGGTACTTCTGCTGCAGTGGCAGAGGCCTGTTGTGCTACCCACCATTTCTGTAGTGCCCTGGCTCTGAACGGCAGCGGATAGCGCAACTGCAGACTTTCCTCTTCCAGCCAACAGCTTGCGGCAAGCAGGCTGACGCCAATTCCTGGCAGTGGCTCCCGTAAGTACTTGCGGCTCGCTGGCAATCCTTCCAGAATTGACCAGCGATTTATCGCCTCGGCCAGGCGTTTTGAATAGCGTCTGCTTCCTTTGCTGTCTGCCAAGCCTGTCTTGATGTCTGGCGTTTCTCCTGTGGAGGAGATCAATTGTGCAGCTAGGCTTGTTGCAAGGTTAAGCTGCTCCTCCCGAATCTTATGCCTGGCCCGGCGGAGATGGGGACTCATCAGGATCAGCAAGCCTGTTCGCAGCTTGGGGCGGATCCGCATCGTATGGGATGTGTTTCTTTCACTCTACCTTGCGATCCGCTTTCCTTATGGGCGAGCCCAATTTATTCTCCCTCGGTTGGTATTGTCGTAACGACAAAGGCAAAGTAACTATTTCTTCGTCGTATTGGTGCAGCAGCGGTTTCAGGCCCAGGGCTCACCGTTTGCCTAAAAGAGAATCCCGTTGTGCATCTTCAGGATGATCTTCTCAAGTGCATGGGTAGATCTCCACCCGCATTTGTGTTCGATCAGCCTTGGGTCCATCTCTGAGTAAGTAAGATCCGTAGGGCGCAATAGATCTTGGCACGCCACTATCCTTTCTTCCGCCTTTATCCCTGCCACTCTGCAGGCAGCCGCCACGAGCTCACGCAGGGAGTTGGTCTTGCCGGAGGCGATCAGGAAGTCCTGGGGCTTCTCTGCCTGCAGCATTTTGTGCATCGCCTCCACGTACTCGGGCGCCCAGCCCCAGTCGCGCCAGATGTCGAGATTGCCCAGCGCCAGCTTCTCCTGTTTCCCTTCCGCAATCGCCTTCACCCCCTGGATGATCTTCTGGGTTACGAACCGCTCAGGCCGCAGGGGGGATTCATGGTTGGCCAGGATGCCGGTGCAGGCAAACAGCCCGTAGGCCTCCCGGTAGTTCGCCACCTGCCAGTAGGCCGTCGCCTTCGCCACGGCATAGGGACTGCGGGGCCGGAAGGGGGTGTCCTCGTTGGCAGGGGTGCGGCCCGTGTCGCCGAAACACTCCGAACTCCCCGCATTGAACAACCGCACCGGTGCGCCCAGATAACGGATCACCTCCAGCAGGTTGAGCGTGCCGCCGGCGATGGATTCCATGCATTCCACGGGCTGCTCGAACGACAGCCCCACACTCGTCTGCCCGGCCAGGTTGTAGATCTCATCGGGCACCACGCCGCTCACCACCTTGAGCACGCTGCGGAAGTCGTTCGGTGCCAGCGACACGATCTCCACCGCGTCGGCCACCCGCAGCCGCTCCAGCCGGCTGGTGTTGGCCATCTGGGCATCGCGGCTGGTGCCCACCACCCGGTAGCCCTTGCCCAGCAGCAGGTGGCTCAGATAGGCGCCGTCCTGTCCGGTGACGCCGAGGATTAGTGCTTTTTTCATCTCTCTGTGTAGATTGATTGCCCCGGTGGAACTCGTGAAGCACATGCTTGGCTTTCAAGGAGCATGCTAATCTAAGTCTAGTCTTGTCAGTAGATCATTGAACCGGATCTTCGACCCCTTTCTCTTTCTTTATCGCACCGAATCATGCCGCATGAAAGCTCTCGTAACTTTTTATTCGTGGTACCCTTCGCCTTGAGTATTAATCTTGTACGTGAACCCCAACGTTTACCTCAATAGCACCCCACTCGCTGAGAGGGTTTACCGTGAGGACCCTCTTCTTGCTAGAAGGCTTTATTCCGCCGAGGTTTATCAATATCTCCGGGATGGTGTTGTTGTTTTGCCTGGCGTGATTGATCTCTCATTGTTAGAGGTATTTGATAGAGACCTCTCGCTTTTCATGGATCTCAAGGCTGCTCCTGCACTGCTGGGCCAGATCCGGGTTGATGGTCGCGCAGAGCACAAAGAGGCCGGCGTATTGGCTAATCTTGATTTAACCGACGTACGCGATGGCTTGTCCGGGTTAAGGCTTAATGATCTTCAATGTCACTTTTATTCTGCTGCTCAAATTTCCCTGGCTGAGCCTATTACATCTTTTTTGTCAGAACTGTTCGGAACCCCCCCTGCTCTGCTGCAGAGCCTCACTTTCTTTAAAAGTAGTGAGCAACCTCTTCATCAAGACTTCAGTTACGTTAACAGCCATGCTCGCCTTGCTGAGTTGGCTGCTGCTTGGATTCCACTTGAGGATATTCATCCAGATTCCGGCCCTTTGATCTATTATCCGGGATCGCATTTCCCTGATAGGGCGGGATTCTTTGATTGGGGCAATGGATCTGTCGTTGCTGATTATTCAACCATCAACGACTATTATTCTTCTTATGATGAGTATTTGCGTCGTGTTGTTGCTGATGGAGGGTTCGACTCTGTTGCGTATCTACCCAAGCGTGGTGATCTCTTGATCTGGCATGGCGCCCTCATCCATGGTGGCTCTCCCATCTTGAATCAATCACTGACCCGTCGTTCCTACGTCTGCCACTACACCAGTCTTGCTTCACATCCACGGATGGACAGGTTCCGTCATCAGGAAGGCTTTGGTTTCGATCTCTTTGAGGAGCCCATGCCTGGTGCGCTTGTTCCGAATAACCCCCCTTTGTACACTCCCTCCTTGCCAAGGCGTATCGCTGCCAAGGTCAAGCAGATGGTCTTCTCCTCCTCGAACTGAGTTCCCCTGCATGGTCAGGAATCTTCTTCTGGCCTCCTCGCCCCGAATCAGAGCGAACAACAGGGAGTGGTCAAGGCGTTTGAGTACACCCTTGCGTTGGCTAAGATCGCTATGCCCGACGTTTTGCGCAGCCAAGGCGATACCGCCATACTGGGTTCACGCGACAGGCTGCGATAGGCCTTCCGATTGGGGACGTTCAGCGGTTGACATCTCTGGATGCTGATGATGCAGGATCGCAATCTTAACAGCCCCACCTACAACCGTTCCACGGCCGTCGCCATCGGCCTGAACATCACCATCACTTACTTGGCCTGTTTTCAGCAACTGTGCCAAAGCTGGCAGCGTCGCCAGCTCCAGGAGCAGCAATGGCGCCTGCGTCCTTCCCGCCAACATCAATTCTCGGCATAACGGCGGCAAGTCATGGGCACTTGGATCATCTGTTTGCTGCTCAGCCGATGTTGCAGTCATTGTGGCTATTCGGTCCCCGGGAGATGGGCCGGCACCAGCCCGGATCGGATATCGATCTATGCCTGTAGGGGCACCACCTCAGCCACCAAGATCGCTTGAGGCTGATGGCCGCGATCGACGACCTTCTCTTGCCTTTGAAGCTGGATCTGGTTCTTCGCCACGAACTGCCGCCCGATCTTATGGCCCATCTTGAACGGGTGGGCTGCTGCATCTGGTCGTACCCTGGCATCGAGCCATGACTGCTTTGTGGTCAATCAGCAAATCGGACTTCCTCTCCCCTTTGCGGCCCTGGCGGCGCTTGTTGGCGAGGTTTCACTGGCATCCAACGCTCGATGCGCAGATCGGCGCGATCAAAGCGAGCAATTAATCCGAGCAGCTCAGGAACGTAGCCGAGCAGCTCAAGATCGAGAATGCACGGCTCGCTGCGCTCGAATCCAAGCTCGACTCGCTGCTGCTCAGTGCCGATTCCTCCTCGCCGATTCCCCCCCGCAACCGACTGCAACTGAGCGAGACCCTGGCCCTATTGCTGGAGGATCTGGGCTTTGGAAATTTCCGCTGATTTGGCTTCACCGCCAGGGGTAATTCGCCACCTGCCAGAATGCCGTCGCCCTCGCCACGGCATAGGGGCTGCGGGGCCGGAAGGGGGTGTCCTCGTTGGCCGGGGTGCGGCCCGTGTCGCCGAAGCACTCGGAGCTGCCGGCATTGAACAGCCGCACCGGTGCCCCCAGATAACGGATCACCTCCAGCAGGTTGAGCGTGCCGCCGGCGATCGACTCCATGCACTCCACCGGCTGCTCGAACGACAACCCCACACTCGTCTGCCCGGCCAGGTTGTAGATCTCATCGGGCGCCACCCCGCTCACCACCTTGAGCACACTGCGGAAGTCGTTCGGTGCGAGCGACACGATCTCCACGCCCTTCCCACCACCCGGTAACCCTTGCCCAGCAGCAGGTGGCTCAGGTAGGCGCCGTCCTGGCCGGTGACGCCGAGGATCAGGGCGGTGCGACTCATGGGTTGCTCAATCCTTGCGGTGCTTCCGGTAATAGCGAATCACCTCCTTGGCCACGCTGCGCGGCTCGTGGCGCAGGGTGGCACTGGGCCGGGCCCCCTGCAGCGGCGCCAGGATCACCTCATAGCCCAGTCCCTTCAGGTGGGCGGCTTCGCAGGTGACAGGTTCGGCGCCGCGCAGCCGGTACACGTCCAGCAGGCTGGAATCGGCCAGGTCCTCCTGGGCCAGCACGGCGCTGAACAGGCGCTGCTCCACCCCCAGGCTGGCCAGCTGGGCCTCGATCGCCCGCAGGTGACCGCCCACGTCGAGGCCGTCGGTTTCACCGGGCTGGGTCATCAGGTTGCAGATGTACAGCCGCGGCGCCTTGCTGGCGCTGATGGCGCTCACCAGTTCCGGCACCAGCAGATTCGGGAGCAGGGAGGTGTAAAGGCTGCCGGGCCCCAGCACGATCAGGTCGGCATGGGCGATCGCCTCCAGGGCCCGTGGCAGGGCCGGTGGCCGCTCCGGCGTGCAGCCCAGGCGCACGATCGGGCAGGGGGCATGGCCGATCTGGGATTCGCCTTCGATCCGCTGCCCGTTCTCCAGCTCGGCCCAGAGGCGCACATCGGCGTTGGTGGCCGGCACCACCTGGCCCTGCACCGCCAGCACGCGGCTGCTGGCGATGATCGCCGACTCCAGGCTGCCGGTGATCGCCGTCAGGGCGCTCAAAAACAAATTGCCGAAGCTGTGGCCCTCCAGGCCGCTGCCGGCCTTGAAGCGGTACTGGAACAGCCGGGTGAGCAGGGGCTCCTCCCGGGCCAGGGCCGCCAGGCAGTTGCGGATGTCGCCGGGGGGCTGCACCCCCAGCTCCCTCCGCAGCACGCCGCTGCTGCCGCCGTCGTCGGCCACCGTCACGATGGCGGTGAGGTTGCTGGAATAGCGCTTCAGGCCGCTCAGCAGCGTCGCCAGGCCCGTGCCGCCGCCGATCGCCACGATGTTGGGGCCGCGGTTCAGCCGTCGCTGGGCCAGCAGGGCGTCCACCAGCAGGGTGTCCTTCTCCGGCGCCAGGGCCTGCTGGATGGCGCCGAAGCTGCGGCTCTGGCCCAGCCAGATCAGGGCACCGCCGATCAGCAGCACCAGCGGGCCGGTGATCCCCCGGGGCATCACCTGGGTGAGGCGGTTCAGGGCCCAGCGGATCGTTTCGAGGGTCCAGTAGATCGGCTGCAGGTCGGCCCACACCGCCGCCCCCAGCAGGGCGATCACCAGGCCCAGGCCCGAGGTGATCATCCAGCGTTTCACCACCAGCCCCGGCTGCAGCCAGCGGGCCGCCCGCCGCGAGCGGCTCATCAGGTCCTGCTGGCGCAGATCACCGCGGCCCACCCAGCGGGGGCGCCCGGGGCGGGAGCCGCCTCGGCGCCGCCGGGCGTTCGCAGCGGGGCCTCGAACCGTCAAGGGCAGGGCGTGGCGACGCGACACAGACCATCCGAACTGTACGGATGAAAAGTCCTTCCACAACCGGCAGGATGGGAGCCGGGCCCCCTGGGCCCGTTGCCGTGGCTCCTTGACCCTCCGCCCACCTGCCCTGAACGCTCCCCCCTCCCTCCCACCGGTGGCCGAGATGGAGAACCTCAGCATGCGCTGGGGAGCCAACAAGGTGCTCGATCAGGTCGACCTCAGCCTCATGCCGGGCGAGCGGCTTGTGGTGGTGGGGCCCTCCGGCTCCGGCAAGTCCACCCTGCTGCGGCTGCTGGCCGGGCTGCAACTGCCCACCTCGGGACGGCTGCGCATCCACGGCGAACCCCAGACCTACCTGCGCCTCGACCAGCGCCACCCCCCGGACGTGCGTCTGGTGTTCCAGAACCCCGCCCTGCTGGCGTCGCTCTCCGTCAAGGAGAACGTGGGTTTCCTGCTCTACCGCTTCAGCCGACTCAGCGAGCAGGAGATCGCCGAGCGGGTGGACCAGGCCCTGCAGGCCGTTGGGCTGGCGGGCATCGAGGAGCAGATGCCCGGCCAGCTCAGCGGCGGCATGCAGAAACGGGTCAGCTTCGCCCGCGCCCTGATCGAAGACCCCACCGCACCGCCGTCCCGCACCCCCCTGCTGCTGTTCGATGAGCCCACGGCCGGACTCGATCCCGTGGCCTGCACCCGCATCGAGGATCTGATCGTGCGCACCTCGGAACTGGTGCAGGCGTCCTCCCTGGTGGTGAGCCATGTGATGAGCACGATCGACCGCTGCGCCGAGCGGGTGGCCCTCCTGTACGACGGCCGTTTCCGCTGGTGCGGCTCGGTGGAGGACTTCCGGGTCAGCTCCAATCCCTACGTGGTGCAGTTTCGGAGCGGTAGTCTGCAGGGACCGATGCAGCCGGCTGAGAACTGAGCCCATGCGCCGGAGTGTCCGAGAAGCACTGGTTGGTTTTTCCCTGCTGGCGGCGATCGCCAGCGGCCTGGGCCTGTGGTTCTGGTTGCGTGGCGTCTCCCTGAGGGGCAACACCTGGACGATCCGGGCCAGCTTCGCCGATGCCGCCGGTCTGGCCGAGCGTTCGCCGGTGACCTTCCGGGGGGTGCTGGTGGGCAACGTGCGCAAGGTCACGGTCACCGATGCGGCCGTGATCGCCGATCTGGAGATCACCGATCCGCGCCTGCGCCTGGCCCGCCCCCTGGTGGCCCGGGTCGGCAATGCCTCCCTGCTCGGCGGCGACGCCCAGGTGGCGCTGCTGGCCGGCGGTCCGCCACTGCCGGCCAGCCTGCCGGGGCCGCGGCAGCGGGGCTGCAACAACACCCGCATGGTCTGCGACGGCGGCAAGGTGAGTGGCATCGCGGCGGCCAGCCTCGATACGGTCACCGAAACGGTGCAGGGCCTGCTCGACCAGGCCGAGAAGGAACAGCTGGTTCAGCAGATGGTGGCGGCCACCGCCGCCTTCTCCAAGACCGCCAAGGAGACCGAGTTGCTCACCAGGAGCGGCCAGGTGTTCCTGCGGGATGCCCAGGAACTGGTCACCCAGCTGAACCGCTCGGCGGGCAAGGTGGATCCGATCCTCAACAACCTCAACCTGGCCAGCGCCGATGCCGCCAGGGCCACCAAGCACGTCGGCAACCTGGCCGCGGCGCTCGACAACCCCAAAACGGTGGCTGATCTGCAGGCCACCCTCACCAATGCCAAGCAGCTCACCGACCGCTGGTCGGCCGTCGGCGGGGACGTGAGCAAGCTCACCGGCGATCCGAAGTTCCTCGACGGCATCCGCAGCGTCTCGATCGGTCTGGGCAAGTTCTTCGAGGAGCTCTATCCCGCCCAGGTGGACGGCGCCCGCGACCGGCAGTCGCGGCAGGAGGTGCGCCAGCAGGAGGCGAAGGCCGCCCGCCAGGCGGCCCAGGACCGGCTCGCCCCCAGCGTCAGAAACCGTTGATCGCCTCCAGGGCGATGGCGGCGATGGCCTGGTCGCTCGCCTTGGGCAGCTGCACATAGCGGCCGCCGGCGGCCTCCGCCAGCTCCTTGCCCATGCCGCTGCCGATGAACTTGCGCTCGGTGTCGATCACCAGCAGCCGCAGGCCCAGGCTGCGGTACCGGCTGGCCACCTGCCGCAGTTCCTCCTTGAGATCCACCGGTTCCTCCCCCTCCAGCGCCGGTTGGCCCAGGGAGCGGCTGAGGGGCACGTTGCCGCGGCCGTCGGTGATGGCCACCACCACCACCTGGCCGAGGTCGCCGGTGGCGAGGGCGTTCGCCCCCACCCGGGCCGCCTGGGCCAGGCCATGGGCGAGGGGTGAGCCGCCGCCGCAGGGCATCGACTCCAACCGCCGGCGGGCCGCCGTGATCGAGCGGGTGGGCGGCAGCAGCACCTCGGCCTGCTCGCCGCGGAAGCTGATCAGGGCCACCTCGTCGCGGTTCTCGTAGGCCTCGGTGAGCAGGCGGATCACGGCGCCCTTGGCGCTCTGCATGCGATTGAGGGCCATCGAGCCGCTGGCATCCACCAGGAAGATCACCAGGGCCCCGGCCTTGCGCTGCAGCTGCTTGGCCCGCAGGTCCCCCTCCTCCACGATCACCCTGCGGTGGGGCTCCCGGGCGCGGCGGGCCTTCTGGTAGGGCGCGGCGGCCCGCAGGGTGGCGTCGATGGCGATGCGGCGCACGGGGCCCCGGGGCAGCATCGGCTTGACGTAGCGGCCGCGGCTGTCGCTGAACACCACCGCCCGGCTGCCGCTGCCGCCGCTCTTGGCCTTCGCCGAGGCGAACACCAGCAGGTCGGGGTCGATGGCGGTGGCCTCCGGGTCGAGCAGGAATTCCTCGGGGATCTGGGGCGGGGCCTGGTCCTCCGGACTGTCGTCCTGGTCGTTCGCGTCCGGCTCCTCCGGCTCGTCGTTCTCCGGCTCCTCCTGGGGCGGCTCAGGTTCCTCGGGGGGCTGCTCCCCCTGCGGCGGCGGTGGCGGCGGCGGCTCCATGGGCTGGTCGGGATCCGGGGGCGGCAGCTGCAGGGCCCGCGGGGCGATCACCAGCCGCACCGCCACCTGCAGATCGTCCGCCTCCACCCGGTCGCGGCCACAGAGGGCCGCATGGGCCCGGGCCACCCGCACCGCGTAGAGCTCGGCCCGGTGCCCTTCCACGCCACCGCGGATCGCTTCGGTGACCAGATAGCGGATCTGCTCGCGGTCGATGGCCACGTCCGGCAGCCACTGGCGGGCCAGCAGCAGCTGGGTGGCCAGGGCTTCGGTTTCCTCCTGAAAGCGGGCGCCGAAGGCGGCGCTGGAGCTGCCGTGGTCGAGGGCCGAGCGGGTGATCGCCACCCGCTGGTCGGTGTCGAGCAGCTGGTTGGCCGACAGGGCGATGGCGAAGCGGTCGAGCAGGTGGTCGCGCACCGCCCCCTCCTCCGGGTTGTAGGTGGCGATCAGCAGGCAGCGGCAGGGGTGCGCCAGGCTCAGCCCTTCCCGTTCGATGCGGTTCTCGCCGGAGCCCACCGCCGCCAGCAGCAGGTTGGTGATGCCGTCGTCGAGCAGGTTGAGTTCATCCACGTAGAGCACCCCCCGGTGGGCTTCGGCCAGCAGGCCGGGCTGGAACACCGGCGCCCCCGCGTTCAGGGAGGCGGCCACGTCCACCGAGCCGATCAGCCGGTCCTCGGTGACGCCCAGGGGCACCTGGATGAAGGGCGCCGGCATCACCCGGGTGGGCAGCAGAGCGCCTGGATCGCTGCCGCTGGCATCGCCGCCCAGTTCGGTGATGCGGCGCCGGGTGGCTCCGTCCCATTCATCGGGTCGGGAGGGGTCGGCCTGCAGCAGCCCCGGACCGTCCGCCAGGTCGATCACATCGATCGGCGGCAGCAGGGCATGCAGACCCCTGGCCAGCACCGACTTGCCGGTGCCCCGTCCGCCGGCGATCACCACGCCGCCCAGGCCGGGATCCACCGCCGCCAGCAGCAGGGCCAGCTTCAGGGTGCCGTGGCCGGTGATCGCGGCCAGCGGGAAGCTGCCGGTGGGGGCGGCACCGGCGGGCGCGGCAGGGGACCCGCTGACGACCATGGGGCAGTGGCTGGGTGGGGATTGGGGGCAGTCTGGCGGAAGGGCGGCAGCGATACCCTGCCCACCAGGCCCTGGCTGGACCCCGATGACCCGCCGCCCCCGCTCCAGCCTGGCCATCGCCCTGGGGGCCAATCTGGGCGATCCGGCCGCCAGCTTCGCGGCTGTGCGGCCCCTGCTGGCGGCGGCGCTGGAGGCCTGGGCTGGAGCTCCGCTGCAGCTGAACTGGTCGCCACGGTTCCGCACGGCGCCGGTGGGGGGGCCTCCGGGGCAGCCGCTTTACCTCAATGCCGCTTTGTTGGTGCAGGGTGGAGCGGGAGCAGCGCAGGAAGGCTCCTGGCCCGATCCGGCGGCGCTGCTGGGGCGCCTGCAGCAGCTTGAAACCCGGTTCGGCCGCGAACGCCGCGAGCACTGGGGGCCCCGCAGCCTCGACCTCGACCTGCTCTGGTGCGGCGCCCTCACCTGCTGCAGCCCGGAGCTGGTGTTGCCCCACCCGCGCCTGGGGGAGCGGGCCTTCGTGCTGGCCCCACTGGCGGCGATCGATCCCCGCCTCCCCGTGCCGGGAGCGGGTGTCAGCGCGGCCGAGCGGCTGGCGGTCCTGCTGGCCCGCCCCGGCGAGATCCCGCCCCTGGCCCTGGCGGGGGAGCCGGGCTGGCCCGAGGGCCCCTGAACCGCGCCCCTTGGCCCCCGCCCGTCACACTGGGGGCCCGAACGGCACGCCGCATGGCTCCCCTGCCACCCCCCGAGCCCAGCATCCACCTGGAAACCACCGCCGCCCTGGACGCTCGCAAGGTGCGTTTCGAGCTCAACCGGGTGGTGCTGCCGATCGGCATCGAGGGCACCTATGGCGTGATCCGCCATCCGGGCGCCTCCCTGGCGGTGCCGGTGCTCGAGGACGGCCGGGTGGTGATCCTGCGCCAGTACCGCTTCGCGGTGGCCGGGCGGTTGCTGGAGTTCCCGGCCGGAACCCTGGAGGAGGGGGAGGAGCCCCTGGGCTCGATGCGGCGGGAGCTGGAGGAGGAGACCGGCTACAGCGCCAGCCGCTGGGATGACCTGGGCGCCATGCACCCCTGCCCCGGCTACTCCGACGAGGTGATCCACCTCTTCCTGGCCCGCGACCTGACCCTGCTGCAGGACCGCCCCCCCGGCGACGACGACGAGGACATGGAGGTGCTGCTGCTGGAGCCGGCCCAGCTGGATGCGGCCCTGGCCAGTGGCAATGAGGCCCTGGACGGCAAAACCGTGACGGCCTGGTACCGCGCCCGTCAGCTGTTGCACCTCTGATGGCCCCGGAGCGCTGGCTGTTCTGGCATCGCCGCGACCTGCGCCTGGCTGACAACCTGGGATTGGCCGCCGCGGCGGTCGCCACTCCGGCGGTCACTGGCGTGTATGTGCTGGATCCGGCGATGCTTGCCGACCCGCTGATGGCGCCGGCCCGGGTCTGGTTTCTCTGCCAGAGCCTGCGGGAACTGGCGGACCGCTGGCGGGCGGCCGGCAGCCGGCTGTTGATCCTGAAGGGCGAGCCGGCCGAGCTGATCCCCCGGGCCGCCCGGGCGGTGGGCGCCAGCGTGGTGGCCTGGAACCGGGAGGTGGAGCCCTACGGGCGGGAGCGCGACCGGCAGGTGGCGGCCACGCTGGTGGGCCAGGGCACCCGGATGCTGGTGGACTGGGACCAGCTGCTGGTGGCCCCGGAGGCGATCCGCACCGGCACCGGGGAGCCCTACCGGGTCTATGGGCCGTTCCTGCGCAACTGGCGCGGCCAGGTGGAGGGGCGGGCCGGCAGCCTGAAGCCGGTTCCGGCTCCCGCCGGCCTGCTGGATGTTGATCCCGGCGCCTGGCCTGCGGAACAGGCCGCCCTCTGGGCCAGCCTGTCCACCCTGGAGGCGGTGCCAACGGCCGAGGATCTGGGGTTCCGCTTCGCCGGTGCCGATCTCTGCCCCTGCCGCCCCGGCGAAGCGGCCGCCCTGGCGCAGTTGCAGGCCTTCGCCGATGGCGGGGTGAATGGCGGCGCCCTGGCCGCCTACGAGCCGGGCCGCAATGTCCCTGGTGAGGCCGGCACCTCCGGGCTGTCCGCTGCCCTTGCCTTCGGCAGCCTCAGCCCCCGCCAGGCCTGGGCCGCCGCCCAGGGGGCCCGGGCCCTCGCCCGCAGTGAGGAGGCCCTCAGCTCCATCGGCGTCTGGGAACAGGAGCTTGCCTGGCGCGAGTTCTACCAGCAGGCCCTGTTCCATTTCCCCGAGCTGGCCGATGGCCCCTACCGGCCCCAGTGGCGCCACTTCCCCTGGGAGAACGATCCGGCGCGCTTCCAGGCCTGGGAGCAGGGCCTCACCGGGCTGCCGATCATCGATGCCGCCATGCGCCAGCTGAACCAGAGCGGTTGGATGCACAACCGCTGTCGCATGATTGTGGCGTCCTTCCTGGTGAAGGATCTGATCGTGGACTGGCGCTGGGGCGAGCGCGCTTTCATGCAACGGCTGGTGGATGGCGACCTGGCGGCCAACAACGGCGGCTGGCAGTGGAGCGCCAGCAGCGGCATGGACCCCAAGCCCCTGCGCATCTTCAACCCCTTCACGCAGGCGGCCCGCTTCGATCCCGAGGCCACCTACATCCGCCGCTGGCTGCCGGAACTGGCCCATGTGGCCAGCGCCGACCTGATCAGCGGTGAGATCGCGCCGCTGGAACGGCGTGGGTATCCCGCCCCGATCGTCAGCCACAAGGTGCAGCAGGCCCGCTTCAAGGCCCTGCACGCCGCCCTGCCCAGGGGCTAGGCGGCCGGGGTGGCGGGCCTGGCCTCAGGCGGCAACCGCCGCGCTCCCCACCAGGCGGCGCACCGCGGCAATGACGCTGTCCTGCTGCTCGACGCTGAGTTCGGGGAAGATCGGCAGGCTGAGCACCTCGGTGCAGAGCCGCTCGGTGATCGGCAGGCTGCCGGGGGCGTAGCCCAGGGAGGCGTAGGCCGGCTGCCGGTGGATGGGAATCGGGTAGTAGATGATCGTCGTCACCCCGGCGTCCTGCAGCTGCTGCTTGAGCCAGTCGCGGCAGCAGGCTTCCGGCAACCCGTAGCTGGCGCTGTCGGCGGCGGGGGTGCAGCGGCCGCCGCAGGCGATCGTGGCCGCCGGGCAACGGGGCACCCGCACCACGAACTGGTTCCAGCTGTGGCCGTCCGGTGCGGGGGCCGCGGGCACCAGGCCCGGCAGGTCCGCCAGTTCCCGCTGGTAGCGCTCGGCGATGGCCCGCCGCCGTTGCACCCAGCCGGCCAGGTGCGGCAGCTTCACCATCAGCACGGCGGCCTGCATGGCATCGAGGCGGCTGTTGTAACCGAGCTCGGTGTGCAGGTAGCGGCGGGGCATGCCGTGCACCGCCAGTTCCCGGATCCGCTGGGCCAGCTCCGGGTCGCGGCAGACCACCATGCCGCCGTCGCCGGCGGCCCCGAGGTTCTTGGTGGGGAAGAAGCTGAAGCAGCCGGCGTCACCCCAGCCGCCCACCGGCCGCCCGGCCCAGCTGGCGCCGCTGGCCTGGGCACAGTCCTCGATCACCCGCAGATCATGGGCGGCCGCGATCGCCATGAGCCGCTCCATGTCCACCGGCCGGCCGAACAGGTGCACCGGCATCAGGGCGCGGGTGGCGGGGGTGATGGCGGCCTCGATGGCCTCGGGATCGATCAGGTAGGTGTCCGGGTCCACGTCCACGAACACCGGCGTGGCCCCCACGGCGCTGATGGCTTCGGCGGTGGCGAAGAAACTGAACGAACTGGTGATCACCTCGTCGCCGGCGCCGATTCCCAGGGCCCGCAGGGCCAGCACGAGGGCATCGGTGCCGCTGTTGCAGCCGATGGCATGGGGGACGCCACAGGTGGCGGCGAAGGCGGCCTCGAAGCCGCTGATGGTGGTCCCCCCGATGTACTGGCCGCTGCGCAGGACGTCCAGAACCGCGTGATCGAGCGCGTCTCCGAGCTGGTGCAGTTGCTCGCTGAGACTGAAGGGGGGCACATGCATGGCGGCAACATTAAGCCTGCGGATCGGACCGGTGCCCATGGCCCGCACCCGGTTCAGCCGCCGAACCAGGGAGGCTCGGCGCCGGCACGCCACTTGATGTTGCAGCCGATCGCCGGCCGCTGCGGTTCCGGCAACGGCCGCCCCTCCAGCAGGGCCGCCAGGGCCGCGCGCAGATCGCGGCCATCGCAGGCGCCGCCGCCGGGACGGCTGTCATCGAACTGGCCCCGGTAGGCGAGTCGGTGTGCCGCGTCGAAGAGGAAGACGTCGGGGGTGCAGGCCGCCCGGAAGGCCTGGGCCACGCTCTGGTCAGGGTCCTGGAGGTAGGGGAAGGTCCAGCGGCAGGACAGGGCCTGGGCCGCCATTCCTTCGGGGCCGTCCTGGGGATGGGTGGTGGTGCTGTTGCTGCAGATGCCGATCAGGGCCACCCGTCCCGTCAGGTCGTCCTGCAGCCGGGTGAGTTCCGCCTCCACATGCTTCACGAAGGGGCAGTGGGGGCAGAGGAACAGCACCAGCACCGGCCTTCCCTCCAGGGCGGCGGCCTCGAGCGTGCCTCCTGTCACCGGCCGCAGCCCACCCTGCATCGCGGCGACCGGCAGTGGCGTGCCCAGGGGCAGCATCGTCGAGGCGGTGAGGACCATGGATCTGCTGCTGTCCTTGTTGCAGAGCGGATGGGGGAAGCCAGGTAAGGATCATCGCCGCCACCGCGCTGTCTCCGCCGTGCCGCCTTTGTGCCTGCCAGCCCGCGGTCCGCGGGGAAGGCCCCCGCTGGGGGTGTCGCCGCTGGCAGTTCCGCTGCTGACGGTCCTGCTCGTCGGCTGCGTGCCCGCCGATCAGCGCCCCAGCGGCCGGGTGTACCCCCTGCCGCGGCACCAGCCCAACGATGGGCTGGCCGTGGTGAGCCGGCCCGGCGGGGAAGGCCTGCACATCTGGATCGAGACCGACACCAGCCGACCCGGCGTCTGCCGGCCCCGCTGGCTTCCTGACGCCGCCCGCCTCCGGGGTGGCAACGGCCCGCACCCGACAAGCTTCGGGCTGGCCCCGCGGCAGGAGTTCTTCCAGGCCCAGGATCGGGGACGGGTGCGGCTGGCCCTGCGGCGCCAGGCGGAGGCGCTCTGCCGCCAGCGGGCCCCCGGCAGCGCCTTCGTCTGGGAGCCGCCACCCCGCACCGCTGCGGCGTTCCGCCCGCCCATGCTGCCCCTGCTGGAGGAGCCCGACCTGCTCAGCGACCCGCGGGCGATCCGGCGGGCCGAGAAGCGGCTGCTGGGTCTGCCCCTCACCCCCGAGGACCTCGACGACCCACGGGAGGCACTTCCCGGTGAATTCTGAGGGCGCCGGTCAGGCCGGAGGCTCCTGCCGTGGAGTCAGATCAGGGCGGCGGCGCCCACGTAGCCCGCCGGGAGGGCCACGGGCCAGACATCGGCCTCCGGCGTTGCCGTCCCCCCCTCCGGGGCGAGACCGAAGACCCCCAGTCCTTTCGCCTTCAGCACGGCCTCGAGCCGGCACCATTCCTCCAGGAACGCCCCGTCACGACGCGCGGCCGGCAGGGCCCCGATAGCCTGGCGGCGGGCCGGCGGAAGGCAGCGATGGGCGATCCCCTTCCACTCCGGGACAGGTCGGAGCTCCTCGATGTCCACCCCCACCTCCCGCCGGGAGTGGAAACCCAGCAGGATCAGATCGCCGGAATGGGACACGTTGAAGCGGGGAGGGGGCTCCACCGCTGCCGCTCCTGCGACCTCCTGGCCCGTCAGCCTCGGTTTGCCCCGTGGGCCCACCCCCAGCACCAGGGCGGCGGGGTCGGCCCGCAGCCAGCCGGCCAGCATCAGCCGTAGAACGCCGCGGCCCAGCAGAAACCGTTCCCGATCCCCCTGCAGCCGCAGTTGCTGCAGGCGCCGGGCTTCCCCGGCGTCCAGCAGCTCCCTCAACCGCGTGAGCATGCAGCGGGCCTTGGGATCCCTCCTGTCGATCAGGAGCAGGAAGGGGGGAGCCTCGGGCGTCATGGACGGCCCCGGTGGGAGGGGCAAACTGCGGCCGTTCGGCGCCGGCCAGTGCTCGGGACGCAGACCCATCAGCCTTCGGTGCAGCGGCCCTGCGCCGGCTCGGCCTGTTGCCACCAGCGGCTGAAGCGACCCGGATCGAGTCGGCTGTCCGGGGTTTCCGCCAGCGGCAGGAAGGGATTGGGCTCAAGCCCCTGAACCGGCAGTTCCAGCAGCCGTTCGCAGAGGAAGGCCGGACGCTTCAGGTTCAGGGGGCTCGCATCCGCGTCCTGCCCCCCGCTGGTGGCGGTGGGGCCGGCGATCGGCTCTGCTTTGAAGAGGAAGAGGGCCGGCCGAGCTGGATGGCTGCGCAGGGCGGGCGTCCTGGGAACATGGACGGCGGCGGTGCCCGTGGCTGGCGGCCAGACCTCCGGATCCCTGAGGTGGGCCCGGGGCCCTTCGGCGGGAGTGGCGGATGCCACGGGATCCTCGAAGGGGCAGCTTCCGGGTGCGGCAAAATCAGCGGCTGCCGCCCGGGGACAGTCCTGGCCATACCGGTCGCCTCCGGAGCGTTCCAGGTTCTCCCGATTGAGGGTGCAGGGCCTGGAGTCGAAGCTGCCGGCCAACGAGTGCCAGCCGAGGCTGTTGCTGGCCGGATCGCCAGCCGGCAGGTGCTCAGCTTCCCGGCGCGGCACCTCGCGGCTCTGCTTGCGGTCTTCGTGGAGTTCGCTGAGGCGGGACGGTCCGTCGTTCGTCAACGCTGTGGCAACGGCAGCGACGATGGTGATGATGGGGGCGACCGCCGCAGGTCTGCCACATCTTTGCGGGACGAGGCCGGGCGACTGGCTGGGTGGAGGTGATGGAGGGAGGATCAGGATGAGATTGGCGCCTCAATTTGGCGGAGGACCGTGGTCAGTGCCTCGGCTACATCCGGCATCTGCTCGGCACGGAAGAAATCCGTGTGTTGATCGAGGCATGGGTGAAAATGGGCCCTGCCCCGTGAATAGAAGTTCCACAGGCGGCGATGGCTGTTCCCTGACGAGACCGCCGCGAAGATGTCGGTGCGCACCGGCAGACGGGGCGGGCGGTAGTAGGTGTGGAGCTGAATGAAGTAATCGCCCCGCAGGGGCTGGGTGGGACGGGGCAAGGCGTCGGGGTCCGCCACCTGGGGAGCCTTCTGCCCCCGCGGGCGGAGCAGGGTCCAGCCGATGAACCGCAGAGCGCTCCACTTCTTCCTGAGGACGGTTCTCCAGTCGCCGGACCCACTGAGGATCCACCGGCGGGCCCGCACCGGCAGCCCGTGCACCTTCCGGAGGAGCAACTGCTGCAGGCGGAGGCGCCGATGCAGATCGGCGGTGCCCCCGGTGTCCACCATCCCGACGAGTCCGAGGCTGCCGCCGCGGCGCCGGAGCTCGGCCGCGACCGCCCAGGCGTACCACCCACCACCGGAATAGCCCAGGAGGTGATATGGCCCCCGCGGCTGGAACCGGAGGATCTCGTCCGCGTAGTGGGCCGCCATTTCCTCCACGCTGGAGTGACGGGGTTCGCTGCCATCGAACCCCACGGCCTGCAGGCCGTAGACTGGGCGGTCCGGGGCGAGGCAGCGGGCGAGGTGGAGGTGGATGTATACCGTTCCCTGACCCCCATGGACGACGAACAGGGGTGGGTCCTCTCCTCCGCTCTGCAGGGTCACCAGGGAGCGGAATCCGTTTCCTGCAGGGAGCCCCTCGTTCTCGAGCCAGCGTGCCAGCTGCAAAATCGTCGGCGCCTGGAAGAGAACGGAGATGGGCAGCCGGCGGCCCAGCTTCTGCTCGATCCGTGCCGAGAGGCTGGCGGCGCTGAGGGAATGCCCCCCCAGCTCGAAGAAATTCGCCTCGATCCCGAACTCCCCGTGCCCCAGCACCTCGGCCCAGATCCCGTGCAGCCTGCGCTCCAGCTCGGTCGTCGGCTCCACACGACGCTCCCGATCGCCGGCGAAGGACGGCGCCGGCAGCGCCCGGCGATCCACCTTGCCGTTGCTGGTGAGGGGCAGCGCCTCCAGTTCCACCAGCGCTGCGGGCACCATGAAGTCGGGCAGTCGTTCGGCCAGGAAGCCCCGCAGCCCCTCCGCTGACGCCATGGATCTAGCCTCACGGACCCAGTAACCGATCAGGCGCGGATTGGACGGGTCGTCGCTGCGCAGCACCACCACCGCCTGCGCCACAGCCGGGTGGGCCAGCAGGTTCGCCTCGATCTCGCCGGGCTCGATGCGGAAGCCGCGCAGCTTGATCTGCTGATCGATGCGGCCATGGAAGGCCAGCGTCCCGTCCGGATTCCAGCTCGCCAGATCACCGGATTTGTAGAGGCGGGCGGTGGGATCGGCGCAGAAGGGATCGGGGATGAACCTGTCGGCGGTGAGCCCGGGGTTGTTGAGGTACCCGTGCGCCAGAGTCGGGCCGCCGATGTGCAGCTCACCGGGGATCCCGATCGGGCACGGAAGACCATTGGGTTCAAGGATCCATGCCCGAGCATGAGGAATCGGTCTCCCCAAAGGAACCCTACTCTGGAATCGCCAAGAATCACTCAGGTCTTGACAGGCAACTTCAACAGTGGTTTCTGTTGGGCCGTAGGTATTCAAGAGGCGTGTATGATTTGCCTGTAAAGGCTCCCAGAGTCGTAAATGATGCAAATGCATCGCCTCTCCACCAACGATCAAGAGCCTTAGGTCGTGGGGAATAATGAAATTGCTCTGGGCACATTCGCGAACTAGCCCTGCCCAAAAAGCTGTCGGAAGGCTCGCGACTGTAATCTTATATTCTTCTAGGAAATTGAGAAATCCTTTCGTGCTGCCAGTTGCTTCTTCGTTGCAGCAGACGATTGCCGCACCAGCTGAAAGTGCAGGAAAGATCTCCTCGATGCAGGCGTCAAAAGTTAGCGAAGAAAATTGCAGTACCCGATCGACGCTGGTGATGTTGAATTCGTGAGTCGCCCAGTTCGAGAACGTGTCGAGTGCGGTTCGATCAATGAGCACGCCTTTGGGCTTGCCTGTAGAGCCTGATGTGAAAATAATGTACGCAATGCTGTTGTCTACAAGGCTGTTGTCTACAAGGCTGTTTGTCTGGCCATAGGCTTCACCCAGTGTCTCCGTTTCAATCCGCAGCTCTGAGTCTTCTGAGAGTGATAAATAGAGTGTTGTCCTCTCGGTCAGATCCTTACGGACCGTTGAGGAGTGCAATGCCTTTGTCGATATAATTGGGGCATGGCCGATTTCACTGAGAATATTTCTGATTCGATTGACGGGTAGCCTTGAATCGATAACCACAAACGCCTTGCAGGCAAATAAGCATGAGACCATGCAGAGTATCGCCTCCAGTCTTGGATCCGCCAGCAGGATGACGACATAATCAGATGGGGTGCAAAGAGTTGCAATGTGCCTCGATAGGGTGTCAGTAAGCTCCAGTAACTTCTTGTAGCTCAATCGCCTGACTCCATCCGATAGGGCGGTGTTGTCGGGGTATAGGTGGGCTAAGTCTTCAATTTTTTTGGTAACCGCACTCTGCTGTGTAGATGATGTCTTGCCAGCGCGGAGATCATGATCGTCGATCGACTGATTGCTATTTCTTTCGCCTCCATCTGGTGCTGAGACGGCAGCACTCCAGTTTACGATCTGCTCCTCTTCAGAGTCAGTAAGCAAAGAGTGAGATGCAATTCTCGCATCAGGCGACTTGACGATGGATTTGAGCAAAACCAACAGGTGTGCGGCGAGTCGGTCGATGCGATCAACGCTGAATAGATCGGACGCATAGATGATGAAACCGCGTAGTCCCTGTCTTGCAATACGGTGAAATGAGAAGGCAAGATCAAATAGCGAGGAAGTGCTTGCAGTGATTAATTCTGCTTTAAGTCCGTCAAGATTCTCGAGAGAAGGATAAGATATTTCCGTCAGCTGGAGCATCACCTGATAGAAGGGGTTGCGACTTGTATCGCGTTCCATCATGAGGGCCTGGACGATCTGTTCAAATGGGAGCTCCTGGCGGTCGTAAGCGGCAAGAGACGTGTCTTTGATCTGAGCCAAGAGCTGCCGAAAAGACTGCTCCGCCTCAAACTGCGTGCGGATCGGTAATGTGTTGATGAAGAATCCGATCAGCGATTCAAGGGCGGGATTATTGCGGCTCCAGATCGGTACTCCGATCGCAAAATCATTCTGACGGCTGTAACGATGCAGCAACAGCGCCACTGCCGCCAGCAGCCCCATCTGCAATGTCGCTCCCCCCTTCCGGCACAGCTCCTCGAAGGGCTCCAGAATCTCGGCCTCGATCTGGAAGGTGACTCTGCCGCCCCTGTGGGAGGGTACGGCCGGTCTGGGTTGATCGCTGGGCAGCACGAGGGGATCGAGCTCTCTGAGCTGCGAGATCCAGTACTCCTTCAGTTCCTGCAGGCGTGGGCCGCCGAGCCGTTGCTGCTGCCAGGCGGCGAAGTCCTGGTAGTGAACAGTGAGCGGTGGGAGCTGAGGAGGGCGTCTGGAATGGAGGGCGTTGTACAGCTCCACCAGATCGCGAGCCAGAACCGAACGCGACCAGCCATCGGAGGCGATGTGGTGGTGGTTGATCAGCAGCAGATGCTTCTCGGGAGCAACCCGGAGCAGACGGGACCGCAGCAGCACTCCTGAGGCCAGATCGAAGGGCGTACTGCGTTCCTGCTCCAGCCACCCCTCAATCACCTGGTCGGTATCGCGATCACCGAGGGGTTCAACCAGCAGAGTCACGTCACCTGGAGGGTGGATGATCTGCAGAACTTCGTTCCCCTGCAGTTGGAAGGCGGTGCGCAGGGTGGGATGCCGCTCGATCAGCGCAGCCAGCGCCTGCTCAAGAGCCCGCACATCCAGCTCCCCCTGCAGCCGCCACAGCAGCGGCAGGTGGTAAGCGGTGAGGCCTGGCTCCAGTTGCTGCAGAAACCACAGTCGCGCCTGTGCGTAGGAGGCGGCAAACGCCTGGCAGCCCCGTGGCCACTCACCGGGCAGGGGCCTGGCAGTTGGGATACCGTGAGTTGTGCTTTCGGCGCGGAGAGTCCTGAGCCGGGCGACGCGGCTGGCCAGCGAGTTCGCTGTGTTCATGATCCGCCCGCCCTCCTCAGATTGGCTTCCAGCACCGCGTTGCAATGGGAGAGCTCCCGCGGCGCTGCCAGAGCAACGGAGAGTTCCGCTTCCTCATGCTTCAGACCTTCCAGGGCCTGCTCAATGGCCCCATGGGCAGCGAACAGACAAGGGGTGCTGTAGATCAGTCCCTGCACGCCGTGATCGGCAAGATCCCGGCGGCTGCAGGCCGGCACTTTGCCACCACCGATCACGTTGCAGAACAACGGACAGGATATCGCTGCCCGCAGCCTCGGAAAGAGAGCCAGATCCTTGATGCCATCGGCCAGCACCGCATCACAGCCGGCCTGCTCGAACGCCTGGATGCGCTCAAGGATCTCGTCTGGATCACTGGCATCCGTGCGGGCCACCACCAGCAGGGAAGTGCATTCACGCAGCACGGCTCCGAGCTTGTTCAGGTAGTCCTGCAGGGGGAGCAGCCGTTTGCCGTCGAGGTGGCCGCAGCGGCGCGGCCTGGCCTGATCCTCGAGAACCACACCGGAGGCTCCACAGCGCTCCAGGGTGCGGGCGACATGGCTGGCCACGGCGGGGTCCCCGAAGCCATCGTCGATGTCCACCAGCAGGTGGTGATCGGGCAGAAGAGCCCGCAGGCGACTGGTGCTGGTGGTGAGATCACCCCAGCCGACGAAGCCGATGTCGGGAAGCCCGTACATGCTGGCGGCAAGCCCGAAGCCACTGAGGAACATGGCATCGAAGTGTTCGGCCGCCAGGGAGGCGCTGAACAGGTCGTAGATCCCCACGAACGGCAGCACTCGCTGCCCCTCCCCGGCCTCCCGAAGGGCCGCACGGAGTCGGGTGCCCGGAGCAGCGCCAAGGTTCATGGGTGGGGTCCCTCCAGCTGTGCCACTCCCTCATCCAGAAGCTGATCCAGTCGCTCCGCCAGGCTGCGTGGGGTGGGACAGGTGAACAGCAGGGTCGGATGAAGATCGAGGCACAGGTGCTCGGCCAGCCGGCTGATCACCCTCATGCCGGCCAGGGAATCGCCGCCGAGCTGGAAGAAGTTGGCATCGCGGCCCGGCGGTGTCTGCTGCAGCACCTCTGCCACGGTGGCGGCGATCAGCTCCTCCAGTTCGCCGCAGGCCGGTTCCCCGGAGGACCGCAGGAGGTCGGCGAGCCGTTCGGCCAGGCCGATGCGCTGCAGCTTTCCGGTGGCTCCACGGGGCAATGCATCCAGCACCACGATGCGGGAGGGCACCTCATGGGGGGCGAGCACCGTGAAGGCATGGCGGCGCAGCTCCTGCTCCTCAGCGGCTGCGCCGCCCCGCAGCACCACGGCGACCGCGAGATCCTCGCCCAGGGTGGGGTGGGGCACCGCGAAGGCCAGGGCCTGCTCCACCGCAGGATGCCTGAGCAGCGCCTCATCCACCCGTCGGGGGATCACCTTCTCGCCGGCACGGTTGATCATTTCCTTCAACCGTCCGGTGAGCGTCAGGCGCCCCTGCGCGTCGAAGCACCCCTCGTCGCCGGTGAGGAACCAGCGCTCGCCCTCGCCGACGGTGATCCAGCCACTGTGATCGGCTGCTTCATAGCCGGTGGTCACGTTGGCGCCGCGGATGGCCACCTCTCCGTTTTGTCCCGCTGGCACGAGGTCCCGATCCGGCCCGAGGATGGCAACCTCTGGACCTGCGGCCGCTCCGACGCTGCCGGGCTGGCGTCCCCCAGCGATCCCCGGTGGTCGGTTGCTGCAGATCTGGTGAGCCGCCTCCGTCATCCCGTAGGCCTCCAGAACCGGCACCCGGAAAACCGCCTCGAGCCGCTCCAGCACTGCTGGCGGCAGCGGGGAAGACGAGGAGCGAAGCAGTCGCAGGGTATGGATCGGTGGTGCGGCCCCCGAGCGGTCCAGCTCGGCCAGCAGCCCCTGCAGGAGGGTCGGCACCGCCGACAGCCAGGTGGGCTGCAGGCTGGCCATCAGTCGCAGGAGCTCGCCGGGGGCGTTGCCGCGGCAGCAGATCACACTGCCTCCGGCCACCAGGGGAGCCAGCAGGGAAGCCACGATGCCGTGGATGTGAAACAGCGGCATCGCCGCCAGGCTGCGGTCCTCAGGTCCGAGGGCCAGTACCTCGGCCACCGAGCGGGAGGAGCTGAGCAGATTGGCGTGGCTGAGCGGCACCACCTTGGGACGGGAGGTGGTGCCGGAGGTCTGCAGCAGCAGGGCGAGGTCCGCTGCCGACCGGCCAGGCTTCGACGAGCCACCGGCTTCGGGCCATCGGAAGGGATCAAGCGCCAGCACCGGCAACCCCAGCCGGTGAGCAGCCTCGAGCAGCGATGGCGGAGGCTGATCATCGACCAGCAGGCGTGACGCCCTGAGCCGTTGCAGGTCCTCCACCACGACCCCGAGCGGTGCGGTGGGCACAAGCGGCGCCACGGCAGCCACGGCCATCCCGGAGAGCAGGCTGACCGCCATCGCCGGCCCAGGGGCCATCAACAGCGCCAATCGATCGAGGCTGGTGCAGCCCTGCCCACGAAGATGGATGATTGTGGCCTGAACGGCCCTGGCAAGCTCTCCGCGAGAGATCACCAGGCCATCGGGGGCGAGAAGGGCAGGCAGCGAAGGCTCCGGTACGGCCTGATCCAGCCACCACCAGAGCACTGGTTCAGCCCCCATCGCCGGCCCCGTTCGGGAGGGGAGGGTGTCGACTGGGCCCTGGGATTCCGGTCATGACATGTGCTGAGAGAACTTTGATCCTGGAGGATTTCCCTATACATTTCGCATTATAAGTTCAGACGAATCATTGGATGACTTCCTTCCCGACCACCCGTTACAGGGTTGTCTGTAACGGTGGTCGGTGCCATCGGAACGACGGCGGAGATCCGCCCAGCAGTCCATGTCCTGGGCGGCACGTGGACCCTGCTGGGGGAGAATCCCCCCATAGACCCGCAGCCGCCGTCTCCCCGGCATCCCAGAACTCCATGCTCCTCGATCTCTCCGGCAAGAAGGCTCTCGTCACCGGCATCGCCAACAACCGCTCGATCGCCTGGGGCATCGCCCAGCAGCTGGCGGCGGCGGGCTGCGAGCTGGGCGTCACCTACCTGCCGGATGACCGGGGCCGCTTCGAGGCCAAGGTGCGGGAACTCACCGCCCCCCTGAATCCCACCCTGTTCGAGCCCCTTGATGTGCAGAACCCTGCCCAGATCGAGGCCCTGTTCCAGCGCGTCGCGGAGCAGTGGGGGTCGCTGGATGTGCTGATCCACTGCCTGGCCTTCGCCGGCAAGGACGAACTGGTGGGTGACTTCAGCGCGATCAGTGCGGAGGGCTTCGCCCGGGCGCTGGAGGTCAGCGCCTATTCGCTGGCACCGTTGTGCCGCCACGCCAAGCCCCTGTTCAGCGAAGGAGCCAGTGTGATCACCCTGAGCTATCTGGGGGCCGAACGGGCGATCCCCAACTACAACGTGATGGGCGTGGCCAAGGCGGCCCTGGAGGCCTCGGTGCGCTACCTGGCGGCGGAGCTGGGCCCCGAGCAGCAGGTGCGGGTGAACGCCATCAGCGCCGGCCCGATCCGCACCCTGGCCAGCTCGGCGATCGGCGGCATCCTGGACATGATCCACAACGTCGAGGCGAAGGCCCCCCTGCGCCGCACCGTCACCCAGGACGAGGTGGGCAGCACGGCGGCGTTCCTGGCCAGCCCCCTGGCCAGCGGCATCACGGGCCAGGTGATCTACGTGGATGCGGGGTATTGCATCACGGGGATGTGATCGGCTCCACTTCCGAAGCCGAAGAACCAACACCTGATGTGTCGGTCAATTCCGCTCACCCCTGCCGCATCGGAGTCACGGCACCCATCCATTCAATGCTGGTGGTGTGCAGGTTGTAGTAGGCCGCCTCCACCTGCAGCCGGCCCGAGCGGAGCCTGTCGGTGAGCAACACGCTGGAATCGACGAGATTGCGGGCCGCATTGAGGGTGTGGTGGCGGCAGGCGTCCTCCAGATTGTCTTCGCCGCCGAGGCCGAACAGCTCCATGCGCAACTGGCCCACCACCTGGGCCAGGCTGGGCGTCAGGCTGAGCTCCCGGTCGAAGGCGGCCGCCACCGCCCCGCAGGCGGCGTGGCCGAGCACCACGATCACCGGCACCCCCAGGTGGCTCACGGCGTACTCGAGCGAGGCGATGGCAGCCACTGTGCTCATGGTGCCGGCGTTGCGCACCACGAAAAGATCGCCGAAGCCGGTGTCGAACAGCAGCTCCACCGGCACCCGCGAATCGGCGCAACCCAGCACGGCCGCCACGGGACTCTGGCCGGCTTCCACCTCCAGCATCCGCAGGCGATCGCTGTGGGGATGGAGCGAATGGCCGTCGAGAAAGCGCTGGTGCCCGGCGCGCAGCTGGTCGAGGACGGCACCGGGACAGGTCAGCATCGGGCCACACCACCATCCCCGGCGGCCCCGTGCCGTAGCGCTCCACACCATGTGGGCGTCCGGCTGTCAGGGCATGGCGGTGGGAGCTTTGGCATGATTCAGACCAGGCCCCTCGCCGATGCCCGCGTGACCATCAGCTCTTCGCGAACCGGCCCTGCGCGCACCGGCGAGATCCATCGCGTCACCGGCGAGACGGACGTCCACGTCGCCCTCGATCTGGATGGCACCGGCCGCTGCCAGGTGGCCACCGGTGTCCCCTTTCTCGACCACATGCTCCACCAGCTTGCCAGCCATGGCCTGCTGGATCTGGAGATCACCGCCAGGGGCGACACCCACATCGATGATCACCACACCAACGAGGACGTGGGCATCGCCGTGGGCCAGGCCCTGGCCCAGGCCCTGGCCGACAGGCGCGGCATCCGGCGATTCGGCCATTTCCTGGCCCCCCTGGATGAGGCGCTTGTGCAGGTGGCGCTCGACTGCTCCGGCCGGCCCCACCTCAGCTACGACCTGGCCATCCCCGCCCAGCGGATCGGCGCCTATGACACCGAACTGGTGCGGGAGTTCTTCGTGGCGGTGGCCAACAACGCCGGCCTCACCCTCCACATCCGCCAGCTGGCGGGGGTGAATTCCCACCACATCGTCGAGGCCTGCTTCAAGGCGTTCGCCCGCGCCCTGGATCAGGCGGTGGAGATCGACCCCCGCCGGGGTGGTGCGGTGCCGAGCAGCAAGGGGGTGCTGGAGCGGGCCGGAGCTGGAGGCAATCCGACTGGTGGCGACTAGCATTCAGGGATCTGTTCAAGACCCATGCGACCCCTTCTTGCGCTCGTTGCTGGTCTCGCTGCCACCATCGCCATGGCCGCTCCGGCCCAGGCGGCCGACTGTCTGCCGAGTCAGGTCCAGGCAGCCCCTTGTGCGGTTTCCCAGCCCCCGTGTCCAGCGGTGGAGCTGCCCTGCGAGGGCTGAGGTCGGGTCAGCCGCCCACGCCTTCACACTCCGTTACGTGATAATCGAAGCAGCGCCTGGCGCTGTTTTCTCCGTGGGCTGACCCGATGACCGTTGCTTCCCCCGCTGGCGCGGCTTCGCCTGCCTACGACCGCTCCGACTGGGCCAGCTCCTTCGGCAACGTCAGTGAGGAGCTCACCGATGTGCAGCTGGTGGCCAGCCGGGGCACCATCCCTGCCCAGCTGAATGGCACCCTTTACCGCAACGGCCCCGGCCGGCTGGAACGGGGCGGCCACTGGGTCCATCACCCCTTCGACGGTGACGGGATGATCACCGCCCTGCGGTTCACCGCAGGCGGAGCTCAGCTCAGCAACCGCTTCGTGCGCACGGAGGGCTGGTTGGCGGAGGAGAAGGCCGGCACCTATCTGTACCGCGGCGTGTTCGGTACGCCCAAACCGGGTGGCCCCCTGGCCAACGCCTTCGACCTGCGGCTCAAGAACATCGCCAACACCCATGTGGTGAGGCTCGGCGACCAGCTGCTCGCCCTCTGGGAGGCGAGCTCCCCCCATGCGCTGGATCCCCTCAGCCTCGAAACGCGGGGCCTGACCCTGCTGGATGGGGTCCTCAAGCCCGGTGAGGCCTTCAGTGCCCACCCCCGTTTCGACCCCGGCCACCACGGTGCCCCCCGGATGGTCACCTTCGGGGTGAAGGCTGGCCCCCGCAGCACGGTGCGGCTGATGGAATTCGCGGCCAGCGGCCCCGAGGCCGGTACCCTTCTGGCCGATTCCAGCCACAGCTTCCCGGGCTTCGCCTTCCTGCACGATTTCGCCATCACCCCCAACTGGGCGGTGTTCCTGCAGAACGCGATCGACTTCAACCCCCTGCCCTACGTGCTCGGCCGCAAAGGGGCCGCCCAGTGCCTGAAATCCCGCCCCGGCGCCCGGGGCCAGTTCTGGTTGATCCCCCGCCAGGACGGCGCCTTCGCCGGCCAGGAGCCGCGGGTGCTGGAGGCCCCGGAAGGGTTCGTGTTCCACCACCTCAATGCCTGGGAAGACGGTGATGCTGTGGTGGTTGACAGCATCTTCTACGCCGATTTCCCTTCCATCGGTCCCGACCAGGATTACAAGGAGGTAGATTTCGACCGCATTCCCGAGGGTCTGCTGGAGCGCTGCCGTCTCGATCTGGGCAGCGGCAGGGTGAGCGCTAGGCGGCTGAGCGAGCGCACCTGTGAGTTCGCCATGGTGGCCCCGGCGCGGGTGGGGTTGGAGAGCCGCTACGGCTGGATGGCGGTGGCGGAGCGGGAACGGGGCAACGACCCGCTGCAGGCCCTGATGAAGCTCGATCTCCACGGTGGGGAGACGCGGGTCTGGAGCGCAGCGCCAAGGGGCTTCGTCAGTGAGCCGATCATGGTGCCGCGGCCCGGCGCCACGGCCGAGGATGACGGCTGGGTGCTGGGCCTGTTCTGGAACGGGGCCCGGCGCGCCAGCGATCTGGTGGTGCTGGATGCCGCCTCCATGCAGGAGCAGGCGCTGGTGGAGTTGCCGTTGGCGATCCCCCATGGCCTGCATGGCAGCTGGGTGGCGGCCTGAGTCAGCCCTTCACCAGGGGCGTTCCGCGGTTCAACCCCGTTCGGACCGTTTGAGGGTGGCTGGCGAGAACAGGTGACCTTCGCTCAGGGCGATCGCCACCACGGCATCGGAGTCGGCAGCAGCATCCACCCTGGCTTTGAGGGCTGGATCCGCTGCCACCTTCGTCAGAAAGGCGTTGAGCTGTGATTTCGACATGGGGTGGGTCCGTTCGATCGTCCGTCTCCTTCCTACTCCCCCTGGCCGGTCAGAGAGAATTGATGGTGCTGACACACGGCGACCATGGCCTGGTTCATCAAGACCGAATCCTTCTGCCTGCCCCGCGAGTCGGTGACGCCCCATCTCCGGGCGCATCTTGCTTGGGTGAGGGAGCTCCGGAATCGCGGCGAGCTTGTCAGCAGTGGCTATCGCGTCGATGCAGCGGGTCAGCCGGGTGGTGGTGGCCTGATGATTCTTCAGGCTGAGGATCATGCGGCTGCGGAGGCGTTGGTGTCTCAGGATCCGCTGATTCTCAGCGGCTGTGTGACCTGGCAGCTCCAGGGGTGGATCCCTTCCGTCGGTGACCTCCGGGTGGTCTGACCACCCCACGGTCGCCCCTGGGCCTCCATGCCGTCAGCACGGAACGCGTCGCTCTTGACCACTGGCGTAGCCCACTGATCAGGGAGAAGATCCACGACAGGGGCCATTTCTGCCGAATGAGCGGAGCTGTCTGTTGGGCGTAACTCGCACAGAGCTTTTGCTGCTGAATGACATCGACAACAACACGATGGGGATGCTGATCCATGCTGGGACGGATGCAGGCAAAGATCAGCCTGCGCACATCGATCGGCTTTGACATCGAGATAAATCCCTCCGCAAGCGTAGATGCACAGATAGCGAAAAAGGTCAGATCTGGCTGCTGCGAAGGATGGATTGATGCGGTTGTGGCGCGCGTAGACCTCGTCCCCGAAATTGTCCTGAAGGAGCTTGCAATTTTTTTCTCGTAGAGGCGATACGCGCCATCGCTGTTCATCGCTGCAATGGCCTTGCGGTTTTCTTTCAATGCGTCCGGGAGCCTCTGATAGGCATCAACTGTAAAGCGATGCATCGGTGCACTGATTGACCCTGAAATCGGATCGCTGGATTCAGATTCATGATGCCCAAAGTGGATGTTCTTCTGCAGGGCGCTGGCGTCAGCAGGCAGGGATTGACAGCAGATCGTGCAGCTCCGGCTCCAGCAGGGCGAAGGCCCTGCCACGGTGACCGATCCGGCCCTTGAGGCCCTTGTCCATCTCGGCGTAGCTCAGGCCCGTCTCCGGCACGAAGAACACCGGGTCGTAACCGAAGCCACCGCTGCCCCGCGGGGCCTCCAGGATCACCCCGTCGCAGCGGCCCTCCACCTCCAGCCGCACGGCGCCCGAGGGATCGGCCACGGCCAGGGCGGCCACGAAGGCGGCCCGGCGGTCCGGCGAAAGACCCTGAGCGCGCCGCTTCCGGTCGGCATCGCCCAGCTCCTTCAGCAGCCTTGCGATCCGGGCCGCATCGGTGTCGGCGAAGCGGGCCGAATGCACCCCAGGGGCGCCGCCCAGGGCCGCCACCGCCAGGCCGGAGTCGTCCGCCAGGGCCCAGTGGTCGGTGGCGCGGGCCACCGCTTCGGCCTTCAGTCGAGCGTTGGCGGCAAACGTGGTGCCCGTTTCCTCCACCGCCAGGCCCTCCGGCTGGGGGCGCACCTCCAGGGGCAGGGAGGCCAGCAGGTGGGCGAACTCCCTGATCTTGCCGGCGTTGCCGCTGGCGATCACCAGCACGGTTGGCGCCGTCGGGGGCTCCGCTGGGGCGGCCATCAGATCGCCTCCGCCAGCTGGCGCGCCCACGCCAGCACCGCCTGCACCCGATCGGCGTCGGGGGCTTCGCAGTAGAGGCGCAGCAGCGGTTCGGTGCCGGAGAAGCGCAGCATCAGCCAGTGGCTGGGGCCCATCCGCAACTTGACCCCATCGGTGCGGTTCACCTCCAGCACCGCCGCTCCGGCCACCTCCGCTGGCGGTGCCTGGGCCAGCAGGGTCTCCAGCCGGCCGCGGCTGGCCATGTCCGGCAGGCGCAGATCCAGCCGGTCGTAGACGCTGGCGCCACCGCAGCGCTCCTGGAGGGCCTCCAGACGGGCACCAAGGGGCAGCCCCCCTTCCACCAGGGCCTCGATCAGCAGCAGGGCGGCGAACAGGGCATCCCGCTCGGGCAGGTGGATGCCGAAGCCCACCCCGCCCGATTCCTCCCCCCCCACCAGCACCTCGCCGCTCAGCATCTCGGCGGCGATGTACTTGAACCCCACCGGCATCTCGATCACCTCCCGGCCCAGGTCTTCCGCCACCAGGGCCATCAGATCGGAGCCACTCACGGTCTTCACGACGCGGCCCCCCAGCCGGCGGGCCCGGGCCAGGTGGTCGATCAGCAGGGGCATCAGCAGCTGGGTGCTGCAGAAGCGGCCCTGCTCGTCCACCGCGGCGATGCGGTCGCCATCGCCGTCGAAGACGATGCCCACCGCCGGCCGGCCCGCCGCCGTGGCCTGGCGCACCTCGGCGATCAGCTGCTCCAGGTAGGGCGCCAGCGGTTCGGGCGGGTGGCCGCCGAACAGGGGATCCCGCTCACTGCGGATCTCCCGGATCACGCCGGCGGCGGCGCCCGCTTCGCCCAGCAGGGCCGGCAGGCCCCCGGCGGCCGAGCCGTGCATCGGATCCACGATCACCTGCAGACCGCTGGCGGCCAGACCCCGCACCAGGGCTGCGGTGTCGACCTTGGCGGCGAGCCCGGCCAGGTAGGTGCCCATGGCATCGAAGCGCTCGGTGCTGCCGGGGATCGGCACACTGAGGCCCCCGGCGGCCAGGCGCCGCTCCACCCGGGCGGTGAAGTCGCCTTCCACCGAGCCGCCGAAGGGGCCCTTGATCTTCAAGCCCAGCCATTCCGGCGGGTTGTGGCTGGCGGTGATCACCAGCGCCCCCAGGGCCTTGCGCTCCACCACCGCCCAGCTGCAGGCCGGCGTGGGCACGGGGGTGGCCGCCAGCAGCGGCACCAGATCAGCCCCCCGCACGGCGGCGGCGATGGCCTCGGCCAGCTCCGGAGCCAGGAAGCGCCGGTCGTAGCCGATCACCACCTCCCGGCTGGCGAGGCCCTCAGGGGCGCTGGCGGCCAGCTCCCGGGCGGCGGCGGCGGCCACCGGCAGCAGCCGCTCCATGGTGATGTCGACGCCGAGGAGGCCCCGCCAGCCATCGGTGCCGAAGTGGATCGGTCCGGCCTCGAGGGGCAGGGGGGCGGAGGCCATGGCGTGGCGCGGACGCGGGGAAGGGGCAGGCCGGTCGTAGCAGGCCGGCCCCTTGCGATGGCCGGAGCGGGTGCCGGCCTGATGGCAGGCCACCAGCCCCCCTAGCCTGCAGCCCATGGCCCAGTCCCCGGACGCTCCCGTCCTCACCGACCGGCTGCTGCGCAGCTGGGTGCGCTGCCGGCGGCGGGCCTGGCTCGACCTCCACGGTCCGCCGCACGAGCGCCTGTGGAGTGCCCATCGCGCCCTGGCCCTTGACGACCAGCTGCGCAGTTTTCAGAGCCTGCTGCCCCAGCGCCCCGGCCATGGGGAGGCGGCCTGCCTGGCCGGGGCGCCCGGTGTGGTGGGACTGCGGCTGGTGGGAGCCGGCCCTCGGGGCACGCGCCTGGAAGCCCATCCGAGCCTGCTGGAGCGGGTCGAGGGGCCCAGCCGCTGGGGCGCCCACAGCTACCGGCCGGTGCTGGCCCGCCAGGGGCGGCGACTCACCCGGGAGCACCGGGTGCTGCTCGCCCTCTGGGGGCGGCTGCTGGCGGAGCACCAAAGGGCGCCCGTGCCCCATGGCCTGGTGGTGGCGGGTGCCGACAGGGGGCTGGAGCGGGAGCGGCTGGCCCTCGGAGGCTCGCTGCAGCGTCAACTTGACGAGAGCCTGGAGCGGCTGGCCCTCGAGCTGGCCCGCCGCGAGCCGCCGCCCCTGGTCAGCGATCGCAAGAAATGCACGCTCTGCAGCTGGCGCGGAGCCTGTGACCGGGTCGCGGCCGCCGAGGGGCACCTCAGCGAGGTGAGCGGCATCGGCGGCAAGCGCCGCGATCTGTTGCTGGAGCTGGGCATCGCCAGCCTCGACCAGCTGGCGGCGGCCGATCCGGATCGGCTGGCCGAGGACATGGCCGTGCACAGCGAGCAGCACCGGGAGGTGGCCCCCAAGCTGGTGGCCCAGGCCAGGGTGCAGCAGGAGGGCGCACCCCGGCGCAGCGGCGAGGGGGCCGGCCCTGCTCTGCCGGAGCTGGCGGCGGCCCCCGGAGTGCTCCTCTACGACATCGAATCGGATCCCGATGCCCGCGATGACTTCCTGCACGGCCTGGTGCGGCTGGAGCGCGGCCCCGACGGACGCTGGCCTGAGGCCCCGGGCCCCGGGGAGATCCTGGGCCGCTACCAGCCCCTGATGGCCCTGCACGAGCACGGCGAGGCCCTTCTCTGGCGGCGCCTGAGCACCCTGCTGGCCCGCTATCCCGACTGGCCCGTCCTCCACTACGGCGAGACCGAATCGGTCTCCCTGCTGCGCCTGGCCGAGCGCCAGGGGGCCAGCGAGGCGGAGCGGGAGCGGCTGCGGGGCCGGCTGGTGGACGTGCATCAGCGGCTGCGGCGCCACTGGCTGCTGCCGGTGAACAGCTACGGGCTGAAGGCGGTGGCGGGCTGGCTGGGCTTCACCTGGAGCCAGAAAGGTGTCGACGGCGCTCGCTGCCTGCTCTGGTGGCGCCAGTGGCGGGAGGGCTCCGGCGGTCCCCGGCGTCCGAGCCGGGGCGCCCTGGGCCGCAAGCTGCAGCGCATCTTCCGCTACAACCAGGACGACAGCCTGGCCACCTGGGCGGTGGTGCGCTGGCTGCTGGATCAGGACGCCTTACCGCCCCCTCCACCGCCACCCGCCCCCACCGGCGGCGGCTGAAACACCTCCGGCAGCGAGAGGCGCAGACGGGTGCCAGGCGCCGGCCCGGCCCACAGCTCAGGCTCCTCCAGGCAGGCCCGGCGCACCAGGGCCAGGCCGATCCAGCCCTGGCCACCCGGGAGTTCGAGGCCGGAGGTGATCAGCCCGGCCCGGCCCCCCTTCCCGTCCTGCAGCGGGGTGCCGGCAGCGACGGCCTCGCCACGGCCCTCAGCGGCCTGCCAGCGCCGCAGTTGCCGCTTGACCCCGTCGTAGGTGGCGAGCTTGGCGAGGGTCTCCTGGCCGACGTAGCAGCCCTTGGTCAGGCTCACCCGGGCGGCCAGCCCCAGTTCGAAGGGGTTGGTGTCCTCGTTGATTTCCCCCGGCGCGGCAGGCAGGCCCTGCTGGAGCCGCCAGCGTTCCGCCTCCTGCGGCTCCAGGGGGTGACGCTCGGCCAGCCAGGGGGGGAGTGGGGCGTCGGCCGGCAGCAGCAGGGCGTCCCCCAGCCGCCAACCCGCCGAGCCATCGAGGACGGCCCAGGTGCCGGCGGCCGTGGCGTCCGGCCCCTCCGTTCCCAGGGGCTGATGCAGGCAGGCCGGTGTCACCGGACCCAGCCGCACCCGGTCGGCGGGAAACAGCACCCGGTCGAGGCCGGTGCGCACGGCCTCGGGATCCCCGGCGACGATCACCAGCCAGGCCCCGTCGGCGTCCACCAGCACCTCCGCCACGGCCCGCATGCGGGCCGTGGGGCCGATGCAGCAGGTGCCCAGCCACTGGCCGGGCCGGGCCCCCTCCAGCGCCTGGCTGGTCTGGCCGTGCAGCACCCGCAGGGTGTCGGGGCCATCGAGCCGCAACAGCGCCACCCGCCGGGACCACCGGCTCAGGGCCGGTGGCTCCCACCGCCAGGGATCGGCCGCGGCGGATGGCGGTACAGAGCTGGAGGTCATGGCGTCGCTGGAAGCGGGCTTCAGCCTGCCGCGCCATCCGGTCCGGCGGCCGTGGCGGCCACTTCTTCGAGCAGGAAGAGGCTGCGCAGGTCCAGCCCGGCCCCCGCCATCGCCTCGGCCCCCCCCTCCTGACGATCGACGATCGCCACGACCCGCTCCACCGCGTAACCCGCTGCCTGCAGCTGGGCCACGGCCTTCAGGGCCGAGCCACCGGTCGTCACCACGTCCTCCAGGACGGTGATCCGGGCGCCGGCCGGTGGCAGGGGGCCTTCGAGCCAGGCGCCGGTGCCGTGGCCCTTGGCCTCCTTGCGCACGATCAGTGCATCGAGGTGGCGGCCTTCGAGGGCGGCCTGCAGGGCGACCGCGCTCACCAGGGGGTCGGCCCCCAGGGTCAGCCCCGCCACGGCGACGGACTCCGGCTCCACCTGCTCCAGCATCAGGCGGCCCAGCAGCGCCAGGCCGACGCCGCTCAGGCTCACCGGCTTGCAGTTGACGTAGTGCGGGCTGCGGCGGCCCGAGGCCAGGGTGAAGTCGCCCAGCCGATAGGCGCGTTCCGCCAGCAGGGCGAGCAGGGCGGAGCGCTGGTGGCTGGGGCTGGAGGGCAGGGAGACCATCGGCGGTGAGGTGGCGGCGGGTGCGGCTGGTGATGGATGGTGGAGAGCGTCAGAGGTCGCTAACCTGCAGGCAAATCGCCCTTGAGCTGGGGCCGCACGACCCATGACAGCACCGATCCTGGCAGTGCCCGCGTCCCTGGCCGCCCCTTTCGCGGGCCTGCTCCCGCTCGCTGCGGTTTCCCTCCTGGCCCCTGCCATGGCCGGGCCGGTGCTCTGCACCACCACCCTCGAAGCACCGATGCCCGCCTCAGCAGGCACGGGGCCGGTTGAGGTCACCCGCTGCGGCGTGACACGCTCGGCCCCCGAGCTGATGGAGCATCGCTTCTACAGCTTCTCCGCTCCCTTCGCCCAGGGTGTCAACCTGCTGCACCAGATCACCGATCCCCTCGGCCTCTCGATCCCCGGCCGGGATGGCGGCAAGATCGTCGCCTTCGGCTTCTCCGATCAGAACATCATCTGGGACGGCACCGCCATCGAGAACACCGCTTCGGTGATGCTGACCGACCAGAACGGCTTGATGCCCAAGCGCACCGCCGACATCACCAACGGCTTCAGCAGCAGCCTCGGCGCAGGGGCCGCTCCCACCTACGTCAACCCGCCGGCCAGCACCACCTGGACCCCTCCGGTCCGGGGACTTTGGTAAGACGTCCCGGCCATGGGTGGACGCCCCCGGGGGTCTAGCAATCTGGTGAATGCAGCGAACTCATAATTCGCCTTAGCCGGGTTCGATCCCCGGGACCCCCATCCCCCTCATTCCCCCCACATCCTCAGCAGGTTGGTGTAGCAGCGGCTGAGCAGGTCGAAGATCTCGTCCTTTCCCTGCTCCTGGAACAGGGCACGGCGGGCGGTGTCGAGCTCGAACAGCAGTTCGCGTCGGTCGCTGCGGCGGATCCGGCTCTGGATCCAGCCCAGGGCCACCAGCCGCTCGCCCCGGGTCACCGGCTCCACCCGATGCAGCAGGGAACTCGGATACACCAGGGCATGGCCGGGGGGCAGCCGGATGGCAGATTCGCCGCCCGGGTCCTCCAGCACCAGATCCCCACCCTGGTAGTGGGCCGGATCGCTCAGGAACAGGGTGAAGGAGAGATCGGAACGGCCGCCGGCCATGTAGGCATTGTCGACATGGCGGCCGTAGCCTTCGCCGGGGCCGCAGCGGCTGAAGCGCAGGTTGTGCAGCTGCACGGGCAGAGCCGCCGCCTGGAGCAGAGGATGCTGCAGCAGCTGGTCGCCGAGGGCGGAGGCGAGGGTCTGGTGCAGCACGCAGCTGGGATCCAGCTGGCGGTTGCGCTTCACGCCCCGGGCGTGCCACCCGGCCGTTTCGGCCCCATCCCGCCAGGGGGTGTCCTCCGCCAGCAGAGCCAGGCGCAGCTCCTCGACCTGGCCGTCGCTCAGCAGGGGTTCGAGACGGAACGGCATCCTCCGGCTGTTCGATCAGTCACCGGCCACCGTCGCATCGGATCGGCCGCCGGGGCGCTGCTGCGCCAGAATTTCCCCTGCTGCGTTGGCTTGCATGGCCCGATCGAGCGTTGCCCTGTTCCTGGCCACCACAGGACTGATCACGGCCACCATGGGTTGCGCCAAGGCCCCGGAGCCGAAGCCGGTCGAGGGCGGCGAGAACGGCGTGAGCGTTCCTGCCCCGGCCCAGCCGGCCGCAGGGGCCCCCAGAGAGACGACAGCGAGGGGAGCGACCAAGGTGAAGGTGGCGAGGGCGGTGAAGGTGGCGAAAGCTGAGCCCGGCCGCGGGGCCTAACCTTCTGCCACGACTCCCCACCGATGCGCTTTCTGGTCCTGGCGATCCTGTTGGCCCTGCTGGCCTTCTTCGCCGCCGGGGAGCTTGCCTTGATTCGGCTGCGGCCCAGCCGGGTGCAGCAGCTCGAGGAGGCGGAGGAGCCCGGGGCCCGGTCCGTGGCCCGGCTGCAGCACCGGATGCGGACCGTCCTGGTGGCCACCCAGCTGGGCCTGGTGCTGGCGCTGCTGGCCATGGGCTGGCTCGCCCGGGGCCTGGCGGAGCAGGTGGCCGGCTGGATGGGATGGAGCGAACAGGGCTGGATCGATGCGGTGGTCTTCCTGACGCTGGCCCTGCTGGCCACCCTGCTGGGAGGACTGGTGCCCAAGGCCTGGGTGCTCCACCGTCCTGAGGGTTCGGCCCTGCGGCTGGCACCGCCGCTGGAGTCGCTCACCCGCACCCTGGCCCCGTTGCTGCTGCTGATCGAGCGCTTCAGTGGCGGCCTGCTGCGGCTGCTGGGCTTGCCACGCAACTGGGATGAGCTGGTGCCGGTGCTGTCGGCCGGCGAGCTGGAAACCCTGATCGAGAGCGGCAGTGTCACCGGTCTGATGCCGGACGAGCGCAGCATCCTGGAGGGGGTTTTCTCCCTGCGGGACACGCTGGTGCGGGAAGTGATGATGCCGCGCTCCGGCATGGTCACCCTGCCGGTGGAGGTGACCTTCGCCGAGATGATGAAATCGGTGCATACCAGCCAGCACGCCCGCTTCCCGGTGATCGGCAGTTCCCTCGATGACGTGCGCGGCATGCTTGACCTCCGGCGGCTGGCCGAGCCGATCGCCAGGGGCCTGCTGCGTCCAGAGACCCCCCTGGCGCCCTGGATTCTGCCGGTGGCCCAGGTGCAGGAAAGCGCCTCCCTGGCCGATCTGCTGCCGCTGATCCGCAGCGGTCAGCCCCTGCTGGTGGTGGTGGATGAGCACGGCGGCACCGAGGGGCTGGTCACCGTGGCCGATCTCACCGGCGAGATCGTCGGCGAGGACGACAACCCCCTGCAGACGTCCCAGGATCTGCTGCCCCTCGTCGACGGCACCTGGTCGGCGGCGGGGGATCTGGAGATCGTCGAACTCAACCGCCAGCTGGGCCTGCAGCTGCCCGAGGCGGAGGGCCATCACACGTTGGCCGGCTTCGTGCTCGAACGTCTGCAGCACATCCCCTCTCCGGGGGAAGGTCTCCGCTGGCACGGGGTCCGCATCGACGTGCTCACCATGGATGGACCCCGCATCGAACGGGTCCAGATCACCCTCGCCAGCACGGAAGGAACCTGATCATCGATAATGCGCCCACTTGCTCAGCCCCTGCCATGAACCCAGTGCGCGTGGGTGTCATCGGCATCGGCAACATGGGCTGGCACCACGCGCGGGTGCTGAGCCTGCTGCGGGATGCCGAACTGGTGGGCGTCGCCGATCCCGACGAGGCCCGTGGCCGTCTGGCGGTCGAGCAGTTCGACTGCCGTTGGTTCCCCACCTACGAGGATCTGCTGGGCGAGGTGGAGGCCGTCTGCATCGCCGTTCCCACCCTGTTGCACCACCGGGTCGGCATGGCCTGTCTGCAGGCGGGGGTGCACGTTCTGATCGAGAAGCCGATCGCCGCCACCCAGGAGGAGGCGGCCGATCTGATCGGCGCGGCCGAATCCGCCGGTCGCCTGCTGCAGGTGGGCCACATCGAGCGCTTCAATCCCGCCTTCCGGGAGCTGTTGCGGGTGGTGGCCGATGAGGAGGTGGTGGTGCTCGAAGCACGGCGCCACAGCCCCAATGCCGATCGGGCCAACGACGTGTCGGTGGTGCTCGATCTGATGATTCACGACATCGATCTGGTGCTGGAGCTGGCCGCCTCCCCGGTGGTGCGTCTGGCCGCGGCCGGTGGCCGCAGCTCCGATGGCCCGATCGATTACGTCAATGCCACTCTCGGTTTCGCGAATGGCGTGGTGGCCAGCCTCACGGCCAGCAAGATGGCCCACCGCAAGATCCGCAGCCTCAGCGCCCACTGCCGCAGCAGCCTGATGGAGACGGACTTCCTCAACCGCAACCTGCGCATCCACCGGCGCTCCCATGAATCGGTCAGTGCCGATCACGGCGAGCTGCTCTACCGCAACGATGGCTTCATCGAGGAGGTGAGCACCACGTCCATCGAGCCCCTCTATGCCGAACTCGAGCACTTCCTCCAGTGCGTGCGGGGCCGCGAAACCCCTGCCGTGGATGGCCTTCAGGCCTCGCGGGCGCTGCAGCTGGCCGACCTGATCGAGCGGTGCGTCGAGCAGCCCAACCTCTGCATGGCCCTGGACGCCCCGATCTAGCCTCCGCCAGCCCCCACCTCAACCCGGCAGGCTGACCTCACCCGGCAGGGGGGCCAGCTCCCGGTCGGTCAGTTCCTGCAGGGCCAGCAGTTGCCAGCGGCGGCAGTCGGCGGGGGAGGAGTGGTAGAAGAGATCCCAGGCTTCCGCCTTGTGCAGGCCGTACTCGCTGTTCGGCACCTCGGGATGGCACTGCTGCCAGCCCACCCGGACGGCGTGGCCGATCACCACGTCGAGGGCCAGGTCATCGTCGAACTGGACCTGGGGGTTGGCGGCCATGAAGGCCATCAGGGTGAGCAGGGTTTCGATGCACAGCCGGCGGTACTCCGGCGCTTCGATCTTGCTCAGCAGGTGTTCCACCAGGATGGCGAAGTTCTTTTCCCCCGGCGTCTTCTCCCGCAGCAGGGGGGCACTCTCGAGCCGGTTGCGCCGCTCCAGTTTGTCGCCGATCACCAGGCCGCGGCAATGGTGCAGAAGGTCCCAGATGCCCGGGTAGAAGTCCTTCGGCACCCGCTGCAGCGCCCCGAGCCGCATGCGGTGCTGCAGCCAGCTGCCGTCCTTCGGCAGTTCCGCCAGGGGGTCGGGCACCTCCCAGCGCACCCGGCCGCGCAGGTGCAGCTGTTCCTTGCGTTGCAGCGAGGCCCGGGCATGTTCCACATCGGCCAGCACGGTCTGGAGCCGGCGGCGGATGGCATGGGGCGGCAGACCGCAGAGCGTTTCGAAGGCCTCGCTCTGACTGATGTTGGCCTCGGCCGCCAGCTCGCCGGTGAGCAGCAGCAGCAACTGCCCCAGCTGCAGGGTGAGGCTGCCGCTGAGCAGATCCACGTCCGAGCGGACCAGGGCGTCGATGGCCAGCAGCAGCTCCTGCTGGAGCATCCATTCCCGGCCGTCTTCGCCGCTGAAGCGGCGCACCATCGCGGCGATGGCCAGGCTGCCCTCCGGATGGCTGAGCAGGGAATCCCGGGTGTAGTTGCGGCCCACCACCACCCGCTTCTGGCGCAGCAGCAGATCGGTGAGGGCATCCTCCAGCTGGGGGTGCACCAGACCCATGGCGCCGGCGGCCCGGCGCACCACGCTCCAGTCGGCGTCGGCCAGGCCGCGGCGGTACACCTCTTCCAGCAGCACCATCAGCCGCACCCCTGGACCGCTGCGGGGCCCCTGGAGGCGGGCATGGGGGCCCAGCCGGCGGCTGAGCAGTTCCAGCACCTCCGCCTGCTCCTCCAGCGAGCGGCTGGCCCAGAGCCTTTCGACCAGATGGGCCAGCGGGACCTCCTCCAGCTCCTGCTCCTGCCGGGCGGTGAGGGGTCGGTGGCTGGCGCTGGCCGGCAGCAGGGTGTGGCCGTCCGGCACCAGATCGCAGGCCGCCAGGGCCTGGGGGGGCAGGTCGATCCGGCTGGCGAGCGGGACCAGCTCCTCCAGGGACACCAGGCGCACGGGCACCGCCCCCAGCTGGCCCTGTTGCAGATCGCGGCCCAGGTTCAGGAAGGCCTCCGGATCTCTCCGGAAGGCGCCGGCGGCGACCGGTATGAGCAGCAGCGGGGCTCCGGGGCCCCGCCAATGGCGCTGCAGCACCCGCACCTCTGTGGCCACGGTGTCCACCAGCACCTGAGCATCGTCGGCCAGGTAGAAGGTGTCCTCCTCCAGCACCGCCGGCAGGAAGCCGATCAGCTCGCCGTCATGGCGGTAGAGCCGGGCAGTGGCCTGGGTTTCCATCCGCACCGGCGGATGGCCCGAGAGACCCAGGCGGCCGTTGGCCCCCACTGTCGCCAGGCGTCGGGCCAGCTCCCGGGAACTGGCCACCCGCAGGGGGGGCGTCCCGTCCGCCGGCGATGGCACCGGCAGCCCGGCGCTCGCCAGGGCTGCGGCGATGCTGGCATCGGCGGGAGCCAGGGCCACCAGCACCTCCTCGGCCCCCAGGGGGCTGGGGTGGCGACGCCCGCAGGGATCGAGATCGTCGGCGGTGATCAATCCCTGCAGCAGCAGATCCGCCAGCCAGGTCAGGCTCTGGGTCCAGAGCAGGGGGACGTTCTCGTTGGGGACGCGCGTCTGGCTGCCGGGCTGGCGCCGTTCGGCCTCGATCAGCCCCTCAGGCACCAGGTACAGCTCCGGCAGCAGCGCCTCCCCGTCGACCGTCACGCTCAGCTCCTCCAACTGCTGGCGCCACTGGCGGGCCTCACTCCAGCGGCCCTCGCAGCAGGCGGTGATCAGCTCGTAGGCCAGGAACAGGGGCCACTCGCACTCGATGTGCTCGAACTGGGCCAGTTCCTCCCGCTCGTAATGGAGCCGACTCACGTCCTCCAGCACGGTCTGGTGGCCGTCGCGCCGGAAGCGCTTGTAGCCGTAGGACCCCGCCAGCTCGCTGCGGATCTTCTCCCTGGTGCGCTCCACGAGCGCCGGATCCTCGACGGCCCAGGCGGGGTAGCCGATCACCGAGAGGCAGGCGCTGTCGGCTTCCTTGCTGGCCGATTCCCTCGGCAGCAGGCCGCGCAGGGCGCGCCTGAGCCGCACGATGGCGTCGTGGGGAATGGTCAGGCAGCTGCTGCCGTCGCCACTGGGGCCGTAGAGATCGAGGCCGACGAGGGTCTCGAGGGCGGCCTTCACCATCCCGATCGAACTGGCGTTGCGCTCCGGCTGGCCGTGGTTGCCCTTGTCGCCCCGTTCCCAGATGCCGTAATCGGCCACCCGGTAGGCCCGGGCCACGTAATAGACCAGGTTCTGGAGGAAATCGCGCTCGTGGCTGGTCTGCACGATCACCAGCCCTGAACGGGTGAGCTGGGCCAGCTGCAGCAGGAACAGGGCCGTGGCGTCGAGCTGCAGATGCCCCCAGCCGTCGTCGTCCACCACCGGATCGCCCGTGGCGGTGTCGAACTTGGCGTGGATGGCATCGAGCCGCTCGAGGCTGGTCTTGAAGCGCTCCACCTTCGCCGACTGGCGCATCATCGAGCGCATCAGACCCCGCATCAGCTGCAGGACCCGCTGTTCCAGCTCGAAGGAGCGACGGCAGGGACCCTGCAGGCGCCGGTGGGCCAGGGCCAGCCCCCAGACGCACTGGATCGAATAGACGCAGTCCCTCACCCAGGCGTCGCCGTAGTTGCCGTGCACGGTGCTGGCGGTGCTGGCCGGCAGCAGACCGGTGATCGGATGCTGGCGCCGCAGGACGACGTGCTCGATGCTGCGGTCGAGCCGTTCGAGCAGCTCCCTGGCCTCCGCCTCGTCGGTGGGAGGGGCGGGCTGATCGGCCACGTCCATGGCGCCATTGGTCGGCGTGATCATCATCTTCTCGTCAGGACGGGACGTGCCGCTGGTGGCCGTCGTGAAACCAGGCCATAGATTCTCCCCGCCGTCGTTCCTTCCCATGGCAGCCCTCGCGACCACGCCGGTCCGTGCCCGCGTCCTGGGCATTCCTGTGAATGTAAGCAACGACGTCTTCCGCGATGCCGTGGCCCTGCATGGGGCCGGCGGCGGCCAGATCGTCACCCTCAATGCGGAGATGACCATGGCGGCCCGGGCGGATCCCGCCCTCGGGGCGGCGATCGAGGCGGCCAGGATGGTGATCCCCGATGGTGCCGGCGTGGTGTGGGCCCTGGCTCGCCAGTCCCATCGGGTCCGCCGCAGCCCCGGCATCGAGCTTGCCCACCGTCTGCTGGAGCATGCGGCGATGCACGGCTGGCGGGTGGCTCTGGTGGGGGCGAGTCCGGCGGTGATGGATCGGCTGCGGGACCGCCTGCCCCATGACCTTCCGGGTCTGAAGCTGGTGTTCTGCGTTCACGGCTACCAGCCCGCAGAGGCCTGGCCCGGTCTGGAGCGTCAACTGCTGCAGTGCCGCCCTGACCTGGTGCTGGTGGCCCTGGGGGTGCCCCGCCAGGAAACCTGGATTCAGGAGCTGCCGGAGCCCCGCGGGGGGCTCTGGATGGGGGTGGGAGGCAGCTTCGACGTCTGGTCCGGCGTCAAGAAGCGCGCTCCGGCCTGGATGGGGGCCCTGCGGATCGAGTGGCTCTATCGCCTCGTCAAGGAGCCCAGACGCTGGCGGCGGATGCTCGCGCTGCCGGCTTTTGCCTGGGCGGTGCTCCGGGAACGTCGCTGAACGCCGGGGCTGCGCGAAGACCCTCGGCGGTCAGGCCCGGTGCTGTGCGAAAGGAGCTCAGCGGAAGCCGACCGAGGCCTGCCAGACGAAGGCCAGCAGCAGGAAGAACAGGGGGATGATCGGCAGGATGTCCACCAGGGGGCCGAAGGCCTGGTAGGCCTCGGGAAGCTGGGCGAGGGTGTGGGGTGCGGTGTGGGGCGCGTAACTGGCCAGCAGGGAGAGAGCCATGCCTGGGGGAGAACCATTGCAATGGCCGGAACCTACCACGTGTGGGCGGCCTCAGAGTCGGGCTCCCAGGGAGCGAAATCCTCTGAAAAACATCCCTCGCTGATCGCCTGCGCGATGGCCGTCGTGAAGCGCAGCAGGGTGGTGAGATTGTGCAGGCTCAGCAGGGTGCGGCCCAGCAGTTCCTCGCTGCGGAACAGGTGATGGAGATAACTGCGGCTGTGCCGCCGGCAGGCCAGGCAGGGGCAGCTGGGATCGAGGCGGCCGTGATCGTGGCGGAAGCGGGCGTTGCGCAGGTTCCAGCGCTCCCCCGCCACCAGGGCGGTGCCGTGCCGGCCCAGCCGGGTCGGCAGCACGCAGTCGAACAGGTCGAAGCCGTTGGCGACCGCGATCGCCATCTCCCGCAGGCTTCCCACCCCCATCAGGTAGCGGGGCCGCTCCTCCGGCAGCAGGGGACCCACCTGGCGGACCACCCGGTGCATCTCCTCGACGGGTTCCCCCACGCTCACGCCTCCCACGGCGATGCCGGGCAGGTCCATCGCCGCCACCACCCGGGCCGATTCAGCCCGCAGATGGGGGAAGCAGCCCCCCTGCACGATGCCGAACAGGGCCTGGGCGCCACCGCCGTGGCTGGCGACGCAGCGCTCCAGCCAGCGATGGGTGCGCCGGCAGGCTTCCGCCACCGCCGCCTCGCTGGCGGGGTAGGGAGGGCACTGGTCGAAGGCCATGGCCACGTCGGCGGCCAGCGCCCGCTGGATGGCCATGGAGCGCTCCGGGGTCAGGTCGATCCGGGAGCCGTCCCGGGGGGAGCGGAACACCACCCCGTCGTCGTCGATCCGGTTGATGGCATCGAGGCTGAACACCTGGAAGCCACCCGAGTCGGTCAGCAGGGGGCCGTCCCAGCCCATGAAGCGATGCAGGCCGCCGGCGTCGGCTACCACCGCCTCCCCCGGCTGCAGGTGCAGATGGAAGGTGTTGGCCAGCACCATCTGCGCCCCGGTCTCCTGGAGCTGCGGGCTGCTGATGCCCTTGACGGTGGCGGCGGTGCCCACCGGCATGAACCGGGGCGTGACCACGGCGCCGTGGGGGGTGTCGAAGCAGCCGCAGCGGGCCCGGGTCCGCGGGCAGCGGGCGGTGATCGTGAAGTCGAAGGCGATGGCGCCACACCTGCTCAGCGGTGAAGCTAGGCGGCCCTGCAACGACGCTTCGCGGGGCTGCTGCGAGGCTATGCGGGGCTGCTGTGGCGCTACGCGGGGTTCCTGCCGCCATCTCCACCTCCTTGCCGCCCCCCGCCCCGATGCCCCCATGCCCCGCCTGAGCGCTCCACCATGGCTGCGGGATCTGGCCGGGGCCTGGATCTTCTATTCGGTGCTGCCGGCCTGGCCGGCTCCGGCCCCCCGGTTCGAGCGGATCGCCCGCTTCGCTCCCTGGATCGGGGCCGTGCTGGGAGCCCTGCAGGGACTGCTCTGGTGGGGGCTGGAGGGCCGCGTGCCCCTCGTGGCTCAGGTGGCGCTGGTGCTGGCGCTCGGCCTCTGGCTGAGCGGCGGTCTGCACATGGACGGCGCCATGGACAGCGCCGATGGTCTGGCCGCCGGCGATCGCTGCCTGGAGGCGATGGCCGACAGCCGGGTGGGGGCGAGCGGTGTGCAGGCCCTCGTGCTGGTGCTGCTGCTGAGGACCGCGGCCCTGGCGATGCTGGGGGCGGCGGCACCGATGGCGCTGGTCTGGGCGGCGGTCTGCGGGCGGGTGGCACCCCTGCCCGCCATGGCCTGGTTCCCCTACCTGCGGCCCGGTGGAAGCGCCGCGTTCCATCGCGTCCACAGGGCCGCCCTGGCGATGGAACTGCGGCCCACCCTGCTGCTCCTGCCGCTGCTGCTGCTGCTGCCCTGGCCGGGCTGCTCCGGCTGGCCCGTGCCCACCGGGCTGGTGGCCCTGGTGCCGGCCCTGCTCGTTCCGGTGGCCCTGGGCCGCCGCCTCGGTGGCCACAGCGGCGACAGCTACGGGGCCTGTGTGGAGTGGAGCGAATCGGTGGGGCTGCTCCTCATCGCCGGGGGGCTGAGGCTGGGGGCCTGGGCAGGCTGAGCCGGAAGGCGTTGCCCTGCGGCGGCAGCTCCTCGGCCAGGGTCTGCGGGGGCACCACGAGCTCCAGCTCGCCGCCCAGGCTGCGGGCCAGATCCCGGCCGAGAGCCAGTCCCAGTCCGGTGCCGGGCAGGTCCTGTCCCCGGCTTCCCCGGACCCCCCGCCCGAAGATCGCTTCCCGCTCAGCCGCCGCGATGGCCGGCCCGCCGTCCCAGACCGTGAGGTGGAGCCTCTGCTCGTCCGTCGCCCAGTGCAGGCCCACGGCGGAACCCTGGGGGCTGTAGCGGAAGGCATTCTCCAGCAGGTTGGCCAGGATCTCCGCCACCGAGCCGCTGTCGCCGCTCCAGTCGGGCAGGGTCTCGGGTCCCTGCCAGTCCCGTCCCTGCAGGGTCGCGGTGGCCGCCGCCCGCTGCAGCAGCGGCTCCAGCAGCCCGGCCAGGGGCTGGCCCTGGGGCCCGCTCAGCAGCGGGGGCAGCAGCAGGGGCTGGGGGGAGACGGAGGCGGCGATCCGTCCTTCGGGATGGACCAGCTCGCTGATGGCCTCCACGTAACGGTTGATCTGGCGCTCCTCGGCCAGCAGGCCCTGGACCAGGGAACGGTCGTGGTGGTCGGGGCCCAGGCGCCGCAGCAGCAGCTGGCCGAAGGTGCGCAGGGCCGTGAGGGGGTTGCGCAGCTGGTGGAGCAGCAGACCCAGCTGCTCCTCGCGTTGCGTGAGCCGCTGCCGCAGCTCGCCTCCCTCCAGGTCCAGCCGCAGGGCTTCGGTCAGGGCCAGGGCCACGGCCTGCAGCCGCTGGGCGAGCGGTTCCGGCCAGGGGTTGCGGGCGGCCTCCACCTGCAGGGCACCAAGCAGGCGCTGGCCATCGCTCAGGGGCAGCCAACGCCGCTGCTCCACCGGCACCCGCAGTCGGCTGACGTTGTCCAGCGAAGGCAGGGCCCGCTCGTCGGGGGGCCAGTGGCCGACCGGTAGCAGGCTGGGCTGGCCCGTTTCCCCCTGCTGGGTGACGTAGACCACCAGGGAACGGACCTCCGGGCAATCGATGAATTGGCCAAGCTGGAACCCCACCAGGGCCAGAAACCGCTCCGAGACAGGCATCACGACCGGACGGCAGGGCCGATTCGGCAATTTTTTAGAAAAGGCGTGTCGAAACGCAAAAAAAGTTTTAAGCTCTTGGTAACGACCACTACCTCGCAGTCCTCGGACGGGCGGAAAGTTGCAGTCGTAACGGCCAGTGTTGCGCTTTCCTCGCAGCCAAGGCTACAGCAGAGGCAGCTGCGTTCCGCCTCTGTCCCGGCCACCATCCCCTCGGGGGGCGGCCGGTGTTACCGACGGTGATCCTCTCCGACCAGCCCCAGGTCGACAGTCGTGTGGACGTGGATCGCCACCTTCCCTGGGTGGCGGTTCCGCCATGGCGTTCGTCGCCGGCTCACGCCGAGCGCCGCTCGTCTGCAGCCCCCCCCCCCCCCCCCAACTCCACCTTTCGGTCTCCCTTCACCGGGATACGTGCCATGTCCAAGAAGCGCAAGCGGATCAGTCGCCGTCGTCTCGCGGGACAGCGGGTCCTCGCCCATGTCCCCACCTTCAACCTCGAAACCGGTTCCCACAAACCGGTCACGGCAGCGCGCCGCTACATCGCCGAAACGGAGCTGATGGCTCCGGCGATCCTCAACGTGCGCCGCAATGAGCACACCACCGACCGCTTTTTCTGGGGGGAAAAAGGACTGTTCAGCGCCCAGTACGCCGAAGAGAACCACTTTCTCTTCCCGTCCCTGCGCCTGATCGTCGACAGCATCGGTGAGGAGGTGCTCTTCGAGGGTCTCGAAGCCCTCGCCTCCGACGACTGGGAGGAGATGGAGGAGTACGAGTACGCCTTCGTCTGACTTCCGTTCTCCGGCTCCCGCTCAGCTTCCCCGCCAGCTCCTGACCAGGAAGTCCCGCATGGCGCCGATCAGATCGGGATCGATGCAGTGGCCGCCTGGAAAGGCGATCCGCCGCACCGACCCCCCGGCTTCCACGAGGGATCGCTCCAGCGCCTGACTCGCCGCGAAGGGCACCACAGGATCCTGCTCCCCATGGGTGAGCAGGATCTCCGTGCGGGGCGGCTGCGGTCGCCAGTCCGGGTGGGGGTAGCCGCTGCAGGCGATCAGCCCCGCCAGCGCGAGGGGTTCGGTGGCGTCCGGGCCACTGCCCGTGGCCACGTCGATGGCCATCGCGGCTCCCTGGGAGAAGCCCAGCAGGCAGGTCCGTTCCAGCGGCACCGTGGTTCCCAGGGCCAGCAGCCGCTGCCTCAGGTCGCGGCGGGCCTGGGGCAGCTGGGGCCACTCGGGCTGCTGCAGGTCGTACCACTGGCGCCCGCTGCCGGCTGGATGGGACAGGGGCGCCCGCAGGGCCACCACACTCAGGCCGATGGCGGTGGGGTCGGCGTCGAACAGCACCGCCCCCAGATCCAGCAGGTCATCGGCATCGGCCCCCCAGCCGTGCAGCAGCACCAGGCGCTGCTCCGCCTGGCGTGGACCGACCCAGAGGGCGGTGCCGTCGTCCTGGGGCAGGGAGGCTTCGGAAGAGGGATCCGTGGGCACGGTGAGCTCCGGCTGTTGCTGCGTAGGTTGGCCCCTCCACCATCCCTTCCGCCGTCATGGCTCCCACGGCCCTTCTGAGTGTGTCCGACAAGCGGGGCCTGGTGCCGCTGGCGGAGGGGCTGCTGGCTCAGGGCTTCGCGCTGCTCTCCAGCGGCGGCACCGCCGCGGCCCTCTCCGCCGCCGGGCTGCCGGTCACGAAGGTGGCGGAGCACACCGGAGCCCCGGAGATCCTGGGCGGGCGGGTCAAGACCCTCCATCCCCGCATCCATGGGGGCATCCTGGCCCGCCGGGACGACCCGGCCCACCGCGCTGATCTGGAAGCCCAGGGGATCGCAGCGATCGACGTGGTGGTGGTCAACCTGTATCCCTTCCGCGCCGCCGTGGCGGACCCCGGCGTGAGCTGGGAGACCGCGATCGAGAACATCGACATCGGTGGACCGGCCATGGTGCGTGCCGCGGCCAAGAACCATGCCGACGTGGTGGTGCTCACCGACCCCGACCAGTACCCGGGCTTCCTGGAGTGCCTGGCGGCCGGCCGCGTCGATGCGGCCCTGCGGCGCCGGCTCGCTCTGGAGGCCTTCGCCCACACCGCCGCCTATGACGCCGCCATCGCGGCCTGGATCGATGGCCGCCTGGCCAGCGAGGCCGGTTCGGGGCTGCCGCTGCGGCTGGAGCTGCCCCTGCGGCAGGTGCTCCGCTACGGCGAGAATCCCCATCAGAGCGGCCGCTGGTATGGAGAGGCCAGCGCGGGCTGGGGGGCGGCCCGCCAGCTCCAGGGCAAGGAACTCAGCTACAACAACCTGATCGACCTGGAAGCGGCCCTCACCACGGTGGCGGCGTTCGGCTACGGCCCCGGGGCTGAGCCGGCGGCGGTGGTGATCAAGCACACCAACCCCTGTGGCGTCGCCCTGGGGGGCGATACCGCCGCCGCTCTGCTGCGGGCCCTGGATGCCGACCGGGTCTCGGCCTTCGGGGGCATCGTCGCCCTCAACGGGGCGGTGGATGGGGCCGCCGCCGATCACCTGGCGGGGCTGTTCCTGGAATGTGTCGTGGCGCCGTCCTTCTCCGAGGAGGCCCGCGAGCGGCTGGCGGCGAAGGCCAATCTGCGGCTGCTGGAGCTCGATCCCGCTGCCGTGGTGGCGGCCTCCGGACGGCCGCAGCTGCGCAGTGTGCTCGGGGGGGTGCTGGCCCAGCAGGCGGATGATGGCCCCGCCGATCCCGACACCTGGCAGGTGGTGAGCGAGCGCCAGCCCAGCGAGACGGAATGGCGGGACCTGCGCTTCGCCTGGCAGGTGGTGCGCCACGTGCGCTCCAACGCGATCCTCGTGGCCCGGGATGGCCGCACCCTTGGGGTCGGGGCCGGTCAGATGAACAGGGTGGGCTCGGCCCGGCTGGCCCTGGAAGCCGCCGGCGAGGCCGCCCGGGGCGCCGTCCTGGCCAGCGACGGCTTCTTCCCCTTCGATGACACGGTGCTGCTGGCGGCACAGCACGGCATCACCGCGGTGGTTCAGCCCGGGGGCAGCAAGCGCGACCCGGATTCGATCGCTGCGTGCAATGCCAACGGCATGGTGATGTTGATCACCGGCCGTCGTCATTTTCTGCACTGAGGCCGCCGACAGTTGTAACTTCGGATCATTCACAACCGGCCCCGGCCCGGTGGAGTACCCACGCGTCATGTTCGCCGCCCTTCCAGGTTCGCTCGCCTTCGGCCTCAACTTCGTCCATCCCCTGCTGATGTGGGTGCTGCTGGGCCTGGCGGGTTACGCCATGTTTCTGGGCATCAAGGCCAAGAAGACCCGCACGGCCGATGCCGAGGACCGCAAGGAGCTGATCAAGGGTCAGTTCGCCAAACGCCATTTCCTGTTCGGCAGCCTTGTTCTGGCCGTGTTGGTGCTCGGCTGCGTCGGCGGCATGGCCGTCACCTACCTCAACAACGGCAAGCTGTTCGTCGGTCCACACCTGCTGGTGGGGCTCGGCATGCTGTCCCTGATCGCCTTGGCGGCGGCCCTGTCCCCCCTGATGCAGGCCGGCAACCTGATCGCCCGCAAGCTGCACGTGGGCCTCAACATGACCGTGATGACCCTGTTCCTCTGGCAGGCCGTCAGCGGCATGCAGATCGTCAACAAGCTGCTCAACCCTCCGGCCGCCTGAGTCCCGGGGCTGCCTTGCAGGGATTCCGCGTTCAGAACTGGGCCCGGCGGCGCGGCGGGCAGGGAATGCCATGGCTGGCGTGGAAGTCCTCCTGCACCTTCCAGGTGAGCCTCCGGGAGATCTGCCGGACGATCTGACGCAGCAGGTGGTCGCCACTGCTCTGGACCAGGTGGTCGGGGAGCAGGGAGAGCATGCCGGGCAGGCGCAGCCACACGGCCAGATCGAGCTCCCACCGCACCAGGGTGTGGAGCATCACGCCATCCACCTCCTCGGTGGACACCTCAGAGCCGCTGGCTTCGTCGAGGCGGAGGGAGGCCGCGAATTCGACGTCGTAGAGGCCGCGCAGGGTCGCATCGGCCTCGGGGACCGGCACGGTGACGATGCGGTAGATGCCGGCGGCCTGGGGGAGCAGTTCGAGGCCGATCGTCGGTTCCACCTCGAAGCCGAAGTTGCCGAACCGGCCGAGGGTCAGCACGTAGGCCTGGCTGCCGAAGGCTTCGACCGTCATCGGGGCGGCGCAGCGGCGGAACCAGCCTTCGTGGCGGTCGAGGTAGGCGCCCACCACCTCGGAAGGCGCCCGCATCTCCATCAGATCGGCGAAGGTGCTGGCGTAGCGGCGCACGCCAGGGTCTGTCCTCTCCCGCAGGGGCTGGGGCTTCTGGGTCCCGGGATCGTCGGGATCCTGGTGCAGGGAGGAGCCTGCCGCCATCGTGATCTGGGGCGTGCGGTGGGTCAGAAGAGAGCGGCCGGTAAGGAAGGGGGGTTCTGCGCTCCCCGGCGGCCCTGGGGGGAGGAAAACGTTTCGTGAATGTAAAGCCACCTGATCGGAGCCTGATCCGAGCGGGGCCGCTCCGGCCAGATGGCTCACGCCTCGCTCAGACCCACCAGGCGTTCGATCACATCCTCCACCACCCGGTCGGGGGTGGAGGCGCCGGAGGTGATGCCCACCCGGATCGGACCGGCCGGCAGGAACGGCTCCAGCGTCTCCAGGGCCCCACCCAGGGGTTTGTGCTCAATGCGGTTGCCGGGGCCGATCCGTTCGGGGGTGTCGATGTGGAAGGAGCGGATGCCTCGGCTGACGGCGATCTCCTGCAGGTGGGTGGTGTTGGAGGAGTTGTAGCCACCGATCACCACCATCAGATCGAGGGGTTCGTCCACCAGGGCGAACATGGCGTCCTGGCGCTCCTGGGTGGCATCGCAGATGGTGTTGAAGGCGAGGAAATGCTCGTCGAGCTCGGCCGGGCCGTAACGCTGCAGCATGGTGCGCTCGAAGAGCCGGCCGATCTCCTCGGTTTCGCTCTTGAGCATGGTGGTCTGGTTGGCGACGCCCACCCGTACCAGATCCCGGTCGGGATCGAAGCCGGGGGAGCAGGCATTGGCGAAATGGGCCATGAAGGCCTGGCGGTCGGTGGCTCCCTGGCCCCGCTCCAGGATGAAGTCGCTCACCATGCGGGCCTCGGCCAGATCGAGCACCACCAGATAGGTGCCGGCGAAGGAGCTGGTGGCCAGCGTTTCCTCGTGCTTCACCTTGCCGTGGATGATCGAGGTGAAGGCATGTTTCTTGTGCTTTTCCACGGTGTTCCACACCTTCGAGACCCAGGGACAGGTGGTGTCGACGATGTGGCAGCCGCGCTCGTTGAGCAGCTGCATCTCCTGCACGGTGGCGCCGAAGGCGGGCAGGATCACCACGTCACCGGTGCCCACCTCGGAGAAGTCCTTGACGTCGTCGTCGACGGGGATGAAGCGGACGTCCATCTGGCGCAGATGGGCGTTGACCGAAGGGTTGTGGATGATCTCATTGGTGATCCAGATCCGCTCGCTGGGGTAGTGGCGGCGGGTTTCGTAGGCCATCGCCACCGCCCGCTCCACGCCCCAGCAGAAGCCGAAGGCCTCGGCCAGGCGGATCTTCAGGCGACCACGCTGCAGGACGTGGCCGTTCTCCCGCAGGCTGGCGATCAGGTTGCTCTGATAGGCCTGCTCCAGACTCCCCGCGACCTCTTCACCCAGGCCGAAGCCGCGGCGGTTGTAGCGATCCGAATGGTGGAGGGAGCGCTTGAAGGCACGGGTGTCCACAGGCAGGTTCCGAATGGGACGACTCTATGGGGGGCGACGCAGGGACGGGCGGAAAAAAACCGCGGCCGAAGCCGCGGTCAGGTGGAGGGCAAAGGGTGCCTGGGATCAGTTGGTGGACGCCACGAAGTCGGGATAGGCCTCCATGCCGTGCTCGCTGATGTCGAGACCGACCATTTCCTCCTTCTCATGCACCCGGATGCCGCCGCTGAGGGCTCCAAGGATGCTCCAGAGGATCCAGGCGGTGATGATGGTGAAGATGGCGTAGGCGAAGACGCCGAGGAACTGGAGGCCGAGCTGGCCGAAGCCATGGCCGAAGAAGAGGCCGGCGTCCTTGTTGAACAGACCGACCGCCAGGGTTCCCCAGATGCCGCCGATGCCGTGGACGGAGAAGGCGCCGACGGGATCGTCGATGCCGATCGAGTCGATGAAGCTGACCGCGTAGACGACGAGCCCGCCGCCGATGAAGCCCACAACCCAGGCGCCCCACATCGGGAAGCCGTCGCAACCGGCGGTGACGCCCACCAGGCCGGCCAGGATGCCGTTGATGGCCATGGTGAGGTCGGGCTTGCCGGAGTGGATCTGGGAGATCAGGGTTCCGGCGATGCCGCCGCCGGCGGCACCAAGGGTGGTGGTGACGGCGATGTAGGGAACCATTTCATCCATCGCCAGCTGGGAACCGGGGTTGAATCCGTACCAGCCGAGCCAGAGGATCAGGCAGCCGAGGGTGGCCAGGGCCAGGCTGTGGCCGGGGATGGCCTGGGGCTTGGAATTGACGTACTTGCCGATGCGGGGGCCGAGGATCATGGCGCCGACCACACCCGCCCAGGCTCCGACCGAGTGGACCAGGGTGGATCCGGCGAAATCGATGAAGCCGAGCTGGTTGAGCCAGCCGTTGGCGTTCCACTTCCAGCTGCCGGCAATCGGGTAGATGATGCCGACCAGGATCAGGGAGAAGATGACGAACTCCTTGAATTTGATCCGCTCGGCCACGAGACCGGAAACGATCGTGGCGGCGGTGCCGGCGAAGGCGGCCTGGAAGAGGAAGTCAACGCTCGGGACGAGACTGCCTTCGGTCACCATTTCAGGGGTGACGGTGGGGTCGAAGAACAAACCCTTGAAGTGGAGCCAACCTCCGGCGATCGAATCGCCGTACATCAGCGAATAACCGATGAGCCAGTAGGCCGACACCGCCAGGGCGAAGACGATCAGGTTCTTGGCCAGAATGTTGACGGCATTCTTCTGACGGCAGAGACCGGCCTCCACCATCGCGAAGCCGGCGTTCATGAAGATCACCAGGAAGGCTGCGATCGACAACCAGAGGTTGTTGGCCAGGAAGGCGGGGGTGAGCTCGGGCAGTTCGGCCGCATGGGCCGAGAGGTTGAACACGCCCAGGCCGAACAGCGCCAGAGGCACGCAGGCAAGCCAGGTGAGACCCTCCCGCGAGGAAAGACCGCGAACCTTGCGCATTAACAGTGATGGGGCCTCAAGCAGACTCACCTCCTTGAGGCTTCTCGGCGGTCGAACCTTGTGCTGGTGACTGGAATCAATCATGGGAACGTGATGAAGAGAACGTTCGACTTCTGACGCCGAATTAGGCATCAACAAGCACCGACTATCCATGACGGGGACCCTTTGCAATGTCTGATTCGATACAAAACGCTGGCGAGGGCGGCGCGGCGCCCGGGCGTGCCGGCGGCCCCATTCCTTAAGGGATGCCAAGAGTTTCTAGAAATGTTCAACATGGACAGTGTTGACGCGCTAGAAATGCATCAGGGAGGCCTGTGGTCCCCGTTCCGCGCTTTTCAGCGTCCGGTCCGGGCCATTTTTCTGCCTCTCCATCTCCGCTTCGCTCGCCATGGCCCATTCCGACCTCTGCTATCGCGGTCTTCACTACGACCACTCCCATGACGCGCCTCCCTCGGCCGACCCGATCGAGCACGTCTACCGCGGGCATCACTACGCCTCGCCGCTGCGGCATCAGCCTTCCCTGACCGATGAGACGTTGGATCTCGTCTATCGCGGTACCCACTACCACCATCACCACGCCTGAGCGGCAAGCCCGAGCCAGGCCACGGTCGCTCCATCGAAGCTGAAGCGGCAGGGGAGCACCTCCACCCCGGCGGCCACGGCCTGGCGGAACAGTTCCCCGTAGCGGGGGTCGGCGCTGTCCCCTGGCGCGAAGCGCGTCACGTCGCTGCGGCTCAGGCATGGCAGCAGCACGGCCCGGGCCCCGGGCACCAGGGCCGTGAGTTCCACCAGGTGCTTCTGGCCGCGTTCGGTGACCGTGTCGGGAAAGAGGGCCAGATCGCCGTCGCTCCAGGTCGTGTTCTTGACCTCCACATAGATCGGCCGGGGATCGGCGGCCCCTTCCGCCGGCGTCAGCAGCAGGTCGATGCGGCTGCGGCGCCCTTCCCCGTAGGGCACCTCGGCCCGGATGCCGGCGATCGGGCCCAGCCAGGGCTCCAGGCAGCTCGCCTCGATCGTGGCCCGCACCAGCCGGTTGGGCAGCGCCGTGTTGACCCCCACCCAGACCGCGTTGCCGCCATGGCCGGGCACCTCGGCCTGCTCCCAGGTCCAGGCCAGCTTGCGGCTGGGTGAGGGGTCGTGGCGCAGCCGCACCCGCCCCCCCGGCCGCAGCACCCCGGTCATCGGCCCGGTGTTGGGGCAATGGGCCGTCACCGTCCGGCCATCGTCCAGCTGCACGTCGGCCAGGAAGCGCTTGTAGCGCTTCAGCAGCACCCCCTCCACCAGGGGGCCGGTGGAGAGCACGGGCACGGCAAGGGTCGCTGGGGCCATGGGGTCGGCTGCCCGAGGGGGGAGGGCCATACTGCCGTGCGTTCCGATGGGCAGTGCCCCGCCACCATGGCCCGATCCCTGCGCCGGATTGCCCTGATCGTGGGGGCGGCCACGGCCCTGAGCAAGGTGGCCGGACTGCTGCGTCAGCAGGTGATCGCCGCCGCCTTCGGCGTGGGTGCGGCCTACGACGCCTACAACTACGCCTACGTGCTGCCGGGGTTCCTGCTGATCCTGCTCGGTGGCATCAACGGCCCTTTCCACAGCGCCATGGTCAGCGTGCTGGCCCGGCGGCCGCGCCATGAGGGCGCCCATGTGCTGGCCAGCATCAACACCCTGGTGGGCGCGGGCCTGATCGTCGTCACCCTGCTGTTGCTGGTGGCCGCCGATCCGCTCATCGATCTGGTGGGTCCCGGCCTGGACGCCGAGCGCCACGCCCTCGCCGTGCTGCAGCTGCGCTGGATGGCGCCGATGGCCCTGTTCGCCGGTCTGATCGGCCTCGGCTTCGGCGCCCTCAACGCCGCCGATGTGTTCTGGCTGCCCTCGGTCAGTCCGCTGCTGTCCAGCGTCGCCGTCATCGGCGGCATCGGCCTGCTCTGGTGGCAGCTGGGCAGCAGCATCACCCTGCCCGCCACGGCGATGATCGGCGGCGTGGTGCTTGCGGCCAGCACCACGGTGGGGGCGATCCTGCAGTGGCTGATCCAGCTGCCGGCCCTGGCCAAGGAGGGCCTCAACCGGCTGCAGCTGGTCTGGGACTGGCGCGACCCCGGCGTGCGGGAGGTGCTGCAGGTGATGGGTCCGGCCACCCTCTCCTCGGGGATGCTGCAGATCAATGTGTTCGTGTCGCTGTTCTTTGCCTCGGGCATGCCGGCGGCGGCCGCCGGCCTGGGTTACGCCAACCTGCTGGTGCAGACACCCCTGGGGCTGCTCTCCAATGTCCTGCTGGTGCCCCTGCTGCCGGTCTATGCCCGGCTCACGGCGCCGGAGGACCGGCCGGAGCTGATCGCCCGGATCCGCCAGGGCCTGATGCTCTCCAACGCCACCATGCTGCCGCTGGGGGCGCTGATGGTGGCGCTGGCCGTGCCGATCGTGGCCCTGATCTATCAGCGCGGCGCCTTCGACCGCAGCGCCGCCGACCTGGTGGGCCAGCTGCTGATGGCCTACGGGATCGGCATGCCGGCCTACCTGGGCCGCGACGTGCTGGTGCGCGTCTTCTATGCCCTCGGCGACGGCACCACCCCTTTCCGCTGGTCGCTGGGCGGGATCGGCCTCAATGCCGTGTTCTGCTGGGCCTTCACCGGCGGCCCCACCCCGGCCTGGGGCAACCAGTTGCCCATGCTCAATGCAGGTGCCGCGGGCCTGGTGCTGGCCACCGTCGCGGTGAACCTGATCACCTGCGCGGGGCTGCTCCTGGCCCTGCAGAAACGTCTGGGGGGCCTGCCCCTGCGGCTCTGGGCCGCCGACAGCGGCAAACTGCTGCTGGCCGCCGTGGCCGGTGGGGCAGCCTGCTGGGGGCTCTCAGTGGAGGTGGCCTGGCCCCCGGGCCTGGTGGGGCTGCTGCTGCAGAACACCCTCTGCGCCGCCCTGGCGGTGGGCCTCTACGGACTGCTGGCGAGCCTCGCTGGCGTGCCCGAGGCGGGCCAGCTGCTGCGGATGGTGCGCCGCCGGGCCTAGGGAAGCCTGACCTGGCGGTCCTCGCGCACCTGCACGGGGATCTCCAGGTGGGAGCGGCCGATCATCTGGGGGCCGTCGATCGAGAAGATCCGGGCTTCAATGCCGAAATCCCGGAAGGCGCTCTCCAGTTCCTGGATCAGGGCCTTCTCGACCTGGGCCTCCGCATCGACCACCTTGCCGATCAGTCGCCCGCCGAGCCTGCCGATGCGCTGGCGGACCACGTCACGGGCATTGGTGACTTCGATGACCAGCACGGCCCGCCTGCGTGGGGCGTCACCTTATCCGTAGAACGGGCTTTCCGACAAAAGCTGTCAGCAAAAGGGTTCCAGCAGGTCTTCCAGATCGCGCAGCTGGCCGGAGGGCACCAGTCGCGCCAGGGGCAGGCGGGTGGCTCCGCCGCCGATCGGCACCTGCACCGCCTCCAGGGACTGGCGAGCACAGACCTCGGCGCCCTGATCGAGGCGGGCGGCGCATTCGATCGCCAGGGTCTGGGCCAGGCCTGCATCCCCGAGGTAGAGGTGCCAGCCGGAGACCTGGATGTAGATCCGGTCGGCGATGCCTCGGCTCAGTTCCTCAAGGGCGGAAGCGTCGAGTGTCATGGCTGGGAGGGAGACCGCTTCACCACCACCACAGTGGCATGAATCGCCAGCAGCCCGGCCCAGCCGATCGTCAGCCACCCCAGGTGGGACCAGGGATGTCGCAGTCCCTGGAGGAACCAGAGGCCGCTGTTGACGGCGGCGAACAGGGCGGCATGGAGGGTGAGATTGACGATCCGCTCGAAGTGCCGATAGACGGGATCTTCGGGATCGGCGGGGCCGTACCAGCGGATCGGCATGGTGGGGAGGTCCGCCGCAGGCGGGGCGTGCGCAGTGATCCGGACCCTATCGGGGCGGCTGGGGCCGGGGCGTTGTTGACGGATCGGCACCCCGTGGGGTGAGAATGAGCCAGCAGGCGCTTGTAGCTCAGCGGATTAGAGCATCTGACTACGGATCAGAGGGTCGGGAGTTCGAATCTCTCCAGGCGCGTTCTTCCCATACCGCCCTTCGGGGCGGTTTTTTCATGGCCGGCCTGCAGGTTCCCAGGGCCACCCCGGTCAGCGCAACGCCGTTTGCCTACGATCGGTTTCACCTTGTGTAGCCCCATGGCGGACCGAACCGATCACGGCTCTGCGCCCACCTTCGCGTCCAGCGTCGCGCCCATCGACAGCCCTCTGGCCAGCGGCGATCCGGCCATCGCGGCCCTGATCGAGAAGGAGCTGCGGCGCCAGCAGACCCATCTGGAGCTGATCGCCAGCGAGAACTTCGCCTCCCGGGCGGTGATGGAGGCCCAGGGCTCGGTGCTCACCAACAAGTACGCCGAAGGCCTGCCCCACAAGCGGTACTACGGCGGCTGCGAGCACGTGGACATCATCGAGGAGCTGGCCATCGAGCGGGCCAAGCAGCTCTTCGGAGCGGCCTGGGCCAACGTCCAGCCCCACAGTGGTGCCCAGGCCAACTTCGCCGTGTTCCTGGCCCTGCTGCAGCCCGGCGACACGATCCTGGGGATGGATCTCTCCCACGGCGGCCATCTCACCCACGGCTCGCCGGTGAACGTGTCGGGCAAGTGGTTCAAGGCGGTCCACTACGGCGTCGACCCCGAGACCCACCGGCTCAACTTCGACACCATCCGCCAGCTGGCGCTCGAGCACCGGCCCAAGCTGATCATCTGCGGCTATTCCGCCTACCCCCGCACGATCGATTTCGCCGCCTTCCGCGCCATCGCCGACGAGGTGGGGGCCTGCCTGCTGGCCGACATGGCCCACGTCGCCGGCCTGGTGGCTGCCGGGGTGCACCCCAGCCCCATCCCCCACTGCCATGTGGTCACCACCACCACCCACAAGACCCTGCGGGGGCCCCGCGGTGGCCTGATTCTCTGCAACGACGCCGACTTCGGCCGCCAGTTCGACAAAGCTGTCTTCCCCGGCTCCCAGGGGGGGCCTCTGGAGCACGTGATCGCCGCCAAGGCCGTGGCCTTTGGCGAGGCGCTGCAGCCGAGCTTCCGCAGCTACAGCCAGCAGGTGGTGCGCAATGCCCAGGCCCTGGCCGACCGGATCCAGGAGCGCGGCATCGCCGTGGTCTCCGGTGGCACCGACAACCATCTGGTGCTGCTCGACCTGCGCTCCATCGGCCTGACCGGCAAGCTGGCCGACCGCCTGGTCAGCGACGTCAACATCACTGCCAACAAGAACACGGTGCCCTTTGATCCGGAGTCGCCGTTCGTGACCAGCGGCCTGCGTCTGGGCAGCGCCGCGCTCACCACCCGCGGCTTCGATGCCGAGGCCTTCCGCGAGGTGGCCGACGTGATCGCCGATCGCCTGCTGCATCAGGACGATGCCGCCGTGGAGCTGCGCTGCCGGGAACGGGTGACCTCCCTGTGCGACCGCTTCCCCCTCTACGCCCGCCAACGTGAGCTTCAGCACGCCTGACGGCCCCATCCGCCCGTAACGTGTCGCCTTCAGGACCGCTGCCTTCCGGCCCGCCGTTGTGACCCTCGCCTACAGCCCCAACGCGGCGGCCCTGCTCACGGCCACGGCGGCGGCCCTGCTCACAGCGCTGATCGTGCCTGTGGTCCGGCGGCTCGGTCTGCGCTGGGGACTGGTGGACCCGCCCGACGACCGCAAGCAGCACACCCTGCCCATGGTGCGGCTCGGCGGCGTGGGCATCGTGGCGGGCTTCAGCCTCTCGCTGGCCTGCACCTGGGCCTTCGGCGGCTTCGCCGACCTGCCGCCGGACAAGGACCAGCTGATCTGGACCACCCTGGCGGGGGCCCTCTGTTACTTCGTGATCGGCCTGGCCGACGACCTGTTCGCCCTGCCGCCCCTGCCCCGCCTCTTCGGCCAGGTGCTCGTGGCCGCGGCGGTCTGGAACCAGGGCGTGCGCATCGGCAGCATCGACCTGCCCTTCGGCCTGGGGACGTCCGTCGCCGGGCTGCCCCTGCCGGAGGGGCTCAGCCTGCTGGCCACGGTGGTCTGGCTGGTGGGGATCACCAATGCGATCAACTGGCTCGATGGCCTCGACGGGCTGGCAGCCGGAGTGAGCGGCATCGCCGCCGTAGGGCTGCTCTCGGTGAGCTTCAGCCTCAGCCAGCCCGCCGCCGGCCTGCTGGCGGCGGCCCTGGCCGGCAGCTGTCTCGGTTTCCTGCGCCACAACTTCAATCCCGCCCGCATCTTCATGGGCGACGGGGGGTCCTACTTCCTCGGCTTCGCCCTGGCGGCGATCAGCATCGTCGGTCCGGCCAAGCGGCTCACCAGCGTCAGCCTGCTGCTGCCGCTGATGATCCTGTCCCTGCCCCTGGCCGACATGTCCGCGGTGATCATGGGGCGCCTACGGGCCGGCCGCTCCCCCTTCTACCCGGATCGCCGCCACCTGCACCACCGCCTGCTGCGGGCCGGTTTCAGCCACCGCCGCACGGTGGTGCTGATCTATGCCTTCACCCAGTGGCTGGCGTCCATCGCCCTGGTCCTGGCCAATGCCGAGATGCGCTTCCTCTGGCTGGCGCTGGCCACGGCGGTGCTGATCGCCGTGCTGGTGGTCTGCCGCCGCCAGATGCAGGAGGAGGCCAAGTGAGCGGCCCCCCCGGCGCCGCCGGGGTGGAGGTGCTCTGCATCGGCACCGAGTTGCTGCTGGGCAACATCGTCAATGGCAATGCCCGCTGGATCGCTGAACAGCTGGCGACCCTCGGCGTGGTGCACCACCGCCAGCAGGTGGTGGGCGACAACCGGGAGCGGCTGATCGAGGCGGTGCGGCAGGCGTCGGGCCGCTGCCGGGTGCTGATCACCACCGGGGGCCTGGGGCCCACCCCCGACGATCTCACCACCGAGGCGATCGCGGCGGCCTTCGGCGCCGACCTGGTGGAGCACGGCGAGATCTGGGCGGCGATCCAGGCCCGGATCACGGCCAGGGGCCGTTCCGTCGCCCCCAGCAACCGCAAGCAGGCCCTGCTGCCGCGGGGGGCTGAGGTGCTGCCCAACCCCACCGGCACGGCGCCCGGGATGATCTGGACCCCGGTGCCGGGGTTCACCGTGCTCACCTTCCCGGGGGTGCCCAGCGAGCTGCGGGCCATGTGGCATGCCACCGCGGCCCCCTGGCTGCGGCAGGCCGGCCTGGCGGACGGGGTGTTCACCAGCCGCATGCTGCGCTTCTGGGGGGTGGCCGAGTCCGACCTGGCCGAGCGCGTGCAGGACCTGCTGGAGCTGGAGAACCCCACCGTCGCGCCCTATGCCGGCGCCGGGGAGGTGAAGCTGCGGCTCACGGCCAGGGCTACCGATGCGGCGGCGGCCGACGCATTGCTGGCGCCGGTGGAGGCGGAACTGCGTCGCCGCACCGGCAGCAGCTGCTTCGGCGCCGATGGGGACAGCCTGGCCTCGGTGGTGCTGGCGGCCCTGCGGCGCCGGGGCGAGACCCTGGCGGTGGCGGAGTCGTGCACCGGTGGCGCGCTCGGCGCCGCCCTGGTGGCGGTACCGGGGGCGTCGGAGGTGTTTCTCGGTGGCGTGATCGCCTACGCCAACGCCGTGAAGGAGGGGGTGCTGGGGGTGCCGGCCACGGTGCTCGAGCGGCACGGGGCGGTGAGCGATCCGGCGGCCCAGGCCATGGCGGAAGGGGCGCGGCGCCTCACGGGGGCCAGCTGGGCCGTGGCGGTGACGGGCATCGCCGGACCCGGGGGGGGGAGCGCGGACAAGCCGGTGGGGCTGGTGCACATCGCCGTGGCCGGGCCCGATGGCTGCCGCAGCGAGGCGGCGCGCTTCGGCAGCAGCCGCGATCGCTCCTGGATCCAGACCCTCACCGTGGGGGAATCCCTGAACCGGCTGCGGTTACAGCTGAACATCGGGGCGGTCTGAGCCGGCCTGATCGGAACATCTGCTGGGGCGGCCGCCATCGATCACGAATCCTGAGGCATGGACTTTTCCCTCCTGCCTGGCACTTTTCCCCCGATCGGAGCGACGTTTTCCACAGGCCGTCGGGGCCGCCTGGGAGCTGCCGGAGGCTTCCTCGCTCCGGTCTGCGGGAAAGGCCCTCCCCCCTTGACCGCACGCCACACCGCAGGCTGCTCCGGGCGCCGCCCCTGGGCAGCGGCCGGGAAGCCGCCCCCCGCCGTGATTCTCAGCGGAGGTCCCTTGGGACCGGCCCGATGGGGCCCGCTTTGACGCCGGGGGCGGCCCCATGGCCTGATGGGGGGGACCGACGACCAGCGCCGCATGAGCCAGATTCCCGACCACGCTCCCCGCACCGTGAGCATCGAGAACCAGATGCCGGAGGACCTCTTCGAGGCGATGCGGGAGTTCATCCGGGTGCACCCCCAGTGGGACCAGTACCGGCTCATGCAGGCCGCCCTGGCAGGTTTTCTGTTCCAGCACGCCAGCCATGACCGGGCCGTGGCCCGCCACTACCTCGACGGCCTGTTCCGCCGGGAGTCCTCTTCGCCGGAACAGCCTGCTTCTAGGGTGGTTTCCGACTGTCTCGATCCCTCCTCTTGAGCGCCGGCACCCTCTACGACAAGGTCTGGGAGCAGCACCGGGTCGCTGACCTGCCAGGCGGTGCCACCCAGCTGTTCATCGGGCTGCACCTGATCCACGAGGTCACCAGCCCCCAGGCTTTCGCCGCCCTCGACGACCTGGGCCTGTCCGTGCGCCATCCCGAGCGCACGGTCGCCACGGTCGATCACATCGTTCCCACCACCTCCCAGGCCCGACCCTTCGCCGACCCCCTGGCTGAGGAGATGCTGGCCACCCTGGAGGGCAACTGTGCCCGCCACGGCATCACCCTGCATGGTCTGGGCAGTGGCCGCCAGGGGATCGTGCATGTGATCGCTCCCGAGCTGGGGCTCACCCAGCCCGGCATGACCGTGGCCTGCGGCGATTCCCATACCTCCACCCACGGCGCCTTCGGTGCCATCGCCTTCGGCATCGGCACCAGCCAGGTGCGCGACGTGCTCGCCAGCCAGAGCCTGGCGATGGGCAAGCTCAAGGTGCGGCGGATCTGGGTGGAGGGAGCCCTCCAGACCGGCGTCTATGCCAAGGACCTGGTGCTGCACGTGATCCGACGGCTCGGGGTGAAGGGCGGCGTGGGCTACGCCTACGAGTTCGCCGGCCCTGCCATCGAGGCCCTGTCGATGGAGGAGCGCATGACCCTCTGCAACATGGCCATCGAGGGCGGGGCACGCTGCGGCTACGTCAATCCCGATGCCGTCACCTTCGCCTACCTGAAGGGTCGCCCCCATGCCCCCGCCGGGGACGCCTGGGAGCGGGCCGTGGCCTGGTGGAGCGCCCTCGCCTCCGGGCCTGAGGCCGTCTTCGACGACGAGGTGGTGTTCGACGCGGCGGCAATCGCGCCCACCGTCACCTGGGGCATCACGCCCGGGCAGGGCATCGGCGTGGACGAGACCGTGCCCACCCTCGAGCAGACGGAGGCCGATGAGCGGCCGCTCACGGAGGAGGCCTACCGCTACATGGATCTCCGCCCCGGCACCCCGATCGAGGGGGTGCCGGTCGATGTGTGTTTCATCGGCAGCTGCACCAACGGCCGGCTCAGCGATCTGCGGGCCGCCGCCGCTGTCGCCCGCGGCCGCCACGTGGCGGCGGGCATCAAGGCCTTCGTGGTGCCGGGCAGCGAGCAGGTGGCGGCCGCGGCCGAGGCCGAGGGCCTCGATGCGGTGTTCCGTGCCGCCGGTTTCGAGTGGCGCGAACCGGGCTGCTCGATGTGTCTGGCCATGAACCCCGACCGCCTTGAGGGCCGGCAGATCAGCGCCAGCTCCAGCAACCGCAACTTCAAGGGGCGCCAGGGGTCCGCCACCGGCCGCACCCTGCTGATGAGTCCCGCCATGGTGGTCGCGGCGGCGGTGAGCGGCCATGTGGCCGACGTGCGCCGCCTGATCACCGCCCCGACGACCCCCGACCCCGCCACCACCCGAGCATGAGCACCACCCCTTTCCCGGCCGGTCCTATCCAGCGCTGCGAAGGCCGTGCCGTGGTCGTGGCAGGCGACGACATCGACACCGACCGGATCATCCCGGCTCGCTACCTGAAGTGCGTCACCTTCGACGATCTGGCCGCAGGGGTCTTCGCCGACGACCGCCGCGAACGGGCGGGGGAGCATCCCTTCGACCGGCCGGAGCACCAGGGTGCTTCGCTCCTGGTGGTGAACCGCAACTTCGGCTGCGGCTCCAGCCGCGAACACGCTCCCCAGGCGCTGATGCGCTGGGGCATCCGGGCGGTGATCGGCGAAAGCTTCGCCGAGATCTTCTTCGGCAACTGTCTGGCCCTGGGCCTTCCCTGCCTCACCGCCGACCACGACACCGTCCTGGCCCTGCAGGCGGCGATCGCCGCCGACCCCAGCGCGGTTCTCCAGCTCGATCTCGAGCCAGCCACGGTGAGGTTCAGCGCCGGCGGCAAGGCCCGCCAATGGCCCCTGACCCTGGCTGAGGGGCCTGGCCGCATGCTGGTGAGCGGCGAGTGGAACGGCACGGCCCAGCTGGTGGCCCATGACAGCGAGCTGCGGGCCACCGCAGCCAGGCTTCCCTATCTGAGCGGTTTCGCGGCGGCCTAGAAGGGCCGCTGCAGGGCTCCCTGGGTGGGGTGGTACGGGATGAACGGCGTCCCCGGGCCCGTGAAATTGAAGTCGTTGAGGCGCACCCGGATGCCGCCCAGGCCGTCGTAGGGGCTGTAGTAGACGCCGATCTCGTAGGAGCGCCGCTGCCAGCGCAGCTCCACGTAGGAGCCGGTGACATCGCCATAGAAGCCCGAATTGGGATCCACGTTGAAGCCGATGCCGCCGCTGAAGACCAGCGGCCCCACCAACTGCTGGGACAGGCCGACGCCGATCGTGCCGAGGTCGACGGCCCGGTCGAAGTTCAGCGGGCTCTGGCCCTGGCGCAGGGTGATGCCGCCGGTGACCGTGAGCTGGGTGTAGTCAAAGAAGGGCTTCTCGAAACGTCCCAGGGTGAGGGTGGGCCCACCGGAGAGGCCGACGGTGTTCTGGTTGGTGCCGTCACTGAAGTAGGCGGCCACCCCGAGCAGGTTGGCGTTGAAGCGCAGGCCGGGAACGATCGGTACGGGTGAATTGGCCAGGGAGATCACCGGCGGGCTGGTGGTGGGCTTGCCGGTCCAGATCGGGTAGGAGAAGTTCATCGAGCCGATGCCGTTGGCGCGCCACAGCTGCAGCAGATCGATGCCGGTCGTGGGGAGGGCCTGGAAGTTGCCCACCCCCATCCGCCAGTAGTAGCTGCGCGAGAGCTTGCCCCAGTTGGGCAAGCTGCCCTGCTTCTCGAGCGAGACGCCATAGGCGGAGTAGACGTCCTGTTCGCCCAGGGAGCCGTTCCAGGTGCGGAAGCGGTAGGCACCGAAGAGGCGGAAGGTGCTGTTGCCCACCAGGGGCAGCTTCACGAGCCGGGCCAGGTCGCCGAAGCTGCGGGTGCCGTTGGCGATGTTGTCGGGATTGAGGGTGGAGAGGCTGAGGCGGGCATCGGCGTTGAAGCCCAGCAGGGGCCCGGTGAGACGGGCATCCAGACCGAAGTAGTCGCCGCTCCTGGCCGGCTGCTCCACGATGTTGGTGGAGCCGGCCGGTGATCCCGGCAGGGGGTAGGCGTCGGTGTTGCCGGTGTAAAGGCGCTGGATCATCACCTGCGGCTGCAGGTTGAGGAGTGCCTTCTCCCCGATCTTGATCGGCACGTTGTAGCCGAGGAAGAAGCCGTCCCGGTCTTCCCGGTCGTTGCCCAGCACCAGCGGATTGCTGACCTCCTCCTTTTTCTCGATACGACGCTGGCGCGCGACCCGAATCGGCAGGCGATCCTCCAGCCGCAGCGTGTTGCGGCGGGCCTTCACCAGGGTGTCGCCGTTGGGCATCAGGGTGATGACGACCTGCTCCGAATCCATCCATGACTGGGCGGGCGTGAACGGGTCGTTGGTGAAGCCCACCCGGTCGCCGGAGAGGGTGTTGGGAGTGATCTTCAGGCGCTTGGCCTGGATGCGCCAGCGGCTCACGGTGCCCTTGATCAGTTCCTGGTTGCCCGTGGTGGTCTGGTCCTTGAGCTGCTCGGGGCGGGTGGTGCCGAAATCGTTGGCGACATCCGGCGTGACGTAGTCGCGGGGGAAGCCGAAGCGACGCTCCGCCGTGAGACTGCGCTCGAAGGTGACGTTTTCGACCCGCTGGGGAATTTTGGCGATGGCCTCGCGCCGCCGCCGTTCCTGCTCCCGGGCGTTGCGCCACACACCACCCCGGGCCGGGGGGGCGGCCTCGACCGGTGGCGGCGGGGCGGGCTGGCCGCTGGTGCCGGTCCAGCCGGGTCCCATCGTCACCTGCTCGAGCTGCTGGGCCAGCCCATCGGGCTGCTCGCTGGCCAGGGGTGGGGCGCCGGGGCAGCCCTGGGCGGGCGGCACCGGCATCGGCTCGCTGGCGAGTTTGTCGGTGCCGAAGCGGTAGCGAAGACCCAGCAGATAGGCGTTGCTGCCCTCGCTGACGCCGCTGAAGGTGCCATAGGCCCCGGAGCGGTGATGGATCCGGCCCACCGCCGACCAGCGGGGGGTGACCAGCGCCTCCACCTCGAAGGCCAGGTAGTTGAGCAGGCGCGCCGAGTTCGGACGGAAGGTCTGCTCGTAGTTGCTCTTGGCCGTGGTGACGCTCAGACCTTCCACGAAGAAGAGGTTGAGCCAGGGCCGCAGCCATAGGCGCAGGCCGAGACCGCTGGTGAACTCGCCGAAGTTCTGGGCGGGGGTGTCGGAGAAGGGGATGAGCTGGTTGAATCCTCCCCCCGGCTGGGCACTCGCCCGGTGCCCCAGCAGGTTGGCATCGAACTCCAGCGACAGCGGGCCTGCCTGGAACAGGCGGCGCTGCATGCCGACGCCGCCCAGGTACTCGGGCCGGAAGCGGCCGCTGAAGGTGAAGGTGTCGCCGAACTCACCGGCATACATCTGGCCTGCCCAGGCGGTGACGGCCCAGGGGTAGGGCTGCCACTGGGGCAAGGCGGGGTACGACGGCGTGCAGCTGATCGGCTCCGCTGGTGGCAGGGGAACGGAGGCCTCCTGCTCGAGGTTGAAGTCCTCCTTGGTGGAGTCGAGATCGATGACGCCGTAGACGTCGTCGATCTGCCCCACCCCTTCCAGCAACGCATAGCGGAGCCGGCTGGCCTGCAGATACTGCTGGCCGCGCTGAAAGCGCACGTTGCCCACCGCGTAGAGCGTGCGGGTGCTGGCCTCGAATTCGAGCCGATCCGCCAGCAGACGGCCACCGGCGAGCCGGGCCATGACGCTGCCTGTGGCCACGAAGCGCTGCAGCTGGCTGTCGTAGCCCTGCTGGTTGGCGGTGAGCTCGAGCTCCAGGGGCACCGATTCGCCGGCGGGCCCGGGTTCGCCAGTGGTGATGGGCGGGCCTGCTGATGCCGGGGCGGCCTCGGCGGCAGGGAGGGCCGGGGGGGGCGTCGGCGCCGCATCGGCTTGCGGCGGGTCGTCGAAGGGGTTGGGGGTGACCGAATTTTCCGTCGCCGATGCCGGTACGGGCTCGGGCGCAGGTGGCTGGGCGGACTGGAGCCTGGAGGGTGGTTCCGGCCGAGCTCTGGCCGGGGAGGCCGTCACCGCCAGCACGCCGCAGAGACCAAGGCCCAGGGCCAGGCCAGCGCTCAGGCCTTCAGGGGCCTGCCGACGTCCCGTGCGGGGATGGAGCACCACAGGCAGCGGCTGAGCAGCGAGAACGCGGCTGATCCTGCCATGGGAGTTCGGGCGCTTCCCCCGCGGCGGACCGGTTGTCGGGACGGGTGAAGGGTGACGCCGCCGGTGGGAGGGTCAGGGGGCGGAGGGGATTCAGTCCTCCAGGTCCTTGCGGCTGGGGGAGCGGGTGGGATCGCTGGCCAGGAAGCCGAAGACGAAGATCCCGATGAAGAAGAAGACGACCGAGTAAACCGAGATCTTGAGAGCGAGCATGGTCTGTCCGGCGGGTGACAGGGAGTGACAGGCGCCGGTACGGGTCTCGATGACCCCTCGGCAGCCGCATCATCTTATGGGTGGTGGTTGGCCATCCAGCCTGTCCGATGCCGTTTGGCGGGGGCAACCGGCTCCGATTGAAACGTTTCAGTCACGTTCCCCATGCTGCGGCCCCTGGATCTCCAACCCCTCTGGCAGGGCGTGCAGCCCGGCGGAGGCAGCGGTGCGGCCCTGGGGGGGGAGTGGGGGCGCCTCCACCGCCCCGACTGGGCGGAGCGGGGCCTGATCATCTGGCCGCGGGGCGGCCAGTGGTGCCATCTGCGCCTGCGGCTGCCCTGCCCGGAAGCCTGGGCCCCCCTGGCCGAGGGCGCCCGGGCCCGGCTGGTGCTGCGCTGGTGGGCCGACCGGGCGGAGCTGGGGGTGGATGGGCAGCACATCCACAGCGGCGATCTGTTCGACACCGCCTGCCGCTGGCCCCTGCCCGAGCGCTGGTGGCAGGGGGAGGCCCTCGATCTGGCGTTGCGGCTGCGCAGCCCGCTGCACGATGACGGTGCCCTGATTGCCAGCCGGATCGAGCTCGAGCCGCTGGATCCTGCCGATCCCCTGGGTCTGGTGGAGGCCACCGCCGCGGAGCTGCGCGCCCTGCGCCGCGAGCATCACCACGGGGAGGGCCCGGGGGAGGGGGTGCTGCAGGTGCTGGGCCATGCCCATCTCGACCTGGCCTGGCTGTGGCCCGTGGCCGACACCTGGCAGGCGGCGGAGCGCACCTTCGCCTCCGCCCTGGATCTGATGGAGCGCTTCGGGTCGCTCCATTTCGGCCACTCCACCCCGGCCCTCTACGCCTGGCTGGAGCGGCACCGGCCGGCCCTGTTCACCCGCCTGCGCCAGGCCATGCGGGAGGGTCGCTTCGAGCCGCTCAACGGTCCCTGGGTGGAGAGCGACTGCGTGCTGCTGTCGACCACTTCGCTGCTGCGCCAGTTCCAGGAGGGCCAGCACTACAGCCAGCGCACGTTCCCGGAGTGGAGCCACCGGCTGGCCTGGCTGCCGGACAGCTTCGGCTTCGCCGCCGGTCTGCCGGCGCTGGCGGCGGCCACCGGGGTGCGCTGGTTCTGCACCCACAAACTGGCCTGGAACGCCATCAACCCGTTCCCCCATCGGCTGTTCCGCTGGCGCAGCCGCTGCGGCGCCGAGGTGCTGGCCCTGATGACGGCGCCGATCGGCACCGACGGCGACCCGGTGGCGATGGAGCGCTACCGGCTGCAGTGGCAGCGGGCCAGTGGCTGCACCGACGCCCTCTGGCTGCCGGGGGTGGGGGACCATGGCGGCGGGCCGACCGCCGAGATGCTGGAGCAACTGGCGCTGTGGCAGGGGCAGCCGGTGGCCGCAGGCCAGCGGCACGGCACGCTGCGGGACTACCTGGCTCCCCTGGAGCCCCTGGCGGGGCAGCTGCCGGTCTGGCGCGATGAGCTCTACCTGGAGCTGCACCGCGGCTGCGCCACCAGCCGTCCGGACCAGAAACGCCACAACCGCACCCTGGAGCGGCTGCTGCGGGAGGCCGATCTGGCCGCCGCGCTGTTCGGGCTGCCGGCGCCGGCCAGCGAGGACGACTGGCGCACGCTGCTGTTCCAGCAGTTCCACGACATCCTGCCGGGCACCTCGATCCCGGAGGTGTTCGAGCAGGCCGAGCCCCAGTGGCGGGGCGCCCGGCGCCGGGCCGCCCGCCGGCGCGACCGGGCCCTGCGGCGGGGCCTGGCGGCCGGGGGCCCGGACGGGTGGTGCGCCGTGCAGCTCCAGCCGCTGCCGGCCCAGCCCCGCACCCTGCGGCTGCCGGCGGGCGACTGGTGGCTGCAGGGGGAGGCCGGTGAGCGGCGGCTGCCGGGGCAGCCGGCCCCCGGGGGCGGCCAGTGGCTGCAGCTGCCCGGGATCGGGGGTGTGGGGGTGCGGCGCCTGCGGCGGCAATCGGCACCTGCGGCTGCCGTGTCCGGCACCAGCCCGGTGAGGGGGGCCGTGGAGGGGTCCGTGGAAGGGGCGGTGCGCCTGGAGCGGGCTGACGAGCTGGGGCCGGACCACTGGCGCCTCGGCAACGGCCTGCTCTCGGTGCTGATCGGCCCCAGGGGGGTGGAGCAGCTCTTCGATGGGGCCGGCACTCCCCAGCTGGCTGGGCCGCTGGCCTGGTGCCGCTGGGGCGACCGGGGGGAGTTCTGGGATGCCTGGGACCTGGCCGCCGACTACCGCCAGCACCCCCTGAGCTGGCCCTGGCAGGGGGCGCCGCAATGGCTGGAGGCGGGGCCGCTGTGCGCCCGCTTCCTGTGGCGCGGCCGCTGCGGCGAGAGTCCGGTGCGGCTCGACGGCCGCCTGCTGGCGGGCAGTCCCTGGCTGGAGCTGGTGCTCAGCACCCAGTGGCGGCAGCGCCACGAGCTGCTGCGGCTGGAGATCCCCCTGGCCGCCCCGGCGTGCCGCTGGGCGGCCGACACCTCCGGCGGGGTGATCGAGCGGCCGGCCACGGCCCGCTCCGCCCGGGAGCGGGCCCGCTGGGAGGTGAGCGCCATCAGCTGGATGGCCTCGGTGGGGGAGGGCCGCGGCGACGGCCTGGCGGTGCTGCTGGATGGCCCCCAGGGGGTGTCGGCAACGGCGGAAGCGCTGGGGGTGTCGCTGCTGCGCGGGCCGACCTGGCCCGATCCCGGCGCCGACAACGGCTGGCAGCGTCAGCGGCTGGCCCTGCTGCCCTGTCCCGGGGGGTGGCGGGCCGCCGCAGCGCCCCAGCAGGCCACCCGGCTGCGGGAGCCGCTCTGGTGCCGGCCGCTCGGCGCAGCGGGAGCCGCCGGCACGTCGTCGGCGGTGGCCGAACCCCTCTTCCCGTCCCTCGGGGACGATCTGCAGCTGGTGGCCCTGGGCCCCCTGCCGCTGGAGAGCGGTGAGGGCCGCGGCGGCGAGGTGCTGCTCAGCGTGCAGAACCTGGGGCCCTGCCGGCGCCGTTTCTCAACGGGCCCAGGCTGGGAGTTGCTGGAGTGCTGCGACGCTCTGGGCCGGGGGCTGGCGGAAGTCGGCGCTGAGCAGCCGCTGCGGCTGGGCCCATGGCAGCTGGGACACTGGCGGCTGCGGTGCCGCGGGCCGCAGAGGAGCGCTCCGGCTCAGTCGTCGTGATCGTCGAAGGGATCGGTGAGGCCCTTGGAGGGGGGGCCGAAGGCGGTGTAGACCCCGAAACCGGTGAGGGCCAGCAGCACGGCGAGCACCGCGAGGGCCACGGAGAGGGCGGGGGAGGTGCTGGCGGGTTCCATGGGGGTGGGTTGGCTGGCGGGCTGGGGAGGGGGTGCGGATCTTCCGTCACAACTCTCGACAGCCCAACTCGGTGCGGCCGGCAAGACCCTTACAGTAATCACCGCGATCCCGTGCCTGAGAGGTTCGAGCTGCCATGGCCCAACGCACCCGTCTGGGAAACCTGCTGCGCCCCCTGAATTCCGAGTACGGAAAAGTGGTGCCCGGCTGGGGTACCACCCCCGTGATGGGCGTGTTCATGCTGCTGTTCCTGGTGTTCCTGCTGGTGATCCTGCAGCTGTACAACAAGTCCCTTCTGCTCGAGGGCATCAACGTCAACTGGAACGGCGTCGGCTGATTCCTTTCGCCCCCTGTCCATGAACATCTTCGGCATCGGTCTGCCCGAGATGGCGGTCATCGCCGCCATCGGACTGCTGGTCTTCGGACCCAAGCGCCTGCCCGAGCTCGGCAAGACCCTGGGCCGCACCCTGCGTGGCTTCCAGTCGGCCTCGCAGGAATTCGAGAAGGAGTTCCGCACCGCCGTGGGCAGCGACCAGGCCGTCGACGTGGCCACCCCCGCTCCCCCTGCCGCTATCCCGCCGGCCCCGGCGGCGGCGGTCGAGGAGAGCGGCGGCCCGTCCAGCTGAGGGTGGCCGGCCGTTGGATCTGCAACTGCTGGTGGGCCTGGGCAATCCTGGCGCCCGCTATGCCGACACCCGCCACAACGTCGGTTTCATGGTGCTGGAGCGGCTGGCCCGGGGCGAGGGCGCCAGCTTCCGCAACCAGAGCCGCCTGCATGGGCTGCTGGCCGAGACCGGCCAGGGGGACAAGCGGCTGCGGCTGCTGATGCCCCAGACCTTCATGAACGACAGCGGTCGCTCGATCCGGGCGGCCCTCGACTGGTTCCGGCTCGAGCCTGCCCAGATGCTCGTGCTGGTGGACGACATGGACCTGCCCCTGGGGCGTCTGCGGGTGCGGGCCGCGGGTGGCGCCGGCGGCCACAACGGCCTGCGCAGCACGATCGCTCACCTCGGCAGCGAGTCCTTCGCGCGGCTGCGCATCGGCATCGGGGCCCCCGGCGAGACGCGCGAGGAGCGCCGGGCCCGTACGGTATCCCACGTGCTGGGGCGTTTTTCGGCCACCGACCAGCCGGTGCTGGAGAAGGTGCTGGAGGAGGTGGAGGCCGGCATCGACCTGATCCGCCGGGTTGGTCTGGAGCGGGCCGCCAACCGTCTGAACAGTTTTCGCCCCGATCCGCCGCCATCCTGAGAGCATCGACCGACACCGCCGGCTGTCCTGCCTCCCGATTCCCTTGAGTCGACTTCCCGCCACCAACGCTCAGCTGCGGGTGCTGCGCCAGAGCTTCAGCCCCTGCCTGCTGGAGGGCGAGATCACGGCGGGCACGTTCCAGTGGAGTTTCCGTTGGGCCTTCGACCGCGGCGAGCTCCAGGTGGAGCCCTCGCTGGGGCGCGCCCTGATCCAGGACGCCCTGCTGCGTTTCCTGCTCAAGGCTGACTACCAGCTGGAACCCGGTGGCGACTACGTCTTCACGGTGCGGGCCTCGTTCTGATCGACGCCGAACAACGGATCAGGGACCGCCGGCCGCCCCGTGCCGCGGCAGATCCCGCCCGAGCCGGCGCTCCAGCAGCAGCTGGGCCACCACGTCGTCAAAGTCCCGCGGCGGCAGGCGCAGCCCCAGGGGCAACAGCCGCCGCCAGCCCCTGGCCGGGAACAGCTCCCAGTAGCGCCGCCGCGCTGCCAGGGTGGTGCCGCGTTCGTCGACCAGCTCCACCGGCAGCAGGGGCTCAAGGCGCCGCCGCCAGGTGCCGCTGCCGGTGCCGTCGCCGACCACCACGGCCGCCAGGGCCTCCTGCCGGTGCCAGTCCTGCAGCTGCTGCCAGACCGCCTCGGGGGGCAGCACCAGGGCCTGGCGGATCTCCAGGCGACCGGGGTCGGTGAGCACCAGGCCGCACTTGCTGCGGCCGGGATCGAGGCCGGCCAGGGGCCCGGCGGTCATGGCCGCAGGGTCCGCGGTCCAAGGTCTCTGCGAACCCAGCGCAGATCCACCGTGATCGGGTCCGGCGTGTCGGCGTTCTGGGTGGCCACCGCCTCCAGATTGGCGGTGACACCGGCGGGCCGCTCGCTGAGTTCGCGGGCCAGGGCGTTGAGGCTGGCGGTATCGAACTGGAGGCCGTTGGCGAGGGTGCCCTGGCGCTGGACCTTGGCGAAGGCGGCGGCCAGCAGCAGGTTGAGGCGGCTGCGCACGGCATCGAGCTCGCGCACGTCGGGTTCGAGGGCGGTGCGGGAGAGCACCTCGCCCTGCTCCACCACCTGGCGGTTGGGGCGCAGGTCGGGGAAGGCCAGCACCTGGGCCTCGCCGCGCAGCACGTTGGCGGCCGAGCGGATGCTGACCACCCAGGTGCCCGGGGTGGCGAGCAGGGATTCGAGCCGGGTGATGTCGCTGCGGGGCACCAGCAGGATCTGGCGGTTGGGGGGCTGGCCGGGCAGCAGCAGCTGGAACGCCGCCCGGTTGGACTCCTGCAGCAGGGCGTCGATCACCTGCTTGGCCTGGTCGGGGCGCTGCAGCTGCACCTTGGCGGTGGCCAGAGGCTGGCCGCTGGCGATCACCACATCGCCGCGGCGCAGGGCGATGACGTTGGTTTCGAGATCCTTGAGTTCCTTCTCCCCCGCCGCGATGCGGCGGCGCACACTGGCCAGTTCGGCCTCGGTGCGGCGGATCTCCGCGTCCCGGCCCTGCACCTCCCGGTTGAGCCGGGCCCGCTCGGCCTCCAGGCGGCGGCGCTCGGCCTGCAGGGGTTGCAGCTCCTGGCGCAGGGAGTCCACCCGCCGTTCGGCGGCCACCAGCTGGTCCCGCGCCCGGCGCTGACTGGCCAGGGCCTGGTCGCGGCGCCGTTCAGCGGTGGTGAGATCGAGGCGGCTGCGTTCCAGCTCGCCCCGGGTGCGGGCCAGTTCCCCCTTGTTGCGCTGCAGGGCGGCGCGGCTGTCTCGCAGGCGGTCCTGGATCTGATCGAGCTGGAAGAGCCCCACCCGCAGCCGCTCGCTCACCAGCAGCATCAGGGCCAGCGAGACGGCGCTGATCAGGCTGCCGGTGAGCACCGTGATCACCACGGCGGTCTTGCGGGGCCGCAGGTTGAACAGGCTGAGGCGCGCCTTGCCGACGCGGCTGCCGAGCCGGTCGCCCAGGGTGGAGAGCACTCCGCCGAGCACCAGGAGCGCGAGGATCAGCAGCCAGCCCGACACCTTCTGCGCCTCGGTTCCGCGGTGCCCCAAGTATCCCTGCCGGCGGCCACCCGGCACCCGGCCGGGGCCAGCCGATCCGCTGAATCTCAGCTGAACCGCTTGGCCAGGGCGATGGGGTCGAAGACGGTGATCTTCTTGCGGTCGATCTGGACCAGGCCGTCGTTGCGCAGATCGCCCAGCAGGCGGGTGATGGTGACCCGCGTGGAGCCGATCGCCTCGGCGATGGCCTGGTGGGAGAGGCGCAGGTCGATGGTGATGCCCTCGGCGCCGGGAACGCCGAAATCGCGGCAGAGGACGAGCAGAAAACTCACCAGCCGGGAGGACATGTCCCGGTGGGTGAGGGTTTCGATCATGGTTTCGGTCTGGAGGATGCGGGAGGAGAGGCCCTGGAGCAGCAGCAGGCCGACGCTGGCGTCCTGCTCGATCGCCCGCCGCACGGAGGTGGCCGGGGCGGTGACCATCTCCACCCGTGTGAAGGCGATGGCGTGATAGAAGCGGTCGGAGCGCTGGCCGGTGAGCAGGGAAAGCACCCCGAAGAGGCTGTTTTCGCGCAGCAGCGCCACGGTGATCTCCTCCCCCGACTCGTACACTCGCGAGAGGCGCACCGCACCGCGGCGCAGCAGGTAGACGCGTTCGGCGGGATCGCCGGGGAAGAAGATCGTCTTGCCGCGCTCAATGGTTTCGACGCTGCTGCCCGCCAGGGCGCGGATCACTTCCAGCAGGGTGACGGCCGTGGTGCCGGTGGCGCCCATGGGGGTCACCGCGCCGGGGGATCCGCTGGATGGAGTGCTGGGGTAGCGGCTGAAGCCACGCGTGGCGCCGACCATCGAGGCGTGGCGAATGGTAAGGAACCTATGGATCGCCATGGGCGAACCATGTAGCGAATGACACTCTTTAGCCGGTCGTGGTGGTGGGCGCCACAACGGCGGGGCCAGGTGGGACCTGGGCCAGGGCCTGGCGCTGGGCCTCCTGCAGGGCGCGCAGGCCGGGTTCGGCCAGATCCAGCAGGGCATCGAGGCGGGAGCGGGAGAAGGGGGCGCCCTCGGCGGTGCCCTGGATCTCCAGCAGCCGGCCCTGCTCGTCCATCACCACGTTGAGGTCGACCTCGGCGCGGGAATCCTCTGAATAATCCAGATCCAGCAGGGCCTGGCCGTCCACCAGGCCCACCGACACGGCCGACACCTGCTGGCGCAGGGGGGGGCTGCTCAGCACGCCTTGCTGCTGGAGGCGCTCCAGGGCGGCGGCCAGGGCCACCCAGGCGCCGGTGATCGAGGCGGTGCGGGTGCCGGCATCGGCCTGGAGCACGTCGCAGTCGATCAGGAGGGTGCGCTCGCCGAGGGCCTCCAGATCGAGGGCGGCCCGCAGGCTGCGGCCGATCAGCCGCTGGATCTCCTGGGTGCGCCCGGAGAGCTTCATCAGTTCGCGGCCCTGGCGGCTGGGGGTGGAGGCCGGCAGCAGGCGGTATTCGGCGCTGAGCCAACCGCTGCCGGAGCCCCGCCGCCAGCGGGGCACCTCGGGATCCAGGCAGACGCTGCAGAGCACGCGGGTGCGGCCGGCGGCGAACAGCACCGAGCTCAGCGCGAAACCCATCGGATCCCATTCGACGCCCACGGAGCGCAGAGCGTCGGCGCGGCGGCCGTCGTTGCGCAGGGCGCTGTGGGGGCTGGACACGCGGACCTGGGGCGGGAAAGGGTCAGCGTAGGCGGGGACAGTGGTACGCCTGTTTCCACTACGGATGGTGTGCCGACCCGGCCGGGACCGCTACATTCGGGTGGTGAGGGGCTGGGGTGATTCCCCCTGCCCATTCGCCCAACGCTTCCATGGGGTGTCCATGACCGCCAGCCTCGTCGACCCCGGCCACCCCCACCGCTCCGCCGTGGCCCGGCCCGAGCCCCTGGCGCTGGTGCCGCCCCTGCGGCTGGTGAGCCAGCCCGAGGGGCTGCTGCAGATCCACACGGCGCCGTTCAGGGGCAGCTTCGCGGCGGTGTTCAGCCAGGCCCTGCGCAGCGCCGGGCTCGGCAGCCGGGTGCTGGTGAGCCAGTTCCTCAAGGGGGGCGTGGAGCAGGGGCCGGCGGGCAGCCTGCGGCTGTGCGGCCGGCTGGAGTGGCTGCGGCCGGGCACGCCCCACTGCCTCGATGGGCCCCCGGGTTCCCAGGGGCCGCAGGGGGCCACGGCGGAGCAGGCGCTTGAAGCGGTGTCGGAGGTGTGGGAAGTGAGCCGCCAGCGGCTGCTGGCCGGTGATCTGGATCTGCTGGTGCTCGATGAGCTGGGGCTGGCGATCGCCCTGGGCTACCTGAGCGCCGAGGCGGTGATCGCGGCACTCGAGCAGCGGCCGGCCCATCTGGATGTCATCCTGACGGGCCCCTCGATGCCGGCCAGCCTGATGGAGATGGCCGATCAGGTCACCCAGTTGCGCCGCGGCGGCTGACGCCATGCTCAAGAACGACCACTGGATCAACGAACAGGCCGCGGCCGGGATGCTGGAGCCGTTCCAGCCGACGCTGGTGCGCCACCTGGATCCGGAAGGCCGGACGGGGCCGGTGCTGAGCTTCGGGTGTTCTTCGTATGGGTACGACCTGCGGCTGTCGCCGAAGGAGTTCCTGATCTTCCGCCATGTGCCGGGCACGGTGATGAACCCGAAGCGGTTCAACCCGGCGAACCTGGAGCCGGCGCCGATGCACAGCGATGAGGACGGCGATTACTTTATCCTGCCGGCCCATTCCTACGGGCTGGGGGTGGCGCTGGAGAGGATGCGGGTGCCGACCAACATCACCGTGATCTGCCTGGGCAAGAGCACCTATGCGCGGCTGGGCATCATCGTGAACACCACCCCGGCCGAAGCGGGCTGGGAGGGCCACCTCACCCTGGAGTTCAGTAATTCCTCCGGCGCCGACTGCCGCATCTACGCCAGCGAAGGCATCTGCCAGCTCTTGTTCTTTGAGGGCGATCCCTGCGCCACCACCTACAACGACCGCCAGGGAAAGTATCAGCACCAGCCGGAGCGGGTGACGCTGGCGAAGGTTTGAGGGGGATGGAACAGATAGGGGAGGGATGGGGAAGATGTGGCGAAACGAACAGGTGGTTATCGGGTCCGTCTCAAGTTGCCCGCTGGATCAGAGCCCTTGGGCTAATCGGCTGCGGCGAGGCGTTTTGCCGAATGGCTCGGTCAAGCCCGCGGGTTTATGCGGCTGAGGACTTGGCATGGGGGTGGTCATCGGAACCACCGATAATCGTTAGGCCCACCTGAAGGCTGCTTGATGAGACGAAGTTGGCGGGGTGTCTTTTGGTAGCTGCGGTCAAGCGTGCAGTTTGATTTCGACCCTGGTAAGGACGCGACCAAACCGAGCAAGCACGGCCTCTCCTTAGAGGCCGCAGCTGAGCTCAGCTGGGATGCAGCACTCGTCTGAGTTGATCATCCGGCTGACTATGGTGAAGTAAGGATGGTTTCCGTGGCTCCATTTGGAGACATGCTCTTTTTTTAGCCTTTATAGATCGCGAGCCGACAAGGAGAATTATTAGTCTACGCAGAGCCAATCGCCGTGAGGTCAGTCACTATGTCAATGCCATTAAAAAGATCAGCCTGAAGATGCCGACACTTGAGGCTGATCAGTTGATTACAGCGGCAGCGGAATCTGAACCTGAACCTGATGTCCTTCCGCTTACAGACGAGCAGACGAGCAGACGAGCACGATGGTCCCCATTCGGGTGCCGCGCGGTCGTCCAAAGTTGGCGAATAAAAAGAAGTTGGTTTCAATCCGATATAGTCCTGAGGTTAATGACTTTTTCAGAGCTTCAGGAGCTGGTTGGCAAGCCCGTATGGATGTTGTGCTTAAGGAATATGTCGAAGCTCACTCCACTGGCGATTAGAAGGGGCCTAGCATCAAGATTCAGAAGTTGGAGCGAATGATGTCGCCTATGAAACAGTCATGGCCCGCTTCTGATCTTGAGCGTTCTGCGGCATAGAGAGGCTGGGTTGCTAGTCGCGAGGGCCCAGGCGGGCAGAGTCTCCCTAGGCTTCAACGATTTGACTAGGCCCCGAGCCCCATTCGCCCCGCCCTTCACCAAGGCCTTCGGCCGTACCACCGTTGGCATCGATGTTGGCGGCACCTTCGCGGGGCATTTGGCCACCAGCGATGGGCAGGAACTCGCCCACTGGTGCCGCTCTGTGGTGTAGGCACCGCTCGCCAGCATCGACTGGATCGATGCCGTCCTCTGTGCCCTTACGGCCCAGATCGCCGCCGCCGGTGGCGGGCGCGTGCACTACGGAGAGCCGCAGACGGGCTGGATCGTGGTGCCGAGGGCATGAACGGGCCCCGTTCCTTACGCTGAGAGCCATGGCAGACGCAGATCTCCGCTGGCGCCAGCGGTTTGACAATTTCGAGCGGGCCTTGCAGGTGCTGGCACGCGGTGTTGCGCTGGCGCAGCAGCGCCCGCTGAGCGAGCTGGAACAGCAGGGGCTGATTCAGGGATTCGAGTTCACCCATGAACTCGCCTGGAATCTGCTCAAGGACTATCTGCAATATCAGGGCATCGAGGGCATCATTGGATCACGCGATGCCACTCGCCTGGCCTTCCAAAGTGGTCTTATCGTTGATGGTGAGGGCTGGATGGCGATGATCAAGGCCCGCAATCAGTCATCGCATACCTACAACCTCGAGCAGGCCAAGGCGATCGCCCACGACGTGATCGATTGCTTCGCGCCGCTGTTCGACGCCCTGCGTGATCACTTCGCGGCTCTCAGCGATCCCCGGCCATGATCAGCAGCGCATCGCTGGCGTCAGCCCAGGCCACAGGCCTGCCGGAAGCGGCCATGGCCGCCATCCAGATGGTGCTCGCCACCTATCCCGAGGTGGAGGCCGCGATCCTCTACGGCTCCAGAGCCCTTGGCCGCCACCGCCCCGCCTCCGATATTGATCTCACCCTGACGGGCCCCGCCATCAGCAACGCCACCCTGGCCCGCATCGACGCCGATCTCGATGATCTGCTCCTGCCCTGGGTGATCGATCTTTCCGCACTCGCCGCCATCAGCCATCCCGCCCTTCTGGACCACATCCAACGGGCCGGCGTGCTGCTGTACCAACGCTCGGATCCGCCAGCCTTCCCTGCCTGACCGTCCGGGTGGCCATTGCTGGTCTAGTCTGGTCTGGTTCAGTTTTGCGCCGCCATGGTGTCCCGTCCCAGCCGGGTGGTGAACATGCTTGAAGCGAAGACCCACCTCTCACGCCTGGTGGAGGCGATCGAAACCGGCGCCGAGGCCGAGGTGGTGATCGCTCGCAACGGCCGGCCCGTGGCGCGGCTCACCAGCCTGCAGGCGCCTGAACGCCCCCGCCGACTGGGCATCGCCCGCGGCCAGTTCGTGGTGCCCGAGTCGATCGATGCTGCCAATCCCCTGATCGCCGATCTGTTCGAGCAGGGCTGATGCGCCTGCTGCTCGACACCCACACGTTTCTCTGGGCCATCACCGATGACCCGAAGCTGGGGCCCCTCAGTCGGGACCTGATCACCAACCAGGCCAGCGCGGTGTTTCTCAGCCAAGTGTCGCTCTGGGAGATCGCCATCAAGCACACCCTGGCCCGCGGCGACATGCCCCTATCGGCTCGCGAGGCCATCGCCTGGGCGGAGCCATCCGGCATTGAGCTCCTCCCCATCGACCTCCCCCATCTGCTGGCACTGGAACGGATGCCCCTGCACCACCGCGATCCGTTCGATCGTCTCCTCGTTGCCCAGGCCATCACCGGCCCCCTCACCCTGCTCAGCGCTGACGCGGCGTTCACCGCCTACGGCTGCCCTCTGCAGGATGCTCGCGGCTGAAGCGGCCGCTCCCGTTCATCCTTCACGATGATGGCCGGCCCAAGTCGGCCTCTCGTAGAAGCGGCCGATGGACACGCACTCACTGATGCATGCCACGTGGAACACGAGATCGGCACGCTCGAAGAACATCTCAGAGAGGCCACGCACGCTTTCAATTCAGCAACGCCATGCCAGTGGCGCCTGGCAGGTCATCGCCGGCCAGGTCACCCGCGTGCAGACTTCGGCCCCACCCTCCTCCTGATCGTTTCCCCCATCGGCCCTGTGCAACCCGCATCCGTCCGCCAAGCCAGCTCCGCCGACCTCGAGACCCTCGTTTCGCTGTTCGACGGCTACCGGCAGTTCTACGGGCAGCCATGTGAACTGGATAGGGTCCGCGAATTTCTGAGCGAGCGGCTGACGCAGGGCGATTCGGTGCTGTTCATCGCCGAAGCCGATGGCCGGGCGGTGGGTTTCACCCAGCTCTATCCGTCGTTCTCTTCGGTGTCGATGGCGCCGATCTTCATCCTCAACGACCTGTTCGTGCGGCCCGAAGCCCGGCGCTCAGGGGTGGCCCGCCGCCTGCTGGAGGCCGCCCTGCGCCAGGGCCGCTGAACCCGCCGGAGAGACGCTGCCGGAGCGGGAGCGGCCGTGGTAGAAGTGCAGAGTTGCCCGCAGGGGTTTTCCGCATGAAATCAGGCAACACCATCCTCGCCACGGCCGCCGCGATCGGCCTCTCCTTGCCGATCGCCGCCCACGCGATTGATCCGGCCTATGCCAAAAAGCTTGAGAAGTCTGGCTGCACCCAGGTCACCGAACTGCAGGGCTGCGACATCAACAAGACCAAAGAGCAGAACGCCAAGGCCGGATTCGGTACGGCGGGCACAGCCGTGTCCCCCTATGCCGGCCAGTGGGTCGCCAGGAATGTGGACGGCCGCACCGTCTCCACCATCCGGATCGATGCCAAGAACAAGGTGCTGGTGAACGGCAAGCCCGTGGCCAGCAAGCTCTCCGATGGCGCCCTGGTGTTCAAGTCCGGCTTCATCACCTACACGATCCAGGGCGACCCGCGTATCACCAACGAGAGCAGCTGGTTCGATACCGACGCAAAGACCACGGGCCCGATCCGTCGTCAGTGATCCGCCTTCCGGGGAGGGCCTCAGAGGCCCTGTTCCCGGAAGAAGCGCTGCATGGCGTCCTCGGCCTGGGTCACCAGGGCCGGGTTGCAGGCGGAGGTTTTGCTGAAAGTCTTGCCGGCCTTGTTGAAGTTGACCCGGCAGGCGCCCGCGAAGTTCACCTGCTGGCTTCCTTGCCGTAGGGGGCGGGATCCCAGAGGACGAAGATCGACTGGTTCTCCAGCCGGTACACCTGGCCGCGGTTGGCGTCGAGGATCTCCCGCTTGGCCGGGGCCCCGCGCCCATCGAAGTAGGCGTTGGGGGTGCTCTCGTGGGGCTTGAGCTCGATCGTTAGGCCGCCCTTGAGTTGGATGGCCACGAATCCTTGCCGCTGCGAGAAGGTGCACAGCCCGGAGGAGGTGGCCTTGTCGTCCCCGGCGGGGAAGACATCGCAGCGGGCCTGCACGGTGTCGGCCAGCGCCGGCGCCGTCGCCACCACGGAGGCCAGGCCCAGCAGGGAGGCGGCAAGGATCGGAAGTCGGCGCATCGGCGGGGTGGGTACTCTCCTGAGGGCACCCATCGGACAGGGAAACGTCGTTACTGAGCCGATGCTGACGACCTCCACTGTGATGGCCATGGCGTCGCTGTCACAACCCTCTCAGGATCTCGGTCTTGATGGTCTGCAGCGGCATGGCAGGACTTCAGCCCCATCGCATCTCACCCCATGCCCGTTCGTTGCCCGTCCACGTCCCAGGTGAAGACACCGGCGAAGCGCCAGCCCCGCCAGCGCAGGCTGACCCCGCTGCTGCTCGGCGGCAGCCTGCTGTTGGCCGGCCCGCCGGTGCTGGCCGATGGGGAACCCGCCAGCGTCAGGGTGCAGACGCTGGTGACATCCACAGAGGCATGGAACGGCACGCCCCTGCCCGCCTATCCCAGCGGTGAGCCGGAAGTCACCGTGCTGCACATCACCATCCCGCCGGGGGTGAAGCTGCCCATGCACATTCACCCGGTGATCAACGCCGGCATGCTGATCCGCGGCCAGCTGCTGGTGATCAGCGCGGCGGGCCCCAGCAAGCAACTGAAGGCGGGGGACGGGCTGATCGAGATGGTGAACCAGCCCCACTACGGCACCAACAACGGCAGCGAACCCGCCGAGATCGTGGTGGTCTACGCGGGGGTGAAGGGGAAGCCGATCACCGTGCTCGAACCGGCCGCCGGCGCTGCCCGCTGAGGCTGGGGATGGGACCGGGTGGCGTAGGTTTTTTGTCTGCCCAGCCCCAAGGATCCGAGGCGTGCACCCCTCGCCTGGCTCACGGCCGGACTGCTGGCGCTCACCCTGCCGGCGGGGGCGGCCCCGGCCCAGGCCGCGATCGAGAGCCGCAGGGTCAGCTTCGCGGCCGGTGCCGGCCAGACCCTGACGGTGGAGCTCCAGGGTTCCAATCTCCAGAACGACTTCAACGTGATGGCGGCCGGGACCGACACCGCCATGTTCAGCGGCAGCGTGGCCGGCAACCGCTTCTCCGGGCTCCTGCCCAGCGATGGCGACGTCACGGTGTGGGGAGGTTTCGGTGCTCGCGCTGGTGTTGGGGGGCTGAGGCTGAGGGGGCCGTTAGGCTTTCTGGGTTGAGCGGACATCTTTCGTTTGAACAACAACCTCTGTCTTCGAGCACTGGAGCGAACTGATCTTCGCTTTGTTCATCATTTGAACAACAACCGCAATATCATGTCGTATTGGTTCGAAGAGCCCTACGAATCCTTTGATGAACTGGAAGAGCTCTACAACAGGCATATTCACGACAATGCTGAGCGTCGCTTCATCGCTGAGGACAGCCAGAGGCAGCTCATCGGCTTGGTGGAGCTCATCGAAATCGACTACATTCACCGCAGAACAGAGTTCCAGATCATCATTGACCCGGTCCATCAGGGCAAGGGGTTTGCCAGGGAGCTCATCGGCAAGGCGTTGGATTATGCCTTCAATATCATGAATCTCCACAAGGTCTACCTGGTCGTGGCGATTGAGAATGCCAAGGCACTGCATCTCTATGAGCGTTGCGGATTTACGGAAGAAGGGCATTTCGTCAAGGAGTTCTTCAGTGGCGGTCACTATCAGGACGTGAAGCGGATGTATATTCTTCAGGAGCAGTACTTTCAGAAATAGATCTGGCTTTCTGCGGAGTTTCCCTGATGGACCTTGGCTGATCAGGAGCCTCGCGGATGGCTGCCGCTTTGATTCAATGCAACTCTGATCACGGCGCAATCAGGACCCAATCAGGACTCAGCAAGACATCCTGCCAGCCGCTTTCATGGGAATTGTCTTGGTCTTCATCTGGCTGTGTACGGCAGCTGTCAGCGCTGCGGTTGTGGTGTTGTCTCTGCTGGTGTTGGGTGGGCTTGGCGGGTCTGTTCAAAGGCCATCCCTTTAAGACCATGTGGCCAATCTGGCCATGGCGGCTGGCATGGCCTTTTTCTTTGGTTCTATAGGCTTTGGTCTGTACCCTTTGCTTCCGCACCAAGGGGCTCCCACAGGCGACGATTACAATCGTCTTGCCATCAAGACGGCGATCCTGGGCTTTCGCCGGGAGTGGGTTACCTCACTGTTGCGTTAGCCCGCGTCGTTGCGGGTCTGGCCCGTCGCTGAACTCCTGCCCATGCCCCGCCAACCGATCGTGATCCTCGGGGGTTTCCTGATCAGTCCGGAGGCCTATGCACCGATGGTCCGCCGGCTCGAGCTACTCAGCGGCCAGCCGGTGCGGCTGGTACCGGTGGGCAAGGCCGAATGGCTGCTCACCGTGTTCGCCTTCGCCTGGGCGCGCATCCTCGATCGGGTCGCCACCACGGCACAGGATCTGGCCCGCCATTCCCCCACCGGCAAGGTGACGCTGATCGGCCACAGCTCCGGCGGCATCATGCTGCGGCTGTTCCTGGATGAGGCCCCGTTCCAGGGCCGCCGCTACGACGGCAAAGCCCTCGCTGACACCCTGGTGATGCTGGGCAGCCCCCACACCGCCCTGAAGGCCACGGTGTTGCGCCAGATGGTGGCGCAGCGCCTGCCGGGAGCGCCCTTCGCCGACCGGGTGCGCTACGTGTCGGTGGCGGGGGATCTGGATCTGGCCGCGGCCAGCCCGATGGCCCGGCGCCTCGCCCCCACCGCCTACCGCAACAGCACCGACGACGCTCACGACCGGGGCGACGGCCTGGTGCCGGTCGCCTCGGCCCTGCTGGAGGGCTCCACCCCCCTGGTGCTGCAGGGGGTGGCCCATGGCGGCGCCTTCGGGGCCCGCTGGTACGGCAGCCCCGAGGAGGTGGAACGCTGGTGGACAGCGCTTCCCACGGCGGTGCTGTCTTGAGTGGTTCTGTATTGAGTGGTGCTGCATGGAATGAGCTGCAGAACCTTCGCGTCAGGCGTCGGGGTTGCCCCTGTCCAACGGATGCCAACAAACGCCGGAATGGCTGCCCCCCAGCGGGCATAGAGTTTGCCTGAAGGGAATCAGAAGAGGGCGGATTGATGCAGATTCAGATCAACACCGATCACAACATCGAGGCCGATGATCGGCTGACCGCAGAGGTGGACGCGGCGGTGAGGGGCACCCTGGGGCATCTCACGTCCTGGCTCACTCGGGTGGAGGTCCATCTCAGCGACCAGAACAGCGACCAGAAGTCCGGCAGCAAGGACAAACGCTGCCTGCTTGAGGCGCGTCCCTCCGGCCATCAGCCGATCTCCGTGAGCGATCAGGCGGTGATGATGGAGTTAGCCGTCGACGGCGCCGCCGTGAAGCTGAAGCATGCCCTCGACAGCACGATCGGGCGCCTGGACACGCGCCAGTGAGCGGCATCACCGGCCCCAGGCCGGTGATGCTCAGGGCGCCAGCCGCGCCCGGTGCAGCCGGCTCTTTTCGTACCAATCAGCGAACTGGGGCACCCACTGCTGCAGGTGGGGCCACATCAGATCGCACAGCTCGCGGATCTCCTGCTGAGCATCGAGCTTGGCCCGCAGGTCGAGGAAGTGCAGGAACGCCCGCAGGGTGAAGCTCACCACGAAGTGCTGGCGGTAGTCGAACGGCAGGATGCCGCGGGCGTGCTCCTCGGCGTAGCCGGCATCGAGCAGGTCTCGGTAGCGTTCAGCCGCCACCCGGCAGAGTTCCAGATCAATGCCCCGCTGCCCCTCGTCGTAGAGGTACTTCTTGCCCTGGCGGTCGCTGTAGGGGCCCACCGGGCGCAGGTAGAACACTTCCTCCAACTCCAGTTCACCATTGGCGGCCCGGCGGATGCGATCGCCCGTGTAGCGCATGGAGTTGTGAACCACGATGCCATTGGCCACGAAGTTGTGCCATGGATTGGCCACCTCAAGGTCGTAGGTCATCCGAGAGCCCAGAAACTCCACCCGGGCCACGGTGAGCGGATGGGCCATCAGCCTCCGACCCCGGGGGCGGGGCATCTCGGGCCAGGTATGGCTCGGCTTCAGCAGACGGAACGCCGCGGCAAAGTCGGCCTCCTGGTGGTGTTTGTGAATGAAGGCGTGACAGGGTTGACAAAGTTTGACGAGATTCTCGATCTCGTAGCCCAGGCTTGGATCCGCATAGACGGGGACCAAGTGGTGGGCATGCAGTTGTTGCGCGCTTCCTCGCAATCCACAACGCTGGCAGGTGTGATCGAAACGTTGATGAACCTGGGGAGCGATCTGCCGAGTCCAGGCACCGATCAACACGCGCTCAGACGATGTGCCTCCTTTCCAGAAGTGTGACGCTGAGCCTCGACGGGTGATCCGCCGACCATGGGCGCGCCACGCCTCGCGCGACGCTTCCGACAGCTGCAGGCGGTAACCACTTCGCGCTTTGTTCCAGGGCCGCATGCCCGCCTGGAAGCCGAATGGGCGTCGATTGAGAGTCAGTCCGAAGTGATAGACCCACTTCTTGATGGCTTCAACGGAGCAGCCAGCAAGTTCAGCCATCTCGTCGGCATTGAGCCCGTCCTCAAGCCGTTGCTGCAGCCATTGTTGCTGACGATAAAGAGCTGAAGGGTTGTGGTTCCAGGGCTTGTTTCCCGCCTGAAAGCGCCTGTTGCTCTCCGCCAAGCGGATCTGATGCCGACGGGCCCAGTCCCGGATCGTGGTGATCGAGCAGCCTGCCCGTTCCGCCATCTCGCCCGGGGTTGCCCCGGCATCGACCTGTTGCTGCAGCCAGTGTCTGTCGCGGTAGGACCCGCTGCCCACCGCCACGTTTCCGTTCGCCAGCACCTGTGCCGTGCGCCGGAAGCTACGCACGGAGCCATCCCTGTGCACCCTCAGGGACAGGGCGTCTCCCATGGTCTGCCAACCATCCGGCGTGAGCAAACGATGGTTGGCGGTGCAGTCGAGTGTGCGGCCGTCCTCCATGGTCAGCCGATAGACCGGTTGCAGCCCACTGCAGATCACATCTGTGAGATGGCTCGTTTCAAAGACGTTCGTGTCTTCGTTCAGCACCCGCAACCGCATCTTCTGCAGCCGCTTGCGGCAATCGTGTCGGTATGTTCCGGGGGCTTCGCCTTGACGGTCACCGATCTGCCGGTGTCGGATCGCTCGTTCTCCGTTAGTCCAGAGATCGTGCAGTTCAGCGATCTTGATCTTCCGCAGGCTCCCTCCGGCCTGCAGGAAGGTGATCTCGGTGTCCCCGGCGAGGCATTGCACATCGAAGCTCACCCCCACCCGGTGGGTGCGGGCCTGCTGCATGACCGAGTGGGGGAACCAGCCCACGTTGAGCACGATCTGGGCGTGCTCCAGGGGGCCGTAGTGGCCGCGCTCGCCGGCCAGCAGCCGCTTGACGCAGATCTCCCCGGCCTTGCGCTCGTCGGGCCAGTCGGCCCGGTCGGCGGCCACGAAGCCCTCGCTGTAGTCCTGGTGCATCCCGGCGTAGACGCACAGCTGCGGGTTCGGCGTGGCGGCGATCAGCTCGACCCGGAAGCGGGGATCCATGGGCGGGGGTGCGGAGGAGAGGAGCGTGGCGGCGGGTGACGGTGGGCCCGGCTCAGCCGTGGCTGCGGGGGCCGGCCTGGGTGGGCAGGGCGGCCGCGGGAGCGCCGCCCTCCGGCCCGGCCGCTTCCGGCAGGCTGCTCACGGCCCCCACGCCCGCCAGCTGGGGCAGGGGCGTGCCGTCGACCAGGGCGGCGGTGAGGGCCTCCAGTTCGGCACCGCTGCGGGCGCCGATCGAGCGGCCCACGGAGCCGCCGGCGGCGTCGAAGAACTCCAGCTGGGGGATGCCGTTGACGTCGTAGCGCTCCAGCTCCGGCTGCCAGCGGGGGTTGTCGACATTGAGCAGCACCACATCCATCCGGCCCCGCTGCTGGCGCTCGATCCGCTCCATCGCCGGCGCCATGGTCCGGCAGGCCTCGCACCAGTCGGCGTAGAACTCCACCAGGGTGGGCCGCCCGTCGGCCAGGGCCACCGTGAACTCGGGCGACTGGCGGGCCAGGCGCTCCAGGGGCGCTTCCGGATGCAGGCCGCCCCGCAGCCACGCCATCAGCACCACCAGCACGGCCGCCACGGCCGCCAGCACCATGCGCTCGGTGCGGCCGAGGGTGGAGGGGGGGGAACTGCCCGACGGGGCCATGGGCGGCGGCGACACGGAACGGCGCCCACTCTGGCAGCGTCGCCCCACCCGTCGGGCGCCTGCGGGCAGGGGCTGGCTCCGGACATCGTTGCTAGCGTCAGTTTTCCTGGCTCGGAGCGGTGAAACGGCGCCTCACTCTCCATTTCCCCTCCGAGGCGGTGCACCAGCCGATCACCTATCGCCTCGCGGTCGATTTCGACATCGCCGCCAAGATCCTGCGGGCCCAGATCGCGCCCAACCAGAGCGGCACCATGGTGGTGGAGCTCTCCGGCGACATCGACGAGCTCGATGCGGCGGAGGACTGGCTGGAGGGTCAGGGGCTGGGGCTCAACCGCGCCCCCGGTGAGATTCGCATCGATCCGCTGTTCTGCGTCGACTGCGGCATCTGCTCCAGCGTCTGCCCCAGCGGCGCTCTCCACTACACCCCGGCCAGCCAGCGGCTCCATTTCGAGACCTCCCGCTGCCTGGTCTGCGAGCAGTGCATCCCCAGCTGTCCGCTGGAGGCCATCACCCTGGTGCTGGAACCATGAAAGACGTCTTCCGGCTGATGTTGCTGCCGATTCAGGCGCCGATGCTGCTGGTGCTGATGGGGGTGAGCACCTACATGGGCATGCACTGGAGCCATGCCCTCGAGAGCGGCGACACCCGGATGCAGGAACTCACCACCCTGGTCTGGTCGGCCGAGTGCCTGCAGGCGATGTTGATCGTGTTCGTCTGCACCATGCCCGACCTGGTGCTGCGCCAGGTGTCGATGCTGATGGCTGCCAGCCGGGTGGTGAGCCTGGTGGTCACCCTGCTGCTGGTCACCGTCGGCGGCCTCTACCTGCTGCACCTCAACGTGCTGGCCAACGTGCTGATCATGGGCTCGGCGGTGCTGCTGGCCCGGCTCGACCTGCTGCGGGTGCGGGTGGTGCCGCCGCCGCTGGTGCTGGCCGGGGTGCTCACTCTGCTGGTGCTCGGGGGGGCCAACTTCGGCCGGATGCTGGTGCGCTGATTCAGCAGCCCGGTTCGCTGCCCTGCTGGTAACTCCAGACGTTGCCCAGCACCTTCTTCACGTACAGGCGTGTTTCGGGGTAGGGAATCGCCTCCACCCACAACTCCGGGTCGCTGCGCAGACGCGGACCCAGCCAGCCGGCCACGGCTCCGGGCCCGGCGTTGTAGCTGGCCACCGCCAGCAGCGGATCCCCGTTCCACTGGCGCAGCATCAGGGCCAGGTAGCGGCCGCCGAGGCTCGCGTTCTCTGCCGGGTCCTCCAGCAGCTTCTCCGGCACCGGTCCTCCGGCCAGCTCGGCGGCGGTGCCCGGCATCAGCTGCATCAGGCCCGTGGCCCCCACCGGCGAGCGCACGGCCGGGGTGAAGCGCGACTCCTGCTTGGCCACCCCCAGCAGCAGTTCCATCGGCAGGCCGGCCTGTCTCGAGGCCGCCGTGAAGGCCGCCTCGAAACGCAGGGGATGGAGGCTGCGCTCCAGGTCCCGCTCCAGGTCGCACTGGAGGCCATCCAGCCGCAGGCTGGCCTGCTCCAGCAGGCCGAAGGCGGTCCAGTCGTCGCCGACGCCCTGGCGCAGCCGCCCCTCCAGCAGCAGCTCCCGGCTGCCCTGGGGGGCGCGGCGCCCGCGGCGGTGCCGCCAGGTCTCCCAGGCCTCGGTGCGCTGATCCAGGCGCCACAGCCGATCGAGGCTGCCGTCGCCACTGGCCAGGGGCCACCAGTCGGCGCGGCCGTCGCTGCTGTCCTTGCGGCCGGGCAGGTGGGGGCCGGCGCTCAGCTGCAGATCCCCCTGGCCCAGCCGCACCGCGGCGCGCCAGCCGTAGTAGCCGCCGGGATGGCGCTGCCGCAGCGTCTCCCAGGTGCTCCGGGCCGCCGCGTTCTGGCCGAGCTGCTGCTGCACGAAGCCGATCCAGAAGCTCTGGCGAGCGGCCAGGGGAGGTGGCAGCTGATCGGTGGGGATGGCCTCCAGCAGGCTCATGGCCGCCCGCCAGCGGCCGGCCAGCAGGCGCTCCCGGACGAGATCCCACTGCAGCGTGCGGCTGGCGGGGTCGAGGGGCCAGCGGCGCAGCAGGGCCAGGGCGGCCTTGTCGGTGGCGGGATGGGGCCCGTCCCCCTTGGGCTCGGCCTCCAGGATCCGCCGGGCCAGCACCGGGGCACTGTCGCGCCAGCGAGGCGGCAACTGGGCCAGGGCGGCGGCGGCGGCCGGGCTGCCCTGCTGGGCCAGCAGGCGCACGGCCGCCTCGGCCTCCGGGGCGGTGGGGGCGCTGCGGACCAGATCCAGCAGCAGCCGCTCCGCCTGGCGTTGCTGCTGGGTGTCCCCCGCCAGCAGGGCCCGGCCCAGGCTCAGCCGGCCGCTGGCTCCCATCCCGGAGAGCGTCGGACCCAGGCAGCGCAGGGCGCCAGCGGCATCGCCGAGCTCCGCCAGGCCCTCGGCCAGCTGGGCCCTCTGGGGGGCCGAAAGGACGGCGGCGTCCTCCCGGCAGACCTGCCGCAGGCGGGCTTCGGCGCCGGGCCAGCGGGCGCCCCAGCGGGCCAGGTGCAGCGCGCCCCGTCGGCGGTCGGCGGCCTCAGAGCCGGCGCCCAGGGCGGCCGCCAGGGCGGCGGGATGGGCCGGGAAGCGCTGCAGCAGCTGCCGGCGCTGGTCGGGATCCTCGCCCCCGAGGGCGTAGAGGGCATCGGCGCTGGCCGGATCGAGCGGGAAGCGGTGCCCCAGTTGGCGCCACAGGGGCTGGGCCTTCTCCGGACGGCCGAGGGCCGCGGCGGCAAGGGCGTCCTGCTTCAGCACCAGGGCGGCCAGGGGATCGGGCCCCCAGCCCTGGCTGCGCAGCCACTGGCGCTGCTCCTGGGGCTGGTCGCTGCGGGCCGCCAGCAGCAGGCTCGCGTCGCGGCGCCGCCAGGCATCGGGATCCCACCGCTGCAGCCATTCCAGCCGGTCCGTGGGGGTGGCCGGGGTGAGCGCCGGCTGGCGCGCCAGCAGGGCCCGGCCTCCCACCAGCGCCAGGCCGGTGCCCAGGCAGGAGAGGGACAGCAGCAGGGGGAGTCGGGCCAATGGCCGGGGGACGGCGTCCGGGGCATTCTGGGCATCCGCCTGCGCCGCACCCGGTGCGATTGCCCTCCCTCCCCGCCCTGCCGCCGCTGTTCGCCCACCTGCCCGGTGCGGCCCAGCGTCGCCGCGCCGTGGCGGTGAGCGCGGCGGCCGTGCTCACCCTGCTGCTCCGGCCGCTCTGGCCCCTGCGTCTGCTGCCGGGCTGGTGCGTGGGCCTGCTGCTGCTCTGGGCCACGCTGGAACTGCTGCGCTGGCGCTGGTGGCCGCCCCGCTGGCGCTGAGCCCCTGCCACGACACGTAGCCTGCTCTCCAGTCATGGCAGCGGCATGGGAGAAGCGGCTTCGCATCCGGCGGTCTCCCCCCTCGGGGCGCCCCTGGGCGATGGGTTGGCCCGCTTCGGCACCGACGGCATCCGCGGCCGCGTCGGCACCAGCGTCACCCCGGCCCTGGCCCTGCAGGTGGGCTACTGGACCGGCGTGGTGCTCCAGGCCGATGGGCCGGTGGTGATCGGCACCGACTCCCGCCGCAGCGGGCCGATGCTGGTGGCGGCGCTCAGTGCCGGCCTGATGGCCGCCGGGCGGGAGGTGTGGCAGCTGGGGCTGTGCCCCACGCCGGCGGTGCCGGGCACGATCCGGCGCCAAGGGGCGGCCGGCGGTCTGATGGTGTCGGCCAGCCACAACCCGCCCCACGACAACGGCCTGAAGGTGTTCGGCGCCACCGGCGCCAAGCTCGTGGCCGCGCGCCAGCAGGCGATCGAGGCGGGGCTCCAGGGCCACACCGCCCCGCCGCCACTGGCGGGCAGCGGCCGGCTGGTGCTGCGGCCCGATCTGCTGGCGGCCTATGCCGATTCCCTGCGGGCCAGCGCCGCCGGCCAGCGCCTCGACGGCTGCCGCGTCGTGCTCGACCTCTGCTGGGGATCGGCCACCGCCTGCGGCGAGGAGCTGTTCCGCTCCCTGGGGGCCGAGGTGCTGGTGCTTCACGGCGAACCGGACGGCGAGCGCATCAACCAGGGCTGCGGCAGCACCCACCTGGAGCCCCTGAAGCGGGCGGTGCTGGAGAGCGGCGCCGACATGGGCTTCGCCTTCGACGGCGACGCCGACCGGATGCTGGCGGTGGATGGCCGCGGCCGGGTGGTGGACGGGGATCACACCCTGTACCTGTGGGGCTCGGCCCTGCGCCATGAGGGGCAGCTCCCCGACGACCGACTGGTGGCCACGGTGATGTCGAACCTGGGTTTCGAGCGGGCCTGGCAGGCCTGCGGCGGGGTGCTGGAGCGCACCGCCGTGGGCGATCAGCATGTGCACGCCGCCATGGAGGCCCTTGGGGCCGGCCTTGGGGGTGAGCAGTCGGGGCACATCCTCTCGGCCCGCCATGGCCTGAGCGGCGACGGCCTGCTCACCGCCCTGCAGGTGGCCACCCTGATCCATGGCGGTGGGCTGAAGCTGGCCGAATGGATGGATGGCAGCTTCCAGCCCTACCCCCAGCGGCTGGTGAACGTGACCGTGCCCGACCGGCAGCGGCGCCAGCAGTGGGAGGCGTGCGAACCCCTGCGCCTGGCGGTGGCGGAAGCGGAGGCGGCCATGGCCGGCCATGGCCGGGTGCTGGTGCGGGCCAGCGGCACCGAGCCCCTGCTGCGGGTGATGGTGGAGGCCGCCGAGCAGTCCCAGGTGGACCACTGGACCGACCTGCTGGCGGCCGCGGCGGAACGGCACCTCAACTGGGCCTGAGGTGTCGCCGGTCCCTTCTTACACCACGCCGTTGGTGCGGAACCAGGCCCGCATCTGCGCCCAGCCCGCCGCTGCAGCGGCGGCGCGGTAGCTGGGCCGGTAGTCGGCATGGAAGCCATGGGGGGCACCGGGGAACACCTCGATCCGGCTGGGGCTGCCGGCCGCCTTCAGGGCCCGCTGCATCCGCTGCACCGACTCGTTCGGAATGCTGTCGTCCTGGCCGGCATAGAGCCCCAGCACCGGCGCCTTGAGCCGGGTCACCAGATCGATCGGGAACAGGGGCTGCCGTTCGCTGGCCGTCCCCTCCAGCCGGCCGTACCAGGCCACTCCGGCCTTCAGCTTCGGGTTATGGGCGGCATAGAGCCAGGTGATCCGCCCGCCCCAGCAGAAGCCGGTGATCCCCAGCCGCGACCCATCCCCTTCCCCGCTGGCGGCCGCCCAGGCCGCGGCGGCATCCAGGTCTGCCATCACCTGGGCATCCGGCACCGTCATCACCAGCGGCAGGATCGCGGCGATGTCGGGCAGCCGGGTCACATCCCCCTGGCGGTCGAACAGGCTCGGGGCGATGGCCAGGTAGCCCAGCCGCGCCAGCCGCCGGCAGACGTCCTGAATGTGGGCATGCACCCCGAAGATCTCCTGCACCACCAGCACCACCGGGAAGCCGGCGCCTTTGGCGGGGCGGGCCCGGTAGGCCCTCACGGCGCCATCCGCCGCCGGCAGCGACACCCAGCCGGCCGTGAGCCCCTCGGCGGAGGTGGTGATCGTGGAGGCGGACACCGGGCGCACCACCAGGGCGAAGCCTGCCGCCATGGTCCCCAGCAGCAGCTCGCGGCGACCGAGACGCAGCTCCCTGCCGGGAGGGGAGGAGAACGGGGCCATCGGCACAGGGACCCGATCGGGCCGAAAAAGCGGCGCCGATACTAGGTAGGCTTTCCGTCCGCTTTCCTGGCCTCCTCCAGCTGGAGCCTCTGTACCAGCCGGGCCAGCAGTTCCCGTCGGGCTTCGCCCTGCCACCCCGCCTCGGTGATCAGCAGGGTCTTCACGAGGAGGCTTGCGTCGGTCATGGCGTCCACCCCGAGCAGCCGCGGCGGCTCCAGCAGCTTCGGGGCCCAGTGGGGGTCGGAGCCGAAGGCGGCCAGCTCGCCGGCGATCGTGCCCAGGGCGCCGGACAGATCGGGGATGGTGCGCGGCAGCAGCACGGTGACTTCCGCCCCCGAGCGCAGCTTGGTGTGGTTCACCACCTGCTCGCAATGGCTGTTGGGCACCACCACCACCCGTTGGTCGTCGCCGCGCAGTTCGGTGCTCAGCACCCCCACGTCCATCACCTCGCCCATGTGCCCGCCGATCTCCACCACATCCCCGATGGCGTAGCGGTCGTCGAGCAGCAGCACCAGCCCGGCGACGAAGTCCCGCAGCAAGCCCTGGAACACCAGCGCCAGGGCGCCGAGCACGGCGCCACTGGCCAGGACGGCATTGCTGGAGAGGTCCCGCAGCACGGGAATGCCGAGCACCGTCCAGATCGCGAACAGCAGCAGGCAGGCCAGGTTCACCAGCCGGCGCAGCACCCGCAGCAGGCTGAAATAGCGCTGCTTGCGGCGGGCCCGGTGGTCGACGCTCACGGCCAGATGGCTGGCCCACTGGGCCAGCAGCAACCCCACCAGACCCCGCAGCACCACGGCGAGAGCCAGCAGCAGCAGCGCCTTCATCAGCACCACCAAGGGCTGCAGCAGCACATCGACCGCCGCCGGGATCTGGCCTGGCGAGACCAGCAGCAGCACGGCGCCCATCGCCACCCCCAGCAACAGCACCAGAGCCGTCAGCACCCGGCTGAAGAACTGGGTGAGTTGGACCAGCAGCGGATCGAAGCGTCCCGACCGCTCCGTGCAGCGGCGTTGCAACCGGGGCACCAGCCGCTGGCTGAGGTGCCAGAGCCCCACCACCAGGGCCATCAGCAGGGCCAGGACCGCCACGGACTCCAGCGCGGTTCGCAGGCGGCGGTTCATCTGGGCCTGGCCGAACACCCTGCGGGCGTTGCGCAGCCGGCGTTCCAGCAGGACGCGCCACTGTGCCGCCAGCTCGTCGAGGGGCAGGCCGCTGTACTGGGCGTCCTGAGCCGTGACCGTGAGCAGGGGGAAGGGGCTGGACCGGCCCGGCACCACGGCCACCAGCCGCTGGCCCCCATCCGGTTGCCGCTCCACCACCACCCGCAACGCCTCCGGTGCCCCCTGCAGGCCCAGATGGTTGGGGTCGCAGGCGGCCTTCGACTCCTCCAGGCTGAGGCGATCCAGCAGCGCCTCTCCGACGCGCTCCCCCGGTGTGCAGGGATTGCGGGGCTCGTACAGCAGGGCCAGGTTGCCCTCGATCACCCGGGCACGCTCGGCGGCATCCGGCCCGGATGGGCTGCCTGAGGCCACCGCCGGGGAGGCCACGGTGAGCACCGGAACGCCCAGGATCCGCACCGTGCCAAGCCGAAAGCTGCCGGCACTGGCCGGCTCGGCCCGGGAGGGGGCAGTGCCGCCCGGGGCGGGGGGCTCAGCAGCCGCTGTCGCTGCGGCCGTCGGGGCCGCCTGGAAAGCCGCCATGCCGAGGGCGAGCGTCAGGGCCAGAAGCAGGGCCAGGGCCGACCGCAGCCTGCGTGGCTGTCGTGGGGCCATCGGCGTCTCCAGGGGCGTGGGGCTGTCGCTCCGGATGCTGCCAGCTGGATGGGCTGTCCGCCCGGGGTACCCCCACCAGCCCTCCCGGTGGCTGGCGCCTCATCTCCATAGCCAGGAGATGGGGCGAATCGGCACTTTTTGGCGCCACTTTCTCTGGCAGAGCTCGGCCGGCATAGGATCGACCTTCACGGCGATCATCGGCAACGTGCAGGTTCTTCTGCTCGATCTCGTTGTCATTTTCGGCCTGTCCGTGGTGGCGGCGATCCTGTGCCATCGGCTGCGGATCCCCACGTCGATCGGCTTGCTGCTCGCTGGGGTATTGGCCGGGCCCGATGCCCTTGCCCTGGTGCGGAGTCCCCACGACATCGAGTTGCTGGCGGAAGTCGGTGTGGTGCTGTTGTTGTTTGTCGTGGGGCTGGAGATCTCCGTGGCCGATGTGAGTCGCCTGCGTCGGGAATTCATCATCGGCGGCTCGCTTCAGTTCTTCGGAACCGCCGCTGTGAGCGCCCTGGCCCTGTTGCCGATGGGGATGAATCTTCCCCAGGCCGGGTATGTCGGCTGCGTGGTGGCCCTCTCCAGCACGGCCGTGGTGCTGCGCATGCTGCAGGAGCGGGCCGAGATCGAAACGCCCCATGGCCGCGCCATCCTCTCCACCCTCATCTACCAGGACATCGCGGTGGTGCCGGTGATGCTCACCGCCCCCCTGCTGGCCGGGCTCGGGCAGGCCTCCCTGCTGCCGGCGCTCTCGGGGCTGGTGCTCAAGGTGGTGGTGGTGGCGGCCCTGGCTCTGCTGGCCTACCGCTGGATCGTGCCCTGGGTGCTGGAGCACATCATCCGCACCCGCAGTTCGGAGGCCTTTCTGCTGGGCGTCTTCATGCTCTGCGTGGGCATCGCCCTGATCACCCAGTCGTTGGGCCTGTCCCTGGCGCTGGGTGCCTTTCTGGCCGGCTTCATCCTTTCCGAATCGAGGTATTCCCACCAGGCCGTGGCGGTGATGCTGCCGTTCCGCGACGTGCTGATGAGCCTGTTCTTCATCTCGGTGGGGATGCTGCTCGACATCCCGTTCCTGCTGGCCCATCCGGCCCGGATCGCCCTGCTGACCCTGGCCGTCCTGCTCGTCAAACCCCTGATCGCCGCGGCGGCCGCCCTGGTCACCGGCTTGCCCCTGCGCAGCGCCGTGCTGGCCGGCCTGCCCCTGGGCCAGGTGGGCGAATTCTCCCTGGTGGCCACCCAGGCGGCGGTGGCGGTGGGCCTGCTGACGCCGGACGTTTTCCAGTCGGTGCTGGACGTGGCGGTGCTCAGCATGATGGCCACCCCCCTGCTGGTGGCGGCGTCGGCTCCCCTCTCCGAAAGGCTGTGCGGCACCGGGCTGATCCACCTCCAGTCCCAGGCGGTGGGCCCCTCCGCGGCGCAGGAGCTGGAGGGGGAGCTGCCCCGCAGCGGCCACGTGCTGATCATCGGTTTCGGTGTCACCGGGCGGAACGTGGCCCGCTGCGCCCGCCGCTGCGGCGTGCCCTATGCGGTGGTGGAACTGAATGGCGCCATCGTGCGGCGGGCCAGCGAGGCGGGCGAGCCGATCCGCTACGGCGATGCCACCCATGCCCCGATCCTGGCGCTGGTGCATGCCGAAGGGGCCCGCGCCATCGTGGTCGTCATCGACGATCCCGGCGCCGCCCGCCGCATCGTGGAGATCGCCCGCCGTGTCGCGCCGGAGGCCTACATCCTGGTGCGCAGCCGCTACCTGCGGGAAGTGGAACCCCTGATGGCCCTGGGGGCCGATGAGGTGATCGCCGATGAACTGGAGGTGTCGATCGAGGTGTTCTCGCGGGTGATGGCGCGGATGCTGGTGCCCCGCGAGGACATCCAGCGGCTGATCGGCGACGTGCGCGGCCACTGGCGCCAGATGGCCCGCACCCTGGCGGCCTCCGCCACCTCGGTGGCGGACCTGAAAGTGGCGTTGCCCCATCTGGCCACCCACACCCTGCGCCTGAAGCCCCACTCCCCCCTTGTGGGCACCACGATCGCGGCCAGCGGTCTGCGGCTGGAGCATGGCGTCACCGTGCTGGCGGTGACCCGGGCGGATGGCGCGACGATCGCCGATCCCCGCGGGGCCACCGGGCTGGAGGCGGAAGACATCCTGTTCGTGATCGGGCCGGAAGGCTGGGATCCCCACTCGCTGAGCTGACGGCCCCGATATCGGCCTCGCGGCGGTGGCGCACCAGGTTGGTGAGCCAGGAACCGCCGGAGCACCAGTTGGCGTCGCTCTCCTCGCTCGACACGACCGAGACCACATAGGGACCGTCGCTCCAGAAGGCGAACATGGGGCCACCGCTGTTGCCGGGGGTCAGATCGGCGTCGGTGTTCATCGAACGGGCCGGGCCGAGGTCGTGCCAGGGCTCATCGAGTTCCTTGCGGTTCTGGAACGTGGGCCGCAGGCCATTGGCGATGCTGCCCGGATAGCCGATGTTCCACCACCAGGGCTCCCCATCCCAGGAACTGTCGTAGGTGCGGGTGCCCATCCAGCCGAACAGGTCCCCGATCCGGTTTGCCGTGATCAGCAGCGCATAGTCCTCGTCGTTCTCGAACCAGTCGACGCTGCCGGTCACCTGGGTGTAGTACAAGACCTTCGTGATGCTCTTGCTGGCCCGCACCGATCCGGCCACCCGGTGCACTTCCACCGTGCCGCCGCTGTTACCGGCCCAGTCGACCACGTGGCTGGCCGTCAGCACATGCCGCGGTCCCACGATCACCCCCGAACCCGCACCGGCCGCCGTGATCACCCGGCAGATCGTGCCCCACCGGTAGCGGATGTCGTTGTAGGTGCGGCGGTCCTCCGGCGCGAACACCGTGAGTGGATTCAGGTCGCGTCCGTTCATCAGCACCCGGGGCCTGCGGGGCAGGCGGGCTTTGCGCGGCTGGCTGGCCATCCCGAACAACTTCGGCATCATCGGATCGAGGCGCCGGTTGTCGAACTGCTCCTCGCGGGCGTCGATCGGCTGCAGCTGGTAGGGCTTCAGCTCGTGCAGCAGCAATTTACGCAGATCGGCGGGAATCTCGCCCTCCGCCTCCCGGCAGAAGCGTGCGCGGGCTTGCTCGTGCGTGAGGGGGGCCTCGTCCTGGCTGCAGTCGTCCTGGTTGCGGTCGTCCTTGCTCCGGCCCGTCGACATCTCCCCTGCTCCTGGTTTGGAAGGTGGTCTTCATCCGACCTATGGCCACCGTCACCTGGGGCCGCCGCGGCTCGAGCGGGCGATCGGCGTGATCTAACGCCCTGAGACCGAGCTGCAGAGCCACTATTTCCAGGCGGTGCTGCCACGCCAGTTCGACGAGTAGATCTGGGACGAGTAGATCTGGTTCGACCGCACCCGGGCCCTCACGCCGTTGCTGACGGAGGAACCGAAGGGGATGCCGGACACCTATCCGTTCGGGCTGTGGTTCCCCAGGCCCAGGCCCGGGCCGGATATCCGCCGAGCGTCGGGCGCGATTCCCACCACCTCCACCAGGGCCGGGCGGGGCAGAGTGAAGCGAAGATTTCCCTCCCCGACATGTCGCGCCCCGTCCAGAGAGTCAGGCAATGGGTCGCGCAACGCCTGCGCTCCCTGGCCGCGGCGCTCTGGCCGGAGTCGCCTCCGCTGGTGGGTCCACCGCAGACCTCGAGGACACCACCAGCTCCAGCGACGCCGACGTCTCCATCGGCCGTGCCGATCGACCGGACCGCCGCGCTCTGCCCCGGGGTGCGGGAGCCGCTGTCGGTGGAGGCGGCCGTGCTCGCCAGGGACATGACCGTGCTCAAGCGGGAAGCTGCCGACTCCCTGGCGGCCCTGGGCGCGGCCCATGCCCTGGTGAGTTCGGCCCGGCTCGCCCAGGTTCAGGAGCTGCGCCCCCGCGTCATCGACGGCCAGGTGCCTGGCGAGACCCTGATGGCGCTCGCCGCCGAGTACCAGGGATGGCAGGGCGACCAGGTGCGGCTCTTCGATGCCCTGGCGCTGGTGCTGCGGATGCGGGTGCCCCAGGGCCTGGTGCTCGATCAGCTGGATCCCGGCCTTCAGGAGCAGGCCCGCTCGCATCTGGAAGCCCTGTCGCTGGAATACCAGCGCCGGCTGCTGGCCGAGCAGTTCCGCCCGTCCGTCTGAGGGCCCGCCGCGGCCGTCGGCTTCTGGAGGCAACGGCTACCATCCCGCTCCGTGGCCCGGCCGTCCTCCGAGCCACATCGCCCCATGGATGCCTTCCGGCTGCTCGAGCTTCTGATCCTGGTGGCGGTGCTGGTGGGGTTTGTCGGGCTGCTGCTGCGCCGCAACCTGTTCCTCAAGGTGCTGGCCATGGACGTGATGGGGTCGGCGGTGGTGGCCCTGTTCGTGCTGGTGGCCGCTCGCTCCGGCCTGCAGAGCCCGATCCTGACGGCCCGCCCCGCGGCGGGGACAGGCACGGCCTTCGTGGCGGTGGCCGATCCCATCCCCCAGGCGGTGATCCTCACGGCGATCGTGATCGGCCTCTCCATCCAGGCGCTGCTGCTGGTGGTGATCACCCGTCTGTCGCGCGTTGACCCCAGCCTCGATCTGGGCAGCTTCGAGAGGGGCGGCCTCCAGAGGGGCAGCCTCGAAGCCGGAGGTCGGCGCTGATGCCGCCCCTTTCCGGCCAGACCCTTCTCATCGGCTGGCTGCTGCTGCCCTTCATTTCGGCCTTCCTGGCGGCCCTGCTGCCCCCCCTGGCCCGCTGGCTGGCCCTGGCCTGCTGCCTGGCCACCGGGGCCGTGGCCGGCGGGATCCACGCCGGCGCCCTGCCGGCCAGCCTTCACCTGCTGGGACCCTACGGGGTGGTGCTGCAGCCCGACGCCCTGGCGGCCCCGTTCCTGCTCCTCAATGCCCTGGTGTGCGGCGCCGTGGTCCTGGATGGTTGGCGCCGCCCGATGCCCGGCCCTTTCCTGCTGCTGCTGATGGTGCTGCACGGCGGCCTGGCCTCCGCCTTCGTGGCGGTGGATCTGATCAGCCTTTACGTGACGCTGGAGGTGGTGGGCATCAGCGCCTTCCTGCTGATCCTGATCACCCGGTCGGACCGCTCCCTGTGGCTGGCGCTGCGCTACCTGCTGATCGGCAACACGGTGATGACGCTTTACCTGATCGGTGCCGCCGTGGTCTATCTGGAGCAGGGCAGCTTCCGGCTGGAGGCCGCCGCTGCCGCCGGCGCTGCCGCCCTGGCCCTGTTGCTGGTGGGCCTGCTCACCAAGGCGGGTCTGTTCCTTTCTGGCCTGTGGTTGCCCCGCACCCACGCCGAGGCGCCGGCGGAGGTCTCCGCCCTGCTTTCGGGTGTGGTGGTCGCCGCCGGGGTCGTTCCCCTGCTGCGACTCGCGGCCGTCTCGCCCGCCCTGGCCGACGTGCTGCCGCTGATCGGGGTGGCCAGTGCCGGCCTGGGCCTGCTCTTCGCCCTCCTTGAGGCGGATGCCAAACGGCTGCTGGCCTGGAGCACCCTCTCCCAGATGGGCCTGGTGGTGCTGGCGCCGGCCGCCGGAGGCCTTTACGCCCTCGGCCACGGCCTGGCCAAGGCCGCCCTGTTCCTGGTGGCCCGCCGCTTCCCCGGCCGCGACCTGGCCGGCTGGGCGGGCCGCCCCCTGCCCGCCGGCGTGTGGGGGACCCTGTGGATCGGCTCCCTGTCGATCGTGGGGGTGCCGCCGCTGCTGGGCTTCTTTGCCAAATCTGGCCTCGAGAAGGCTCTGCCGGGACCCACGGCCTGGCTGGTCAGCCTGCTCGCCGTGGGCACCACAGCGGTGTATGCGCGCCTCTGGGGAGCGCCCTTGCGGCGGGCGACTCCGCAGCCGGGGGCCGCGGCGGAGCCCGAACCGGCCTGGTCGCCAGGGGTGCTGCTGTTGCTGGCGGCCCTGGTGCTGCTGGGCGTTGGTGAGGCTTTCCGCCAATGGAGTCCAGCCCTGGCGCCGGCGGCCGCCAAGGCTGCGCTGGTGCTGGCGGTCGGGGTGGGGCTGCATCGCTTGCTGCAGCCCCTGCGGCGGGTCGCCTGGTTGCGTCTGCCCGACCTGGAGGGTTTCCCCGATCTTGTCGGCGGCATCGGTGTGGTGGGGGCCGGCCTGCTGGTGTGGGTCCGATGAGGCGCCTGCTGCCCCTGCTGCTGACCATCGCCTTCCGGCTGGCGGTGTGGTGCCTGCTCACCGCCGACCTGAGCCGTCTCAACCTGTGGATCGGGCTGGTGGTGGCCCTGCTGCTGCCCCGGGCTCGCTCGAGGCCCCTGCCCTTGGGCGAACTGCTGCGGGCCCTGGGGCGCAGCCTGCTGGCCGTTCCCCAGGCCTACCTGGAAGCGCTGCGCCTGATGGTCGGCCGTGAGCCGGTGGAGGCCGAGATCAGCGAAGCCACCACCGACGGGGCCATCCCCCTGCTGGTGTTCCTGGATGTGTTCCGCATCACCCTCACCCCCTTCACGATCGTGCTCGGCCTGGAGGACGGCGGCCGCCGCTACCGGATCCATGCGCTGAAGCCTGGCCCCCGCCACGGAGGTCTGACCCCATGACGCTGCTGCTCTGGGGGATGGTGCTGGCCCTGCTGATCCCGATCGCCGTGGCCTGTCGCCCCTCCGACGTCTGGCACCGTCTGGCGGCGTTCGCCAGCGTCGCCACCAAGGTGGCCCTGATCATCCTGGTGGTGTCGGCGGTGCGGGGCGACCGGATGCTGGGGCTGGCCGGCGTGATCGTCCTCAGCGCCGGCAACGCCGGGCTGCTGCTGCTGGCCAACCTGCTGCGGGGGGCGGAGCGATGAGCCTCGCGGCCCTGGCCGACCACGCCAGCCTGCTGCTGCTGGGGGCGGGACTGGTGTTCTGGTTCTGGGGCACCTGGCCCCTGCTGGAGAGCCGCAGCTACCTCAGCAAGCTGCACGCGCTCTCGGTGGCCGACACCCTCGGCTCGGCGCTGATGCTGCTGGGCCTGCTGCTGCGGATCCCCGGGCAGTGGCCCCTGCTGGTGCTGGCCCTGGTGGCCCTGATCCTGTGGAACACGATCTTCGGCTACGTGCTGGCCAACTGCTCGCTGGCCTCCCGGCTGCCGGTCCGGCGGGAGCCGCCGCCATGAGCGGGTCGCTGTCCCTGGCGGGGGAGCTGGATCTGCTCCTGCCCATCACCGCCCTGCTGCCGCTCACCGCCGTGCTGCTGGTGAGCCAGTCGAACCCTTACCAGACTCTGGTGCTGCGGGGGATCCTGGGCTCGGTGTCCACCCTGCTCTATGCCCTGCTGGGGGCCCCGGACGTGGCGATCACCGAGGCCTTGGTGGGCACCCTGCTCTCCACCACCCTCTATGCAGTGGCGCTGCGCTCCTCGATGACGCTGCGGCTGTCGTTTCCGGCCACGGAGCCCCCCAGCGAGGCCTGCCAGCAGCAGCTGCGCGCCTGGCTGGAGCCGCTGTCGCTGCGGCTGCGGCTGCTGCCGCCGGAGCCGAACGCGGAGGCTGCGTCCGGCACCTGCCACGGTCGTCTGGGGCCCGGGCCGCGGCTGGAGCTGGTCAACCCCACCCTGGTGCAGCGGCTGCAGGCCCTGGAGGGCTTTCGTCGCTGGCAGCAGAGCGGCGGCGAACTGGTGCTGCGGGAGCTCCCATGACCTGGCTCTACCTGCTCGCCGCCGCCGCCCTCTGCCTGGCCCCGCTGGGGGCCGGCCTGCCTCCGGCCCCCGCCATCGGCCCGGTGATCGCCGCCCTCGCCGAGACGACCGACGTGCCCAATCTGGTGTCGGGGGTGATCCTCCACACCCGCCTCTACGACACGATCGCCGAAGTGGTGGTGTTCACCCTGGCCTCCATCGGCGTGCGCTTCCTGCTGGCCGGCGAGCCCACCAAAACGAGCATCCGCGCCATCGATGACGCTCCTTCGGTGGTGCTCTGCCAGCTCGGGGCGACCATCGCCGCCCTGATCGGGGTGGAGCTGGCCCTGCGGGGCCACCTGTCGCCGGGGGGCGGTTTTGCGGCGGGCGTCGCCGGCGGCACGGCCATCGGCCTGGTGCTGATCAGCGGCTCGGCCCGGCTCTCTGAGCAGCTCTACCGCCGCTACCGGGCCGATCTCTGGGAGAAGGCTGCGGTGGTCGCCTTCGTGCTCCTCTCGGCCCTGGCCCTGGAGGGCATCCCCCTGCCGGGTGGGGCCTTCGGCAGCCTGGCTTCGGGTGGCTGGATCCCCCTGCTCAACCTGCTGGTGGCCCTCAAGGTGACCCTGGGCTCCTGGGCGATGGTGCAGCAGTTCGTGCGCCACCGGGGTCTGCTTTAGGCGGTGCTGCCCACCCGCAGGCGGGAGCCGCGATCGCCGGCGATCACCTCGATGCCGCCGCGGATGCGCTCCCGCAGGGCGCCCACGTGGCTGATCAGGCCGATCATGCGGCCCCCCTCCCGTAGCCGGTCGAGTTCGTCCATCGCCAGCTGCAGGTTGTCGGGATCGAGGCTGCCGAAGCCCTCGTCGATGAACAGGGCCTCAAGCGGCACGCCACCGGCGTGGGCCTGCACCGTGTCGGCCACACCCAGGGCCAGGGCCAGCGAGGCCTGGAAGGTTTCGCCGCCCGAGAGGCTGCTCACCTCCCGCTCCTCGCCGGTGTAGGCGTCCAGCACCCGCAGGCCCAGGCCGGCGTTGCGGCCGCCGTGGCCCCCCTCGTCGGTGAGCCGCAGCCGGTAGCGGCCGGAGGTCATCAGGGCGAGCCGCTGGTTGGCGTAGCCGCAGATGTCGGCCAGGCAGGCCGACAGCACCCATCGCTGCAGGGAGATGAACGGCGCCGCCTTGCCCTGGCAGCGGTTGGCCACGGCGCTGAGACGCTCGGCCCGCTGCTGCTGTTCCGCCAGGTCGGCTTCGCCAGCGCGGTGTTCCGCGGCCAGCCGACCGATCTCCCGCTGGGCGCCCCGGGCTTCGCTGTGGCGTTCCACCGCCCGGGTGCGGGCGGCGTCGGCACGGCCCACGGCCTCCAGGGCCGCGGCGGTGTCGGGCCGTTGCGGCGGCAGGTCGGCCAGATCGGGGGCGGCCAGGATCCCCCGCAGCTCGATGACGTCCTTTTCGTAGTTCTCGATCCGTCGCTTCACGTCCTGGCGCCAGGGTTCCTCCTGGAGTTCCGCGGCCGCGGCAGCGGCGTTGGGGAAGGGGGAGGCGGCCAGCTCCCTGGCCAACCGTTGGGCGGCCTGCTCCAACTGGCTGGTGGCCCGGGTGTGGGCGGCACCGGCGCTCACCAGGGCCCTGAGGGCGGCCTCCAGGGGGCCGAAGGCCTGCAGCACCTGGCCAGGAACCAGCTCTGCCCCCAGTTCAGCGGCCACCTGGGCCGCCAGGAGCTGGGCCCGCTGGCTTTCCTCGGCCCCGGCCCGGGTCTCCAGCGCGATTGCCGTGGCGGCCTGCTGCAGGCTGCGCTCCAGGCGTTGGCGTTGCCGGTCCTGCTCGCTGGTCCGTTCCTCCAGGGGCGTCACGGCGGCGGCCAGGGTCTGGGCCGCGGCCAGGCCCTCCGCGGCCACCAGGGCGGCCCGGCGGGCGGCGAGCGGATCGAGGTTGGCATCCGCCTTCTGCCGCACGGCCAGCAGGGCGGCCTCGGCATGGGCCATCGCCACCGCCGCGTCCTTCGCCGCCCCCGTGGCGGCAGCCAGGGACTGCTCGACGGCGGCGATGGCCCCGTCGTCGACCGCGTCAGCCGAGGGTCGGGCCGGGGCCGGATGGGCCGTGGAGCCGCACACCGGGCAGGGGGCGCCGGCGGCCAGGCCCCCGGCCAGCCGGGCGGCCATGCCCTCGATCTGGCGACGGCGCAGGTCGTTGAGGGCGGCGGTCTCTTCGTTGACCCGACGATCCGCCCCGTTCCTGGCGGCCTCGGCCCTGCTCCGCCGCTCCAGGGCGGGGGCGATGGCCTCGGCGGCCTCGGCGCGGGCGCTGGCCTCATGGGCGGCGTGCTGCAAGCCCTCCAGCTGGTCGCGGGCGCTGCGGGCCCGGCCGAGGGCCGTCAGGTCGCGCTCCTGTTCAGCGTGGAGTTGTGCCTGCTGGGCGACGGACTTGGTGCGCAAGGTCTCCGCATCGGCGGCACGCTGGTGGGCGGCGGCGGCCCGGCCCCTGGCCTCGGCGGCCTCGGCGGCCTTCTTCGCCAGCTCCCTCACCTCGGCGCCCCGGGCGGCCAGGTCGGCGGTGGCTGTGGCCAGGGCCTCGGGGGAAGGCAGGGCCATCAGGTCGAGCAGCACCACCGACGGCGGCAACGCACTGGCCCCATCGCGGCAACGGACGGCGGCACGCAACTGCTGCTGCAGGCCCTGCTCCACCAGGCCCAGCTCGGTGCGGGCCGCCTGCTCGGCCAGCAGGCTTGGCCGCAGTCCTTCGGCCCGCTCCGCCCGGCTGAGGCGCTGGCGGTAGGCCTCCACCGTGTCCCGCTTCCCCTCCAGTTCCGTCAGCCGGGCGGCGGCGGCGGCGCGCCGGTCCCAGCGGTCCGCCAACGCCCCGAGGGCGGCCTGGCTGCGCTGGGCGCTCTGCAGGCTGGCGCTGGCCTCCCCCAGGGCAGCCTCGGTGCCCTGCACCACCGCGGCGATCCGCTCCACCAGCTGATCGAGGCCGGCCTGGTCGGCGGGCGGTGGTGGCGGTGCCTGGGGCGGCTCGGACACCTGCGGCGGCTCCGGAGCGTGGGGGGCCCAGGCGTGGGCGGCCTGGACTCGCAGCACCCCCTGGGCCTCCACCCGCTTGTCTCTGGCGACGCGGGCCGCCTTGGCCTGGTCTTCGAGCCACCAGCCGGCCCGTTCGTAGATCCCGGTGTCGAAGAGGGTCTTGAGCAGGGCTTCGCGCTCCTCGGCCTTGGCCCGCAGCACCTCGGCGAAACGCCCCTGGGGCAGCAGGATCACCTGGCGGAACTGGGCCGCGCTGAGACCCACCAGGTTTTCCACCTCCCGGGTCACCTCGGTGGTCTTGGCCGCCACGGGCCGCTCCGGCTCGCCGGCGATCAGCCGGAACAGGACCGCCTGGGGCGCTTTCTCGGTGGTGCCCTGGCCGCGGGCCTTCACGGCGGTGTGGGCGGGGCTGCGCTCCACCCGGTAGCGGGCGTCGCCGCAGGAAAACTCCAGGCTCACCCGGGGCACCGCCCCCGGGTCGGCGTGGTCGGAGCGCAGTCCCTTGACGCTGCGGTCGCCCGACACTTCGCCGTAGAGGGCGAAGCAGAGGGCATCGAGCAGGAAGGTCTTGCCGGCGCCGGTGGTGCCGTGGATCAGGAACAGCCCCTCGGTGGCCAGCTCGTCGAAGTCGATCGCCACCGGATCGGCGTAGGGCCCGAAGGCCTCGATTGTGAGCCGGTGCGGCTTCACCGCTCCCCTCCCCGTTCCGCCGCGGCCAGGGCGGCCTCCAGCAGCCCGGCCTCCGCCGTCGTGGCGGCCCGGCCCTGCTGGTCGGTGAAGAAGGCCGTGGCCAGCTCCAGCGGGGAGCTGGCCTGCCTCACCTGCCGGTGCCGCTCGACGCCACTGGAGCGGGACACCTCGGGGGGCTCGTGGCGCAGCTCGGCGATGTGGGGGAAGCGGGCCCGCAGGCGGGCCATGGCCTGCAGGGGCAGGGTGTCGTCGGTGAGGATCGCCCGCACCCGGGCGCCGGTGGCGGCGGTGTGGCGGGGGTCGCCGCAGAGCTCATCAATGGGGCCCCGCAGGGTGCACAGGGGCCGGCCCACCCCCAGGGGCACCACCTGCACCGAGGGGGTGCCGTCCTCGGCCAGCTCCACGATCCGCACCGATTTCGTGTGGTGCTGCTCGGAGAAGGAGTAGGCCAGGGGGGTGCCTGAATACGCCACCCGGGGACCGTCCAGCTGCTGGGAGCCGTGCAGATGGCCCAGGGCCACGTAGTCGAAGCCGGCGAAGCTGTCCACGCTCACCCGGTCGACGTTGCCGATGGTGAGCTCCCGCTCCGATTCCGACGTTTCCCCGCCTGCCACGAAGGTGTGGGCCACCAGCACCGAGCGGTGCCCTGGCCGCTCCAGCAGATCGGCGCGGATCCGCGCGATGGCCAGCCGGGTCACGTCCTGGTGGCGCAGTCGCACCGGTTCGCCGGCGAGGGCCGGCCCAACCACCGCTGGCTCCAGGTAGGGCAGGGGATAGATGGCCACCGCGGCCCCTCCGGCCCGGGGCGTCACCAGCACCGGCTCGTGGGCGCGGCCCACGTCGCCGCGGATCGTCACCTGGAAGGCCGAGAGCAGCGGGTCGTAGACCGAGACCCGCACATGGGAATCGTGGTTGCCGGCGATGGCGATCACGGCGGTGCCGCCGGCGCTGAGCCGGGCCAGGGCGTCGTTGAACAGGGCCACCGCCTCGGCCGGCGGGATGGCCCGGTCGTAGAGGTCGCCGGCGATCAGCACCGCATCAACGGCGTGCTCGCGCGCCAGTGCGGCGATCCGCTCAATCGCCGCCGCCTGCTCGTCCAGCAGCGAGACCCCGTGAAAGCTGCGGCCCAGATGCCAGTCGGAGGTGTGCAGCAGGCGCATGGGGCCAAGCTACGGAGGAACGGGCCGGGACGCTGGGCTCAGGGCTCAGGGCTCCAGAAGCACGGTGGCATCGTCACCGTCGAATCCCTGCTGGGCTTGATCGTGATCGCCCTGATGAGTGGAATGGCCTGCCGTTGCTTTTCCCGCTCGACCGCGCGGATGCTGTTCTGAAGGTGGGCCACCGTCCACGACAGCGGCGGCGAGTCCACCCTGCTGTTTCGCCTCGCCAATGAATGCCTCAGGACCATGCTGGAAGCCAGGGTGCAGGCCCATCCCGCCATCGGTGAGCGCAGGACGGAAGGGCATCGATGCGCCAGGAAGCCCGGTAATGCCTTTATCGCGTTAGTGTTGTATGGCCAATGCCAGTCCTGCGCCATGAAGCGTCCCGTCTGTCGATCGGCTTTTCTGAGCAGATCCGTCCTTGCCGTCCTTCCCTTCCTGTTGGCTTTACTTCTGGGAGCCGTGCCTGCCTTTGCGGCCGAAAGCTGGTCGCTCAGTGATGGGGCGGGTCATCGGCTCAACGCCAGGGTCTTCGAGCAGCCGTTCCCGGAGTATCCCTCAGGTCTGCGAATCCGCCTCAATGCGCTGGAGACCAACTCCACGCTGGACCACAAGGAGCAACTTGTGTTGAGCGACTCTGCTGGCCAGGAGTGGAGCTTGCCCAATCGCAGCGAGGAAATGGTCAAGAAAGGGGCGGGCTTGCCCCTTCCAGCTGGATCGGCCCAGTTCGACCTTGACGCCTTGATGCCCCGGCCCAGTGAAGCGCTTCCCCTGCACCTGGCGGTGCCCACAGGCGATGGCGTCCTGGGCTTCGACCTGACGCCAGACCAGGCGATGACGCTCCACGCCATGGGGTAGGCGCCACGGCGCAGCGATCAGGGCTCGCGCCACTTGAAGACCGTGATCACGTGGATGCCAAGCTCCTGGGCGATCTCCGTGACTCTCTGGCGAAGGGAGGCCCCATCTGCCGGCGGACATCAGCCCACTGCTACACAGAAGCCTGTGGCTAGACGGCCTCGCTGCAAGGACGCATCGATCGATTCCATCGGGCCACCTGGTGGTTGAAGTGGTCGGGATGCAGAGGCGTCATCTTCCTGGCCGTCACCGCTGCACCAGTAGCCCGGAGACTGTATTGCAAAGAACTTCACCTTTGGGCTCGATCATCTGAATCCATTTGGTTTCTCTGTCGCACAGCAGAGCGGGCCAGCCTCGGGTGGAGTTGCTGAGCCACATGTTGGAGCGGATGTGGCTCCCCCTGACACTGAGCGACAGATTGTTGTCGGCCGGGAGCGATGGGATCAGGAGCTCGCACCCTTCGGGCGGGCATTGAAGTTTCGCCAGGGAGGTGAAGCGCAGATCCACCGAAGGCAGATTGACCCACATCCGCACCACCCGTGCCTGCCAGAATTCGGAAAACACGAAATTGCCCCTACCGAGAATCACGTTCTCCAGGGTGCTGTGCACGAAGCTGATGCCAGCATAGTCTGGAGAAGCTGGCGCGTTGACGGCCTGCTGATCCTCTCGTGAGGAAATCGCGGATGTCTCGGACATGTCGTTGATCAGCAGCACGCAGCGGAGCGTTGCGTCGGAGAACCGGGCGCCAGCAAGATCTCCTTTGATCACCAGCCAGTGCTTGCAAAACTGCGAGGATTCCGGAAAATTACTTTCAGCGGTACCTCCCATCTTTCCCTGCAGCAGAGACCTCGAGAGGTTCGCGCCCTTGAGATTGACCTGGAGGAGCGAGCAGGAATCTATCTTTACCTCATCGCTATCGCTGCATTCGCGAGATTGTTTCGACGCACCACAGTCGCTGAAATCGAAGCGGGCCTCGCTCAGATCGGCACCTGAGAAATCAACGTCCTCGAGGCCGGCGCAGCTGAAGTCGGCCCGGGCCATATGGGCCCCCCGAAGTCTGATGCCCCGCAATCGACGTGGTGTGAACCGGGCTTCCCGCAGATCCATGCCCGAGAGATCCTGTCCCTGCAGGCTGATCGGGGGCAGCCTGGGGCCGATCCCCTCAGGACTCAGATCCAGACCCTTGAGCAGATAGGGTTGGTTGTTACGGATCAGCGGCAACAGAGCGTTGTCGTGGCGTCCCAGCGGTCGTTCCTCGGAGCTGGCATTGATGAAGATGGCCAGGGTGCCGATCAGTGTCAGCAGAACGGCGTGGCCTACGCCTCGGAATCCCTTCATCCTGTCACCATCCAGTACAGAAGATGCAGGGGCCTCAGCGGCAGCGGTGCGAACAGCACGGGAGCCATCAGATCCTGCCGAAAGGTTGCCGGCTGGTCCTGGATCCGTTGGTCGAACTCTTCGCTTGTCAGTGCACCTCGGTGTAGCTGGGCCTCATTGAAGGCACCCAGGTTGAGCGACTTGTCCAGCAGAATGCCACGGAACTGGACGTTCCTGGCTCGGACCCGCTCGAATCGCAGACCGCGCAGATCGGCACCTGTGAAGTCGACATTCTCCAAGGTGCTGTCAGTGATGACCGCACCCTTCAGGTCGGCGCCCCAAAAGTCAACATTGTGCAGACGCACATTTGTGAACCGAGCATCCTTTAGATCCGCACCTACGAGCTGCACATCCTTGAGGGTGAGGCTCTCGAAGCGGGCTTTCGTGAACAGACCTCCTGACCAGTTTTGATTTCGATATGCCAGAGGATGGCTTCGAGGGCCGTTCCCAGGTGCCTTCCCTCCCATGAACTGCCGGTTCGCGCATTTTGCTCCCGCCTGGATCATTGTGGGTACCGAACGTTCGCTTTCCGGGTCCAGTGGGCAGAAGGTCCAGGTGTCTGAGCGGAGGAGGCCATTCCTTCCATGCTCTCTGCCTGGAGCTTCCTTCAGCAGCTCCCAGGAGACGACCGGGTCCCTCTTGGGCGAATTCTTTTCTTCTGCGCACTTGTGAATGGCCTGCCTCGTTGAAGTGGAAAAGTGGGCAAAAAACGCCACCAAGTCATCGAGCTTGGTGAGGCAATCGATGGTCACTCCCGTGAGGTCGGCACCCACCACATTGCCCCCCTTCAGAATGGTGCCTTTCAGATCCGCGCCGCTGAGGTCTGCGGCTTCCAGAAGTGCATGGCTCAAATCCGCTCCCTGAAGATTGGCGCCACGCAGATTGGCATTGCGCAGATCGATATAGGGTATAAAGGCCTTTGCGAGGTAGGCGCCTTCCAAATTGGCGCCACTGAAGTTCATGCTGTCCAAAAATATCCTGGGAAGGCATCCAGGGGCTTTTTTGTTGATCTCGGCTTCGGCATCTCTTTGTGCTTCGCCGCGTAGCTTCGACTGCAACACTGCTTCGAGATTTGTGGAATTACACTTTGGGTCGGAATTGCTTGTCAAAAGCATGCCTGACTCGTACAGATTACGCAGCAGCTTGCCCTTGCGATCGCCATCAACCACCCCGCTAGGGGGGTGCAATTGCTGCAGCAGACCCCGCAGATCCGCCACCATCACGGCACGTTTATCGGGATCGGCGCTGTTTTTAGCGGATATGTAGGTGGCCAATCGCTCGTTGAGTTGCTTCTCCAGTCCGTCGATGCGCATGTTGTGCTCCTGGCTCACCGCTTGCTCTTCCTGCCTGCGCAGTTCCTGGGCCTGTTCCTGCTGGCGCTGCTGCAGCTGACCCTCCTGCACCCGGGCATAGGTCTGCATCGCCACCGTGCCCAACGCCGTGAGCAGGGTTCCGATCCCCAGGGTGGCGCTGGACAGCCGCAGGTCCCTGGCCAGGAAATCCCCGAAAGCGCCGATACCGGATCGCAGGGCCTGGGCCATCTCCTGCAGCAGGCTTCGCAGCCGTCGCCGGCCTATTCCGATCACCACCACGACGCCACCGACGACTGCGCCCAGCACCAGGGCCAGGAAGCCAATTTTCAGCAGCAGATCGAGAAAGGCCTGCACGATGGAGGTGACCAGAACCACCACCGCCTGGAAGGCCAGCACGAGGGCGGGGAGGGTGAATAAGCCATTGCGACCCAGCTGCAAAACGATCCAGAGGGTGATCAGGATTCCGATGGCAGCGGCAATCCAGCTGCACAGCCCGTCGAAGTCGGCCACCAGCTGGCGCAATGGCTTCAGAAGTCTGATCCTGGACCTGGGCTGGGTCTGGGCTGAACCAGTGGCACTGGCTGCGATGGCGGGCAAGTCATCGATATCCATCGCCATGGCCCGCATCTGGATTCTCAGCTGGGCCAGAGCGAAGAACGCCAGCCAGAACACCAGCGCGGTGCCGGTGATCAGCCAGCCGAGTAACCGCAGCGCAACGTCGTCCTGCTGTTCGGCCCACTGCCGCAGGATCACGACCACCACGCCGCTGGCGTAAAGCACCAGTCCCGGAAGCAGCAGCCGCCCGAGGAAGCGCCAGGGTTCGGCACTGAGCATGCGGAAACTTCGCTCCAGGCCACCGGCCAGAGCGCCCAGGGTGGAGCGGTTCTCCATGGAGACATCCAGGGCCTCGACGCTTGTGAACAGCAGGAACATTGCTCCAATGCCCAGCAGGGGATTCACGGTGGCCAGCAGGCTGAGCACCGTCATGAACAGGAAGCCCCCGTAGAGATCAAGGACGAGCCTTCGAACCGGTGAGCAGTTCATGGTGTCCGAAGCCTGAAAGCGTCTGCGCAGGCTGTACAGCTGCTCGCACCAGGCGCACCAGATCAGCTGGAACTTCGCCAGGTCTGCCAGTTCGCGCAGACCGGCATCGCTCCCGTCCCGTGATCCATGGTTCTGCACCGTGAGCAGTGGCGCGATCAACAGAAGCGCCTGGAGGATCACGGACCAGCGCCCCGGGCCTGTGAGAACCCGCCAGTAGACCTGATACTGATAGGCCTGTCTGGCCCGGTCGGCGGTGAGCATGTTCACCGGCGTGGCGGCACGTTTCCCGCAGTGTGGATGGGGCCGTTGAATCCAGGCAATATCCATCTGCCACGGCTTTAACGCGGGGATGACTACGTCCAGACGTGGCCCGAAGTCTTGCTTGTCAGCAATAAAAAAATTGCACCTATCTGAACAACCCGCCATTGCCATCTTCGGGTTGAAGCTGCAGCGTTTTCCGACCAGCCAGGGCGATCATTGCCCGTTGAGAGCGAGAACCCATTCAGCTCCACTCAGCGCCTGGTCGAGAAGCGGCCCGCTGGCCTGGAAGCCCTGGTCGGCGATGGCCTGACCCCACAAATTTCTCCATGCCCATAAAGGCACTTTTGCTGACTGGAGCATGCTGGAGTGATGAACCGCTCCGAACCGGTCAGCCTCGCTGAGTCCAGCCGCTGGGACCAGCGCTACCGAGAAGGCACCGACGGCTGGGAGCTGGGCCGGGCCGCGCCACCGCTGGCCCAGTTCCTGCGCCGCCATCCGCTGGCACCCCGGCCGCCGGGCCAGGTCCTGGTGCCGGGCTGCGGCCGCGGCCATGAGGTGGCCCTGCTCGAAGCACTCGGCTTCGCCGCCATCGGCCTGGATTTCAGTGCTGAGGCCCTGGCCGAAGCGCGGGCCCGCCACGGCCACGACAGGGCCAGCCTGCGCTGGCTCCAAGCCGACCTGTTCGACCGCCAGGCCCTGGAGGCGGCTGGCCTCGCCCCAGGCAGCCTCACCGGGATCGTGGAGCACACCTGCTTCTGCGCCATCGATCCCCGCCGGCGCGACGACTACATCGCCACCGCCTGTCGCTTGCTGGCACCGGGCGGCTGGCTGCTGGGGCTGTTCTGGTGCCACCGCAAGCCGGGCGGCCCGCCCTGGGGCAGCCAGCCGGAGCTGGTGGAAGCCCAGCTGCGCCAGGCCGGCCTGGTGCCGGAGATCTGGGAGCCGGCCAGCGGGTCGGTGGACCAGCGCCACGACGAATGGCTGGGCCTGTGGCGTCAGCCCGCCTCGCCCCGCCCATCTGGAGGCCTCCCATCATGTTGAGCCGCGTGGGCGAACGGCTGCGGACCTGGGGCTTCTCCTGGGAGGGTCTGCGGGACAACCGCCACGGTGAGTGGTGGGTGGTGGCGCAGATGCTCCTGATCGCCGCCCACTGGCTGCCGCCGACGCCTCCCCCCGCGGCGCTCGGTCTTCACTGGCCCCTGGCGCTGCGCCTGCTTGGTGGGCTCACCGTCCTGATCGGGCTGATCCTCGGTGGCCAGGGGGCCCTCAACCTCGGCGACAGCCTCAGCCCGCTGCCGGAACCGATTCCCGGCGCGGCCCTGGTCACCGAGGGGGCCTATGCCCGTTGCCGCCATCCCCTTTATCAGGCGTTGCTGCTCTGCTCCCTGGGGGTGGCCCTGGCCCTCGGCAGCCTGCTGCACCTCGGCCTGCTGCTGGCGCTGGCGACCGTGCTCAGCCTCAAGGCACGACGGGAGGAACGGCGTCTGTGCGCCGAGCACAGTGGCTACGCCGCCTCTATGACGGCCACGCCGGCGATTGTTCCGCTGCTGCCCGGCCTCGACTGGCGCCTGTGCTCAGCCCCTGGCTGATCCGATCGTCACCCGGTTCCAGGGCATGGCGGCCAGCAGACGGGCCATGCCGCAGAAGCCGGAGACGCCCGCGAAGGTGAGACCGGCGCCCACAAAGCCACTCAGCCAGATCCAGCCCGGGGCCACCACCTGGCTGAGGATCACCCCCAGCAGCACCAGGCTGCCGGCGACGATCTGGACCTGGCGCATCAGCGGCAGCGGGGCCCCCTTGAGCTTGCGCACCGGGAAGCCGGCCTGCTGCCAGGCGGGCACGCCACCGAGCAGGTCGGCGACGGGGTGGGGATGGCCCTGCTGGAGCAGCTGGGCCAGGCCCTTGCTGCTGCGGTTGCCGCTCTGGCAGACCAGCACCAGCGGCCCGCTGGGAAGATCGGCCTGGGTGAGGCGCGAGAGGGGCACGTTGAGGCTGCCGCTGATGTGGCCGGTGGCGTATTCCATCGGCTCGCGCACATCGATCACGGTGACGTCCCTTGCCGCCAGCTGGTCGGCGAGGTCGTGGGCACTGAGGCGGGAGGGGGTGATGGTGGTGGTCATGGCTGTCAGGCGGTGGGATCGAAAGGAAAAAGGTTGGGTAGCGAATCAGGCCTCGACGACGCCCTCGAGCGGGTAGCCCTCGGCGGCCCAGCCGCTCAGCCCGCCGCGCAGGTTGGCGACCTGCTGCCGGCCGGCTTTGAGCAGCTGCTGGGTGGCCAGGGCCGATCGGCTGCCCGAATGGCAGACCACCACCAGCGGGCGACCTGAGGGGATGTCGCTGACGCGGCTCTCCAGCTCCGGCAGGGGGATCAGCACACTGCCGCTCACATGCCCGTCGGGACCGTTGAATTCCTCGGCGGAGCGCACATCGAGCACGGTGACATCGCTGCGATGGGCGGCCACCCAGGCCGGGCTGAGTTCGGGCAGTCCGGCAAAGCTGCGCGCCATGGGCGCCCAGGCCGGTGCTCCGGTCGCCTCGCGGGGCTTGCCGGAGCGCATGTTGCCGGGAAGGGCCTCGGCGATCTTGCGGGGATGGGGCAGCCGCATGTTCTCCATGTGACCCACGAAGTCCCGTTCGTTGGCGTTGCCGCCGAGGCGGGCGTTGAAGGCCCTCTCTTCGGTGACCGAAGTGACGCCGCGGCCGGTGTAGTCGTGGCCGGGGTAGAGCAGGCAGGAATCGGGCAGGCTGAGGATCTGCTCGGTGATCGAGGTCCAGAGGGTGTGGGCATTGCCCTGCTGGAAGTCGCAGCGGCCGCAGCCGCGCACCAGCAGCGCATCTCCGGTGAAGGCCATCGAATGGTCGTCGAGCACGAAGGTGAGGCAGCCATTGGTGTGGCCAGGGGTGGCGCGCACCTCAACATGGCGGTCGCCGAAGACCACGCGATCCCCGTGGTTGAGGGGTCGGGTGACGTTCTCGGCACCGGCCGCGGCGGCCAGGCCGATGGCACAGCCGGTGGCCTCGTGCATCAGCCAGCTGCCGGTCACGTGGTCGGCATGGGCGTGGGTGTCGATCGACGCCGCCAGATTGAGGCCCAGCTCACGGATCAGCGAGAGGTCGCGGTCGTGCTGCTCAAAGACCGAATCGATCAGCAGGGCCTGGCGACTGGCCACATCCGCCAGCAGATAGGTGAAGGTGCCGGTCTCGGCATCGAACAGCTGGCGGAACAGCAACGGGGCGCCCCCGGCGGCGGCGGCCAGGGACAGGGAGGACGCGGGAGCGACGGACATGGGCAGCCAAGCATCAACTGCTATGAGCATAGCCGCATAATGGGCGGAATGGTCAGGCCCTGCTCAGGGCGCCAGCCGCTCGATGCTCCAGGCTCCGCCACTGCCACTGCTGCCGCCCCCCTCCGACTCGCTGGGCCGGTAGCGGAAGCGATCGTGCAGACGGTTCTGCCGGCCCTGCCAGAACTCGAACTCCGACGGCACCACCCGCAAACCGCCCCAGGCGGGCGGCAGCGGCACCTCGCCATCGGCGAAGCGGCGCTTCATGGCGTCCCACTGGGCCTCCAGGATCGAGCGGGAGCCGATCACGGCGCTCTGCTGCGACACCCAGGCCCCCAGGCGGCTGCCGATCGGGCGCGACAGGAAGTAGGCCAGCGATTCGGCGCTGCCGATGCGCTCGGCCCGGCCCAGGATCGCCACCTGGCGCTCGAGCCCATACCAGGGGAACAGCAGGCTCACCTCCGGGTGGGCGGCGATCTCGGTGGCCTTGCGGCTTTCGTAGTGGGTGAAGAACACGAAGCCCCGCTCATCGAAGGCCTTGAGCAGCACGGTGCGGCTGCTGGGACGGCGGCCATCGCTGGTGCCCAGCACCATGGCGTTCGGCTCGCTCAGTTCGGCGGCCACGGCCTGCTCGAACCAGCGGCGGAACTGCGCCACCGGATCGGCCGCCAGATCGGCCCGCCGCAGGGCCTCCCGGCGGTAGTCGCGGCGCAGCTGGGCGGGATCGGGGGGCGGCATGGGGGTGGTGATTGATGCTGAAACGCCGCCTAGGCTATTTCTGCGCGACGTCAGCTGTTTCCGAGCATGGAACATGCTGGCGTTACAACATCACCGTCTTCCTGATCCATGACCCCCCAAAGCAAGCCTCAGGCGAACGTGCCTTCGGAAGATGACATCTATGCCTCTGCGGACCTGTCCCGCGGCCTGCCGAAGCTGCGTTTCCCGGCCGAAGAGCGCGACCCGAGAGCGACCTTCGCGGCAGTGCGGGATGAACTGATGCTGGATGGGAATTCGCGTCAGAACCTTGCCACTTTCTGTCAGACATGGGTGGAGGAGGAAGTGCACCAGCTGATGGATCTGTGCGTCGATAAAAACATCGAGGACAAGGACGAATACCCCCAGACTGCCGAGATCGAGGCCCGCTGCACCCACATGCTGGCCGACCTCTGGCATGCGCCCTCGATCGAGACGTCGATCGGTGCCTCCACCACCGGCTCCAGTGAGGCGGCGATGCTGGGAGGGCTGGCGATGAAGCGCCGCTGGGAGGCGGCCAGGAAAAAGGCCGGGAAGTCTGCCGAGAAGCCCAATCTGGTGACGGGCCCTGTGCAGATCTGCTGGCACAAGTTCACCCGTTACTGGGACATCGAACATCGGGAGATTCCGATGGACCCTGATCGGCTGATCATGACTCCCGAGGCCGCCCTTCCCTACTGCGATGAAAACACCATCGGTGTGGTGCCCACCCTGGGCGTGACCTTCACCGGTCAATACGAGCCGGTGCAGCAGCTCTCCGAGGCCCTCGATGCCTATCAGGCCGCCACCGGGATTGACATTCCCATCCATGTGGATGCCGCCAGCGGTGGTTTCCTGGCCCCCTTCTGCGCCCCTGATCTGGTCTGGGATTTCCGTTTGCCGCGGGTCAAATCGATCAATGCCTCCGGGCACAAGTTCGGTCTGGCTCCCCTGGGGGTGGGCTGGGTGCTCTGGCGTGAGAGCAGCGATCTGCCGGACGAGATGGTGTTCTGGGTCAACTATCTGGGCGGCAACATGCGCGACATCACCCTGAATTTCTCCCGCCCGGGGGGGCAGATCGTGTGCCAGTACTTCAATTTTCTGCGGCTGGGGGCGCAGGGGTATCGCAAGGTGCATGCCGCCTGCTATTCCACGGCGCAGTATCTGGCCAAGGAGATCGCCAAGCTTGGCCCCTTCGAGATGATCTATGGGGGCGATCCGGCCTCGGGGATCCCGGCCCTCTGCTGGAAGATGAAGGAGGAATCTGCGGCCAATTTCAACCTGTTTTCCCTGGCCGATCGCCTGCGGGTCAGGGGCTGGCAGGTTCCCGCCTACACCCTGCCTGCCCACTGCCAGGAGCTGTCGGTGCAGAGGATTCTGGTGCGCCATGGCGTCAGCCGTGATCTGGCCGAGTTGCTGCTCGACGACATCCGCCAGGCCCTGGCCTATTTCGAACGCCATCCCGAGCATGCGGTGCTCAGCAGCGCAGAAGCCACAGGTTTCCATCACTGACGCCGACCGCCATGCCGGGCGCCATCGCCACGCGACTGATCGAGGCGAGCGGGCCCTGGGGGTTCACCACCCGCCGGGTTTACCAGCTCGAGCAGCATGAACGGCTGCTGTGGCGTTCGCGCCACCACCGCAAGCGGCTCCCCCTGCGGCCACCTGGCTCGGTGTTCAGGGTCGAGAGGGAGCTGCTGCGGTGCCTGTGGATGCCACGGGAGCTGAACTGGTGGATCGGCAGCGTCTTCGCCCTCGGTTCGCTGCTGTTCCTGATCGGCAGCTGGCTGAGCCTGAATCCAGCGCTGGCCAGGCATCTCTCGATGAACAGCGCCGCCGTCAGCGGGGTGTTCTTTCTGGGTTCGATTCCGTTCACCACGGCGGCCTATCTGCAACTGTTCCAGGCCGCCAATGCGGGGCCGCCCCTGGCCGTCGGGGATGCCGAGCCACAGCGCCGCCGCCGCCTCCACTGGTTCGGCTGGGCGCCCCGCGAGATCGGCTGGCTGAGCTGTGCCCTGCAGTTTCCGGGCACGATCCTGTTCAACATCAACACCTTCGATGGCCTCGATGCCCACCTCAACTGGCTCGGCCAGGACGGGCTGGTCTGGATTCCCAACCTGCTGGGCTCGATTCTGTTCCTGGCCAGCGGCTATCTGGCTTTCCTCGAAACCTGCCATGCCCCCTGGGCGTGGCAACCGGGCAGCCTGTCGTGGTGGGTCACCTTCCTCAATCTGCTGGGCTGCTTCGGCTTCATGGGCTCCGCCCTCACGGCCCTGGTGCTGCCGGCCAGCCCGGGGCCCATCTTCCCCAGCGTTTCGCTGCTGTTCACGCTCCTCGGGGCCCTGGGTTTCCTGATCGGCTCGCTGTTGATGCTGCCGGAAACGGTGCTGCCCTCCTGAAGGGGGCAGCCGGTCGCCCTCCGGCAGCGGTTCGTCCTGCGGCCGTGGTCTTCGGAGGCCAAGGTGGTCGTGTTGGAGCGACGAGTGCCATTCCCATGAGCAAGAAGCAACGCCCATCGCCCGCCGAGACGATCGAGGAGATGCAGAACGCTCTGCCTTACGACGAACCGATCGACAAGAAGGACTACAAACGCGACCTCGAAGCGCTCCAGATCGAACTGCTCAAGGCGCAGCGTCACATCAAGGCGGTCGGGCAGCGCCTGGTCCTCCTGTTCGAGGGGCGCGACGCGGCGGGCAAGGGTGGAGCGATCAAGCGCTTCCGCCAGCACCTGAACCCCCGCGGCAGTGAACATGTGGCGCTGGCGAAGCCCAATGATGCCGAAGCGACGCAGTGGTACTTCCAGCGCTACGTCCCGCACCTGCCGGCGGCCGGCGACATCACGATGTTCGACCGGTCGTGGTACAACCGGGCCGGCGTCGAGAAGGTGATGGGCTTCTGCACTCCGCAAGAGCACGCGCTGTTCCTGCGCCTGGTTCCCGGCTTCGAGCAGTCCCTGGTCAGCAGTGGGATCCTGCTGTTCAAGATGTGGTTCACCGTGTCGCAGGCCCGGCAGAAGCTGCGTTTCGACGCCCGCCGCGAGGATCCCCTCAAGCAGTGGAAGCTGTCCCCCATCGACGAGGCCAGCATGGGGAAGTACGACGTGTACACCCAGGCGCGCAACGAGATGCTGCTGGCCACCGACACCCTCGTGGCGCCGTGGACGATCGTCAATTCGAACGAGAAGCGGCGCGCCCGACTCGGTGCCATCCGCAGCGTCCTTCACGCCCTGGATTACGAGCACAAGGACCACGACACCGTCGGTGAGCCCGATCCACGGGTCGTGCGTACGGCCCATTCGGTGTTCATCGACTACTGAACGGGTCGCTTCGCGGTCGGCAAACTGGGGCCCCACGCAAGGGCCGGCGCCGCCACGCTCAGGTCGACGTCGGAGCGACCGTTCCCACCACTGGCACCAGCTCAGCATGGGCCAGAGGCCCAAGGGCCTTCACCTGGGCGGTGATCTCTGCGCTCACCAAGGCGCGGTATTCCATGAAATGCTCGTTGTGACTGAGCTCGATCAACAGCTCTTCCAGCAGATAAGGTCGCTGCAGCGCCACTCTCAACAGAGAACGCCAGAACAGCCAGCGGGTGGAGCGACGGATTCCCTGCCGCCACACGATGCGCGGCAGGGCACGGAGGTCGCTGCGTTTGGGGGGCAGCAGAGGGATCCCCAGCAGGTTGGGCACATGGCGCTGCCATTGGGGGCGACCCAGCTTGCGGCTGCAGTAATCCGTGACGCGCTCCATGTAGGCCGTGGGTTCGTAGAGCGCCCGGAAAGCGGCGGCGAACTCCTCGGCGATCGTGGCGATCGGACGGGTGGGCCGGAAGTTGATCAGGCTGGTGTTGTTCACGCCACGCACCTCATGGCGGTCGGCGATCAGGCGGCCCTCCCGCTCCAACCGATGCCACAGGGCCGTGTTGGGCAAGGCCTGCAGCATGCCCAGGAAAGCCGTGGGAATGCCCGTTGCCGAAACGAATCGGGTGATCCGCTCCCCGGCTCCAGCCTGCTCCCCATCGAAACCGATGATGAAGCCTGCCATCACCCGGATGCCGTAGGAGCTGATCGTGTCCACCGCCCTGATCAGGGGGCTGCGGGTGTTCTGCAACTTCCGAACAGTGGCCAGACTGGCCTCATCGGGAGTTTCGATCCCGAGAAACACACTCTCGAATCGGCACCGACTCATGCCCGCCATCAGCTCGGGATCGTCAGCCAGGTCCACCGAGGCCTCGGTGATGAAGCGGAACGGGAAGCCACGCTGCTTCTGCCACCGGAACAACTGGGGCAGCAGCAGTTTCACATTGCGTTTGTTGCCGATGAAGTTGTCATCCACGATGAAGACCGATCGGCGCCAGCCCAGCTGATGGATGGCCTCCAGTTCCGCCAGCAACTGCTCTGGGGTCTTGGTGCGGGGTTTGCGCCCGTAGAGCACGATGATGTCGCAGAACTCGCATTGGAACGGGCAGCCGCGCGAGAACTGAACCGATAACGATTCATAGGCGTGCAACTCAAGCAGATCGAACCGAGGAATCGGTGTGTGGGTGATATCCGGCTTTTCCCCACCGGCACGGAAGCACCCACCCAGCTCCCCCCGCTCCAGGGCCGCCACGAACAACGGAAGGGTGATCTCCCCCTCGTCGAGAATCTTGTAATCCACCCGATCCAGTTCGGGAGCGCCTGGGGTGGAACTGGCAAAGGGACCCCCCACCGCTACGGGAATACCATGGCTCCTGGCCAGGTCGATCTGTTGTTCCAGAGAAGAACGTTGCACGATCATGGCCGAGAGGATCACCAGATCCGCCCACTGCCATTCCTCCTCGGCCACCGGGCGGATGTTGCAATCCACCAGGCGGAACTCCCACTCCTGCGGCAACAGGGACGCCACGGTGATCAGTCCGAGGGGTGGAAGAACCACCTTGCGCCCTACTAGCTCCAGGATTTTTTCCCAACTCCAGAAGGTGCGCGGGAATTCGGGATAGACGAGTAGGACTCTCATCACAACACGACAGCATTGCCATCATTCTTAGCACGTCTTTTGGGAGCTTCAGTCACAGCCACAGCCCTGCAGCTGAAAAATCTGGAAAATCTGATCCATGGCGTGTTCGCGCCGCAGCGGTTCCTTGCTCTGCTGCAGCACTTCAGCGTCTTTGAGGAAGCCCCGGACTCGGACGCCCTGCACAAGATCACCGCCGGCTACCACCAGTTCCAGGCTGTCAGCGCGGCTGTGAAGGAAACCGTGCGCGCCAGCGGCATGGGCCCTGCGTCGGGCAGCCAGGCGCGAAGCCTCACGATCCCATGGGCTTGAAAGGCTCCGTTTCCGGCTCAGCACCTTCATTCTCACCGCAGAGAATCACGCCATGGCGACCACCGTGCCGAATGATGATCCCGCTCCCAGCGTATGGATCTCACCCCAGGGTCCGGAGGATCTCCTTCATCAGCCCGCACCAGGTGCAACGCATCGGCGCTGGACGGCTCGAATTCCGGGATCAGGTGCAGGCAGAACGCACGGGCCGAAGCGCTCTCGGCATGGACGAGCAACCCGCGGCAACCGACTTCGGAGCCGATCTGAGCCGTGCGGCTGATCACATCCGCCAGCAGAGCAGCACCGAGGCCCCGTCCTTCATGGTGAAGGTCGACACCGAGGCGGGCCAGCAGGGCCACGGGCTGCATTGGGGTGAGGCTGGCCATGCACCAGGCCTCGTAAGCGACTGCTCTTCTGATCGGCATTCGAAACCGTCGAGGCGATCGGCGGAGGCCAGCACCCTGGGCGGCAGGTAGCCGGCGCTCAGTCCTGGAACGGCGAAGGCCGATCCAACCGCGAGCGCAGTCCCTTCAGGGAGAGTGCCGGCCGTTGGTTGGTTCGCTCCCAGGCGTCGAGTGCCTCCTGGTCAAGGCGCCGATCACGGGCGCGGGTGCTGGCACGGTCCATAGGCCAGTCTCTTTGTACGTCCAACGTACGGCCACTCAGCTGCTTGGCCCTGCTCAGGTCCCAGCCGGAACGAAGAGGCGTGGCGCGAGATTGAGCTGCCGGATCCGCCGCACAAAGCCGCGAACATCGAACGACGCCATCGACGCGCAGCCGCGGCAGCTGGCATGGTGCTGGGCATCGGCTGCGTCCTCCGCGTGATCCCCCACCAACGCGAAACTGACGCGGCTGCCCCTGGCAAGCCCGAACTGCTGCCGCAACGCCTTGGGGATGGTCGCCTGCCCCTTGCTGGTGAGCGAGCTGGTGGCGTCATCCGCGGCTTCCATCGCAACTCTCCAGGTGGGGCCAGGCATTACGCGTTCAAACTATCTGGAAGTTTTTGGCGCCAGCAGGCCAGCAGCAGCCAGGGAGCTGAACACCGCCTGGGCGTGAGACGCCGGTGGCACTTCCAAGTGCAGCCGCCCCAGCCCCTTGGCCACCCGCGCCGTCTACTCGTTCACCGGCTTTCCCAGCGTTCCGGAGCGCCACCTTTACCTCCACCACGACGGCTACCCCACCGGAGCCGCCTGGCGCTTCGCCACGGCCCTGCGCCACAACCCCGAGGCCGCCGCCTTTCTCGACGCCTTCCGCAGCAGCCAGCCCGGCGCCGAAGACCTCTCTGCCCCTGTGCAGGCCGCCGATGCTGAGTACCGCTACCGGGTGCAGTTGCTTGCTGGAGTCCGTGCCGAGCTGCAGGTGCAGTGCTGGCGGCGGCTCCCCGGGGGCGCCAGCTGGCAGCCCCGCTGCGGCCCGATGCCGCTGGCGCTGTTCATCCGGCGTTTCCTGCCGGGTGAGCCGCTTTGATCAGGCCTTCGTGGTGGCTTCAGCCCAGCCAGTCCTGGGGGAGGTGGTCCAGGGAGCGGAATTCAGGATCCTTGTGGACCAGCACCGCACCCTCCTGCTCAGCGGCGGCGGCGATCCAGGCATCGGCCACGGAGAGGGGATGGCTGGCCTTGATGGCCGCCGCCCGCTCCAGCAGGGCATCACTGGCCGTCACCCAATCCAGGGGCAGGGACTGGAGCTGGGCGTCGGCGAGGCGGGCGGTCCGCTCGCCCTCGTCCTTCCAGACCCGATAGAGCAACTCCATGCGGCTCATGAAGCACACCAGGCAACAGCCCTGGCGGGCCTGGGAGCGCTGCAGCAGTTCGGCGACCCGCTCCGCGCCGGCTTCGTTGTCGCGCAGGGCCAGCAGGGCGGAGGTGTCGAGCAGCCAGCGGCCGGCCATCAGGCCTCCTGCTGGCGGTCGCGGCTACGTTCGGCGAGCAGACGGGTGGTGGCGCCGCCGGCGCCGGAGCCCCGGAAGGCGGTGATGGGATCCAGGGCAACGGGAACCACGCGGATGGTCCCATCGCCCTCCACGATCCATTCCAACCGCGTGGACGGACCCAGCTGGAAGCGTTCGCGGATCGGGGCCGGAACCACCGTCTGGCCGCGGGCGGTGATGGTGCTGCGCATCGCCTGAATTACTGCATTTAGGCAATCGTAATTCAGATGGTCCTCGAGCGAAAGCGCAGGGCCTCGATCCACGGTTCTTCCGCGATGCTCTGGCCTGCTTCTGCCCCACACGGAAGGTTCGGCTGCGCACACGCCCGAGCACCGATGAGCTGCTGGCCCTCCCGTGCCCATGCCGAACCCCGCGAGCGTGGCGGCCAACGGCAGAGGATCCCGCTGCTGACGAGAGACGCCCGCCGCTGTCGCCAGGCGTTTCCGAGCCTGGCGCTGATCACCCCTGCGCGGTGAGCGAAGGCAAGGCGATTCGGGCGTCCACCGATTTCGCCACGAACCGCCCGGCCGCAAGATCGCCGCGCACACTCACGGCCACCTCGCTTGGCTGCTGGAGCGCCTCGGCAAGAGCACCGACACCGGGGGTCTTGAGATCGTTGGCGGAGCTGGCCTGCATGGCGTTCGCCCCATAGGATTCTCGCCCGTACCGTGAATCGCACGGTCCGGCAGGACCTGCCCGCGAGGGGCCCAGTCTGTCCAATAAAGCCCATCCACCTCCACACCGGCAGTTCTGTGGATGTCAGCCATGGGCCTGGCTGGTCTGAAGTGATCTGATCCCCCTTGGCAGTCCTCGTTCTGCCAGTTTCCCCGCATGGGTTCCGTACGACTTGCGACCGTCCCTGTCGGAGCGCCGCGCCATAGGTTTTCTTCAGGAGTCCAGGGGATCTTCAAGGAGACGGAGATGAGGGTCCTGACATCCGCTTGCGGATCCTGTTCAGCCCGGTCAGTTGTCCTCGACAGACGCTTCTGGTTGGCAAGTCATTGTGTTGGAGCCATGCCCTCCTGTACCGCCATCTCAAGCCACTCCCCTCTTCGAATGTGATGGATTTCAGCGACTACGAGTCCATGCAGTCCCTGCTGGAAACGATGGCCCGCTCCTGGAGTTCCGCCAGGGCCATCTCCCGGGCCCGCTCGAGTGCCGTCTCGTAGGCCCGTGCCCGGCCGCCCATCAGGTCGCGGATGCCGGCGAGCAGATCACGGAACAGGGCGAGGCCCAGGATCGTCTCGCCAAGCACCACCCCGAAGACGTTCTGGATCGGCCTGCCTTCGATGCGATCCATGGTGGTGAGACGCACGGCGGCCGGCACCTGGAGTGTCGAGGCATGTTGATGCATCCGCGGCGTTCTGGTCCGGTGGTTGGTCGCCACCGCCTGGGGATCGCCGTTGCGACAGCGCCTGGTCTTCACCCGCCGCAAGGTGCGGGAGCATCGCGAGCGCCGGCGGGCCAGGAGTTCGAGGCGGAAGCGCGGCGGCAGTCACTGCCCGCGGCCCAGAGTCCCGAAGAGGCCGACATTCAGGCGTTCATCGATTCGGTGACCGGATGGCCCCTTGACGACGGCCTCTCTTGAAGCGTGGGGAGACGATCTCATGATCAGTGCACCTGTCGAGGCACCGACCCTGCGCATCCAGGTGGAGCCCACCGCCGGCGATGGGCTACGCAAGGCCAGCACATCGCCAGTTGGCCGGCGATAGCTTGAAAAAGCACCGCGGCCGCTCTCCCATGGACGGTTCCGATCCCCGCCAGAGCCTCAGCCGGCGACGGGTGCTGCGGCTGGCGAGCCTGGCCGCGGGCAGCGCCGCCCTATCGGCGGCCTGCGGATCGAAGGCGTCTCCCGGATCCCGGGCCGCCGCCACGGCCGCCTCGGCATCGGCTCCCACCGCCGGCGTCAGCCGGGTGGTGCTGATCCGCAGCGACGACCGGGTAGCCGGCACCCGCGCGGCGATCGACCTGCTGCAACCCACGGGCCTGAGGGGCCGTTCGGTCTTCCTCAAGCCCAACTACAACACCGCCGATCCGGCCCCGGCCGCCACCGACACGCCGCTGCTGGAGTCGCTGGTGGCCGAACTGCGCAACGCCGGCGCCGGCGCCATCACGGTGGGGGATCGCTCCGGCATGGCCGACACCCGCCGGGCGATGGAGACCAAGGGGGTGTTCGCCCTGGCCGACCGCCTCGGCCTGCAGGCCCTGGTGCTCGATGAGCTGGACCGGGACGGCTGGCAGTACGTGGCCGCCGAGGGCACCCACTGGCCGAAGGGGTTCGCCTTCGCCCGGCCGGCCCTGGAGGCCGGTGCGGTGGTGAACACCTGCTGCCTCAAGACCCATCGCTTCGGCGGGCACTTCACCCTCTCGCTGAAGAACTCGGTGGGGCTGGTGGCCAAACATGTGCCCGGCGATCCCCACAACTACATGGGCGATCTGCACAGCTCCCCCCACCAGCGGCTGATGATCGCCGAGATCAATCAGGCCTACCGCCCGGCCCTGGTGCTGCTCGATGGGGTGGAGGCCTTCGTCGACGGCGGGCCGGAATCCGGCCGCAAGGTCCGCCCGGGGGTGATCCTGGCGGGCACCGACCGGGTGGCGGTGGACGTGGTGGCCGTGGCCCTGCTGCGCTCGCTCGGCACCACCGACGCGGTGGCCCGCGGCCCGCTCTGGCAACTGGAGCAGATCCGGAGGGCCGTGGACCTGGGCCTGGGGGCCGCCGGCCCCGATCAGATCGAGATCGTCACCGCCGATGCACGTGGCCGCAGCCTCGCCGACGACCTGCGCAGGATCATCGCCGCCTGAGTGCGCGGACCCGGTGGATTTCGGCCCGCTCAGCCCGCCGATCCATGCAGACGCAGGCTCCGCTGAGATCAACCGGTGCGCAACTCCCCGGACGGGCCCACCCCGCCGTGAGGTGAAGCCTCAGCGGCCAGCCGCCAGCCAGGCGTCGAGATCCTCTGGGCCCTGGAAGTCGAGCAGGGCTTCGGCGAGGGCTTCCAGCCGCTGGAGGGGCAGCTGGCGAATGCGGGCGTCCTGCTCGGCGGAGAGCTGACCGCAGCGGAGGTGCAGCAGGCGCAGGGTCATCTCGAGTTCACCCTGACGTCGGCCTTCCGTCTGGCCTTCCTGCCGCCCCAGGCCATAGATCTCGCGATAGGCCACGCTCTGGGTGAAATCCTCCAGGGTGATGCCGCCCATGGCGCAGATTTCCGGGATCGACCGGCCGCTGAACCGTGAAACCAGGATAGCGGCGATCCCATCGGCGATTTCCTCCTCCAGAGCCGTGCCGGCCACCTGGGCCCGGATGGTGGCGGTGGTGGCCGGCAGGTCCTCTTCTGTCTGCACCAGCAGGGCCAGCGTTCGCAGCAGTGGCGGTGCTCCCGGATCCCGCAGGGCGGGCAGCAGTTCGATCCAGTGCACCCGCTCCTGCAGGAATTCGGCCACCGGCTGGGCATCACCGAAGTTGAGGGCACGGGACGGACAGATCACCACCACCCGCCAGTGGCGGATCGTGGCTGCGATCGGTGAGCAGAGGGGCGTCGAAGCCGTGGAAGACGGCGATCGTGCTGCGCATCGGCTGAATGACTGCGACGCGGCAATGGTCATTCCCGGTGGTCTGGGAGGGCCCGTTCCTGCAGCGACAGCCGAAGTAAGATTCTTACTGTTGTCGGGCCTGGCGCCATGCGGATCACAAGCAAGGGGCAGGTGACGATTCCCCAGAGCCTGCGGGAGCGGTGCGGCCTCCTGCCCCACACGGAGGTGCGCTTCGTGGAGGAGGGCGGACGGGTGATCCTCGAGAAGCTGGAGGGCCAACCCAGCCGCGGGGAGGAAGGGGTGCAACGGCTGCAGAAGGTACGGCTGCGCACGCGCCTGAGCACCGATGAGCTGCTGGCCCTCAGCCGCGGCAGCGAACCCTGATGGTGCTGGTGGATTCCAATGTGATCCTGGATGTGGCCACGCAGGATCCGCACTGGAGCCTCTGGAGCCGCCAGCACTTGAAGGAGGCTCTGAATGCGGGGCCGGTGGTGATCAACGTGATCGTCTACGGCGAGATCGCGTTTGCCTGCGAGCGGATCGAGGAGGTGGATGAGATCCTGCCGGCCCACCTCTACCACTACCGCACCATCCCGAGGGAAGCGGCCTTTCTGGCGGCCCGTGCCCATGCCGCCTACCGCCAGCGTGCCGGCCAACGGCAGATGATCCTGCCTGATTTCCTCATCGGCGCCCATGCCCTGGTGGAGCGGATTCCTTTGCTGACGCGGGATGCTCGCCGCTATCGAGAGGCGTTTCCGGGCCTGGAGCTGATCACCCCGCAGCGGTGAGACAAGAGGAGGCCATCCAGGCGGTTCATCGGCTCCGCCCCAGAAACCGCCCCACCTGGGCCGGCCAGTCGCCCGGCAGGTCGCCCTTTTTCAGGGCCGGGCTGGCCATCGAGCTCAGCAGCGGCCAGCCCCCCAACCGCAGGCTGCCGCCGATGTGCACCAGCACCGCCAGGCCGATCAGCAGCCAGCCCAGCAGGTGCAGGCCATACACCGCATGGTGCAGCTGGCCTTCCCTCAGCCAGTCCTCCTCCATCAACTTGCCACTGCCCATCGCCAGGGCCAGGGCCACCAGGGTCAGGCTGTTGGTCGCCCGCCGCAGCCGCGCGCGGCCCAGGCTGAAGGCATAGGCCGCAAAGGGCAGGGCCAGCACCAGCAGCCCCACGCCGATCAGGCCATGGATGTCGATCCAGTCGCCGGCTGGGGCGAAGGGCAGTCGCCCCCAGCGGCCGTCGTAGCGGCTGTACACGAACAGACCGCTCAGCCAGCAGCCCAGCACCAGCAGGGCCGTGCCCCCATGCAGCAGCCGCAGGAGGGAGGGTTGGTAGGGGCGCGCCATTGGCCTCAGCCGGGGGTCTCTTGCAGGGTGCCACGAGCCTGCTGCACCTCCGGAATGAACACGGCGTACATGCCGCGCAGATCGCCCACCTGGAAATCAAAGGCCTTGTCGTCCGGGTAGTTGTCCTTCACGAAGGCCGGACGGTTGGCTTTGGTGCCATGGCAGGCCAGGCAGCTGGGCTCCACGTTGATCCGGCGGTAGTAGTTCACACCGGCGCCTTGCTCGGCGCTGGCCGGTTGCCACAGGCCGGTGATTGCCGGCTGGCGGTGGAACAGATCGATCACCTCCCGCTCCTGGGCATTGGCCGGGGCATGGTCGGGGTTGCGGTACTTGGCAGCCACCTGGCGCACCTGCCAGCCGTTCTCCTTGCCGATGGCGGCGGCCTTGGTGCCCACCGGCTTGCAGACCTCCTTCATGGTCTGCAGGGTGGGCTCCTCGCTGCGGCCTTCCAGGCTGGAGGCCAGCCCCACCCGCAGCCGATCCAGCTGCTCCATCTCCAGCACCGCTTTGGCCAGCACGGCCGGCTCCACCGGGGACTGGGCCGGGGCTGCCGGGGTGGCGGCGGCGAGGCCGCCCGGAGGGGCGGCGGTGAGCAGCAGCATCGCCAGGGAGGCGAGGGCGGTCAGCGCCAGGCGTCGCAGGGGCAGAAGCAGGTGATCCATGGCTGGGGCGGCTCCGGGCGAGGGGGATGGCAAGGCTTTTGGGCTGGAACGGCGAAAGGGCCCGGTGGAGTCCGGGCCCGGGAGGTGCTCAGGCGGATGGCGGCTGGGCGGGGTTCAAAGCCCCACTAACCGATCGATGGAGCGGTGAGGGCCACAGGGGTGCTGGCGGTGGCCGCCAGGTCGAGGGGGAAGTTGTGCACGTTGCGCTCGTGCATCGCCTCGATGCCCAGGCCGCCGCGGT
>JAUCZB010000006.1 GCA_030373325.1 Cyanobium sp. CZS25K | reverse complement strand
CCGATGGCGAGCAGAAGCGCAGCATCACCATGGAGTTCCGCCGCTCGACGCCGGAGGCCAACGTCAACACCCGGGAAGCGGCCATTGCCGAGTGGTTCTAGGCCTCAGGCCGGGGCATCGGTAGGTCTTCCCAATCGCTCCGCCACCCGGGCGATCAGGCTCTCAGCCGTCAGCCCATCGGCAACCTCCAGGCAACGATCCCGCTCCCGTTCATCGAGCGGCTGCATCGTTCTGAGCTGCCCTTCCAGCACGGCCCCGTCCGCATCGGAAGGGTCGCCCCCATGGGACCATCGCTCCTCGATGCGCCGACGGGCCTGATCCGGGCTGGTGAAGCAGCCCAGGATCAGGAAGGGTGCCTCGCACCGGCGGGCCAGCTCCTCCATGCGCTGCCGCTGCTCGCGCTGCAGGAAGGTGGCGTCCACCACCACCGACAGTCCCGCCGCGAGGATCCGCCCCGCCTGCTCAGGCAGATGCCGCTCGTAGAGCATGGCGCTCACCTCCGGCCGGTAGGGATCCCCCTGCAGCGGTGGGCCATCCCCCTGCCCCCAGGCGCCGAAGAGGCGCTTGCGCTCCACATCGGAGCTGAGCTGGACCCAGCCCTGCCGGCGGCAGAGCTGGCGGGATCGGTGGCTCTTGCCGCTGCCGGACACCCCATGGGTGATCACCAGGGCCGGGACAGGGGAGGTGGTGGCGCGGCGGGCGCCGAGGAGATACCGCTCCAGGTCCTGTTGCAGCAGGGTCGATTCGCCCGTGCCGAGGTCAGGCTGGCGCAGGCGCAGGGCACAGACCTTGGCCCGCACCAGGGAGCGGTAGACCCGGTACCAGCGCCAGGTGAGCAGTCCGGCGTAGTCGCCGCAGCGGCCCAGCCAGCGGTTGAGCAGCACCGCCCCGAGGTCCGGCCGGTCGCGATGCTCGAGGTCCATCACCAGAAAGGCCAGGTCGCTGATCACGTCGATCCAGCGCAACTCCGGACTGAATTCGAGGCAGTCGAAGACCCTGATGTGCTCCCCTTGCAGCAGCATGTTGCCCAGGTGCAGATCACCGTGGCACTCGCGGATGCGGCCCTGGGTTCGGCGCAGGGCGAAGGTGGGCCGGAGCCGCTCGCAGCACGCCACCGTCCATTGCCGCAGGGCTAGCACCTCCCGTTCAGGGGCCCTGCTGTTGGCCTCCAGCACGTCCAGATTGGCCATGGCCGGGGCCCTCACCAGCTCCGGTTGCCCGTAGGAATCGTCAGGCCGGGCCACCGCGGCGGCGGCGTGGAAGGCCGCCAGATCATCCGCCAGCCGTTCCAGCTGGGCGACGCTCAGGCCGTGGCGCTCAAGCACCGCAGGCAGCAGGGCGCTCTGGGGGAACTGGCGCATGCGGACGGCCAGCTCAAGGGTTGTCCCGGGACCATGAAACGTGGCCCGCTCGGCCGGACCATGGATGGGACTGAGCCCGAGGTAGAGGTCGGGGGCGAGCCTGCGGTTGAGCCTCAGCTCCTCCCGGCAGAACCATTGGCGACGCTCCGCCGTCGAGAAATCGACGAACCCCAGGTTCACCGGCTTCTTGATCTTGTAGGCGATGGTCCCGGTGAGCAGAATCCAGGAGATGTGGGTTTCCAGGCATTCGACCCGTTCGACCGGATGGTCATAGGCGCCTGGATCGAGCAGGGCGGCGATCATGGGGTCCACGGCCGCTCCTGAGCTCCTTGTGGTTCAATCCAATCATCTGGAGGTTGATGGCCGCTTCCACCGGGGTCCACACCAGGACAGGTGCCAGCAACCACGACGCCTGGGGGGAGGCGGGCCGCACGCTCAGTGCCAGGATCAGTGTGAACAACCAGCCCAGCAGCCAGAGGGGAAGACCGGCGGACAGGTTGCGCAGACGGCAGATCACCAGATGGGTGATGCGCAGAAGCACCAGCAGGGCGGCGTAGGCGCCCATCCAGCGCCATTCGCCGTTCCGGAGCCAGAAGGAGAGTGCCGAGAAGTAGAAGCTGACGCTGATCACGAACCAGGCGGCCGGGATCCACGGCTGCATGCTGACCCAGCCCGGCCGTTGGAGGGTGCGATACCAGACGAAATCCCGCTCCGATGGGTTGATGACCAGCGTCACCACCAGAAGGGTGATCAGGATCAGGAGCCAGGGCGGCACGGGAATTTGCAGACACGCGCATTATTGGGGGTGGCGGGGGTGCCGTCCATGGCCCGTCGCTTCGGACGCCTCTACGTTTGAAAGGTCCCACGAGCTTGATGGAGGCCCCATGCACACCCACGACCTCGAGAACCACGACAACCTCTACGCCGATGAAGGCACGATGGTGATCGGAGAGACCAGGGCGGATGCCCAGAACCATGCCTACTGGGCCGTGGGGGCCATTGCCCTGATGGTGGTCGGACTGGGCGTGGCCCTGGTCATCTCCTGAGCCCCTTGGGAGGGCCGCCACGCGTCTTCCCTGCGACGGCAGGGGCGAGGAAGCGCTCCTGGAAGCACACCAGGGGGATGGGTTCACAGAGGCGGACCCAGCCCCCTGCTTCCCCTGGCCGGTGCCAGGCGGAGACCCGCACCGGGTTGGAGAACCCCCAGCGGCAGACCAGCAGATAGCGATACTCCCAGGCCTGGGGACAGGCCATGGCGGCCTCCCTGACCCAGGGCCAGTGCGACGGATCCAGGGGCTCAAGATCGCGATGGGCGCGCAGCAGGGCCGGCAGCACGTGGCCGGCGGGAAGGCTGGAGCCACAGGGGGAGCCGCCAGGGGCCCCGTGAACCTTGAGATGACCCCAGAAGGCGAAGGTCAGCCGCCTGGCCAGATCGGGCGGATCGCCCCGGCTGGGAACGATCAGGTGGAGTCCCCCCCAGCCGGGAAAGCCCAGACAGGAGAGAAGGGCACCGGAGCGCGCCGTGGAGGCTGGGCCGGCAGCTTGCTCGATGGTCATGCAGGGACGGATCGCGGACATCCGATCGGTGCCACCGCCCGTCACGAAGCGTCAGGCCGGTCGGCCGCACTGGCAGGATCGGCAGGAAGGATGCGACTCCCCTGCCGCCATGTTCGAGAACCGCGAGCGTCCCGCCTGGGTCAACTGGCTGATCCTGGCGATTTTCCTGCTGTCGTCCTGGCAGCTGGCCGGGTTCTGGTTTCAGCAGCTGCACGGATGAGGCCGAGGCCCCTTCAGAAGGGGCGGCGCGGCCGGGCGGTGATCGCCCGCGCCAGGCGGACACCGCCGCCCACCAGCAGCAGCAGGGCCATCAGGGCGAGCAGGGCCACCACGATCACGCTGCCCAGTTGCAGAATCCCCATGCTCAGTCGGCTGAGCCCGCTGATCAGATTGGCGATGGCATTGCTGACCAGCAGCAGGGCATCCAACCGTTCCGGCAGCTGCATCAGCCCGGTGAGGATCAGACTTCCCGCCACGATCAGCAGCAGGCCAGCCACCAACTGCCGCCATCGGGAGGAGGGACGGGGCCGGCGACGGCGCAGCTGCAGGCCCTTCCCCGACGTCGGTCCCTTCGGCGTCGGCAGATGGAGCGGATAGGGGGCGCGGGGCATGGCTGGGTGTCAGGGCTCCAGCGGATAGCCGGCACCCCGCATCCACCGTTCGAATTCCATCAGCACCAGCTCGTTGGGACAATCGATCAGGGACAGGTCGTTGACCGTGCAGTCCCCCTGCCCGCCGTGGTGAAGCGTGAGGTGGAAATGGGAGCCGCTCAATCCGCAGACCTCCGGATCGCTGCGCACCACCACATCGAGGGCGGCCCCGAGCCTCGCCACCCGTCGGCGCAGTTCCGACCAGGTCAAGCCCATCGCATGGCAGAGGAGTAGGGGATTGCCGCCCCAGTGTGACCAGAGCGGGGCCGACGTCAACCGGCCGAAGGCCGGTGGGGGATCAGGGCCGCGGGTTGGCCGGAGCACCCTGGCCGGCTGGAGCCAGCGGTGTGGGCGTGGGTGGGACGGCCGGAGGGGGCAGCAGCAGGACCAGGGCGGCCGAGACGGCCAGGGCCGCGGCTCCCCCCAGGGGGGCCGACAGGCGGCGGTGGAGGGGAATCCGCTCCATCAGTTCCCGGGGCCCGAGGGGCTCCGGTTGGGGAATCTCCAGGGGCAGCTGGATGCGGGAATCCAGGCGCAGCAGATCCAGAACCCGCACCAGATCGGCGAGTTCCGCATCATCGAGATGCATCTCCAGGGGAGGGGTGTCGGGCTGGCTGCTGCGCAGCAGGAGCCGGTGCCCGCCGTCGGGGTGGGGACCGATGTCGACGGGCTCCCCCGCCACGCTGAACTCGCGGTGCACGCCGCTGATCAGGTGCCGGGCATAGGGCAGCACGACCTGCATCAGGGCCTGCAGATGCTCACGACGCCCTTCCAGCAAAGGATGCCCCAGCCACTGCAGGCTCCAGCCGGTGATGATCCCCAGGGCCGGACCGCTCTGGCCGACGGAAACGTCAGGCAGGCCCTCCACCTGGAGGCGGCAGCTGAGCTGATCGAAGACGAGGCTCTGCTTCATCACGGAACTCTGGACCATGAGGTTCTCATGCGGCCGACCTCAAGCGACGGCATCCATCAGGCTGGCCTTGATGCGCTCGAAACCACCGTGGCCGGCGCAGAGGCTGAGGCCCTGGACCAGCTGCAGGCGCTGGGGGGCCCCGGCGCTGGGATCGAGCAGTTTCTGGACGCCGCTGCGGCGGGGGTTCATGCGCTCCTTGACCAGTTCCCCCAGACGCCCCTGGAACAGGGCCCAGCGTTCGCTCGCCACCGGCTCCGGCTCGCTGCTGGAGAGCAGGGAGCGCAGCATCGGGTAGAGGCGATCGGCCATGACGCAGAGGATGCGGATCAGGGCATCGGTTTCACCGACGGGAACCTCACCGCGCCGGCAGGTGCGCCGCAGGGGGTTGTGGCAGCGCCGCTTCCAGAGTTCCACCCGGTTGGGGAACAGGGCGCCGTAGCCCAGCTGTTCGCTCATCCAGACCATCGCTTCGCCGCCGTTGAGGTCGAGCGCCTCCATGCAGAGCAGCATCAGATCGAGCCGCTCCAGTCCCCTGCGTGACAGGGGGCGGGAGGAACGGTCCTGGCTCGCCGCGTCTGAAATGTCCTTGGCCATGACTGCGATGATGCCAGCGGCGCCGTCCATCCGTCACGTCGCCGGTACCGGTCCCTTCACCAGCACGATGCCCAGCAGCCCTCCATCAATCGATCTGCGCACCTGGGTCCGGGACATTCCCGACTTTCCGAAGCCGGGCATCCTCTTCCGTGACCTCACCCCCCTGATGCGGGATCCCGAGGGCTGGGGCGAGGCCATCCGCCTGCTGGGCCTGCTCTGCGAGCGGGTGCAGCCGGACCTGATCGTGGGCATCGAATCCCGTGGTTTCATCGTCGGCACCGCCCTGGCCACCGTCGTCGGGGTGGGATTCGTGCCGGTGCGTAAGCCCGGCAAGCTCCCCGGCGAGGTGATCGGGGTGGACTACAGCCTCGAGTACGGCACCGACCGGCTGGAGATCCACAGCGATGCCCTTGGCGTCGGTCAGCGGGTGCTGATCGTCGACGACCTGCTGGCCACCGGGGGCACCGCCGCGGCCTGCACCGAGCTGGTGCAGAGGGCGGGAGGGGAGCTGTGCGGCTTCGGTTTCCTGGCGGAACTGGCGGCCCTGGAGGGTCGCCGGCGGCTGCCCGAGGAGCATCCGATCGCGTCGCTGATCATTTACAGCTGAGCCTCAGGTCTGCTGGTCCTGCCAGGTGAGGACGCTGTCGAACTGCTCAAGGCTGATCAGACCGAAACGCCAGAGCACGGCCGGCAGTGGCGCCTGCTCCAGCTGGGACTGTCTGATCCCCAGCTGCAGGGCGTTCTCACTCAGGCCGAGCTGATGGCGCAGGAACCGCACCATGGCCGGAGAGGGCAGGGGCTGGGGAGAGTTGCTGATCACCATGGGCCCATGCTGGGAGCGACGGCTGCAGGCGGCAAGCTCCCTGGGTCATGGCACGCAGGGCCAGTCCCCTGGTCCAGCCGAAGCGGGCCAGGGCCGAGAACGCCATGCCGCGCAGGGGCAGAAGCCAGGGGAGACGGTTGGAGAACACTCTGACCAGCAGGTCGGTGGCCAGCAGGGTGAGCAGCAGGTCGGGCCAACGGCGCCGCCCATAGGCTGCACCGATGCGGCGCGAATGCAGCGATCCCCGGGCCGTCCGTTCGGCGAGCCGATGCAGCACCGCCACATCCCGCCAGCAGAGATTCAACCCCTGGCCGCCCACCGGGTGGCAGCGGTGGGCGCTTTCCCCCACCAGCACCGTGCGGCCGCGATGCAGCCGCCGGGCCAGCTGCAGGGCCACCGGAAAGCTGCGCGGCTTGACCAGCAGGGCATCGGGCTGGAGCACGTCCGGAAGGGCCCCCGCCAGCCGGTCGAGGAAGGCCGTGTCGCCCAGGGCCTCCAGCTGCTGGCAGCGGGCCGTGGCAGCGCTCCAGACCAGCTGGAAACGGCCCTTGCCGAGGGGAAGCACCGCGAAGGGGCCCTCGGGGCGCAGCAATTCCCAGGCCTCGTCGTCGGCGCAGCCGCGCATCTCCACCTGAACGGTGAGGCAGGACTGGCGGTACCGGTGGCTCCACTGACCGATGCCCAGGGCACGGCGGGTGGGGGAATCGGGCCCGTCCGCGGCCACCAGCAGATCGGGCTCGCCGGCGGCATCGGCTGGGGCGGCCGTTCCGAGCGCCAGGGCCACGGCGGGATGCTGGGCCAGGCGTCGCAGCAAAAGCGCCATCAGGGGCTGGTGGGACCCGATCCAGCCCACCGGTTCGGCCCCCCCCAGGTCCGCCGGCTTGAAGTTCACTCGGCGCTCCGTCGCCACGTCCCGGAGGTGCAGCTGACGGAAGGGGGCCAGGCTGGGCAGGAGCTCCTGCCAGAGCCCCAGGAGCTCCAGCAGCTCGCGGCTGGAATGGGTGAAGGCATAGGCCCGCTCCCGACCCTGCAGGGCCTCGGGGGGCAGGGGATCGTGCAGGCTCACGCGCCAGCCGGCCTGCGCCAGAGCCAGGGCCGCCAGGGCGCCGGTGGGGCCGGCTCCGAGGATCCGGGCGTGGAGCGAAGCGGGCATGGCCAGAGAAAAGCCGCAACAGAAAGTCTGCTGCGGCGAAGGGGGCCACCGTGATCGGCGGCCCGTTGGATGTGTACTTGAGGGACGGAAGACTCAGCCGATGCCGAGCAGGCCGCGGGTGAAGGCTTCGCCGCCCAGGGCGAACTCGGTGGCGAGCAGAGCGATGAAGCCGAGCATGGCCATGCGACCGTTCAGTTTCTCGGCGCGCTCGTGGAAGCCCCAGCCGCTCTCGGGGCTGACCACTTCCATGCGGGGTTCGGTGGCGAAGGCGTTGAGGCGACCACCGTCTTCGGTGGTGACGGTGGCACCGCGGATGGAGGAACGATCGAGGGCGGTGGGAGCGGTGGGGGTGGCGGCGGTCATGGGAGGACTCCTTGAGAAGTGTTACGAGAATTGTAACGCATTGTTTCGGATCCGTCCAATGTTCCTCACCCCAGGCGTCTCAGGCAGAGCTCCTCGAAGGCTGGACGCAACAGGTAGGGGTACTCGCCCACCCATTGCTTGAGCTGCGGTAACCAGCCGTCGGAGAGGGCGCCGATGCGGGAGAAGTCCCGGCGTTCGCTCAGCACCAGACAGCGGATCACCATGCCCCGCCGGATCTGCTCGTGTTTCTTCTCGAGGGGGAAGCGGATCTGGCCCAGGTAGCCGTCCTCGTCCTCCAGCTCCAGGCACAGCCAGGTGCGCCGGTTCTCCACCAGCTCCAGCCGCCCCTGGCGGTTGGCCTGTTCGCGGCGATTTTCCACCACCTCTCGGCGGAACTGATCGGCCACCACCCCCTCGAAGATGGCGGCCGCCGGGTAGCGGCGCAGGGTCGCGTTGCGGCGGCCCGCCTCCAGGATCGGTCCCCACAACAGATAGAGCAGGAACACGAAGCCCACCACCAGGAACACCGGGCCCGCCTGGCTGCGGAACAGCAGCACCTGGCTGATCAGCAGGGAGATCACCCCGCCGATCACCGAAATCAGCACCCGCTGCAGCAGCTTGCGCGGATCGCCGCTGCTGGCGCTGAACTGGGGGCCGGTGGCCACCGCCGGGATCAGGCGAAACAGTTCGCCGGGTTTGAGGGGGATCAGCATCAGTTAACAAAGGGTGCCGCTCACAGGACCCGCTCCAGCCCGTAGACCAGTCCGCCCAGATTGCGCACCTTGCGGACCGTGAGCAGCACGCCGGGCATGTAGGCGCTGCGTTCGATCGTGTCGTGGCGCAGGGTGTAGGTCTCGCCGGGGGAGCCGAACATCACCTCCTGGTGGGCCACCAGCCCCGGCAGCCGCACCGAATGGAGCCGCAGGCCGCTCTCCCTGAGTCCCCCCCGGCAGCCGGCCAGGCTCTCGTGCTCCTCCACCTGGGCGGGGTTGAAGGACTTGCCGAGCTCCTCCATCAGTTCGGCGGTCTTGAGGCAGGTGCCGCTGGGGGCATCGGCCTTGCGGTTGTGGTGCAGTTCGGTGAGCTCGGCGTAGTCGTAGTAACGGGCCGCCGCCGCCGCCGCCTGCTGCAGCAGCACCATGCCCACGCAGAAATTGGGCACCACCGCCCCCCCCATCGAGGCCTTGTCGGCGAAGGTGGCCAGATCCGCCAGCTGGTCGGGACGCAGGCCCGTGGTGCCGATCACGGGATGGACGCCATAGGCGAAGGCGCCTCGGCAGTGTTCGAAGACGACGCTGGGATGGGTGAAATCCACCAGCACCGCCCCGCCGCCGGGGCCGGCCTGCCGCACCGCCTGGCTTGCCTGGCAGAGGCTGCCCTCGAAATCGGCGCTGAGCGCCACCTCCAGTTCCCCCAGCCCCAGGGCCAGGCCGACGTCCTCGCCTTCGCGGCCCGGTGTGGTGTCGATCGCCCCCACCAGGGTGCAGTCGGGGGCCGCCACCACGGCCTTGATCACCTCGGCGCCCATGCGGCCGAGGGCCCCGGCCACCACCACCGGGATCGGGGCCGCAGGAGAGGGAGGGGACGCGGTCATGGGGTGCAGGCGTTGCAGGCGAGCCTATGAGGCCCGGTCCACCGGCAGAGCGCTGGCCTGTAACGCTGCGCTGCAACCGATCGCGCCAGCGACGGGTGCTCCGTAGGCTGCTTCACATTGCTCAACGCATCCGCCGCATGTTCACGCAGGTCCGTTCCGCCAGCCGCCGGGTCAGCCCTGCCCCCACCGATGGCGCCACAGACCGGGTGGTGATGAAGGCCGTCTACGTGGTGCTCGAACCCCAGTACCAGAACGCCCTCACCACCGCCGCCACCGGTCTCAACGACCAGAACGGCCCCCTGGCGGTGGAGCTGAGCGGCTACCTGATCGAGGAGTTGCGCGATCCGGCCAACTACGCCGATTTCTGCGCCGACGTGGCCGCCGCCGATGTGTTCATCGCCTCGCTGATCTTCATCGAGGACCTGGCCCAGAGGGTGGTGGAGGCGGTGGCCCCGCACCGCGACCGGCTCAAGGCGGTGGTGGTGTTCCCGTCGATGCCGGAGGTGATGCGCCTCAACAAGCTGGGCAGCTTCTCGATGGCCCAGCTGGGCCAGAGCAAGAGCGCCATCGCCCAGTTCATGCGCAAGCGCAAGGAAGCCAGTGGGGCCGGCTTCCAGGACGCCATGCTCAAGCTGCTGAACACCCTGCCGACGGTGCTCAAGTACCTGCCGGTGGAGAAGGCCCAGGACGCCCGCTCCTTCATGCTCAGCTTCCAGTACTGGCTGGGGGGAACGCCGGACAACCTGCGCAACTTCCTGCTGATGCTGGCGGACAAGTACGTGTTCCCCCGCGGGGAGAGTGATCGGCCCCAGCTGACCGTCGCCGACCCGGTGGTGTTCCCGGACCTGGGCATCTGGCACCCGATGGCCCCGGGGATGTTCGAGGACCTCAAGGAGTACCTCAACTGGAGCGCCAGCCGCGCCGATCTGAGTGAGCAGGCCCGCCGTGGTCCGGTGATCGGTCTGGTGCTGCAGCGCAGCCACATCGTCACCGGCGATGACGCCCACTACGTGGCCGTGATCCAGGAGCTCGAATACCGGGGCGCCACGGTGATCCCGGTGTTCTGCGGCGGCCTGGATTTCTCCCGGCCCGTCTCCGCCTTCTTCTACGACCCCCTCAACCCGGACCAGCCGCTGGTGGACGGGGTGGTGAGCCTCACCGGCTTCGCCCTGGTGGGTGGTCCGGCCCGCCAGGATCACCCCAAGGCGATCGAGACCCTCAAGCGGCTCAACCGGCCCTACATGGTGGCCCTGCCCCTGGTGTTCCAGACCACCCAGGAGTGGGAGGAGAGCGATCTGGGGCTGCACCCGGTGCAGGTGGCCCTGCAGATCGCCATCCCCGAACTCGATGGCGCCATCGAACCGATCGTGCTGTCGGGGCGCGACGATGCCACCGGCAAGGCCCACACCCTCCAGGACCGGGTGGATGCCATCGCCGAGCGGGCGATCCGCTGGGCCTCCCTGCGGATCAAGCCCCGGGCCACCAAGAAGCTGGCGATCACCGTGTTCAGCTTCCCCCCCGACAAGGGCAACGTGGGCACCGCCGCCTACCTGGATGTGTTCGGCTCGATCTTCCGCGTCCTGGAGGAGATGAAGGCGAAGGGGTACACGGTGGAGGCCATGCCCCGCAGCCCCAAGGAGCTGATGGAGGCGGTGCTCAGCGATCCCGAGGCCCTCGATGGCGCCCCCGAGCTGGCCATCGCCCATCGCATGAGCGTGGCGGAGTACGAACGGCTCACCCCCTATTCCGAACGCCTGGAGGAGAACTGGGGCAAGCCCCCCGGCAGCCTCAATTCCGATGGCACCAACCTGCTGATCTACGGCCGCCACTTCGGCAACGTGTTCGTGGGGGTGCAGCCCACCTTCGGCTACGAGGGTGATCCGATGCGCCTGCTCTACTCGCGCAGCGCCAGCCCCCACCACGGTTTCGCCGCCTACTACACCTATCTGGAGAAGGTGTGGGGCGCCGATGCGGTGCTGCACTTCGGCACCCATGGCTCCCTTGAGTTCATGCCGGGCAAGCAGATGGGCATGAGCGAGACCTGCTACCCCGATTCCCTCATCGGCGCCCTGCCCAACCTCTATTACTACGCCGCCAACAATCCGAGCGAAGCCACCATCGCCAAGCGGCGTGGTTACGCCTCCACCATCAGCTACCTCACCCCGCCGGCCGAGAACGCCGGCCTCTACAAGGGCCTCAAGGAGCTGGGCGAGCTGGTGGGCTCCTACCAGCAGCTGCGGGAGAGCTCCAGAGGTGTGCAGATCGTCAACGCGATCATCGAAACCGCCCGCCAGTGCAACCTCGACAAAGACGTGGAGCTGCCTGAGGGGGAGGCCGATGCTTCTTTGCTGGACCTTGCCGGCAGGGACTCCGTCGTCGGTGCCGTCTATCGCCAGCTGATGGAAATCGAGAGCCGGCTGCTGCCCTGCGGTCTGCACACCATCGGCAAGCCGCCCACCGCCGAGGAGGCGATCGCCACCCTGGTGAGCATCGCCGCCCTGGAGCGGGAGGAGGAGGACCTGCGGTCCCTGCCGGGGCTGCTGGCCGAGAGCCGGGGCCGCACCATCGCCGAGGTGTACCGGGGCAACGACGAGGGCGTGCTGGACGATGTGGAGCTCAACCGGGTGATCACCGAGGCCTGCCGTTCGGCGGTGGGCGCCATGGTGCGCCAGGTGACGGGCAGCGATGGCCGGGTGAGCCTCCGGCGCCGTTTTGACTGGTTCTTCGCGCTGATCGAGCGCTTCGGCTACCGCCTGCCCAGCCCCTGGCTGAGCGCCTGCCGGGCGGCCGGCTTCCCTGATGTGGATGTCACCGAACTGGATCGCCAGTTCGCCTACCTGCGCTTCTGCCTTGAGCAGATCTGCGCCGACATGGAAATGGAGAGCCTGCTGCGGGCCCTCGACGGCGAGTACGTGCTGCCGGGACCCGGTGGGGATCCGATCCGCAACCCCGGCGTGCTGCCCAGCGGCAAGAACATCCATGCCCTCGATCCCCAAGCCATCCCCACCCGGGCGGCCATCGCGGCGGCCAAGGTGGTGGTCGACCGGCTGATCGAGCGCCAGAAGGCAGAGCAGGGCACCTGGCCGGAAACGATCGCCTGCGTGCTCTGGGGCACCGACAACATCAAGACCTACGGCGAATCCCTGGCCCAGATCCTCTGGTTCATCGGCGTGCGGCCCATGGCCGATTCCCTCGGGCGGGTGAACAAGCTGGAACTCATCTCCCTGGAGGAGCTGGGCCGGCCCCGCATCGACGTGGTGGTGAACTGCTCGGGGGTGTTCCGCGACCTGTTCATCAACCAGATGGCCCTGATCGACCAGGGCGTGAAGATGGCCGCCGAGGCCGAGGAGCCCCTGGAGATGAACTTCGTGCGCAAGCACAGCCAGGAGCAGGCCGCCGAGCAGGGCATCTCCCTGCGTGATGCCGCCACCCGGGTGTTCTCCAATGCCAGCGGCAGCTACAGCTCCAATGTGAATCTCGCGGTGGAGAACAGCACCTGGGAGGAGGAGGGCGAGCTGCAGGAGATGTATCTCAGCCGCAAGACATTTGCCTTCAATGCCGACAACCCGGGCGAGATGAATCAGAACCGCGAGGTGTTCGAATCGGCGATGAAGACCGCCGATGTGACCTTCCAGAACCTGGATTCGGCCGAGATCTCCCTCACCGATGTGAGCCACTACTTCGACTCCGACCCCACCAAGCTGATCGCCGGCCTGCGCGACGACGGCAAGGCCCCCACCAGCTACATCGCCGACACCACCACCGCCAACGCCCAGGTGCGCTCCCTGAGCGAAACGATTCGCCTCGATTCCCGCACCAAGTTGCTCAACCCCAAGTGGTACGAGGGCATGCTCGATTCCGGCTACGAAGGGGTGCGGGAGGTGGCCAAGCGGCTCAACTTCACCCTGGGCTGGAGTGCCACCAGTGGCGCCGTCGACAACTTCGTTTACGAGGAGGCCAATGACACCTTCATCAACGATCCGGAGATGCGCAAGCGGCTGATGGACCTCAACCCCCACAGCTTCCGCCGCATCGTCGGAACCCTGCTGGAGGTAAACGGCCGCGGCTACTGGGAAACCAGCGACGAGAACATCGCCCAGCTGCAGGAGATCTACCAGGAGATCGAAGATCGGATCGAGGGGGTCAGCGAGGGCTGATCGACTCCCCTGGCTCGTGCAGGGGGATGCACGTAGCAATTGTTACCTGGTGCTGTGTGGGTTGAACAGGTTTGGGTATGGCGGGCACCTAGAAAAGAACGGCAGATCTGCAAGGCCCGTGAAAGAGCTCACCAGTGCCATCAATCAACACCTGGCAGCGGAGTTTCAGGCCGGTCACACCTATCTGGCCATGTCGATCTGGCTGCGTGAGAAGGATCTCGCGGGTTTCTCCACCTACATGCACGACAAAAGTCAGGAGGAACGGGACCATGCGGCCCGCATGATCGCCTATCTGGTCGACAGCGACGAACAGGTGGAACTGCCCACGATTGAAGCCCCGGAACGGAGCTGGCCGTCGGTGCAGGCGCTGTTCGATCAGGTTTACGACATGGAGAAGGGGGTCACCGCCTCGATCAACCGGCTCTATGCCATGGCCGAGAACGTTGGCGAGCGCAGTGCCACGGCGATGCTGGATTGGTTTGTGGCCGAGCAGCTTCAGGAAGAGGCCGAAGCCCGCTTCGTTCGCAAGCGCCTGCGGCTGGCCGGCGACAACAGCGCCGCCTTGCTGCTCCTCGACCAGCAGTTCCTGGAAGGGACCGCCCTGACCCATGTCAAAGGCGGTCTCAGCGGCGGCAGGGACGTCTGATTTTTTATCCCGCTATCCCTTTAGTGTGTTATCAGGGTTTGAGGGACTTTCGCTTGTGATGGGTCTCTATGCCTGGTTCTGAACTCTCCACACCAGTCCCGGCGGAGCCTTGTCCCTCCTGCGACGGTAGCGGCGAGCGCCGTCGCCAGCGCCGGGAGGGCTGGCGCTGGGGCGGTTCTGGCTCCTGCCACGGACCTGGGGAGCCGCAGCCTGGCGGCCCTGGGCAGGGATATCAGCTCGCCCTGCTGGGCATGCCCAACACCGGCAAATCGACGCTCTACAACCGGCTGACGGGTGGCAATGCGCACATCGCCAACTGGCCAGGGCTCACGGTGGAACTGCTGCGGGGTCCGATGCCGGCCGACCGCAACGGCACGGCCTATGCCCTCGTGGACCTGCCGGGGATCCACGACCTGATAGGCAGCAGTGAAGACGAGGCCGTGGTGCAACGCTTCCTGCGCAACACGCCGCCCGATCTGGTGCTCGTGGTGCTGAATGCCAGCCAGATCAGCAGCCAGCTGCGCTTGCTCCTGCAGATTCAGCAGCTGGGTCTGCCGGTGGTGGCCGCGCTCAACATGAGCGATGAAGCCCAGCGCTTCGGCATCGCGATTGATCACCAGGGCCTTTCAAAGGCCCTCGGCCTGCCGGTGCTGCCTGTGAGCGCCAGGCACAACCGGGGCATCCATTCCCTGATCGACCAGCTGCATCAGTGGGGCGAAACCCGCCCGGCTTCCAACGGGTCGGCGCCTGGGCCGATCCAGTCCGAGCCCGATGATCTCGACGACTGGCAGCAGGAGCTGGTGGCCCGGTACGTGAAGCTGCCGGAACGGTTGCTCAATCAACGCACGCGGCTGGTGGATCGCGTGCTGCTGAACCCGCTGCTGGGCGTGCTGCTCTTCCTGGCGATTGTGCTGGCGGTGTTTCAGGTGCTCTACGCGGTGACCACGCCGCTGCAGGACCTGATGGGTTCCGGGCTCGCCTGGATCCAGGCAAGCTGGCTGGAACCTGGCTTGCAGCTGCTCGGCTTTCCTGACTGGCTGCAGCGCTTCCTGCTCGATGGGATCTGGCTGGGCGTGAGCACGGTGGCCACTTTCCTGCCACTGATCTTTGTGTTTTACGTGCTGATCGGGATCATCGAAGATTCGGGCTATCTCCCGCGTGCCGCCTTTCTGATGGATGGCTTCATGCGTTGGCTGGGGCTGGACGGGCGGGCCTTCGTTCTGCAGGTCATGGGCTTCGGCTGCAATGTGCCCTCGATCATGGGAACCAGGGTGATCCGGGATCGGGGCATGCGCCTGCTGGCGATGTTGTGCATTCCCTTTGCCCTCTGCCAGGCCAGGCTGACCGTGTTCATCTTCATGGCGGGCGTCTTCTTCCCCAGACCCTGGTGGGCACCGGGGCTGGTGCTGTTCGGTTTCTATGTGATGAGTTTTGCCGCGGCGGTGATCACCGGGCTGGTGTTCAAACGGGCCTATCCAAGCGAGGAGGCCTTTGTGCTGGAACTGCCTCCCTATCGGGCTCCCAGCCTGAGCACCATCCTGCGCCGCGGCTGGACGTCGATGCTCAATTTCATGGTCACCACCCGGATGTTCATCATCGTGGGTGCGGCCGGCATCTGGCTGCTCACCAACCTTCCTCCTGCCGCGGCAGATGGCTCCGGTCGCACGTTGGCGGCTGGAATTGGCCATCTGTTCCAGCCGTTGCTGGGGCCGATCGGCATGAACCCGGAGCTCACCGTGTCGTTGTTCTTTGGCTTCATCGCCAAGGAAATCCTGCTGGGCGCGATGGCGGTGATCTACAAAACCACCGAATCAGGGCTGGGTGGGGCTATCCAGACGGCGATCTCGCCGCTGCAGTCGTTGAGCTTCATGACGTTCGTGCTGCTCTACACGCCTTGCCTTGGAACGGTGGCCGCTCAGATCCAGGAATCCAAAAGCCGCAAATTTGCCCTGCTTTCCCTGGGTTGGTCCCTGTCGCTGGCCTGGCTGCTGGCGTTGATCGTTTATCAAGGAGGTGGCTGGGTCCTGTCGTTGCGCTGAACAGAGATCATGGCGTTGCTCTGTAGTGCAACAACAGGACCCGTTGCCCTTCCTCAGAGAGTCGTGACCAGGGTCACGTCCATTTCGGCAGCCTGTTCATGGCGAAGCATGAACTCAAGAATGCCACTGGCAAGGTGCAGAATACCGCCCGGCTTGCCGCGACGCAGCACCTCCACCTCCACCCCTGGCCTCACACCCATCGACTGCAGACGGCGCTGCAATGCGGGATGGAAAGGCAAGGACGTGATCGAAACACGGGCACCCTCTGGAACCTTGCTCAGTGGCATGAAACCTATCTCCTTTACGCCTGTATCTTAGTGTAGTCCTTGGCCACAAGAAGCCGGCCATTCTGCCGGAAATGGTGCAGGTAAGCGTCTGTAGACCTATCGGTGCGGAACAGTGACGGGAGCCCCAGAGAGATTTCCGGAAGCCTTCAAAGTTTAGAAGCCAACGCATGGATGGTTCCGGTGCTGCGAAGACGTTGCGGCGTTGTGGCTTGGAATTCCTGGGTTGCCCAAGCCAGCGAACTGGGGTTCCACACTGTTGGTGGCCCATCACCCGCCGTAGAGAGCCAAACCTGTCAGCCACGCTGGATGGATCCTTTTCGGCCGTTTGCTGGAAAAACCGAACTGATCTCCAGGAATCTCTACCTGCAAACCCTTTGCCGATAGCTGCTCAGCGCCTTCACCCGTGCAGATGGAGCTCCACGAAGAAGGCCCTCCACACTCAGATCCTCATCAATATCTGGCCAATGGATGCCAAAACCACCGCCAGCAACCTCCCAATTGTCACGCTCCACAGAAGGGGCATGCAGAAGGCGGGGGTGCCAGACCTGAGGCACAGAGATGGATCGTCCGTCTGCGAGATCGACGGTTAACTTGTCCTCTGTGCAGGCAACCTCAAGGACACGCTCACCAAGCCGTTCAATGTCGCGAAGCTCCCTTGCCTTAAACCCAAGACTTGAAGAAAGCGCGACTGGTGAGAGCCAAACTTTGCAGGAGTCTTGATCTCGGTCAACGTGAACATGCGGAGGTTCATTTGGTTCGTGACTGTAGACGTAGAACCTGTACGGTCCGCTTCTGAGGATTGTCGGCATCCGAGATTGCCATCATCACATCAAGGATTGCCACCTCGGCCTGCTTGTACAGCTAACGCTTGTCGGATGGTTTCCGTGAGCCAAGCTTCAGCGAGCCTCTTTTCCGCGAACCAAGCGACGGCCCGGCGTGATATGCACGCTAATGCATTCCTATGAAAAAGCTTTTGACTATAGCTCTCCCATCCTTACAGTCTTTCATCGGTTCGATAGCCAACGGTTAATACTGATACGGAAGCCCCGATCAGCTGGCTTATCCACAGTCTGGAGTCAGCTACGCTAAACCGTTCGGCTCTCCATCATCGGCCCGAACGTTGTTTGTCTCCACCCAACTCTGCCTGATCAGCAGCGTTACATCACTGGGTCGTCAAGCGCCCTCCAGTTGCGCAACCCCTATGCCACACCCCGCACAGGGCCGCATCGGATAGGTGTTGAAGGGGAAGCGCGGCGGCTGGAAGGGTTCGATGCCCTGGCGCCGATCGAAGCGCACCATTCCAACGGTGCCGTTGGGCGCTACCAACAGGGCGGTGCGTCCCAGCCGGCGCTGGCGGCGGGCCCAGCTGCCGGTGTTGTAGTAGGTGATGTGGCAGGGGCCCTCGCCTTCAGCAAGCGGCTCGGGCAGGGCCAGCGGTGTGGCTTCAGGGATGTGGGTGTGGCCGTTGATCAATCCGTCGAACGCCTCCGCTCCCCGCCCCTCCCGCTGCAGGTGCTGGAGGATCCTGCGCTTGATCAGCCGGTCGTGTCCTGTGCGGCCCTTGAGCGCGCTCTCCAGGAGGAAAGCCAGGGAAAAGCCTCCGGAGGAATTGAGCCCCCGGCTGACCGGGATGGGCCACTCCCGGTGACTGGCAAGCAGATCCACGGCACCCTGAAGGATTGCCTCGGCATTCCACCCCTCTGGCAGCGGCCCGTTGACCGGCCGCGTGAAGGGGAAGACCAGGCCATTGATGCTGGCGCTGTAGTGCTCCTGCAGCCGGGCCAGACCTTCAGCGGCTCCGGAATGGAACCGGATCAGCCGATCGTATTCGTCGCCGTGGCGCACCAGTAGCCGCTGGCCTGCAGGGGTGCGGTACACGTCCTGCCGGCGGATCGCGAAGCCCGGCCGCTCCCGGCCGGCATGGCGGCGCAGGCAGGCATCATGGTTGCCAGGGATGTAGACGATCGCCACGCCCTCCTGGTGCAGGGCCTGCAAGCGCTCCAGCACCCGGCGATGGGAGGCCCGCAGCAGTCCCTCCCGTTGCTGCGTGAAGCTGGCCAGGGGCACTTCGTTCTCCTCGGTCAGGAGGGAGTCGATCAGATCGGTGAGAAAGGCGGCATCAACATTGGCGTTGAAGCGGATCGCCTGCAGATCGATGATGTCGCCGACCAGAAACAGTGTCTTCGGGCGGATGCACTCCAGGAAGGCCGCGAGGTGGCCGGCTTCGCACTGATTGGAGCCCAGATGCAGATCCGAGAGGAACAGGGCGTCGCAGGTGAGCACAACCTTGGGTAGGAGGAATCGGCGTGGAGAGGCTGAGCGAGGCCAGGCTGGAAGCTCCGCCATGCTGACATGATGCCGGCCGCGATCCCGCCGGCACCAGGATGACGAAACCTGTTAAGTCCTGCTGTCTGCGCATAGTCTTCCAGAAGGCAACCCTCCCCATTCGTCCGTCGTCTGCCGCACCGCCGCAGGTGCGCATTAACACGGGCTGATGGTCTTCGGCCCGCTCAGCCGGCCTGCTGCCAGAGGCGCAGCAGCTCTTCCCGTTCCCGGGGCGAGGGGGGCGGCAGGAGCTTCACGCCTCGGGCCTGCGGGCTGCCGCCGCCGCCATCGGCGCCACGGAAACCCAGACGGGTGAGGACCGCCTGGCCTTCCTTCGAGAGCAGAAAGGCCACGAACCGTTCCCCGTCCTCGCTCCGTCCGGCGGCCTCCCCCCGCAGCACGGCGGCCGCCAGCACCGTCTCGATGGTGGGATCGGGGAACAGCAGCACGTAGCCCCCTGGACGCTGGCGGTTGGCTTCCTGCTGGCGCGTCAGAGCCGAGGCTTCGTACACCATAGCCAGGTCGCCCTCGTTCGGGCCGCCGCTGATGAATTCCTGCAGCAGGATGTCGGTGGAGCGGGCCGGTCGGTAGACGGCCCGGCGCAGCCCGGCTGCACAGTCAGCTCCGTTCTGGCCCCGGCACCAGAGGGCCAGGGTCAGCTGGCCGGAGTTGGAGCGCATCGGATCGGTGCTGCGCAGATCGACGCTGCCCCAGCTCATCGGCGCGCCCAGCGCCCCCCATTGCCCCGCCGCCGTAGCGCGCCGCAGCAGGGCCCAGGAGAACCGACCGTCCGGGAACAGCCGCCGGGCCCGCTCCGGCCAGGCCACGGCCACCAGCAGGGTGCGGGCGACGGGAACGGGGGGCTGCAGGAACGCGGTAGCAGAACCCTGGGCCCCCAGATCCGCGGCGAGCTGGTCGAGCAGATCCCGGTTGGCGGGGATCAGCACCCTGGGGCGCTCCGGGCCCTCCTCCCTGGCGCGGTTGACCATGTCCTGGGCGCCCTGCACCTTCCAGGCCAGGTCGATGCCGCCGTGCCGGCGCTCAAAGATCGGTTCGAGTTCGGCCATGGCGCCGGCCAGCTCCGAGCCCACGACCACCACCAGGGGCCGCCTCAGCCCGGGCACGGGTGCCGTCGCCAGCAGCAGCGACGCCCCGGCGATCAGGAGGGAAAGCAGGCGCCTGCGGGTCAGGGTCGCTTCCAAGGCGGGCCTTCCAGGTGGGAGGCAGTCTGATCGGGACGGCGACCCCTGCCACGGCTGCGGTTGGAAGCGGTCGCCATTGCCAGCAGAATGACCACACTCTTCCACACCGCTCCATGGCACGGGCCCTGCGGTTGGCCGGCCTCACCACCGTGCTTCTCGGCCTGCCGATCAGCGGCTGCCACCTTCTGGCCCCGCCTCCTCTGGAGCTGGAGATGCTGGTGGGCAGCGCCTTGAAGGGTTTCTGCCAGGAGGCCGCCAAGGCCATTGCCCAGGCCCCGCCGCGCCTGGAGGACCGCACCCCGGTGCTGCTGCGCTGCCGTGCCGCCGGCAGTGGCGATGTGGTCAGTGAGATGGAATCCCATGCCCGGGGCGTGTTCCAGGGCGGCCAGGCGGCCGACGATCCGCGCATCCCTACCTTGCTCTCGGTGGATGGCGAGATCTACCTCGACCTGTTTCGGCATCGGCTGCAGCGCCTGGCACCCACCCGGGAGCTGATCCCCGCGCCGGCCGATGCGCCGGCCCTGGCCTCCAGTCCGATGGTGTTCATGACCACGCCGGCCCTGGAGAAGGGCCTCGATCGCCCCGACCCCTTCAGCGCCCTGGCCCGCAGCAGCGACCATCGCCAGCTGGATCCGGCCGGCCCTTCCCAGCCGATCCGCTTTGTCCATACTGCCCCGACCCGCTCCAATTCGGGGCTCCAGACCCTGGTGGCCATGGTGGCCGAAGTGGCCGGCAAACGGCCGGAAGCCCTCACCCTGGCGGACGTGCGGGCCCACGGCGATGAAGTGGCCGCCATTGAGCGCCATGTGACCCGCTACGGCAGCTCCACCGATGAACTCGCCCGGGCCATGCAGCGCAACGGGTCGTTCTGGGCCTCGGTGGGTTCGGTCTATGAGTCGTCGGTGGTGGCGGTCAACGCCGCCCGCAGCGCCGACCAGGAGCCCCTCCAGGCCGTCTATCCCAGGTCCACCTATGCCAGCACGATGCGGGCGATCCTGCCGGACGCCCCCTGGGTCTCCCTCCGGGAGAAGCAGGCGGCCCAGCTGATCATCGAGCGGCTCCAGAGCAGCGACCTCCAGCGCCTTGCCGCCGATCAGGGTCTGCGGCCGGCCAACCCGGCGGTGCCGGCCAGCCGGGTCACGGCGGCCTACGGCGCCGATCCCCGGGCCGTCTACGACTCCTTGCGGGCCCCGAAGCCGGAAGTAGTCGAAGCGATTATCACCCTCTGGCGCAACCAGGCCAAGAAGCCTTCCCGGGTGGCCCTGGTGGTGGACAGCTCGGGTTCGATGAAGGGGGAAAAGCTGCCGGCGGCCCAGCGCAGCCTGCAGGCCTATCTGGCCCAGATCGGTCCGCGGGACACTGTGGGCCTGTTCGATTTTGACAACCGGCTGCGGCCCCCGGTGGTGGTGACCGGCAGCAGCCCTGCAAGTGGCCCTGGCAGCGGCCATGGAAGTGCCCCGGACGGTGACCCGGGCGGCCGCTTCATCGCCTCCTTGGAGGCGGAGGGCGGCACCGTCCTCTACGACGCGATCCAGCAGGGGCGCGACTGGCTGCGCCTCACCCGGCGCCCCGGGGAAATCCTGGCGGTGGTGGTGCTCACCGATGGTCAGGACAACGGCTCGCGGCTTTCCCTGGAGGGGCTCGGCAGCGAACTGAAACGCAGCGGCTTCGCCAGTGACGAGCGCATCGGCGTGTTCACGCTGGGGTACGGCAACCAGGGGGATTTCGACGCCGACGTGCTGCGCCGCATCGCCGAGAGCAACGGCGGCGATTTCAGCACCGGAACGGCCGACAGCATCCGTCGCCGAATGGAGGATCTCCAGATGGCCTTCTGATGGCAGAGCCGACGGGCTGGGCCAACCCCATCGACCATCCCCTGGCGGTCGCCGCCGGAGGTGGGTGCCTGCTGCTGCTGGTGCGGGGAGGCGGCGTTGCCCTTCCCCTGGCCCTTCTGCCCGCCGTCGCCCTGAGCCTCGCCTGCGCGGCCCTGCTGGCACGCGGCGGGGCGGCTGGACGGCGCAGCCGCAGCCAGCGCCTCCATGCCCAGCGGCTCGACGCAGGTCTGGAGGAGGCCCTGGAGCGGGCCGCGGGCCTGGCGGCGACGGCCCTGGCGCTGCGTGAGGAGGCCGTGGCCCGCTTCACGGATCCGGGCCATCTGGAGGCCCTGGGCAGCGTTCAGCTCTGCTGCGAGCGGCTGCAGCAGCTGCCGGAACGGCTGCGGGAACGCCGGCCCCTGCTGGAATCGGGCGGTGGACGGCGCCTGGCTCCCGATGGCCTGGCCCGCCGGCTGGCCCGGGAGGAGAAGGCCCTGCAGCGCGAGGCGGATGGCCCCCTGCGCCAGGAGCGGCGGCGTCTGGTCGACCAGCTGCGCCGCAACCTGCATGCAGCACGCCAGGGAATGGACGAACGGGAGGCCCGGCTGCTGGCCCTGGCCACCCGGCTCGAGGCCATCGATGGCGGCCTGCAGCAGCTGCGTCGCCAGATCGATCACCAGTGGCCCAGCACCGAGGCCAGCGATGCGGCCATGGCGACGGCGATCGAGCCGCTCGATGAGGCGATCGATCAGATCGAGCGATCCCTTGATGCCGGCACCGCCTGAAGCGCCCCTGGGGCCTCAGGCGGCGTAGTCCGGCATTCAGCCCTCCAGCAGCGGCCCGCCGGCGAGGCGCCGGATCGCCACCACCCCGGGTCGGGGGGGCCGGCCGGGCACTCCCGACGGCCAGTTGGAGCCCAGCGGCACCCAGCGCAGTTGCTCGAAGGGGCGGCCTGAGCGATCCACCAGCCGGTGGGCCTGGGCTTCGCGGGCCTCCGGGGAGGGGCTGGTGCCGTGGCCCTCTCCCGGGTGCTGCACCGCCAGGAAGAGTGTCGATTCGCCGGCATCGAAGCAGGGCCCGGTGAGCTCGCACTCCATCGGTCCAGTGGCGAAGCAGTAGGCCTCACCGGCGTGGGGTCCCCGGGAGGGCAGCACCCAGCAGCTGTTGTTGCCGAACAGATCCAGGTCGGCCGTTGTCGTCGAACGGTCGGTCACCATCCAGATGTGGCCGAGCCTGTCGATGCAGAGGTTGTCGGGATTGGCGAAGCCCATCCCCCCCTGCCAGGGGGCGCCGCCCGTGGCCACCAGGCGCCAGCGGAAGGCCCCCGCCTTCGCCGAACCCTCGTCGGCCAGGCGCATGATCCAGCCGTAGGGCCAGGTGGACTGCCCCTGCGGCCCCTGGAAGATGGCCGGGTCGGCCCGGCCGTCGTCGCTGCCGCCGCCGGCGGTGAAGGCAATCAGCAGATCGCCGCTGGCCGGATCGATCACCGTGTCCTCCGGCCGCGCCCCGGGGGTGGCCCCGATGGCGCAGCCGGCCAGGTGGGCATCGATCAGGATCGCCCCCATCCGCTCCTCCCCCTCACCGGGGTAGAGGTCCGCCAGGGTTGGGTACTGGCGGCGGTAGGCCGCCACCGCCGCGTCGCTGCTGAAGGCTTCGGCGCCGGGCTTGAGGCGATCGGAGTGGGGCAGCAGGATCGCCTGCTCGAGGCCGTAACGGGCGAAATGGCTGGGGGAAAGCGGCGCCACCGGGCTGGAGGGCTCCAGGGGCAGCCAGCGGCCCCGCCCCTCCCCGCCGGCGCTGGCGGGCGGATCGAAATGGGCCACCTCAAGCCGCCCGGCAGTGAACAGGTCCGAATTGGCCGGGTCGGCCGGGTCCCGGATCGTGGCGTCGCTGACGAAGCGGTAGAGGTGGCCGCCGTGGCGGTCGCAGCCGGAATAGACGATCAGGGGCTGGCCGGCGACCGCCTTCACGGCCACCGCCTCGTGGCGGAAGCGGCCCAGCCAGCTGTGCTTCACCGCGGCCTGCTCGGGCCGGCGTGGGTCGATCTCCACCATCCAGCCGTACTTGTTGCCCGCCAGGCCGAAGGGGTTGCCGAGGCCGTCGAGGCGCTGGCCGTCGTAGGCGAAGGGACGGGCGGCGGGGGAGACGGAGGAGCCGTCGGCATGCACCGCCTCGGCCACCTGGTTCTGCAGGTTCTCCTCGGCGCTGAGCACGGTGCCCCAGGGGGTCTCGCCGCCGGCGCAGTTGGCGAAGCTGCCGATGATCGCGTCCCCCAGTCCGTCGTCGTAGCCGAGCCGCTCGCGGCGGCGGAACACGGCTGCCGCCGGTCCGCTGCTCCGCAGCCTCTGGGCGGGATCGCGCCAGCCGCTCAGGCCGGTGATGCGCCGATCGAACCTCCCTGGCCGGCGACGCCAGGGGCCGCCTGGCTGGCGTTCCAGCTCGATCACACCGAGGCCCAGATCGGCCATGGCCGCCTCCGCCACCCGGCGCACGCTCTCCAGCAGCGGGTCGTCCGCCGGGAGGGTGCCGGCATCGACCCGCCCGTCCCTGGCCGCCAGCGCCTCGATCAGTGCCTCGAACGGCAGCTCCCCGCCCACGGCTTCGGCGTAACCCTCCCGCCAGGACCTGGCGCTGATGTACTCGAAGTTCACCGTCAGCAGGGCCCGATCCGCACCCAGGGCCAGTAAGGAAAGGTGATCGTTGTTGAAGCCGAAGCGGCCATCGGCGAGCGGATCCCCCCAGACCGCCACCAGATCGGCTCGGTAGCCGTCGGGCAGCACCAGCCGGTCCTCCAGTTCGATGCGGGCATATGTGCGGCGCTGGCCGTCGGCGTCGAGCCCGTCGCTGGGCACCGGCAGGGGGGTCGGAACCGACGGGAAGGGGAGGGCCGCCGCGTTCCCTTCTGTGCTCCCCTCAGCAGTGCGGGGCAGGGCGGCCCCTGCGAAGGAACAGGCCCCGATCCCGAGCAGGGTGAGAAGGTCGCGTCGGTTCATGGCTTCGGGGGGCAGCTACCGCTGCGGCGGGGCACCAGCAGGGCCAGATGGTTGTCCTGCAGGGCGCTGAAGTTGTCGTCGGCGGCGAGCAGCAGGCTGGGGCTGCCATCGGCCTGCTCCGGCCCGAGGGTCATCGCTTCCCAGTTGTCGGGGGGGAGGCCGGCCTCGATCAGATCCCAGCTGCGGAGGGGCTCCAGCACGCCATCGGGATCGGCACGGCCGTCTGGAAGCGGGTAGTGGGCCAGGAGCACCTGCCATCGGTCGGGGGGCTGGAAGCGCCGCAGCAGGGCCAGCAGCCCCGGGGCGGCTCCGGTGTCGTTCACCACCAGCAGATCGGTCAGCCCCCAGCCTTCGCCGACGGGAATGGCCAGCCGCCCCAGGGGTCGGGCCACCGGCCCGGAGGCGTTCAGTGACCAGGCGAGCAGCCGGACCTGGCCGGCAGGATCCTGCAGCAGGGGGGATTCCGAGGCCATCAGCAGCACGTCCGTCTGCCCCGGCCGGCGCAGCAGGGCCAGGGATTCCGGCCCCCGGTTGGCGACGAGCCCCCGTCCCGGGGCAGGCTGCCAGTCGGTCGGCAGGGGATAGGCGCGTTCCAGCCGGCCGCTGAGCCGATCGAAGGCCAGCAGTTGCGCCTCACGGGCGGCACTGCGGCGCCCTTCGCTGGCGACCCAGAGGCGGTTGCCAAGCACCACCAGGCCTTCGCCATCGATCTCCTCCGGCAGCGCGGCCTGCGGGGATCCCTGCAGTTCCAGCCGGAACAGGGGGCGCAGGGGCACCAGACCCAGCTTGCGCAGGCCGCTCCAGCCGCTGATGCGGCCCCGGGGCGCGTCACTGAGCAGCAGAAGTTCATCCGTTTCGGGCCGGTAGCCGGCGGCCGAGAAGCCTCCCGACGGCTGCCCATTCGCCCCACGCCGCGGCAGCCGTGCGCCGGCCACCAGTTCCCAGCCCGCCTCGGCAGGGCAGGGCAGGAGGGGGGGGGCAGCGGCGGCGGCGAGCGGCAGAACCATGGCCAGGATTCTCCTGTCGCCATGGGGTCTCGGCGGCATCGGGGGACACGTGTCCGCGCGGCGGGTAGGGTCAAGGGCCTCTGGGGGCGCGCGATGAAAAGCCCATCGGGAGCCCACGCGGCGGCCGGGGGCCTGGCAGAGGAGAACGGCAAGCAGCTGGCGGTCCTGATCGATGCCGACAACGCCCGGGCGGCGGTGATCGAGGCGGTGCTGGAAGAGGTGGCCCGTTTCGGGGAGGCGATCGTGCGACGCATCTACGGCGATTTCACCTCGAGCCAGAGCGCCTCCTGGAAGGCGTTGCTCAACAAGTTCTCGATCAAGCCGATGCAGCAGTTCGCCTACACCGTGGGCAAGAACGCCACCGACAGCGCCCTCATCATCGACGCGATGGATCTGCTCTACACCCGTCGCTTCGATGGTTTCTGCCTGGTGACCAGCGACAGCGACTTCACCGGCCTGGCCGTGCGCCTGCGGGAGGAGGGCCTGCTGGTCTACGGCTTCGGCGAGGAGAAGACCCCGGCGGCCTTCCGCAATGCCTGCCACAAGTTCCTGTTCACCGAAGTGCTGCGCACCGCCTCCCGCCACGGCGATGACGCCGTCGAACCGGAACGCTCCCGGCGGCCCCGGGAGGCCGATCCGCCCACCGCCGGCCATCCCGTCATCCCCGCCGATTTCCTGATGGAGGCGCTGGATCGCTCGGTGGATGAATCGGGCTGGACCCAGCTGGGCACCTTCGGCAGCTATCTGCAGAAGATCCAGCCCGACTTCGACACCCGCCTCTACGGCTTCCGCAAGCTCTCCGATCTGGTCCGCGGCTGTCCCTCCCTGTTCGGGATGGAGGAGCGGGAGGCCCCGAGCGGCAACCGCACGATCGTGTACGTGCGAGCCCGGGAAGACGACTGAGGCCGGCATGACCCTCCTGCGCCTGGCGGCTTTCAGCGACGGTGATCGGGGCGGCAATCCCGCCGGCGTCGTGATCGGCGATCACCTGCCGGAGGCCGGGGAGATGCAGCGGATCGCCGCCGCGGTGGGGTATTCGGAAACGGTTTTCTCAGCCCCGCATGGGGCGGGCTGGCGGGTGCGCTATTTCTCCCCGACCGTCGAAGTGCCCTTCTGCGGCCATGCCACCGTCGCCCTGGGGGCCGCCCTGGCCGAGCGCTGCGGCGACGGGGTCTTCCCGCTCACGCTGAACCAGGCCGAGATCACGGTGGAGGGGCGGCGCCAGGGGGAGCACTGGAGCGCCGCCCTGCAGTCGCCCCCCACCCACCAGCGCCCCGTGGCGCCCGATCTGCTCATCGCCAGCCTGGCGCTGTTCGGCTACGAACCCAGCGACCTGGACCCGGTCCTGTCAGCGGCCATCGTCCACGGCGGTGCCGACCACCTGCTGCTGGCCCTGCGCCGCCGTGGGGACCTGGCGGCCATGCGCTACGCCATGGAGGACGGGGCCCGACTGATGGGGGAGGCGGGACTGCTGACGCTCCTGCTGGTGTGGGCAGAAGGGCCCCGGACGTTCCACAGCCGCAATCCCGCCGCCGCCTGTGGCGTCTATGAGGATCCGGCCACGGGGTCGGCCACCGCGGCCCTGGCTGGCTATCTGCAGAGCCTCGGCTGGCCCCACGGCGGCCGCATCACGGTGGTGCAGGGGGAGGACATGGGCTGCCGCTCCCTGCTCAGCGCCGAGATTCCCGGGGAACCGGGCGGCTCGATCCGGGTTGCGGGCCAGGTTCGCCACCTGGAGGTCTGATTCAGGAGGCCTTCTCGAGCCGCTTCACGATCCAGCCCATCAACACCAGCGAACCCAGCAACGCCGCGAGCAGGGCGATGGTCATGGAATCCGGTGCGAAACCGATTCATTATGGCCATTGGCCCTGCTCTCCCTGGCCCGCCCCGTGAACCGGAATCCCGAGCTGGTCTTCGTGTACGGCACCCTCCAGCGGGGCCAGGTCAATCACCACTGGCTCGGGGGGTGCGGCTTCGAGGGGGAGGGCACCGTGGGCGGGCTGGTGCTGCACGACCTCGGTCCCTTCCCCATGGCGATCGCGGGCAGCGGCATGGTGCAGGGGGAGGTCTACCGGCTCGTGGACCGGGCCCTGGACGCCCTCGACCGGCTTGAGGGCTATCCCCGCCTCTACGACCGGCAGCCCATGCCCCTCATGGACGGGCGCTTGGCCTGGGTGTACGTGGGCCGCTCGCGGCAGGTGCGCCACTCGCCGGTCCTGGGGGGAGGGTGCTGGCGTGGCCGTCGGGTTCTGGGGCTGATGGTGGCCCTGGGGCTGGGCGCCGCACACCCCGGAGCCCTGGCCCAGGTCCCTCCCGAGCAAGGGTCCGGCGCAGCCACCTGCCAGGCCTGGCAGCGGGCCACCGGTGAGCAGAAGTTGCGGCTCGCCAACGCCCTTGGGGCCGCCCATTCCCTGACGCGCCTTCACCTGGAGCGCTCCCCTGGGCCGGCGAACCCTGACGCGCCGGTGGTGCCCCTCTATGCCACCAGCGATCTGAGGCGTCTCTGCAGCAACCGCTGAGGCGGATCCCGCGGCCTCCCGCTCAGCCCACCAGCCAGCGTCCGCCTGCCCCCAGGCCGATCACCAGACCGCTCAGGGCCAGGGAGGGGACGGCCCAGAAAGCCAGTTGCAGCAACCGCCGCAGCATCAGCAGGGATCCGCCCACACCCACCAGCACCGCCAGGCTCTGGCAGAAGCCGACCACATGGGCATCGGCGCTCCAGGCGGGCAGCCGGGTGGCCAGTTCGGGCCAAAGGCTCTCGGTGCTCACCGGCAGCAGCAGGCCCCCTTCCGCCATGCCCATGGGCAGGTGCTGGGCCAGCAGCAGGGCCCAGAGCAGCGGCAGCAGGCCATAGAGCAGTTGCCAGCTGGTCGTGGCGGGGCGCAGCCGCTTCACCAGGGGCCGCAGGGCCAGCCACAGCCCCGCCGGCAGGGCGAGGGCGAGGGCGGCGAAGGCCAGACGCGGCAGCATCGGCCCCTGTTCCAGGGAGGCCGGTGCCAGCGGCAGCCACCCCAGCAGCCGCTCCCACTGCCGCAGGCAGATCCCTCCCGCCAGCACCAGGATCAGGCCGGCCTCCCCGGCCGGTGGTGCCATGTCCCGCTGCAGGTCGGCGGCGGGGGGCCTCAGGCGGAGCTGCACCGACCGGTGGGGGCAGGCCTGGGCACAGGTGAGGCACAGCACGCAGTTGCGGTTGTCCACCAGGTGGGCCGGATGGGTGCCCAGGGGGCAGCCGGCGGTGGCCAGGCCTTCCCCTTCCGCCGGACCCCCCTTGAAGCAGGCGTAGCTGTTGCAGCTGCCGCTGCAGGTGCCCGCCTCGGCCCGCAGTTCGCTGATCGCCAGCTTGGCGAACAGGCCGTTCATGCCCCCCACCGGGCAGAGGTAGCGGCACCAGAAGCGCTTCTCGAAGCGCAGCGAGCCGACCACGGCTCCGGCGGTGATCAGCAGCAGCAGGGCGCTGCTCTGCCAGGCGCTGTTGCGCAGATCGCCCAGTTCCTCCCACAGCAGAATCGCCGCGAAGCCTGCCGCCAGCAGGGGCGCCGCCCAGCGGTCCGTGTCCCCCCGCGGCCAGCGGGCCGGCTGCCAGCCCAAGCGCTTCGCCAGCCGCTGGCTGATCTCGCCCCACGCCATGAACGGACAGAAGGAGCACCAAAGGCGTCCCACCAGGGGATATCCCAGCAGGATCAGGGGCCACCACCAGGCCCAGAAAAGGTTCAGGCCACCGTTGTGGGCGCGGTCCTGGGGGCCCCACCAGAGCCACAGGTTGACCAGCACGAACACCCAGCTCACCAGGCCGAACAGCAGCCCGTTCCAGAACCGGGGCGAACGCATGGCGTCGCGCAGGAACGGTTTCCAGCGCCAGAGATCGAAGCGGGCCCGCTGGGGCCGCCGCAGGGTCCAGAACACGTCCTCGGGCAGCGCGTCGGGGTGGTCGTCACTGCACTGGCGCAGGGCCCGGTCGATCAGCACCAGCAACTCGCGCACGTTGCCGGGGAAGTCGTAGCCCTGCAGCCTCTTCACCAGGGCCTCCCCCACGCCGGGCGGCCGGCTCCAGCCCAGGCTGAGGGCCCGCTGGCGCACCCCGTAGCGCAGCCATTCGCCCAGGTCCTGGCGCCGCACCCGCAGGGGCGGCACGCGGATGTGGCAGCAGAGGCTGTCGAAATCGGGCTCGCTCTTCTCGGCGGTGAGGAACACCCGTCCGGCGAAGACATGCTCGGCCTGGTCGCCGGCCGGGGAACGCCAGCGGCCGCTGCGGGCCAGCTCCAGCAGGGCGGGCCGCAGGGAGGGGGCGGCGCGATCGATCTGATCGAGCAGCAGAGCGCCTTGGCCGATGCAGTCGATCAGGGCCATGCCGTCGCCGGTGGGGGCGAACAGCTCGGCGCCGTCGGGGCGCAGCAGGGCGCAGTTGATGCGCACCAGCAGCTGCTTGCGGGCCTTCGAGCCGAAGTGGATCAGGGCAGCGATGTTGTCCTTCTCCAGGCCCGGTTCCCCGCTGATCAGCACTGGCCGGGCCGTGGCGTCGGCTGCCGCGGCGCGGATGGCGTCCCGCAGTTTCTGGGCATAGCGGCTGCTGCCGACGACCCCGCGGCGGGCCCGGCCCAGCAGGTAGGGAGCCAGGCGCAGCAGGCAGGCCCTCGCCTCGCTGCTGGCCTCCGGCTGGCTTGACGTCATCGCTGACCGCGCGCTGGGGTGATTCTCGCCGGAGAAGATGGGACGCCTGGGCTGCGGCTCCGGTGCCATCGGCTCTGTGATCGATCAACCATGACCACTTCGGGGGCGGCCGAGTTCCACTGGCGGGGTCACCGGCTGCAGCTGCTGGGCGCGCGGGCCGCCTTCGACCCGCGCCAGGGCGTGCTGCTGCTGGCGGATCTGCACCTGGGCAAGGCGGAGAGCTTCCAGAGCCAGGGCATCCCGCTCCCCAGCGATGGCGATGGGGCCACCCTCAACACCCTGCTGGCGGTGGCCCATGCCCACAGGCCCGTCCAGGTGCTGGTGCTGGGGGATCTGATCCACAGCCGGCTGGGCCTGACGGCGGACCTGCGCCAGAAGCTGCGGGCCCTGCCGGACCTGCTGGGTTGCCCCCTGCGGCTGATCGGCGGCAACCACGAACGGGGCTCCTGGCTCGAGGGTCTGAAGCAGGAGGCCTCCGTGGCCGTGGGTCCCCTCTGGCTGAGCCACGCCCCCGAGCCTCGGGCCGGCCTGCTCAACGTCTGCGGCCATCGCCACCCCGTCGCCCTGATCGGGGGCGGTGCCGACCGGCTGCGGCTGCCCTGCTTCGCCTTCGACCCGACGGCCGATCAGCTGGTCCTGCCCGCCTTCGGCCAGCTCACCGGCGGCCATCCCTGTTCAGCTGGCGAAGCGCTCTGGCTGGTGGCCGATGGCGCCGTCGTTCCCTGGACCCCTGCCCCCCGCCAGGTCGGCTTCAGGCCTGGGCGGCGAGGGCCCGCACCACGTCGCCCCGGGTGATCACCCCGACCAGCGCCTCCTGGTCGTCGAGCACGAACAGGCGCTGGGTGCCCCGGTCGTGCAGCAGGCGGGCCGCCTGGGGCAGGCTGGTGCCAACGGGGCAACTGTGGGGCTTGGAGCCCATCACATCGCCCACGGTGCTGCCCAGCACCTGATGCACCTGCCGGTCCCAGTCGAGCGGGTTGCGCAGGTAGATCACGGCATCGAGCAGCATCACGTAGGGCCCGGCATCGAAGCCGCTTTCACGCACCATCAGATCCTGTTCGCTGAGCTCCCCCACCAGGTTCCCGAGCTCATCGAGCACCGGCAGACCGCTGACATGGTGGTCGCTCATCAGCTGCACGGCTTCCTGCAGGGGAGTGGTGGTGGTGACGCTCAGCACGGGGCTGGTCATCACCTCGGCCATGCTGCGCTCGACGACCATGCGGATCTCCTCGGTGATGGCATTCTGCTCGTGAACGGGACCCTTCCTCTGCGTCGCCTCGCCGACCTGCTGACCATCGGACGGGCCGTTATGGGGTTGCCCCTGCTGCTGGCCCTGGCCGGCGGACGTCCCGCCCTGGCCTGGGTGCTGCTGCTGCTGGGGGGGCTGAGCGACTGGGCCGATGGCGCCCTGGCCCGCCGGGCCGGTGGTGGCTCGGTGTGGGGGGCGCGGCTGGATCCCCTCACCGACAAGATCCTGATCAGCGCCCCGCTGCTGTGGCTGGCCCACACCGGTGGTCTGCCCCTGTGGGCAGTGTGGCTGCTGCTGGCCAGGGAGCTGCTGATCTCCGGCTGGCGGGCCGGCCAGGACAGCGGCGGCCCCGCCTCGATGGGGGGCAAGGCCAAGACGATCCTGCAGTTCGTGTCGCTGCTGCTGCTGCTCTGGCCCCCGGACTGGGGCCTCGCCGGGCCGTCCACCGCGCTCTTTCTTCACGCCATCGGCTGGTGGCTGTTCTGGCCATCCCTGCTGCTGGCGCTCAGCTCCGCCCTGGGGTATCTGCGGGCCGGCCCGCGGAACTGATCGCCACCACTGATCGCCAGCGAGGAGGTCAACGAGCGCAGCGGCCCAAGCCCGGCCTTGGCGATGAGCCTGTCCGCCGGCCAACGAAGGGTCGACGGCTGCGGGGCTGAAGCTATTTAGTTCCATGAGAGGACAGGCAACGACCGATGCCTTGCCAGCGCGGTAGGAGTCCTCGCCTGCCACTCAGGTGCAGCGTTATCTGACGGAACTCTTCATCCAGATCCGATCCAGGACTTGCTGTTTTAAATGCTGCTGCGTCGCGTTCCTTCTGCCATCAGCTCTATCCCTCAGCAGTGATGCAGAGATCGCCTGTCTCGTCGATGAATGCGAAGCCCAGGAACGTCCTTTCCAGCAGAACGTGGGGTTGCCCCCAGGGTCTTTTGGAAGTCATCCTGTTTGCTCTGTTGCCGGTTTTTGTCGCGATCCCAGCAGCCTGAGCAGCCCGCTCTCCTTTGCTGCCGCCGAAGCAGTCGCTTGGCGGTCGGAGCGCCGCATGAGGGGGCTGAAACACATCGCCTGCTCAAGGCTGAAGGCGGCAGCGGATCCCCTCATCAACCACTGGCAGCACCACCAGAAGCTCCAGCCGCTTGCGGATGGGGAGGGCCGATCCGTCAGCAATCTGATCGCCGCCTGCTGGAGGTAGCAAGGCCGCAAGAGCCACCTGACGCTTCATCACCTCCGCCTGTCAGAGGGTCACGAAAGCGTCGACGCCCCATCGCTCATTCCTAGGCTGAGGTGACATTGAGCCGGCGGCTGAGTTGCTGCCGTCAGGATCCATGCGCGCGGTTTCTCACAGCCTTCAAGTCAGCCTTCAAGCCCTGATCATCGGCGGCTCCCTGCTGATGGGTGCTGCGAGGGCTGACGCAGCACCACAACCGCTGCGGTTCGTGGTGATTCCCAAGGTGACACACCCCTGGTTTGAAGCGGTGCATGGCGGCGCCAAGGCAGCCGCCCAGATGATCCAGGGGCAAACCAACACCCCGGTGGTGATCGATTACCGGCCTCCCGCCAGAGCTGAGGCCGATCTGCAGGCAGCCATTCTTCAGGCGGCGATTCGCTCCCGAGCCAGCGGCATCACCATCGATCTGCTGGATGCAAACCGGCTCAAGCCTCTGCTTGAGCAGGCCGAACGCCAGGGCATCCCCATCACCGTGTTCGACTCAGAACCGCCAGCCGAACTTCCGATCACCAGCATCGGCGCCGATTTCTGCCAACAGGCGCGCATCGCCGCTGCGCGCCTGGCGGAGCTGGTAGGCGGGCAGGGCGAAGTCGCGATCATGCGCGGTGTGCCAACAGCTCCCAACCACGCGATCCGGGCGGAGTGCCACCGCAAGCTGTTCGCGAGCTTCCCGGGCATCAAGGTGGTGGCCAGTCCCGCGGACAACGACAACATGGAAACCGCCCGACAACAGGCCGTGGCCACGATGGAGCAGCATCCACAGTTGAAGGGCTGGGTTGTGAGTGACGCGGGCGGCGGAATCGGCGTGGGTCGCGCGATCCAGGCCATGGGCAAGCAGGGCAATGTCCAGGTGGTGGCCCTGGATGACCTGCCTGAGCTGATGGACCTGATCAAACGCGGTGTTGTGGATTCCACAGCGGCCAGCAAGCCCAGGTCACAGGGCTACTGGTCGGTGCTCACCCTCTGGCAGCAGGGCCTCGGTGCACCGCCGATCCAGCGAATTGATACGGGCATCGCCGTGCTCGGGCTCAAACAGCCACAACAGCCTGCACGTCCTCGCTGAGGCGGCGGACTGCAGCAGCTGCCTCATCCGGCCCTACCCGGCCGCTTCCAGCCATGGGCCAATGGCATCAGCCATCGCTGGCTGTGCGGGGAACTGGGCGGGGGGCGTTAGGAGCGCCGGCGTCCTCGACTCCACCGCCGCGGATGTTGACCATGTCGTTGGCACGAACCTCCGGGGCCTGTTCTGTGCCTGCGCGAGGGGGGTGGGCGCAATGCGGAGCGGTGGCGGTGTGCCCGCAGTGGAGGATCCGGATCAAGGAGGTGTCCCCCGGACCGGTCTTGACGCCGATGCTGACAGGCCACCGCTAGGCGATCACTTCCAGGCCTCGCTGTTGCTCATAGATGGTGCTGTCTTTGAGGTGATTGTTGACGACAGTGTTGACCTGAACGAATGGACCTTTCAGGGGAATCTGAATAAAATCGACATGATGAGCCATCAGGTCAGCATCGGATTGGATCTCGCCAATCAGCCTGCCATTCTCAACCCTGAACCGGAGGGATAGAGGGAAGGGGTGGGGATTGTGGAGCCGTAGGTCTTTGAAGCCCCAGACAACCGTAGCGTCAGCGCCCAGGGGCGTGAAACGCTGATCTTCTTCATAGATGTCCAGGCTATGGGCGTGCCTTTCCACGATGGTCAATCCGGCAAGCAACGCCAGGTGATACACCATCGAAGAAAGTTGGCAGAGGCCGCCGCCGGAGAGGGCGACAAGTCTGCCGTTGACGAGGTTGCGCCCCGGGACAAATCCATTGGCTGCATTGGGACGGTGGATTCGGTGCCAAAAGGACCAGTTCCTATGGGCTCCAATGATGTTGTTGTCAAGCAGGGCGGCGCCACGTGTGATGTTGATCAGTTTGTTGTGATACAACGCGCTCGGCATGATTGGCTGCGTGAGGCCGATTCTGGTTCGCCTTCCCAGGACGCCTGACGTGCTGTCGAACCTGGTCCGATGGATGCCATCCTGCATTTGTCGCCAGCGATGCCTGAGCTCCTGGCGAATGCCCAGTGGTAGTAGCCGTCGCCGCAAAAGCATGGGTCCTCCAGGGGCAGACGCCAACGCCAACGTCGAAGCCGCCGCCAACGCCGAACTGACTCCGGGTGCGCGGTAAGGCGACGACCGGAAACGGCCAGTCTGATTCTTGCTCGGTTGGCAGGAATGATTGACGTTATCGCCTGAGAAGATTGCTATCCCCTGCTACGGGATGGCGACCGCTCCTTCGATCAGCCAGCTCAGGGGCTCCTCAGCCCAGCAACGCCGCATCGCCGCTGAAATCGGGTGTTCCGGCAGGGCGCAGGGCGTAGTCGTTGGCATAGCTGTCCGCCAGGGTGGTCTCCAGGTCGAAGGCAGGCTCCCAGGCCAGTTCCCGCCGCACCCGGTCGGTGTTGGTGAGGAAGTGGGCGAGCCGCAGGGGGAAGGCCTTGCGGGCTTTCCTGTCGAGTCCGGCGGGATCGAAATGGCGGATCTCCACCGCAGCGGGATCCTGGCCGCAGGCGCGCGCGGCGGCAGCCGCCAGCCCCCGGAAGGTGACGCCCTGGGAGCCGGTGCAGTTGTAGACGCGATTGGTGGCGGCCTCCACCTCGATGCAGCGGGCCATGGCGGCGGCCAGGTCGCTTACGTGGCCCAGCTGGGTGATGGTGCTGCCGTCGCCGGGCAGGGGCACCGGCCGGCCATGGACGATCCGATCGAAGAACCAGCTCTCCACCGGGTTGTAGTTGCCGGGCCCCACGATGTAGGTGGGCCGGAAGCTGGTGAAGGGGATGCCCTCCTCCCGCAGCCAGGCTTCGGTTTCCAGCTTGCCGGCGTGGCGGCTCTGCGGGTCGGTGGGGGCCTCCTCATCCAGCGGCCAGAGCTCGCTGTCGGCATACACCCCGGCCGAACTCACGTACACCAGCCGGTGGGAGGGGGGGCCGGTGCGCTCGATCACCAGGCGGGTGTCCTCGAGGCTGCGGCCGGAGCTGTCGATGATCACCTCGAAGGGGCGGTCCTGCAGGGCAGCGAGGCCCTCGGCGCTGCCGCGGTCGCCCTGCAGGTGTTCGACCCCCTCGGGCACGGGATTCCGCCCGCGGGTGAACAGGCAAAGCTCGTGGCCCGCGCCCATCAGCCGCTTCACCAGGGGCCGGCCCACGAAGCGGGTGCCGCCCATCACCAGGATCCTCATCGCCATGCCGCGTCTGTGAGCGCCATTCAAGCGGCCGGCCCGGATCAGGGTCCGCAGGGCAGCGGCCGACCGAGCCGTTCGAAGGGCAGGGGCAGCAGTTCCAGCACCACCGTTCCGGGCGGTCCGCCGGCGGCAGCCTCGGCCTCCGGCAGCGGCACCGGCCGGTAGGTGCGGCCATCGAAGCGGAGTTCCAACAGCCCGTCGGGGGCCCCGTGCAGGCTGGCGGGCATGGTGAGATCCAGCCAGCCGCGATGACGGTTGCTGATCACCTTCAGCGGCGACTGGAACAGCCCGTTCTCCGCCACCAGCTCCAGGCCGCCGCTGCCATCGCGGAACACCAGCAGGCTGCAGCCGCCGCTGCCACAGGCGTAGGAGCCCACCACCACCGCCACGGTCTCCAGTCGGCCGTCGCCGTCCAGGTCGATGCGGTTGTGGAGATAGCGGAGGGGCCCCACATCGGCGCACATCGGCCGCTGGGCCGTGGCACGGGCCTGTTCCCATTCGGTCTGATCGGGATCGCCGGCCGCCGCGGGGGGGGCCGCCACCGGTCCGGCGAACAGGCGGGCCCGCAGAGCCGCTTCCAGCCGGGGGTCGGAGCGGCCGATGGGGGGGATCACCGGTCCGGGCGGTGCCAGGGGCGGGGGCACGTCACGGGGATCCGGCCCGTCGGGACCCAGCAGGGAGCGTGGCGGCGGGGCCGGCGGCGCCAGGGGAGGGGGGGGCAGGGGCTGGGCCGGGGCAGGGCGGCAGCAGCCGATCAGCAGCAGGACACCAAACAGCCGCAGCGGCGACATCGGGGAAGGACAGGGGCCTGGCGAAGGCCGTCGCCGGTGGATGGGGGCAAATTACGCCTTTGTTCGGGAAGGCGCTTCAGTCTTCAACGGCTTCGCTGAGCTGATCGAGGTGCCGTTCGATGCGATCGGCCAGCTCCAGGCAGCGGTCCATCTCTTCCCAGAGCAGTTCCCGGCGCCGGGCCTCCACCGCGTAGGAGCGGTGGTGGAGATCGCGGCCCTGGTAGCGGAGCGCATCCCTGAGCCGGCGCCAGTCGTCCGGGTCCAGTACGGGCGGGGTGGGTGCCATCAGGTTCGCAACGGCGGGCTTGGTCATGGCACAGGATGGATCCCAGACCGGCTTTGTTCTCTCGTTCCATGCAAGTCATCCCCGCCATCGATCTGCTCGACGGGCATTGCGTGCGACTGCATCAGGGCGACTACGACCGCGTCACCCGCTTCAGCGACGATCCTGTGGCCCAGGCACTGGAATGGCAGCGCCAGGGGGCCAGGCGTCTGCACCTGGTGGATCTCGATGGGGCCAGGAGCGGTGCGCCCAGCAACGACGGGGCGGTGCGGGCCATCACCGCGGCGCTGGCGATTCCGGTGCAGCTGGGGGGAGGCGTGCGCTCGGTGGAACGGGCCGAACAGCTGCTGGGCTGGGGTGTGGATCGGGTGATCCTGGGCACGGTGGCCGTTGAAAATCCGGCGCTGGTGCGCACCCTGGCCGGCCGCCATCCCGGTCGGATCGTGGTGGGGATCGATGCCAACGAGGGCAAGGTGGCCACCCGCGGCTGGATCGAGCAGAGCACCGTGGAGGCCACGGCCCTGGCGGCGAGCCTCGAGGGCACCGGCGTGGCGGCGATCATCAGCACCGACATCGCCACCGATGGCACCCTGGAGGGCCCCAACCTCGCGGCTCTGAGGGCGATGGCCCAGGCGTCCTCCCTGCCGGTGATCGCCTCGGGCGGCGTGGGCAGTCTCACCGACCTGCTGAGCCTGCTGAGTCTCGAACCCCTGGGGGTGGAAGGGGTGATCGTGGGACGGGCCCTTTATGACGGCCGGGTGGATCTGGGCGAGGCCCTGCAGGCCATCGGTGAACAGCGGCTGCAGGATCCGTTGCACCTGCCGATCGCCTGAAGCCTGTCGCAGCGCAGGCCGGAGGCCGGTCCATGTCGGTGCTGATGCAACTGCTCTATAACAGAGCCAATGTTCCTTTCGGCACCGGTTGCGTTCCACCACGACCACAGAATCCTCCTCGGCCGCCGGCAGCCGTGGCGAGGATGGTGATCGTCGTGGTGAAGAGCCTGGCCTGGCCCATGTGGAGGAGGTGTATCAGCGTTGCCGGGATCTCGGCATGCGGCTGAGCCGTCAGCGACGCATGGTGCTCGATCTCCTCTGGGCCGAGAAAAGCCATCTTTCCGCCCGGGACATCTTCGAGAAGCTCAACAATCAGGGCCGTCACATCGGCCACACCTCTGTTTATCAGAACCTCGAGGCCCTGCAATCGGCCGGGGTGATCGAATGTCTCGAGCGGGCCAGTGGTCGTCTCTATGGCTATCGAGCCGATCCCCACAGCCATCTGACCTGCACGCAATCCGGGGAAATCCACGACCTCGATGTCCTCCTTCCCGACACCCTTCTCCAGCAGATCGAGGCACAGACGGGTTTTGCCATCGAGTCGTACACCCTCCACCTTTCCGGCCGTCCCCGTCCGACCTGAATCACCGTCCGAAGCACCGTCCGAAGCGACGTCTGTGGAGAACGGGCAGCAGCCGGCGGCACTGGAGAAACCCGTCCGCGTTGGTTAAGGTCGGGCCAACACTCTTCAGGCAACGTGGGACGACGTCCGGCACAGCCCCTCCCCCAGCTGCTGCTGTTCGCCGAACCCCTGCAGCGGGCGGGCCTCACTAGCTGGCTCCAGGCGGATGATTCCAGCGACGAACCTGCCGGCTGGAGCGGTTGCCAGGTCGTCGGGGTCGATGAGCTGAAGGGGGCACCCCAGCTCCTCCTCTGGTGTCTGGGCACCCTGCCCGAACCTCAGGCGCTCGATGCCGAGAGCCGCCGCCTGCTGGAGCGTTGGCATCCGGCGCCGTTGTTGCTCCTGCTGCCTGAGCACCACCCCTACACCAGCGACTTTCTGCTGCAGCTTCCGGCCCAGGGCCTGATCGAGCAGGCCGATGCCGACACGTTGCGGGAGGCCGTCACCACCGTGCTGGCCGGCGGCCGTGTCCTCTCCATCGCCGCTGCCCACCACGCCGCTGCCCACCACGCCGCTGCCCACCACGCCGCCTCCGCCTCCACCCCAGCCGTTCCGATGGGCCTGGGCCAGTGGTTGCTGTTGAGCGGTCTGCAGCAGATCGACGTCGAACTCCGCCTCTGTCTGGGCCTGCTCGATCCGCCACCGGCCCAGCTGTTGCCTCTGCTGCTGCTGCAGGGTCGGGTGCGGGAGCTGCGGCTGGCCCGCCATTTCCTGCTCTGGCTCTGGGGACCGGTCAGCCTGGCCTGGGGCCAGCCCCTTGTGGAAGAGCCCGCCGCCGCCACCCCTGCCGACAGCCAGGCCCCCGGCAAGGGCCACGGGGTGGCCATCACCCTGCGCCAGCGCACGGCCGAGGGGCTCTGGGAAGCCCTGCAGGGCCGGCTCAGGGAGGCCGCTGCCGCCGGCCCCAGCAACAACAGCGGCCAGCTCCTGGCCCTCGACGGACTCCATGCCTCCCGCCGCAGTGATCTGCTGCTGGGGTTGCTGGAGCAGTTCGACCGGCTGCGCCGCCGACTGCTGCAGGACGACCCCCGGGGCGACCAGCTCGAGCGGCTCTGGAGGGAGCTGCAGCCCGAGCTGCGCCAGCAGGCCCTGCGCCAGATGGCGGGGTCCTATGTGCAGCTGCCCATGCAGGGCAGGCTGTGCCCGGTGGCGGAAACGCTCCTGCTGCGCAGCGCCCTCGACGCCGACGACCTGGAGCTGCCGGATCCTTCGGCCATGCTCACCCCACTGCTGCAGGCCCGTCCCCTGCTGGTCGACGGCCGTCTGCTGGCTGCGGATGAGCCCCAGGCGGTTCTGTACCTGGAACTGCTGCTCAGCAACTGGCTGGTGCGCAGTGCCGAGCTGATCAGCGCCGAGGTGCTGGCGGCCTGTGCGGAATGGCCCGAACTGCGCCGCTACCTGCTGCGTCCCGAGTTGCTCCCCACCCGCAACCTGGAACGGCTGCGCAACCAGCTCAATGCCCAGCAGCGTTGGACCAGCTGGTTCGAGCGGCCCATCCACCTCTACGAGAGCCGCCGCCCCCTGTTCCGTCTTGGCGCCGGCGCCATCGACTGCGTGGATCTCACCGAACCCCGTGATGCCGAACTGCGCCAGCTCGGCTGGGTGCAGCAGGCGGTCACCCTGGCCCTGGAAGCGCGGGATGCCCTGGGCCCCCAGCTCCAGAGCCTGCTCAAGCGCCTGGGTGACCTGCTGGTGGTCCTGCTCACCCAGGTGGTCGGCAAGGCGATCGGTCTGGTGGGTCGCGGCATCGTGCAGGGGATGGGCCGCAGCCTCAACCGCAGCTGAGGCGGTCGCTGACCACGGCACAATGAGCACAGACGCCCGCTCGCCCTTGCCCCGTTCGCTGACCCGGCCCTTCTTTGGCCTCTGGGCCCTGATCCTGATCGTGGCGCTGGGTCTGGTGCCTGGCCCCGCCGCGGCCAGCCTGGAGAACGATCGCTACGACGGCAACATTTTCGCCCTCTACGCCGGCAACGGCTCCCTGGTGCCGCCCCGCAGCAGCCTGGCCCAGTCCCTCGAAGCGCATCGGGTGGCGGTGCTCGTCTACTACCTCGACGACAGCCGCGTCAGCAAGCAGTTCTCGCCGGTGGTGTCGGAGCTGCAGCGGATCTGGGGCAATGCCATCGACCTGATCCCCCTGGTCACCGATCCGCTTCAGAACCGGCCCGATGGCGGCGTCAGCGATCCCGCCCATTACTGGGATGGCCTGATCCCCCAGGTCGTGGTGATCGACAGCGACGGCCGGGTGGTCTTCGATCGCCATGGTCAGGTGAACGTTGATGCCATCAACACCGCCGTGAGCGCCGCCACCGGCATTCCCATGGCGCCAGGCTCGGGCAACAGTGCCACCTTGAGCTTCAACGAACTCAACAGCGAAGTGGTGGCGTCCCGCTGATGCCGGCCACCCGCACCGAAACCGACAGCCTCGGCCCGGTGGAGGTGCCGGCGGAGCATTACTGGGGGGCCCAGACGCAGCGATCGCTGCGCAATTTCCCCTTCGGCGCGCCGATGCCGATCACGGTGGTGCATGCCTTCGGCCAGCTGAAGGCGGCCTGCGCCGAGGTGAATGCCGCCCGGGGCCTGCTGCCGGCGCCGCTGGCGGGCCTGATCGTGGCGGCCGCCGAGGAGGTGAGCCAGGGCCGCCTGGATCGGGAGTTCCCGCTGCGGGTCTGGCAGACCGGATCGGGCACCCAGACCAACATGAACGTGAACGAGGTGATCGCCAACCGGGCGATCGCCGCCACCGGCGGTGCCCTGGGCAGCAAGGTGCCGGTCCATCCGAACGACCACGTCAATCTGAGCCAGTCGAGCAACGACACCTTTCCCACCGCCATGCACATCGCCGTGGCGATGGCGCTGCACCAGCGGCTGATTCCCAGCCTGGAGGCGCTGATCACCGCCCTGCGGGCCAAGGCGGAGGCCTACGCCGGCCTGATCAAGATCGGGCGCACCCACCTGCAGGATGCGGTCCCCCTCAGCCTGGGACAGGAATTCGGGGGCTACGGGTCCCAGCTGGAGATGGGGCTGGTTCACCTGCGCTCCACCCTGCCCCAGGTGCTGCAGCTGGCCATCGGTGGCACGGCGGTGGGCACCGGGCTGAATGCCCCGGTGGGCTTCGGCGAGGCGGTGGCGGCCCGGCTGACGGAACGCATCGGCCTGCCGTTCACCAGTGCCCCCAACAAGTTCCAGGCCCTCGCGGGCCAGGAGGGACTGGCGGCGGCCCATGGGGCCCTGACGGTGCTGGCGGGCAGCCTGATGAAGATCGCCAACGACATCCGCTGGCTGGCGAGTGGACCCCGCTGCGGTCTCGGCGAACTCGTGCTGCCGGAGAACGAACCGGGCTCCAGCATCATGCCCGGCAAGGTGAATCCGACCCAGTGCGAGAGCCTCACCATGGTGGCCGTGCAGGTGATGGGCAACAACACCGCGGTTCAGATGGCCGCGAGCCAGGGAAACTTCGAGCTGAATGTGTTCAAACCGTTGATCGCCCACAACCTTCTGGAGAGCATCGATCTGCTGGCGGGGAGTTGCGGCACGTTCCGGGAGCTCTGCATCGACGGACTGCGGGCGGATGTGGCGCACATCGAAGCCCAGCGCGACCGCAGCCTGATGCTGGTGACGGCCCTGACGCCGGCCATCGGCTACGACAAGGCCTGCGCCATCGCCCGCCACGCCCACCAGCAGCGGCTCAGCCTGCGGGAGGCGGCCCTTGTGTTGGGGGAGATCAGTGGGGAAGACTTCGACCGCCTGGTGAGGCCCGAGCAGATGGTCTGAGCATTCCAAACCTTGATTTCCCCTGGATCGACCGTAAACTCCGCAGGAAAACCTGAAGCGATTCACCTGAAAAAGTACCTTTCAGGGCTTGCCGAAGGTGTTCAGGTTACCGAGGATATCTTACGGACTTGATCACGCCCCTGTTGTCGCCTCTGAATCTCCCGATCGGCTCCGCCAGTAGCCTGTTGTTGAGGCCCTATGCGTTCGTCTTTGAAGGGATCGGTTGTCTACAGGAAGCTGCTCTCGTCGCTGCCGGGCCTGGCATGCGGCAGGCCTGAGATGTACCACCTCCAACCCTTGGGCACCAGCGATCAGACGGCTCGAGACAGCCAGCCGGTCCGTTTGCGGTGTCTGGTGCCGTGGGGGACGCACCGGAGAAGCAGGTCCCTGCGCCCACTCGGAAGGCCTGGTTTCACGCTGCTCGAACTCATGATTGTGGTGAGTGTGATCAGTATTCTCAGCGCCATTGTGTTCCCCCAGTACCGCCGCACCCTTGTCTTGGCTGAGGCCTCCACCAGCATTCTGGAAACGGTGTCCTTTGCCGAACAGTGCTCCGTGGCTCACAAGTCTGGGTTATCGACTGTGTTGGAGCCGCCCTCCGGTGGAAGCCTCAACTGCGACAACACCTCTGCCAGTTTGATCAGCAGTCGGCCCTGGTCTGGCGATGCATCGGGCGTGCTTTGCCTGGGGCAACCGGCGACGGTGAACCACCGTCAGGCCAGAATCACAGTGGAGGCCGATGGCTCCATGCTCTGCGAGTTCCTGCCCTGATCCCGCAGTCCCTGGGGGCCCTGCGGGAGGAGATCAGAGCAGGTTGGCCGCCAGTTCCGCCAGTTCGGAGCGTTCGCCCCGCATCAGGGTGATGTGGCCGGAGAGCACCTGGCCCTTGAAACGCTCCACCAGCCAGGTGAGGCCATTGCTCTCGGCATCCACGTAGGGATTGTCGATCTGATAGGGGTCTCCGGTGAGCACGATCTTGGTGCCTTCGCCCACCCGGGTGACGATCGTCTTGACCTCATGGGGGGTGAGGTTCTGGGCTTCGTCCACCACCATGAACTGGCGGGGAATCGAGCGGCCCCGGATGTAGCTGATCGCCTCCACCTCCAGCAGACCCATGCCCTTGAGATCGCTCCAGTTGCTGCGCGGGGGACGATGCCCACCCCGCACAGGCTGGGCCTCCTCGCCCCCCAGGAGAAAGTCGAGGTTGTCAACGATGGGTTGCATCCAGGGGGCCATCTTCTCCTCGAGATCTCCGGGCAGGAAGCCCATCTCCTTGCCCAGGGAGATCACCGGACGGGTCACCAGCAGGCGTTCGTAGAGATGCTCATCCGCCACCTGGTGCAGGCCCGCCGCCAGGGCGAGCAGGGTCTTGCCGGTGCCGGCCTTGCCCACCAGGGTCACCAGGGCCACCGCCGGATCGAGCAGCAGGTCGAGGGCGAAGGTCTGCTCCCGGTTGCGGGGCTGGATGCGACCCATCTTGGCCTTGGGCGTCCTCTGCAGCGGCTGCAGGGTGGCCGTGCGGCCGTTGTAGCGGGCCAGCAGGGTGTGGGCCGGCTGGGCCAGGTCGACCAGGGTCACCCCCTCGTTCGCCTGCAGCGGCAACACAGGCTCCGGCTGCTCGGGGAGGGACTCCGCCGGCAGACCCTCGCCAACCTTCACCTGATCCATCTGCTCGGCGCTCAGCCAGCGCTCGCAGATGCCCGGGTAGAGGTCCGCCATGTCCACCTTGTCAGTGGTGTAGTCCTGGGCGATCAGGCCCACCGCATCGGCCTTGATGCGCAGGTTGGTGTCCTTGGTGACGAGCACCACCGGCGGCTGACTGCCCACCACCCCCTGCAGCCTTTGCTCCAGGGCCACGGCCAGGATGTTGTTGTCGCCGTTGCCCGCCTTCAGCTCAGGGGGGAGCTGGCGCAGGGTTTCGCTGCGGCAGAACACCACCTTCAGGGTGCCGCCGCTGATGGCGTCGATGGGCACCCCTTCGGCCAGGTTGCCCTTCTGGCGCAGCTGGTCGAGCAGGCGTGACACCTGGCGGGCGTTGCGGCCCTTCTCGGAGGGGTCCCGCTTGAAGCGGTCGATCTCCTCGACCACCTCGATCGGGATCACCACCTGGTTGTCCTCGAACCGGTTCAGGGCCTGGGGGTCATGCAGCAACACATTGGTGTCGAGCACGAAGGTCTTGCGCATGCCAGTGACCTGCCGGTTCCATGGGGCCGAAACTAGGTCCGCGTCTGCCTCTACGCTCCGGCCGGACATTCCTCGACGTATCGGCTTGCCGTTCCCCGTTTCCCTTCTGCTGGTTCTGCTGCTGCTGCTCGGTCTGGGGCTTGTGGTGCTCGAACTGCGCCATCGCCTCCGGCCGGCCTCGCCCCTGCAGCTGCTGCCCGGCGCCTTCCAGGTGCGACGCCGGGCCCAGGGCCTGGAGATCACCGGGGAGGTCCGCATCCGCAACCCCCACCCGCGCATGGAGGTGATGGTGCCGGAGATCACGGTGGTGCCCACCTTGCTGGGCCGCAGCGATGTCACCCAGGTGCGCCACGAGCTGTGCATCACGCCCCGGCATCCTGACGAGGAGGCCCGCCCCGACGGCTACTGGGCCGCCTACATCGTCAAGGGCCGCAAGACCACCGCCGCCCACATCCGCCTCAACCTGTTCGGACCTTCGGGGCTGGATCTGGAGAGTGTGCTCGACACCCTCTGGATGGACATTCAGTGGGTGAACTACGGACCTTTCGGGCGGCTGCAGCGGCGCCAGGGGATCCTGTTGCCGCTGCAGAAGCCGGAACCCGGCGATCCGGCGGCCCCCTCCTGGCGTGACGGGGAGGGCTGCCGGGTGCTGCCGGTGCGCACCCATCTGCTGGGGGTGCTCGACGATCCGCTCGAGGTGCTCAGGCGTTACACCGACGGGCTGCTCCAGCCCGGTGACGTGCTCACGATCGGCGAGACCCCCCTGGCGGTGATCCAGGGGCGCTATCACCACCCCTCCACGGTGGAGCCCTCCTTCCTGGCCCGCCTGCTGTGCCGGGTGTTCCACCCCACCAGCTCCCTGGCCACCGCCTGCGGCCTCCAGACCCTGATCGATGTGTCCGGGCCCGCCAGGGTGCTCGGTGCCTGGCTGGTGGGCACCGCCCTGAAGCTGGTGGGCAGCAAGGGCTGGTTCTATCGCCTGGCGGGGGAGCAGGCCCGCCTGATCGATGACATCACCGGCACCACGCCCCCCTACGACCAGACGATCGTGCTGGGCCCGGACCAACCGGAGGCCTGGTGTGAGCGGATGGCCGCGGCTCTTGGCGTGGCGGTGGCGGTGGTGGACGTGAACGATCTCGGACGGGTGAAGGTGCTGGCCGCCAGCGGCGGCACCGATGAGGGGCTGCTGATGCGGGCCCTGCGCCCCAATCCCGCCGGCAATGCCAACGAACGCACGCCTCTTGTCCTGGTGCGTCCCACGTAGAATCGCTTCAACGTCGCCGCTGCCTGTGGCGCCGTTTGCGTTCCGCTTCCCTTCCCCCACCGTCGTCTGCCGTGCCAGTGCCTGCCGTGCCAGTGCCTGCCCAGGGCAGAACCTCCCCCAGCTGGACGGTGCAGCCGCTCCAGGGCTGGCACCTGCCCCTGCTTGACGACCCGGCCTTCCTTCCCCTGCAGCCGCTGCTGCAGCGTTCGCTGTTGCTGGCCCTGCCGGAGAAGCTGCTGACGGCGGTGGTCAGGCGCCGGCCCCTGGCGGCCCAGGTGCTGGTGGCCCTGCAGCGCCAGGGGCTCACGCGCCAGCAGGCCCTGGGGCTGATCGTCACCCGCCGGCTCAACCGCAGCGGCAGCTGCTGGCAGGTGCAGCATCTGCGCCTGGCGCTGGCCGCCACGGAAGGGTCCTCCCCAGACTCCCTGGCCCCCGGCAGGGCGGCCCTGGCCGGGGATCTTCTGCGCCAGGCCATCGGCAGGGTCAAGGGGGCCGCCAGCTGGATCGCCACCGCCTCCAGCCTCGACACCCCCCGGCTGGCCACCCTGCGGGAGCAGGGCTTTCAGCCCCAGCGCACCGATCGGTTGTGGCGCTGGCAGCCAGCGGCGGATCGCCCCGCCCCCCTCCCGCCCGCCGATCTTCAGCTGCGTCAGCTCAACCGCCGCAGCGCCGCGTTGCTGTGGCACCTGGAGCAGGCCACCTGTCCGGCCCATCTGCGGCAGCTGCAGGATCGCCGCATCGAAGATCTGCTCGACCAGAGCCGCAGCCAGGGCTGGATGCTGGTCGATGCCGTGCGCAATGAGGCGGTGGCCGGTGTGCGCTGGCTCGATGAGCACCCCGGCGGCGGCCAGGCGGTGGAGCTGAGCATCCATCCGGGTTGGGGGCATCTGCTCGGTCCGGCGGCCGAGTCGCTTTTGCATCGGATCGCCAAACGGGGCAGCAGCCTCTGGTTGCGCTGTGAGGTGAGCGACGGCGACCGGCAGGGGTGGTTGCAGGCCCTGGGAGCCGAAGCCCACGGCGAGGAGGTGCTGATGGCCCGTAGCGTCTGGCGGCGCCAGGAGGGCCAGCCGGCCCAGCGGGCGGCGCGCCGCATCGAAGCGGTGCTGGAGCAGCTGCAGCCACGGCGTCGGCCCATGCCCACCCCCAGCGGTCCCCTCGGCAGTCTGCCCACGGCCCCGCTGCCGAGCTGAATGGCACCTCCACGGCCGCGGTCGGTGCTCGCCCTCGATGTGGGTCGGCGCCGCATCGGCCTGGCCGGCTGCGATCCCCTCGGCTGCACCGTGTCCCCGCTGCCGGCCCTGGCCCGTGGCGACTTTCAGGCTGACCTGAGCCAGCTGCTGGCCCTGGTGCGCCAGCGGCGGGTGGAAGCGCTGGTGGTGGGGGTGCCCCTTGATGCCGGCCAGCGGCCCACCGCCCAGGGGATTCACTGCCGCCGCTATGGCCTCCGTCTCGCCAGGGCCCTGCAGGCCCTCGGCCAGCCCCTGCCCCTGGCCTGGGTGGACGAGCACGCCAGCAGCTGGGAGGCCGGCGAACGCTTCGGCCTGCATGGCGATCGCAGCGGCCGTCTCGACAGTGCGGCGGCGGCGCTGCTGCTGGAGCAATGGCTGCGGCAGGGCCCTGAACCGCTGGCCAGCCCGGCGATCCCTGCCGATCCGGTCATGCCGGCGGCCCTCGCCGTGGGCACTCGGGCCAACGCTGCTTCATTCTGAGGACACCTGCTCCTCTCCCATGGCCTCCGACCCCCCTGCGATGACGGGTTCCGGCGATGTGCCCACCGTGCAGGTCAGGGACGGCAGCGGCCGCCAGCTTCTCTGTTTCCTGGAGCAGCTGATCCCCCTCGATGGGCACGACTACGCCCTGCTGACGCCGGTGGACACCCCGGTCTGCCTGTTCCGGTTGACGGAGGACGACGACCCCGAACTGATCGAGACCCTCGATGCCACCGAGCCGGTCCTTTCGGTGGCCGATGTGGTGCTGCAGGAGCACGACCTCACCCTGGTGCGTTCGGCCGTCACCCTCACCGTCAGCGGTGAACTCGAGGAGCCGGACCCCGATGAGCTCGAGGACGAGGAGGCCGATGATGACAGCGAGACCTATGAACTGCTGGTGAGCTTCATGGCCGGCGATGAGGAGTACGGCCTCTACATTCCCCTGGATCCCTTCTTCGTGGTGGCCCGCATGGACGGGGCCGAGGCGGTGATGGTGGAGGGGGAGGAGTTCGAGCGGGTCCAGCCCCGTATCGAGGCGGAGCTCGACGATCGGGAGAGCGACGACTGATGCTGCGCGATCTGCTCACGCCCGACTGGCTGCTGGGGACCTCCCTGGCCCACCTGCCGCTGCAGGAGCTGATCGACCGTGACATTCGCGCCCTCGTCCTCGACGTGGACCGCACCCTGTTGCCCCGTCGCCAGGCCACCATGCCGCTTCAGGCCGAGCTCTGGCTGCGCCACGCCCGCGAGCGCATGCCCTTGCATCTGCTCAGCAACAACCCCTCCCGTCGCCGCATCGGTGCGGTGGCCGACACCATGGGTCTTCCCTACACCGCTTCGGCGGGCAAGCCGCGGCGCGCGGCCCTGCGCCGGGTGCTGAAGGAGCTGGATCTGCCCCCTGCCCAGGTGGCCCTGGTGGGTGATCGGCTGTTCACCGATGTGCTGGTGGGCAACCGCATGGGTCTGTTCACCGTGCTGGTGAAGCCGATCGATCCCGACGGCGAACCCTGCCGCCAGGACCGGCTGCAGAATCTGGAGTTGCGCATGGCCCGCTGGGTGGGATCGGTTCCGGGCTGATGGCGATGTCCGGCACAACGCCAACCTCCGGGCCGGTGGTGGGCTCCGGCGCTGGACGGCGGCGCGTCATCAAGGTGGGCACCAGCCTGCTGAGGGGCAGCCCCGGGCGCTCCACCGCGGCGGTGATCGCCGATCTGGCCGCCAGCTTCGGCCGTCAGCAGCGCCGGGGCGACCAGCTGGCCCTGGTGACCAGCGGGGCGGTGGGCCTGGGCTGCGAGGCCCTTCGCTTCAGCAAGCGCCCCACCGAGGTGGTGGCCCTGCAGGCGGCCGCCGCCGTGGGCCAGGGCCAGCTGATGGCCCTCTACCAGGAGGCCTTCGCCGTGCGGGGTCTGGCGGTGGCCCAGGTGCTGCTCACCCGCAGCGATCTGGCCTCCCGGCGCCGGTATCAGAATGCCTGCCGCACCCTGGAGCAGCTGCTGGCGTGGGGGGTTCTGCCGGTGGTGAACGAGAACGACACCCTCGCCACCGACGAACTGCGCTTCGGCGACAACGACACCCTCTCGGCCCTGGTGGCGGTGGCGATCGGCGCCGATGAACTGGTGCTGCTCACCGACGTGGACCGCCTCTATTCCGGCAATCCCCGCACCGACGCCCAGGCCAGCCCGATCGAGGAGGTGAGGGATCTGGCCGAGCTGGAGCGCCTCAGCCACGTGGCCGAAGGCGGCGGCCAGTGGGGCACCGGCGGCATGACCACCAAGCTGGCGGCGGCCCGCATCGCCACCTCCAGCGGCATCCGGGTGCGCCTGGCCGACGGCCGAGATCCGGCGGTGCTCGACGCCCTGTTCGCCGGCGAGAAGGTGGGCACGGTGTTCCAGCCCAGCTCCACCCCCCTGGCCGACCGCAAGAGCTGGCTCGCCCATGCCCTGCTGGTGAAGGGCAGCGTGCGGGTGGATGCGGGCGCCGAGCGGGCCCTGCTGCAGCAGGGGGCCTCCCTGCTGGCGGTGGGCATCCGCCAGGTGGAGGGAAACTTCTCGCGGCGCGAGGCGGTGCGGGTGCTGGCCAGCGATGGCCGCGAACTGGGCCGGGGCCTGAGCACCCTGAGCAGCGAGGAGCTGCGCCAGATCATGGGCCTGAGCAGCGAGGAGGTGCGGCGCCGGCTGGGGGACGTGGGGGATGCGGTGGTGCACCGCGATCAGCTGGTGCTCACCTGCCTGGCCTCCTGAGGTTTCGCACCACAAAGCCCCCCGACAGAAGCCAGGGGGCAGGGGACAAGAAGGCCGGTTGCGGAGCGCCTTGAGGGGAGGTTGGTGATCAGGCGTTGAGGAACGCCTTCACGGTCTCGCGCCCGGGCTGGGGCTCGATCGCCCCTTCGGTGCGGCCCACGAGGGTGGCGCAGGCCGAGGCAAAGCGCAGCAGCTCTTCGATCGGACCGGGTCCGGCGACGCCAGCACCGCCCGGTGCCGGAGCGTCGAGCAGCTCCGGCCGGCGGCAGAGACCATCCAGCAGGGCTGCTGTGAAGGCTTCACGGACGCCCAGGGGATGGCTGGGAGCGCTCTCCTCGGCGGGCAACAGGGTGCCTTGGCGACCCCCCAGGCACCAGCGCACGGTTCCCTTGCGGTCCGTCACCAGGACGGCCGGGCGTTTGGCCAGGGCGCCGTGAAGGGTCGCGGGATCGGCGCTGCCGAAGAAGCTCTCGGCTTCCTCTGCGGAAGCGAGGATCAGGGTGGCCTTCTCGCCGAGGGGCCGGAAACGGCGCAGCACTTCGGCCGATGGGCCCGCATCCGGAGCGAGACCCCAGAAAACGGGGCACCAATCGATGTCCAGGGCGATGCCGAGGCCCTGGGCCGTGGCCCTCTTGAGCAGCAGATCCAGCGCCATGGCGCTCAGGCCACTGACGAGGGTATTGGTGCTGACGAGCAGCCAGCGGGCTTCCCCGAGCAGGGGCTTCACCGATTCAGCCAGCGTGGCGGGAACCACGGCGCTGTCGGCGAAGCCCTGGCCCAGGTCGCCCAGGAAGTCGTCGAGGCAAAGATCCCCGCCGGGCACCTTTTTCAGACGGGCCACACGTGTCGGACGTTGCGGATCCGTCTGCAGCGCCGGCGTGCTCACCTGCCGTCGCTCGAACAGCGCCAGCAGTTGCTGGCCAACCGGATCGGCGACGATCCGGCCCAGGAAGCTGGCCGGGGTTCCCAGGCGGGTGACCCCGCAGGCCACGCTGGCCGGGGCGCCCCCCGGACGATCCGTGGTGTTCGCCTTGTTTTCGGTATCGGCTTCGGGATTGTTGATGCGATGCATCAGGGCTTCGCCGAAGCAGAGCACGCGGGGTTGGTCGTGGGACTCCACGATCGGGGGATGGATGGTGTTGGGTTCGGTGGTTGTGGCGTTGGACATCGGCAGGACATGCAGTGGGCGGGTAAAAATCGGAGATCGGATGGCAAGCTGAAGAGAACAAGCACGTCCGTGATCAGCTCTGGCTGTTGACGAAGGCGTGGAAGCGATCGGACACGGACTGCAACGCCTCATCGGTCTGCTCGAGCAGGCTGGACCAGGCCTCCTCGGTGCTGCGTTGGAGCTCCTGCAGCCGTGATCTGGCCGCATCGCGGGCGGCCCTGAGTTCCTCGAGCTTGCTCTCGGTTTCGTCGCGAACGCCTTCCGCCACCTGTCTGGCCTGGTTCTGCAGCTGATCGATCTTGTCGGACAGTTCCTGAATCTGGGCCTGCCGCTTGTCGAGGATGGCCTGGCGCAGGCGTTCATCGACGTTGGCCATCTCCTGGGTGGAGCGGTTGATGGTGGGTTGTTGGGTGGTCATGGATGGATTCTCCTTCGATACGACAACTGGAACGGCCAAGTCTGTTTGGCAATGGCCCGATGGGCTGCTGGCCTGCTCACGACGTCTGGCGAAATGCTCAGACGAAACGTGTAGCGAATCCTTCAAGGGATGGGCAGGGCACGTGATCAAGGCAAGGAAGCGCTGTTTCCTGAGCCTGGAAGTCCTGAGGACGACCAACGTGCAAGCTGGAGCCGTTCCAGCAAATTCACCTTATCACGCTGCCGTCGATCACTACAACCGTAAAATGCAACCTATTCGATATCTCGCTAGTTCTGATGGCTCAGATCGCAGGCTCTCAGGTGGATCCGAAGCATCTTGGCTCGACTGGTCAGAAGATCTGATCAATGCCCCTTCTCTGCCCTGATTCCGCATGCTGAAATCGCTGAAGTGCCTTGCGGCAAAAAGCATTTCAGGGCAGTTGCCTGACCCATGCCTGGCGTTCAGCGCGGGGTCTGCGATCCAGCAGCGAAGGCCTCCATCACGATCCTGGCGACTGCCGCGATCACCCCATGCCTGCGCGTGCAAGGCCAGGACGTTCAGGCGGTCCCATATCGGCGCTGCTGATCCAGGGAAGCCTGCAGCTTCTCCAGCAGTTCGAACGCTTCGCCTTCGCTGGAGAGTCCGCTTACCACGATCGGAAGCCGGCGTTCGCTCCACAGGATCACCCGGGGCACCGGTTCGTGCTGCAGGCGCACCTCAGTCCACTCCGGATGGGCCAACGAGAGCAGCCCTGGAACCGAAAGATCCAGCATCAAGGTGGTGGTTTCGCTCAGACCCAGGCGCGGCCCGAGCATCCAGACCAGAAACCCCCCGTACTTCAACCATCACCGTGTTGAGCGCGGCGACGAACAGCAGGTAGCTGCCCTGCTCGGCGAAGGAACGCCACCACGGCAAAGCCCCCACGCTGCAGCGGTTGCGGACGATGCGGGTGGCGGCAGCGTCGTTCAACACCCTCCAGACGCCTGCCTCCTGCTCGATGGGGATCCGCTGGATGGAGGAGGCGCCCCGGGTGCCCGGCCCGGTGGCGCCGGCCAGCCGTAGGGGAACCCCCAGATCAACGGCCAGGCTGCTGGCCTGCTGCCAGGCCGCCGAGAGTCTGGGGCTGCGGGCCAGGAGCTGCTCATCGCTGGGGCCGGTCACGGCCAGCCCCACATCCCAGCCGAGCGGCCGTTCCCCCAGGGGCGGGATCGACAGACTGGAGAAACGAATCACCACGGCCTCGATGGCGGCCCGGCCGATCTCCAGGTGGTCGCTCCCCTGCTGCGTCTGCGACCACAGGCGGATCCGATCTCCCCAGCTCTGCAGCAGGACCCGGCGCTCCACCGGGGAGGCATAGCCGAGCTGGGCGATCAGCCACTCCATCGGCAGCAGGAACAGCAGCAGACCGATCACGTAGGCCACCGCTCCCTGGAGGCTGGCCAGCAGGCAGAGGGCGGAGAACAGCAGGAAGGCCAGCAGATTGACAAGCGGGCTGGCGGGCGCCTCGGCCTCGATCAGCTCCCGCCAGATCATGCGCTCGAGGGCCAGAGCCACCGACTGGACGAAGCGGCGGATCAGCGCGGGGTGAGCAGCAGGCCGAGCCCGTTGCGTTTCGTGCTGCGAACCGTGCCGCGGAACTCCATCAATCCATGAGCAAGGGCAGCCCGGCCGGTGGGACCGACAGCAGCTGGCGGCGCTCCCCAGCCAGCTGCTGCTTGAACGTGCGCCACTGGGGCGAGGCGATCAACTCCTGGCTGAGCGCCTCGGCGAGGCGCTGCCCCGCCGCCACATCACTGGGGTAGTGCAAGCCGCAGTAGGCACGGACGTAGCCCCCCTGAAGGCCCACCGGCAGCAGCCGCTCCCGGCGCTCCGGCAGCAGGTCCGCCAGCAGCAGGGCCGCGGTGGCGAACCAGGTGGCGTGGCCACTGGGGTACGACCAGGACATCTCCAGGGGCAGACAGGGTTTCAGATCCCCGTGGTTCGCGAACGGGCGCGGCCTGGCAGCGGCATCCTTGAGCTGATCCTTGCGGGCTTCCGCACGCTCGAGGAAGGCTGGCAACCCCGCGAAGAGGCTGGGCGCCGTCCTGGCCAGGTCCGCACCCACGGCGGCATTGAAGAGGCTGAGGTTGCGGTTCAGGAAGAGCCAGCTGTGCAGGATCCCCGCCGGGGTGCGGCTGCGCTGGTTCCAGCGCAGGATGGCCAGGTCATCGAGTTCCTGCCGGCTGCCGCGGGCCGGTGGGCTGCCCAGCACGGCGCGATAGCGGGTCGGTTGGAGCACCAGGCCCCCGCCGGGTCGGCCGGCTTTGCCAGTGCCGGCATCCCCAGCATCAGCGGGGCTGGCATCAGCAACAGGCCGGACAGACAGAGTCCCAGACGCATGCTGTTCATTGTCTGGCGCCGCAGTGTTGTGGCTGCACCGTAGAGGTGTCCCGGTGATCGATCCGTTGCGGCACCGCACGGGGCCTTGAGACGATGAGACGGCTTCCGGTAACGGTGGACCCCGTGCAGACAGACCGGAGACGTTCGTTGGTGGGGCTGCTGGGAACCCCCATGACCCGGTCCGGTCCCTCCTTCATGGCTCTGTTCCGGTGGGGAACTGCGCTGGCCTTGCTGCTGCTGGCCGATGGGCCGCAGTCGGCTGCCGCCAATCGCTACGGCAAGCCACCGGTTCCACGTCTGCAGGAGTGGCTGGCCCAGCCGTTGGGCGAGCGCTATCCCCAGATCCCTGCGCAGGTGTGGGAGTGGATCGACCAGGCCAACGCCCTGGAAGCCAAGGGAGACGATGGAAAGGCGGCGACGGTATGGGAACAGGTGCTGGCCTGGCGTGAGAAGGCGCAGGGACCCGACCATCCCGATACCGCCGCCAGCCTCAACAACCTAGGGCTGCTTTACATCAAGGAGCGCGCCTTTGCCAAGGCCGAGCCCCTGCTGCTTCGCGCCTTGGCGATCAGAACCAGGATCCTGGGGCCGGACCATCCCTTTACCGCCCTCAGCCTCCATAACCTCGCCTGGCTGTACGACAACCAGAGCAGTGATGCCAAGGCCGAAGCCCTCTACCTGCGCGCTCTGGTGATCGCCGAGAAGGCTCTGGGGCCTGAGCACCCTGGCCTCGCCCTCGGCCTCAATAACCTCGGGCTGCTGTACAGCAGCCAGGGTGATTACGCTAAGGCCGAGTCCCTATACCTTCGCGCCCTGGCCATCAGGGAGAAGGCGATGGGATCCGAGCACCCCGACACCGCCACCAGCCTCAATAACCTTGCGGCGCTGTACATCAGCCAGGGCGCCTACGCGAAGGCTGAGCCCCTTCTGCGCCGCAGCCTGGCCATCAAGCAGAAGGTGCTGGGTGACGACCACCCCGATACCGCCACCAGCCTCAACAACCTCGCGGCGCTCTACGACAACCAGGGCGCCTTCGCCAAGGCAGAACCTCTCTATCTGAGCGCCCTGGCGATCAACGAGAACATGCTGGGTCCCGGGCACCCCATCACCGCCACCAGCCTGAACAACCTGGCGGTGCTGTACGACAACCAGGGGGCTTCTGCCAAAGCCGAGCCGCTCCACCGCCGCGCACTGGCGATCAGGGAGAAAGCCCTGGGGCCCAAGCACCCCGATACCGCCGGCAGCCTCAACAACCTGGCGGAGCTCCTCCGTCTTCAGGGTTCTGGCGCCAAAGCTGAGCCCCTGTTCCTCCGCTCCCTGGCGATCTATGAGCAGGCGCTGGGGCCCGATCACCCCACGACCGCCCTCAGCCTCAACAACCTGGCGAAGGCGTACCTGAGCCAGGGCGCCGTCGCCAGGGCCGAGCCCCCGCTGCGCCGCGGCATCGGCAGCCAGTCCCTGTTTCTCCAGCGGGAGGCCCCGCTGCTTCCCCAGGCCCGGCGGCAGGAGCAGATCAAGGCTCTCGGCAATGTCTGGGAGATCCCCTACTCGCTGGTGGCCAAAGCTCCTGACGGAGCCTCCCTGGCCCTGTTCACGCGCTTGAACCGCCATGGCCTGCTGCAGGACATCGAACGGCACCAGGCCCAGCTCGGGCGAGGTTCCTCTGCCCAGCAACTCCTGGTGAGCCAGCTCACGGCCCTGACGGCCCGACTGGCCGATGTGAACCTCAGTGAACCTCAGCGGCAGACGCTGCAGCAGGAGCGTGATCGGGTGGAGCAGGAGCTCTACCGCCAGCTGCCGGCCCTCACCCCGCGGCTGGTGGACGCCGCCCAGGTGGCCGCTGCCCTGCCCGCTGATGGGGTGCTGATCGAATTCCAGCGCTTCCGCCCCTACGACGCGCGTCAACCGGAGGCCAGGAGCTGGGGGGAAGCGCGCTATCTGGCGATGCTGCTGTTTCCCGATGGTGCGACCCGTGCGGTAGACCTCGGCCTGGCTGCTGACACCGATCCCCTGATCCAGCAGGCCCTGGCCGAAAGCCTGGCCCGCAATCGACCCGCTGGCCCGTTCTGGGCCCGGGTGAGCCAGAAGGTGCTGGGGCCCCTGATGCCCCAGCTGGTGGGGCGGCGGCAGTGGTTCGTTTCACCCGATGGCGAGCTGAGCCGCATCCCCTTCACTGCCCTGCCGGCTGCCGCTGCTGGCCCAGGCGGGGCCGAGGCCGAATCCACGGCCACCCTGGGGCAGCGCGTGCAGCTGCGGATCCTCACCAGCGGTCGTGATCTGCTGAGCCTGCGAAACCCCGGGCCAGGCGGCCAGCGGTCCCTGGTGCTCGCTGCCCCTGATTTCGGTGGCCCTGGGGCCTGGCAACCCTTGCTCGCCACCGCCGAGGAGGGCCGCTGGATCGCCGAGCGGTTGGGTGCGGCGTTGTATCTGGGATCTGCCGCCACCACAGCCGTGTTGCAACAGGCGCGCGGCCCCAGGGTGTTGCACATCGCCAGCCATGGATTCTTCACAGGGCCAGGCGCCCAGACCTCCCAGGACATGCCAGGCAGCAGCAGCGGCGACCCGCTGCTCAGCAGCGGGATCGTGCTGGCGGGCGCCAACCGCCACCGCCTGTCCGGCCAGGGCGCGGCCACCGGCATGGCCACCAGCACGGCCGACGATGACGGCTATCTCACCGCCAAGGAGGCGGCCCAGTTGCAGCTCGATGGCACCGAGCTGGTGGTGCTCTCCGCCTGCGACACCGCCTCCGGAATTCTGCAGACCGGCGAAGGGGTCTACGGCCTGCAGCGGGCCCTCACCGTGGCCGGCGCCCGCTCCACCCTGCTGTCGCTGTGGAAAGTGGATGATGACGCCACGGCAGCGTTCATGCAGCGTTACGTCGCCCTGCTCAAACAGGGAAGGGGTCGCATGGACGCGTTGACGACGGTGCAGGAGGAGTTCCGCAGCAACCCATTAGAGCCGGACTGGGCCGACCACAAATTCTGGGCCGCCTGGCAACTCACCGGCGATGGCGGACCGATTCCCGGGTTATGAGCCAAGTTCTGCACAGCAGGCAAACTGAGACGGCGGCAGGCTGTTCTCGTTCCCAACCCATGCGAAAACACCTGGGGTCTGCGGCACTGGGCGCTCTGCTGGGCACAACATCACCGCTCGCGCCGATGGCCGCTGCGGCCGCCGCCCCTGCCGTCGACTCCGCTGAACTGGACAGCACGGTGAAGAGCATCGCCACCCAGCTCCGCCAGACCTGGAACGCGGATCCCGGCACCGCAACGCTGCTGTGGCCGGCGATCGAGGTGCTTCCCCCTGGCCAGACGCCGCTGGCGGTCTGTTCTGGCGCCAACGCGGCGGCCAGCGTGGCAACAGGAGCGCAGAGCCCTGCCCTGTTTTGCGCCGCCAGCGGCAAGGTGCTGCTGGATCGCACCAGGCTGGCCAGGGAGGCCAGCCGCCATGGGGAGTGGGGCGTGGTCTATTGGGTCGGGGTCGGCCTCGCCAAGGCCATCCTTGGCAGCCGTCCGACGTCGCTCCTGCCACCTGCCGCCGCCAACCTCCAGGCCAACTGCCTGGCGGGGGTCCTGATCGGTGGCACCAACCTGCAACCCAGGCCCCAGGCCCCCCCGAAGCCCGATCAGCTCGTCGCCCCGGCCAATCGGGCGTACGCCACCGCCGCGGCTGAGCAGATGGGGACCCGCAGCCAGCGCTCCTATGCCTTGCTCACCGGCCTTGGGGTGACGGATCTTGGCGGCTGCTCCGATGCATCCATGGCCCAGCTCGCCATGGACCAGGTCCCCGATCCAGCCCTGCTGACGGAGCTGGCCACGGGAACAGATCGGGCCGTCTTGAACACGCTGGGGGTGATCCATCGCCGTTGCCGGAGGCTGCCCAACGCCCCCTGCCCGAGGCAAGTGCCCCGTTTCTCCGGCCAGAAGTGAGGGAGCACCTGAGCCCGTGAGCAGCGAAGCCCCGAACAAGTCACCTGGAGACAGTGAGAAGCGGCCCAGAAAGGGAATGCCCTCCGCCCATGCCACGACAGGACCATTCCGCCTGCGCGCCTGGATGCGCTCGCCCTTGCTTCACGATTGGGTCAAGACGCTGGGCATCATCATCGCCGCCTCCTGGGGGATCTACACCTTCATCTGGAAGGAGATCTATGTGCCTTCCCAGGCGCCAGCCAGCATCAGTCTTGAGATCAGCCTGACTCCGATCGCCGGTGGTGGGCCGAGCGATCGCTCGCAAGCGTCGCTTCAGCGGGAACTGAAGGTCAGCGCCACCAACGCCAGCCATCGCAGGCTCTACCTGCTCAGCAGCTTCTGGGAGATGTTCCCGATTCGTCGCCAGTTGCTGAATCGATCAACTTTTTCTGAGCGGGCCAAAGGACCCTTCGACGCCTTTCACGTGGAGAGGGGAGCGGAACTCCAGCCTTACCCAACCGAAGCGGCTGGCAAGTTGTTCGTGGACGATCACATCAATCCCGGTGAAACCATCCATCGCTCCCTGATTGTGACCCTGCCCTCGGGATCCTATGCTGCCCAGGTGGATGTGCTGGTCCCCGTTCTGACGCGGGAGCCCCCTAGGGGGAAAGGCCTGTGGGGTGGAAGGATGCTGGAATGGGGGTATGACAAGAGTGACATTGTCATTCCATTGCTGTGCATGGAAAGCCAACCCACCGACTGTCTCCGGCTGGATGATCCAGTGAAACAGGACCTTGAGATGGATCGAAAGCTGAAGGCTTTTGACCCGAACTACTTTCTCAATGAGCAGAGTGTGCAGGTGGGTCTGTCAGGTGGGTCTTAGGGCGGGTTTTGCTCAGCTTTCCCTTGGCGGACGTCTCAGGGGAGACGCCGGGCGCCACCGATCGGACCACGCTTGCCATCAGGCCCCAGCAGCCAGAAGCGAATCGCGTCGCCGCTCACCTCAAACTCCTCCACCACCTTCAACCCCACGGTGCCTGGATCCGATGGGAAAAGGATCCGCCACGTCCTGCGGGACCCTTCGCAGGTGGCCTCCCAGGCGCCGGCGGCCGTGGCGCCTGCTTCGGATACGATCCACACCAGGTGATGGCGACCGTCGGCCAGCTTCGTCACCACCGCCCTGCCGGGTTTGCTCGGCGAGACGTAATCCCAGGTGCCGACTGCCGCATCACAGGCTGACGGTGCTGGCACAGCCCAGGACGGCGTTGAACCCATCGTCAGAGCCACCACCACAGTGAGCACTCTTTTCCGCATGGGCTGCACAAGTGAAGGTTGACTGCCAGTGTCAGTGTAGATCCGGACCTCAAATGATCCACGCCTGCTTTCGGAATCATCTCTGATCTTTGGTTTCTGGTCTGATCTTCAGCTTCAGCCGCTCAAGGCAGAAGCGATCGGTTGGGTAGGGTCTCTGAAGCAGTCAGAATCCCCATTGGCTTGAGATAGCACCGCTTTGCTCTTTTTACTTCATACATCAGCGCGTCACCATTCGCCAGCAGCTCTTCGACGGCAGGATGTTTTTCCGGATCGAATTCCACGATGCCATGGGAAAATGTAATGGCGTACCCGCGACATGCTTCTTGATAGTTCCTTGTCAATGAGCGATTGAACTTCTCGATGATTGCCTCTGCTTGTTGTTTCGAAGTATTGGTGAGCAATACGACAAACTCGTCGCCTCCCAGCCGCGCGAAAAGGTCTGAATCCCGGAAGCTACTCTTCATCTGATTGGCAAATGCAACTAATGCCCGATCGCCTTCCGCATGTCCAAACTTGTCGTTGATGGGCTTGAATCTGTCCAGGTCCAGGAAAACCAGTGCTGCGGGAATCTTCTGCCGGGCACAGAGGCTCAGGCTGTGCTGAGCCAGCACCATAAAGCCCCGACGATTTGAAATCTTGGTCAGCTCGTCCAACGTCGCCAGTTGAACGGCCGCGAGTTCGCGCTCTACCATGGACGCAAGGTCTTTCAGTGCTTCGACGTCTTCATCTTCAAAGCTTCTTGGCTTCTGGTCAATAAGGCACAGAGTTCCCAGTTTGTGGTCACTCAGAGAGAGTGGGCATCCGACATAAAAACGAATATTCGGCTCACCCAAAACCAAGGGATTGTCAGCGAATCGTGGGTCTTCTATGGCATTGGGTATGATGAAAACTTCGTCACCGAGAATCGCATGGCCGCAAAATGAAATGTCGCGCGATGTTTCGCTTGCGCTTAAGCCTATGCACGACTTGAACCACTGGCGGTTCTCATCCACAAGACTGACAAGCGCGATCGGCACCCGGAACATCCGTTTGGCGATGCGTGTCAGCCGGTCGAAACGTTCCTCAGGCAGGGTATCCAGGATATCGAGTGTCCAAAGTGTCTCAAGTCGGGCTTGTTCGTCTTTTGGAATGTCAGGCTTTTGCAATGCAGTTTCCTACGTTCGACTGAATCTTGTGAACCATCTTGGCAGAGCCCAACGTCGCCTTGTGCCATCCGCCCCCGCGATTCCAACCAGCAACACGCCTACCATCGGCTGTACGGCTCATGTTTCCAGCAGCATCTTCGACAGATTCGGCAGGCCCGCCCCCTGGTGGTAGCGGTCGCGTTTGAGATCCGTGCAGTGGCTCAACAGGATCTGCTTCACCCGGTCGGGATAGCCGATGAACTCGGTGCGCACCGACAGGAAGGCCGCCAGCAGGCCGGAGATGTGGGGGGCCGCCATGCTCGTGCCGGAGAGGGCGACATACAGACCATCGACGCTTTCCCCCTTGCCGCGCGTGGGGGTGCGTTTGGGATCACTGCTGCTGCGACACGAGCGGATCTGCTCCCCCGGGCCCACCAGATCGGGCTTCAGGCGGCCGTCGGCGGTGGGTCCCCGCGAGGAGAAATAGGAGGTGCCGTAGCGGTGGGGCAGGGTGGGGTGCACCGAGCCCACGGCGATCGCCTCCTCCAGGTTGGCGGGATCGCCGATCGAGAGATCAAAGGAGCGGGTGGCGTTGAAGCCATCCACCACGATGTCGCCGCTGCCCTCGTTGCCCGCCGCCAGCACCACCAGCACCCCCTGGCGCACCAGCCGCAGCAGGGAGGCGCACAGCGGTGAATCGCCGCAGCCGAAGCTGGCCGGATCGAAGGAGCCCCCCAGGCTCAGGTTCACCCCCTGGATCGCCAGGCGCCGCCCGTCCTGGTTCTGTTTCCAGATGTGGTCGATCGCCTTGATGATCCAGGCGTCGTAGCCGCTGCCGTTGTCGGCGAGCACCTTGTAGGTCACCAGCCGGGCCTTGGGGGCCATGGCCAGCATGTCCGGCCCCCCCTCGCCCCCCACCGCTTGCAGCCCCCCGGCGATGATGCCGGCCACATGGGTGCCATGGCCGTTGGCGTCGTTGCCACTGCCCGGCTGCACCGGCCCCCTTGCGGTGCAGTCCCATTCGGCGGCGATCGTGCCCTCAGGGGCAAAGGCGGGGTTGTGGAAGTGGGGATGGCGGTTGTCGATGCCCGTGTCGAGCACGGCCCAGGTGATCCCCTGGCCGCAGGCGTTGTACCCCAGCTGGGCGGTGCGGGCCTGCACGGTGTGGATCGACTCCCGGATCAGCGCCTTCTTCTTGCTGTTGCTGAACATCCGGTACACGGCCGGTGAGGCGGCGCCGTACTGCTGGCTCATTGCGGCCGCCAGGGTTTCCACCTCGGCGCGGGTCAGATTCACCGACACGTAGCGGTCGAGCTGGTCCTCCAGAAACACCGTCTCGGCGGTGATCGGATCCTTCAGCACGTTCTTCTCGATCCACGCCAGCACCTTCTGGCGGGCCCCCTGCAGCGAATCGCCCCCGTCACCGGCAGCGGATGCCCCTGAGCTGCTTCCCGTCAGCAGGTTGCGCTCCAGCAGTTCGATCAGCACCGGCACCCGCACCATGGCGTCCGCATCCAGGGAATCGGCCAGATTGCGCGCCACTGTCATCGGGCTCACCGGCTGGAAACGGGAGCGTTCCAGCGCCGCCATCACCGTTTCCTGGGTCGACTGACGCGACAGATAGCGGCTGGCGGAATGGGCCTTGCTGGGCGGCCAGACGAACCCCGGCACCCTTTCATCCAGCACCGGCGGTTTTCCGCTGGCGCTGTATTCATCGGCCAGGGTCTGATCCAGGCAGACGATGTCGCCGTCCTGGGCGATGTTCACCCAGCGCTTCACCCCGGGCGGAATCGGCAACGTCTTGCCGTACCACTTGTGCAGCACGTCGGTCACCTGGGGCAGCCCCAGAGGGGAGCCGATCGTGAGGTACAGGTCCACCTCCAGCGCAGCGCCCAGTTCCATCAGCGCCTGATAGGTGACCATGCTCCCCTGGCTGTGGCCGATCACCACGAAGGGCCCCCCTCCCGTGGTCACCCGGTCCTTCACCGTCTGCACCATCCGTGTGCGCTTGGTCTTGTTGAACAGGAAGTCGTTCACATCGGCCAGGAACGCCTGGGTGAACAGGGCCGTCACCGGGCTCCACAGCCCCTTGACCTCCATCGATTTCGTCGCGGCCCCTCCCATCGGCGCCCCCCGCTGGGCCGCCGTCTGGGCGGCCTCCTCCAGTTGCTTCGTCACGGCGGCCACGAAGGCCGCCGATTCCTCCCGGTCGTCGCTGTCCCGGATCGAGGCGGCCAGCAGCGCCTCCGCCCCCATCTGCAGCGTCGCCCGGTCGTCGCCGATGGCCCGGGTGGAGACGCCGGCGGTCTCCGGGTAGCGCTCCCGGTCCACCCAGTAGGCCATGCGGGTGCGCTCCCCCTGGTCGGAGCCGAACAGGGCGCGGTCCCACTCCGAGCGCAGCACCCCCTCAGGAGGCATGTTCGAGATGCCGTGGCAGTAGATCACCGTGCGGGCCTGCCCCCGCAGGGCCGGCGTGCCGGCAGCGGAGGCTTTCTTCGGGGCGGTCATGGCGTCACCGAGGCAAACAGATCCGAAAACCAGCCATAGCCACAGCGGCCGCTGGCGGTCCATGGCGCCCTGCCGGTGTCATCGTTCTTAGGCCTTCCGGCCAGCTTCCGCCCGGCCCTGCCCATGTCCCTGCTCCTGGCCGTCCTGGCGGTGATCCTGCTGCTGGATCTGGTGGTCTTCGTGGTGCTGCTGCCTTCGCTGCTGATCCGCGTCCTGCTCGTGCCCCTGTTCCCGGCCGTGGTCTTCTGTGGGCCGGGTCGGGGCCGACGGCTGGCCCTCACCATCGACGACGGCCCCAGCGGCCCCGGCTCGGAGGCCCTGCTGGCCCTGCTGCGGGAGCTCCAGGTGCCGGCCACCTTCTTCCTGATCGGCTCCCATCTGGAGCGGGACCATCGCTTTGCCCGCCGCGCCCTGCAGCAGGGCCACGAGCTCGGCAACCACCTCTGGCGCGACGAGCGGGCCGCTGCCCTGGCGCCGCCTGTTTTCCAGCAGCAGCTGGCCGACACCGAACGGGTGATCCAACGGGCCGCCGCTCCTGCCCAGGTGCGCTGGCGCTGGTTCCGGCCCGGAGGGGGCTGGTTCCACCAACGCATGCTCGACGGGCTTTCCGCCCGCTCCTACCGGCTGGTGCTGGGTTCGATCTTCCCCTGGGACACCCTGCGACCGCCCCTCTGGTTCGTGCGCCTCTTCGTGCGGATCAACGCCCACCCCGGCGGGATCCTGGTGCTGCACGACACGCCGGCCCTGAGCGGCCGCACCCTGGACACCCTGCGCCGCCTCATTCCCGACCTGCGCCGCCGCGGCTACCGCTTCGTGCCCCTGCGGGAGCTGCTCGATCCGGCCCCCTGATGCCCCGCCCGCCGGTGGGTGTGGGGCCTACGATCCGGGCCGTCCGCCCCCTGGGGAATGCGTTTCAGCAGCCTGCTCAGCCGGATCGGCGCCGTGGAGGCGGGCAGTCCCCGCCATCTGGCCGCTGATCCGGAGATCAGCGGCGCCGAAGCACTCGATCGCGCCGGGGCCGGCCAGCTGGCCTTCCTTGAAGCCGGCAACGCCCTGGCCGCTGCCCTTTCCGCCAGCGGTGCCGCCGCCCTGCTCCTGCCCCTCGACGAGGAGCTGCAGCAGCTGGCCACCGACCGGGGCCTGGCCTGGGTGGCCTTGAAGCATCCCCGTCTCGGCTTCGCCGAGGCCCTCACGGCCCTCTATCCCCCCACCCCGAGGCCCCCGGGCCTCCATCCCAGCGCCGTCGTCGACCCGGGCGCCAGCGTGGCCAGCGAGGTGCATGTGGGCGCCCATGCGGTGATCGGAGCCGGTTGCGTGGTGGCCCGTGGCTGTGTGCTCCACCCCGGTGTCGTTCTGTACGAGGATGTGCAGCTCGGCGAAGGCTGCGAGATCCACGCCAACGCCGTGATCCATCCCGGCAGCCGCCTCGGGGCGGGTTGCGTGGTGCAGTCGCAGGCGGTGATCGGGGCGGAGGGCTTCGGCTTCGTGCCCACCGCCACTGGCTGGGTGAAGATGCCCCAGACCGGCCGGGTGGTGCTCGAGGAGGGCGTGGAGGTGGGCTGCGGCTCCACCATCGATCGCCCCAGCGTGGGCGAAACCCGCATCGGCGCCGGCACTAAGATCGACAACCTGGTGCACGTGGGCCATGGCGTCGTCACGGGCAAGGGCTGTGCCCTGGCGGCCCAGGTGGGCATCGCCGGCGGCGCCGTGCTCGGCAGCGGCGTGATCCTGGCGGGCCAGGTGGGCGTGGCCAACCGGGCCGTGATCGGCGATCGGGCCATCGCTTCCTCGAAATCCGGCATCCACGGAGAGATCGCGGCCGGCGAAGTGGTCAGCGGCTATCCCGCCATCCCCAACCGGCTCTGGCTGCGCTGCTCCGCGGTCTTCAACAAACTGCCCGAGATGGCCCGCACCCTGCGGCAGCTGCAGAAGTAGCCTCGCCTGCTGCCCGGCCCCACCCAGCGATGACCAGCTACAGGATCACCCTGCTTGCCGGGGACGGCATCGGTCCGGAGATCACCGCGGTGGCCCGCACCCTGCTGGAGGCGGTGAGCGCCCGCCACGGCTTCACGCTCCACTTCGACCCGCAGCCCGTCGGTGGTGCCGCCATCGACGCCACCGGTGAGCCGCTGCCGGAGAGCACCCTGGCCGCCTGCCGGGCCGCCGATGCGGTGCTGCTGGCCGCCATCGGCGCGCCCCGCTTTGATGCCCTGCCCCGGGAGCAGCGGCCCGAGAGCGGCCTGCTGGCCCTGCGCTCCGGCCTCGGCTTGTTTGCCAATCTGCGGCCGGTGAAGATCATCCCGGCCCTGGCGGCCGCCAGCAGCCTCCGGCCCGAGGTGATCGAAGGGGTCGACCTGCTGGTGGTGCGGGAGCTCATCGGCGGCATCTATTTCGGCACCCCCAAGGGGCGCGTCGAGGTGGATGGCGGCCTGCGGGCCTTCAACACCATGGTGTATGCCGATGCGGAGGTCGATCGGATCGCCCGGGTGGGCTTCCGGCTGGCGGCGGGCCGCCGCGGCCGCCTCTGCTCGGTCGACAAGGCCAACGTGCTCGATGTGAGCCAGCTGTGGCGCGACCGGGTCGAGGCGATCCACGCCGAGTTCCCCGGCATCGAACTCAGCCACATGTACGTCGACAACGCCGCCATGCAGCTGGTGCGCGACCCGCGCCAGTTCGATGTGATCCTCACCGGCAACCTCTTCGGTGACATCCTCTCCGACGAGGCCGCCATGCTCACCGGTTCGATCGGCATGCTGCCGTCGGCCTCCCTTGGCTCCGAGGGCCCCGGGCTGTTCGAGCCGGTGCACGGCTCCGCCCCCGACATCGCCGGCCAGGACCTGGCCAACCCGATCGCCATGGTGCTCTCCGCGGCCATGTTGCTGCGGGTGGGTCTGGAGCAGGAGGCCGCCGCCGCCGCCCTGGAAACCGCCGTCGACCGGGTGCTGGCCGCCGGCTACCGCACCGGCGACCTGCTGATGGGCGAGGGCTGCACACGGGTGGGCTGCCAGGCCATGGGCGAGCGGCTGCTGGCGGCCCTGCCCGCCTGAACCCCCCTTCCGATGACGGCCGCAGGGGGCGCGGACCGGCGACCTGCCAAACTCACAACCTCTGAACCCCCCTGCGTCGATGTCGAAGCGTCACCCGGTCGTGGCTGTCACCGGTTCCTCGGGAGCGGGGACCAGCACCGTCAAACGGGCCTTCGAGCACATCTTCTCCCGCGAGGGCATCATCCCGGCGGTGGTGGAAGGCGACAGCTTCCACCGCTTCGAGCGGGGCCCGATGAAGCAGGCGATGGCCGAGGCCCAGGCCCGCGGCGAGAACTTCTCCCACTTCGGCCCCGAGGCCAACATCTTCGACAAGCTCGAGGAGCTGTTCCGCACCTACAGCGAAACCGGCAGCGGTGACCGCCGCTACTACCTCCACTCGGTGGAGGAGGCGGCTGAGCACAACGCCCGCCTCGGCACCAGCCTCGAGCCTGGTCAGTTCACCCCATGGGAGCCGATCCCCTCGGGCACCCAGCTCCTCTTCTACGAAGGCCTGCACGGCGGCGTGGTGGGCGATGGCTACGACGTGGCCGCGATGGTGGATCTGCTGATCGGTGTGGTGCCGATCGCCAACCTGGAGTGGATCCAGAAGATCTCCCGCGACAACGCCGAGCGGGGCTACTCGGCCGAGGCGATCGTCGACACGATCCTGCGCCGCATGCCCGATTACATCAACCACATCTGCCCCCAGTTCAGCCGCACCGACATCAACTTCCAGCGGGTGCCCACGGTTGACACCTCCAACCCCTTCATCTGCCGCAACATCCCCAGCCCCGACGAGAGCTTCGTCATCATCCATTTCCGCAAGGGCGCCCGTGAGAAGTGGGGCATCGATTTCTCCTACCTGCTGCGCATGATCCACGATTCCTTCATGTCGAGCCCCACCAGCATCGTGGTGAACGGCGGCAAGATGGGCTTCGCGATGGAGATCATCCTCACTCCGATCATCCACAAGATGATCGAGGAGCAGAAGAAACTCAGCTGAAGATCAGTCTCTTGATCTTCCTTTCGGCCCTAAGATCCCCCGAAAGGAATCGGTGAATCCCATCACCGCCCAGCCCCCCACCATCAACCCGTCCGGATCCGGCAGCCCCTCGTTCCGGATCCGTGGTGGCGAGTCCTCGGGATCTCCGTCCCAGGGTTCGCTGCGTCTCGATCGCATCAACAGCGCTGAGTTGCTCCGCCAGTCACGGCGGGTCTACTTCCGTTTTCTGGAGTCGTGTCCCACGGCCCCCGAGCCGATGGGAGTGGTACTTCTCGGCGCCGGTCCCCAGGGCCGGGTGGTGTTCGAGGCCCCGATTCTGTTGCCGGAGGAGCAGTTTGTGCCGATGGAGCTGCTGCGGCCCAGGTCGGCCCGGGGCCGCAATGCCCGGGGGGGAGCCACTCGCCCGCTGCCATGAGCACCGCCGCCTTTCTCTACCCAACGGATTTGCTGCCGTTGCTGGCCCCCTTCGTGGCCCTGGCCGGCGCCTGCATCGGCAGCTTCCTGAACGTGGTGGTGTGGCGGTTGCCGCGGGAGGAGTCGCTGGTCTTCCCCGGCAGCCATTGCCCCCGCTGTGGCGCCTCCCTGGCCTGGTTCGAGAATCTGCCGCTGCTGAGTTGGCTCCTGCTGCGCGGTCGCTGCCGCCACTGCCACGCCGCCATCGCCGTCCGTTACCCCCTGGTGGAGCTGCTCACCGCCGGACTCTGGGTGGCCATGCTCTTTGCCCGGCCCGCTGGGATGGGCCCCGATCCCAGTCCCTGGCTGCTGCTGGGGGCCGGCTGGCTGCTGGCCAGCTGGCTGCTGCCCCTGGCCCTGATCGACCTGGACAGTCTGTGGCTGCCGGAACCGCTCTGCCGCTGGGGAGTTGTGCTCGGTCTGGCGGTCACCGCGGGCCTTGGCTTCCACCAGGGGGCGGCGGTGGGCAGGGAACTGCTCTTCTCCCACCTGCTGGCCGTGGCGGGCGGTCTGCTGGCTTTCGAGGGGCTCAGCTCCCTGGCCGAGAAGGCGATGGGCCGGCCGGCCCTGGGGCTGGGGGACGCCAAGCTGGCGGCCCTGATGGGGGCCTGGCTCGGACCGGTGGGCCTGGCCCTGGCCGTCAGCCTCTCCGTCCTCGGTGGTGCCCTCATCGGTGGCGTCGCCCGCCTCACCGGCCGGCTCGGCCGTCAGCAGCCCTTCCCCTTCGGCCCCTTCCTCGCCGCCGCTGCCCTGGCGGTCTGGATCAGTGGCCATGGGCCCTGGTTGAGGCTGTGGGGCCTGGGTCTTTAATGGCGGTTGGTCCCTGTTCCCCGTTGCTTCCGACGCCCCATGTCCCTGTTCGACTGGTTCGCCGATCGCCGCAAGAACGCTCCCGCCGTGCGGGCCAGCAAGGGGCCTGAAGCCGACGAGGGGGATGGCCTCTGGAGCAAGTGCGCCGAGTGCGGCCTGGTGGTGTATCGCAAGGATCTGGTGGCCAATGCCAGCGTTTGCAAGGGCTGTGGCCACCACCACCGCATCGACAGCAGCGAGCGCATCCGCCTGATCGCCGATGAGGGCAGCTTCGAGCCCATCGATGCCGACCTCGCCCCCACCGACCCCCTCGCCTTCAAGGACCGCCGCAGCTATGCCGACCGGCTGCGGGACAGCCAGCGGGCCACGGGCCTGCGGGATGCGGTGGTCACCGGCCTCTGCCGCCTGGAGGGCATGCCCCTGGCCCTGGGGGTGATGGATTTCCGCTTCATGGGCGGCTCGATGGGCTCGGTGGTGGGCGAGAAGCTCACCCGGCTCGTCGAACTGGCCACTGCCCGCCGCTACCCGCTGCTGATCGTCTGCGCCTCCGGCGGTGCCCGCATGCAGGAGGGGATGCTCAGCCTGATGCAGATGGCCAAGGTGTCCGGTGCCCTGCAGCGCCACCGCAGTGCCGAACTCCTCTATCTGCCCCTGCTCACCCATCCCACCACCGGTGGGGTGACCGCCAGCTTCGCCATGCTGGGGGATCTGATCCTGGCGGAGCCCAAGGCGATGATCGCTTTCGCGGGCCGACGGGTGATTGAGCAGACCCTGGGCGAAAAGCTGCCCGAAGGCTTCCAGACCGCCGAGTACCTGCAGGACCACGGCTTCGTTGACACGATCGTTCCCAGGCCCCAGATGCGCGGCACCCTGGCCATCCTGCTGCGTCTGCATGGTAGTCTGCGGCCGTCCCTGTCCGTGGCGCCATGAGGGGCGACCGGTCCCCCCGGCCGATCGGCGGGTTGCATGCGGGCCGGATGCTCGCGCTTCTGCTGATGCTGGGCTGCTGGCTGGCGGGCCCTGCCGCCGCCTTGGCCGGCCCGGTCGACTGGCAGGAGGTGCCGGCCAGTGCCGAAGGTCGCCAGTGGTGGGATGCGGGCAGCCTGCGCTTCGATCGGGAGGGTCGCCTCTCGGTGCTCAGCCGCTTCCAGCCCGCCGCCGCCGACGATGCGGCCCAAGACGCTCGCCCCCCCGTTGGGCAGCTTTACGTGATGCAGCTCGACTGCGACGAGGAGCTGTACCGCGACACAGCCATCAATGGCCTGCCCCGCTGGGGCGCCACCTGGCAGGCCGCTGCCGGCGACAACCTCACGATCCGGGTGCTGCACGCCGCCTGTGAGGCTGCCCGCCACCCCGTACCGTCCCCCCGGAGCACCGATGCGACGGGCTGACGCTCCCCTGCGGGTGGCCGTCGCCGGCCTCGGCTTCGGTGAGAAGGTGATCCTGCCGGCCCTGCGGGACTGCCCTGGCACCGAACCTGTGGCCCTCTGGCACCCCCGTCCCGAGCGGGTTGCGGCCGCCGGAGTGGCGGCGGAGCTGCCCGGCTTCGATGACTTCGAGGCTCTCCTGGCCGACCCCAGCGTGGAGGCGGTGGTGATCGCCACCCCGCCCGAGCCGCGCCACGCCCTGGCCCGGGCGGCCCTGGAGGCCGGCAAGCACCTGCTGCTGGAGAAGCCGGTGGCCCTCGATGCCGGCCAGGTGGAGGATCTCCAGCGCCTCGCCATCGAACGGGGCCTGGGGGTGGCGGTGGATTTCGAGTACCGGGCCGTGCCCCATGTGCAGCAGCTGGCGGCCCTGCTGGAGCAGGGGGTGCTTGGGGATCCCTGGCTGGTGAAGTTCGACTGGCTGATGAGCAGCCGCGCCGACCCCAGCCGTCCCTGGAGCTGGTACTCCCAGGCGGCGGCCGGCGGCGGCGTGCTCGGCGCCCTGGGCACCCACGCCTTCGACACCCTCCACTGGCTGATCGGCCCCAGCCGGGGGCTCACCGCCCGCCTCAGCACCGCCATCGGCGAGCGCCCCATCCCCGGCTCCGGCGCCATGGGCGTGGTGGATGCCGAGGACAGCGCCCTGATCCAGCTCGACCTCGAGGACCGGCGCGGCCGCCCGGTGCCCGCCCAGCTCACCCTCTCCTCGGTGGCGCGGGCCGGACGGGGCTACTGGATCGAGCTCTACGGCAGCGAGGCCACCCTGGTGCTGGGCTCCAGCAACCAGGCGGACTACGTGCACGGGATGCAGTTGTGGATGGCCCGGCCCGGGGAGGCCCTGCGGCCTGTCCCGGCCGATCCGTCCCTGGCCTACGGCCGCACCTGGGAGGACGGCCGCATTGCTCCGGTGCGGCGGCTGCTGGGCTGGTGGGCCCAGGCGGTGCGGGAGCGCCGGCCGATGCTGCCCGGTCTCGCCGAAGCGGTGGCCAGCCAGCGTTGCTGCGACTGGGCCCGCTCGGGAGCCGGAACCCTGGGGGGCATCCCCTAGACTGCCCGGCAGACCCGGCGGGACGATCCCGCCAGCCGTCCTTCGATCACGGTTCTCCGTAACCGTACCCACCCCAATACCGCGAGATTTCCCATGGCGCTCGTACCGCTTCGGCTGCTGCTGGATCACGCCGCAGAAAACGGCTACGGCATTCCTGCCTTCAACGTCAACAACCTGGAGCAGGTGCAGTCGATCATGGAGGCTGCCTACGAAACCGACAGCCCGGTGATCCTGCAGGCCTCCCGCGGCGCCCGTCAGTACGCCGGCGAAAGCTTCCTGCGCCATCTGATCCTGGCCGCGGTCGAAACCTATCCCGACATCCCGGTGGTGATGCACCAGGACCACGGCAACAGCCCCGCCACCTGCTATGGCGCCGCCGCCAACGGCTTCACCTCGGTGATGATGGACGGCTCGCTCGAGGCTGACGCCAAGACCCCCGCCAGCTACGAGTACAACGTGGCCGTCACCAAGGAAGTGGTCGACGTGGCCCACGCCATCGGCGTGAGTGTGGAAGGCGAACTGGGCTGCCTGGGTTCCCTGGAAACCGGCAAGGGTGAAGCCGAGGACGGCCACGGTTTCGAAGGCTCCCTCGACCACTCCCAACTGCTCACTGATCCCGCCGAGGCGGCTGATTTCGTCGCCAAGACCAAGGTGGATGCCCTGGCCATCGCGATTGGCACCAGCCACGGCGCCTACAAGTTCACCCGCAAGCCCACCGGTGAGGTGCTGGCCATCTCCCGGATTGCCGAGATCCACAAGGCCATCCCCAACACCCACCTGGTGATGCATGGCTCCAGCTCCGTGCCCCAGGAATGGCTGGACATGATCAACAAGTACGGCGGTGCCATCCCCGAGACCTACGGCGTTCCCGTCGAAGAAATCCAGGAAGGCATCCGCAACGGCGTGCGCAAGGTGAACATCGACACCGACAACCGCCTCGCCTTCACCGCGGCCGTGCGGGAAGCCGCCGCCAAGGATCCCGCCAACTTCGATCCCCGCCACTTCAACAAGCCCGCCCGGGCCTACATGAAGAAGGTCTGCCTGGATCGTTACCAGCAGTTCTGGTGCGCCGGCAACGCCAGCAAGATCAAGCAGCGCGACATCAACTACTATGCCGCCCTCTACGCCAAGGGCGCCTTGGATCCCAAGACCGCCGTGGCCGCCTGATCGGCGTCCCTCTTGCCAACCTTCGGGGGCCCCTGGGCCCCCTTTTTCATGGCCCTCACGGCAACGCCAGGGGCACCGGCGTCCCTGCCGGCAGGGGCAGGGGCGGACGGCCCGCGGCTTGCTCCTTCCCCTTGGGGTCCTCGTCCACCAGCCGCTCCAGGGCCCGGCGGAGGCTGCGTTCCATCACGAAGCGTTGGCCATCCGTGACCACCACCCGCACCAGGGTGGGCAGGTCGTTGCTCTTCGACTGCAGATAGATCGGCTCCACGTAGAGCAATCCCTCGCCCACCGGCAACACGAGCAGGTTGCCGCGGAACAGCCGGGAACCCAGCCGGTTCCAGAGACCGAACTGGAAGCTGATCGTCGGGTCCTGGTCGATCAGGGCGCTGATCTGCTGGGGGCCGAGCAGCAGCCGCTGCTGGGGGAAGCGCACCAGCATCAGTTCGCCGTAGTGGGGCGGATCGTTGCGGGCCGCCAGCCAGCCCACCAGGTTGGAGCGCCGCAGGGGGGTGAAGGGCAGCAGCAGCACGAACTCGGAGCGTTGCTGGCCGGGCAGCTGCAGGGTGAGGTGATACGGCGACACCGGCACGTTGTTCTCGCCGTAGATCTCTTCGGGCACCGACCAGACGTCGTCGCCGTTGTAGAAGGTGCGCACGTCGGTGACGTGGTAGCGCAGCAGCCGCTCCGCCTGGATGTCGAACTGGCTCTTGGGCACCCGGATGTGGGCGAGCAGGGCTCGAGGCATGGCCGAAAGCGGCCGGAACAGTTCCGGGAAGGCCCGCACCCAGGTGCGAAGCACCGGATCGCGGGCGTCGTTCACGTACAGCCAGAGCCGGCCGTCGTGGGCATCCACCACCGCCTTCACCGGGTTGCGGAAGTAGCGCAGGCCCGCCGGATTGGGATCGCTGTAGGGGTAGGAGCGGCTGGTGGTGAAGCCGTCCAGCAGCCAGTACTGGTATTGCTCCGGCCGGTAACCCTCCGTGCCGGCCACCCGGGCGGTGACCAGGTAGGGCTGGCTTTCGAACCGCAGGAACGGTGCCAGGGCCGTCAGGCGTTGGTTCACCTGCCGCCGCAGCAGCAGCAGCGACCGGTCGGTGAAGGAGCCTGTGAACAGCATCCGCGGTTCGAGCAGGTAGATCGCAGCACTGAGCCGCTGCAGGGGATGGGCCAGGGAGATGCCCCGGGTGCCGTTGTAGTGCGTATAGACGTTCAGTTCCCCCTCCGGATAGGCGAACTCCTTCACCTTGGTGGGGGCGATGGCGTAGGGAGAGGGTCCGGAGGCGAAGTAGAGACTGGGACTGCCCACCGGAAGGGCGGCCCGGGCCTCCTGGTCGGTGATGCCCAGCTCGGGAATGCCCTGCACCCGGCCGCTGCTGCCCAGGTCCTTGACGAAGAACAGGGGCAGGCCGTCGGTGCCGAAGGCATTCACCGGCGAGACGGTGAAGCCATGCCCGTTCGTGAACACCAGATGGCGGTTCAGCCAGGTGCGTGAGCCCGGGGGGAGGGCGCTGCTGTCCAGCTCCCGGGCCGAGATCAGCACCTGCTGGGAGCCATCGCGGGCCGTCTTGCCCTGGAGCGGATAGCGATCCACATCCGCCGAGGGAAAGTAGTAAAAGAGCCGCAACTGCTGCAGCTGCCGGTTCGCGGCCAGCAGGGGCTGGCTGTCCCAGAGGCGGATGTTGTCGAGGGTGCCGGGGGCCTTGGCCAGATCCTCTGCCGTGAGCATCTGGCGCGGTTCGAGCCGCAGGTTGCGCACGTGCTCCAGGCCGAAGGCGCGGCGGGTGGCCTTGATGCTGCGCTCCAGGTAGGGGGCCTCCACCACCAGCTCCCTTGGCTGGACCCAGAAGCGCTGGGCCAGGGGTGCGAGCACCCACTCACTGATGGGCACCAGCAGGGCCGTGCCGGCCAGGGGCAGCAGGGCGCCGCGCCGCACCCAGCCCCGGGGCAGCGGCACCAGCAGGGCGATGGCCGTCAGCAGCAGCAGCACCGCGAACAGGAGCCGGAGCGGCAGGCGCACGTGCAGATCCACGTAGCCCGCCCCCGAGGCCACACCGCTGCCCTCAACCATCAGATCGAAGGGCGCCAGGGCATTGCTGAGGGCCATCACGACGGCCAGGGCCGCCACCTGGGGCTGCAGCACCCTTTGCTGGGCCTTGCTGAGCCCATCGAAACGCAGATCCGACAGGCTGCGCCCCTTGCCGATGGTGAGCAGCAGGCACGCCGCCAGACCCACCACCCCCTGGGCGAGCAGGACGCTCAGCAGCAGGCGCAGGGCCGGCAGCCGCAGCACCGTGAACGACAGATCGAAACCGGTGAGGGGATCCCCTTCGCCGAAGGGTGTGGCCAGCAGGGCCGGAAGCCAGAGGCTCCACCCCCGCGCCACCGCCGTGGCCGAACCCGCCAGGGCGGCCGCCAGGGTGACCCGCAGGGTGTTGAGGGGCCAGAAAAGCAGCGGCAGCAGCAGACCGCCCGCCAGGCCCGCCACCAGCAGGGGCGGGAGATCCCGGAGCACGAAGAAGCCGGTGATCACGTCGCCACTGAAGGGATTCGCGATCAGCCCCCGGGCCTGCACCATCAGGTAGGTCAGGCCCCCCGCCAGCAGCAGCACGAGACCGACCAGCATCGTCACCAGGGCGCCGTTTCCCAGCCGCAGCAGGGGCTCGCTCGGCCTTGGCGCCTCGGCCCCCTGCTCCCGCAGACGCCAGCAGCGCTGCAGCTGGGCCAGCTGCAGCGCCAGGCCCAGGCCGAAGACCAGAACGAAGGCCGAGATCTGCAGCATCCAGCGCCGCACCAGGATTGCCTGGAAGTCGAACTGGGCGAACCAGAGCCATTCGATGCCCAGGCGCGCCGCCGCCCAGAAGGCCAGCAGCAGCCCGAAGGCGATGGCCAGGCCGGCGGCCAGGCGTGGCCCCAGACGGGATGGCAGGGGGGAAGGGACTGGCACAAGCGGAGCGTAGGCAGAACCCTGCGGCCGACAAGGGGCCGTCCCCCAGCACACCCATCCCCCGCCGCGACGCCCGCAGCGGGACAGGGCCTTCCATATCCGACTCAGGAGGTCGGCTTTACAGGCGGGTTTCGGTCGCCGCTGTTAGCTTTTCTCCCAGTGATCGGGCCCTCCTTGACCGCCACCCTTTCCCGCTCCACCTTCACAGGCCTGCGCTGCAAGGAATGCGGTCATCCCTATGAGGCCGGGGCGCGTCACGTCTGCGAAGACGTCTGCTTCGGCCCGCTCGAGGTGGTCTACGACTACGACGCCATCCGCAGCCGGGTGAGCCGCGCCACCATCGAGGCCGGCCCCACCTCGATCTGGCGCTACCGGGAGTTCCTTCCCGTCGAGGGCGAACCGATCGATGTCGGTACCGGCTTCACCCCTCTGCTCAAGGCGGACCGTCTCGCCAGGCGTCTCGGCCTTTCTTCTCTCTACATCAAGAACGACGGCGTCAACATGCCGACCCTGTCCTTCAAGGACCGGGTCGTGTCGGTGGCCCTCACCCGGGCCCGCGAGCTGGGCTTCACCACCGTCAGCTGCGCATCCACCGGCAACCTCGCCAATTCCACCGCCGCGATCGCCGCCCACGCCGGTTTGGAGTGCTGCGTGTTCATCCCCAGCGATCTCGAACTGGGCAAGGTGCTGGGCACCCTCGTCTACAACCCCACCCTGATGGCGGTGAAGGGCAACTACGACCAGGTCAACCGGCTCTGCTCCGAGGTGGCCAACACCTACGGCTGGGGCTTCGTCAACATCAACCTGCGCCCTTACTACTCCGAGGGCTCCAAGACCCTCGGCTACGAAGTGATCGAGCAGCTCGGTTGGCAGCTTCCCGACCACATCGTGGCGCCCCTGGCCTCCGGCTCCCTGTTCACCAAGATCCGCAAGGGCTTCGACGAGTTCATCAAGGTGGGCCTCGTCGAGGAGAAGCCGGTGCGCTTCAGTGGCGCCCAGGCTGAAGGCTGCTCCCCCATTGCCCAGGCCTTCGCCGCCGGCCGCGACTTCATCACCCCGGTGAAGCCCAACACCATCGCCAAGTCGATCGCCATCGGCAACCCCGCCGACGGTCCCTACGCCATCGATATCGCCAACCGCACCGGCGGCAGCATCGCCGCGGTCAGCGACGAGGAGATCATCGACGGCATCAAGCTGCTGGCCGAGATGGAGGGGGTGTTCACCGAAACCGCCGGAGGCACCACCATCGCCGTGCTCAAGAAACTGGTGGAACAGGGAAAGATCGACCCCTCCGAAACCACCGTCGCCTACATCACCGGCAACGGCCTCAAGACCACCGAAGCGATCGCCTCCTCCATCGGCGCCCCCTTCACGATCGAGCCCCAGCTGGCCAGTTTCAATGCCGCCTGGGAGAAGGCCCAGGCCTCCCACGCCAGCACGGCCGCCAAGGCCTGAATTCCCCCCGTCCCTCCCTCGCTCCACCGACGTTCTCCATGGCCATCCAGGTTCTGATCCCTACCCCCCTGCAGAAATTCACCAACGACGAGGCCAGCGTCAGCCTTGAGGCCTCCAGTATCGATGCCCTGCTCCAGGCCCTCGAAGGCCGCTACCCCGGCATCCAGGCCCGCCTCTGCGATGAGAACGGCAAGCTGCGTCGCTTCCTCAATCTCTATGTGAACAGCGAGGACATCCGCTTCCTCGACAACCAGGCCACCGTTCTCAGCGACGGTGACGAGGTGAGCATCGTGCCGGCGGTCGCCGGAGGCTGAGCCCGGATCCCAGAGGAGCGGCCCGGTTCGGCAGGAAGACGCCGATGGCGTCGCAAATTCCATAGGCTTTCCCACCCATAACCACCTCTCCCATGGAACCGATCCAGGCCGCCAGCCCCACGGTTCCTGCAGGGGCCGCCGGCACAGCCCACGACTGGCAGTCGCCAGGCCGCTACTTCGACTACCGCCAGGCGGCCAATCCGGTACGCCCCGGACTGACCGAACCGATCCGCTACCACCGCTGGGGTGCTGAGCTTCATGGCCGGGGTCCCACGGCGGTGTTGCCCCTGGATCTCAGTGCGGTCCTGGGTTGTGAGGGCCCTGCCACCAGCCCTGGCCTGGCTGCCCACTTCCTGAGGCTGCTGCCCGGCGAGGGGCTCAAAGCGGCGGCCGCCGCCACCAGCTCCCTGTTCTATGTGCTCCGTGGCACCGGCCAGCTGGAGCGTCCAGCCGACACGCTCGGCGAGCCCCTCGCCCTGAGCTGGGCCCGGGGCGATCTGTTCGTGCTGCCCGCCGGCGCCGACCCGCTTCTGCACGCCAGCGAGGAGAGCATTCTCTACTGGGTGCATGACGCCCCCCTGCTGCGCTACCTGGGGGTGTTGCCCGCCAGCCCCCGCTTCCGTGCGGTCCACTATCCGGCCGCCCGCCAGGAGGAGGCCCTGCAGCGCCTGCTGGCCGACCCCAGCGCCGCCCGCTCCAACCGGCTGAGCATCCTCCTGGCCCACGCCGATCTGCCCGCCACCCGCACCGTCACCCATACCCTGTGGGCCATGCTCGGGGTGGTGCCCGACGGCGCCGTTCAACCACCCCACCGGCACCAGTCCGTCGCCCTCGACCTGATCATCGACTGCGACCCCGGCTGTTACAGCCTGGTGGGCACCGAGCTGGGTGCCGATGGCGCCATCGCCAACCCCACCCGCATCGACTGGGAGCCGGGGGGGGCCTTCATCACCCCGCCCGGCCACTGGCATGCCCACGTGAACCACAGTGGCCGCATGGCAAGGTTGCTGCCGATTCAGGATGCCGGCCTACACACCCACCTGCGCAGCCTCGATATCCGCTTTGCCTCCGGCCTGGGCGGGGTGGGCTGAGCCGGCACCGGCCTCGTAGGCCTCCACCAGGCTGCGGAAGCTGTCACCGTCGATGGTTTCCATCTCAATCAGCTGGTTGACCAGCTCATCGAGGAGTTCCCGGCGGGGCGTGAGCACCTCAATGGCCTGCTGCAGGGCCTCAAAGGCCAGCTGGCGCACCTGCTCGTCGATGCGGTTGCCCGTGCGCACCGAGGTGTGGGGGCTGGAGCGGATCCAGTCGCGGCCGAGAAACACCTCCTCCCCCTCTTCCTCGAGGGCGAGGGGCCCGAGGCTGGAGAAGCCGTAACGCAGCACCATGTCGCGGCAGATGCGGCGCACCAGCTGCAGATCGCTGCTGGCACCCTGGGTCACTTCGCTGGCACCGAACACCACCATCTCGGCGGCCCGTCCCCCCAGGGCCACCACCAGCCTGGCCCGCAGGTAGGCCCTGCTGATCAGACCGGAATCGAGGATGTCCTCATCGGGCATGGTGCGGGCGAAACCACCCACGCCGCCGGCCCTCGGCAACAACGTCACCTTGTCGAGCCTGTCGGCGTGGGGAACCAGGGTGGTGAGCAGGGCGTGGCCAATCTCGTGGTAAGCGATCAGCCGCTTCTTGGCGCTGTCCTGGAGCGGGGCGGCGGTCAGCCCCATGGTGATGCGTTCGAGGGCATCACCGATGGCCTGGTCATCCACCTGGCTCTTCTGGCGCCGGGCCGTGAGGATGGCCGCCTCGTTGAGCAGGTTGGCCAGGTCGGCACCGGAGAAACCGGGTGTGCGGCGGGCCCAGTCGGCCATTGACACCTCTTCGGCCAGGGGCCTGGTGCGGGCGTGGACCGAGAGGATCTCCTCACGCCCGGCGCGATCGGGCAGATCGACGCTGATGCGGCGATCGAAGCGGCCAGGGCGCAGCAGGGCCGTGTCCAGCACATCGAGCCGGTTGGTGGCGGCCAGCAGGATCACGCCCGAGTTGTCCTCGAAACCATCCATCTCCGTCAGCAGCTGGTTGAGGGTCTGCTCCCGCTCGTCGTTGCCGCCTCCGATGCCTGCGCCCCGCTGGCGTCCCACCGCATCGATCTCGTCGATGAAGATGATGCAGGGAGCCTTGGCCTTGGCCTGGCGGAACAGATCCCTGACCCGGCTGGCGCCCACCCCCACGAACATTTCCACGAACTCAGTGGCGGCCATCGAGAAGAAGGGCACACCGGCCTCGCCGGCGATGGCGCGCGCCAGCAGGGTCTTGCCGGTGCCGGGGGGGCCCACCAGCAGCACGCCCTTGGGGATGCGGGCGCCGATCGAGGTGAACCGCTCGGGGGTCTTGAGGAAGGTGACCACCTCCTGCAGCTCCTCCTTGGCCTCGGCGATGCCCGCCACGTCCTCGAAACGCACCGTGATGGCCCCTTCCTCCTGGAGCCGCGGCTGGCTGCGGCCGAATCCCATCGCCTTGTTGGCCACCTGGGCGGAACGCCGCACCAGCAGAACCAGCCCTGCGATCAGCAGCGCCACCAGCAGGCCGTTGGTCACCAGACCGGACATGGCGTCATCGCGCTGTTCATCCCTCACCGCCAGAGGCACGCTGGCCTGCTGGGCCGTACGCAGCAGCTGCTGGCTGTCGCTGAAGACAGCCACCTGGCGGATGCGGCCGTCCTGGAAGGTGGCGGTCACCACCCGCTGGGCGGGCGAGAGCTCAAGGTTCTTGACCCGGCCGGCTTTGATGTCCTGAAGCAGCTGACTGTAGGAGGGTGCAGCGGACTGCTGAGCTCCCAGAGTGAAGCCTGGCCGGACCTCGGGGGCCGGTTTTGCCGGGATCGGTTTGGCGGGACCGGCCTCGGCGCCTGGAGCGGTCTGGGTGGCGGAGGTCTTGGCCGGCTCCGGAGAAGAACTGCTGCTCACAGGCCTGGCGTCCTTTTCAGGAGTGCTTTTCAGGAATGAACTGTAGCGATTTGACGAAAGGCGAGTCGGCGGCGCAGGATCATCGTTTGGCAGTGAGAGTGCGGGATGGCCGTTCCCAAGAAGAAAACCTCCAAGGGCAAGCGCAACCAGCGCCACGCCCACTGGAAGGCCAAGGCCGGCGTGGCGGCCCAGAAGGCCATGTCGCTGGGCAAGGCCGTCCTGAGCGGGCGTGCCCAGGGCTTCGTCTATCCGATCGCCGACGACGCTGAGGCCGGCGAAGAGAGCTGATTCGCCAGGGGGCGTGCGCGCCTCCTGCCATCCAGAATCACTCCCCCTTCCAGCGGAGGGATCTGTCGCCGGTCTGGGTCCGGCTCCAGCAGGGGGTCCTGGTAGAGCGGCGGTGGCAGGGAGTGGAGGGTGGCTCGCACCAAGTCGTCCAGTTGGTCGGCCCCCAACCAGCCCCCTCCGGAGCGACGCTGGCGGGCCTCCGCCTGAAACCGCCAGCGGCGCGGCAGGCTCCAGCGTTCCGGACGCAGCAGCCAGAGGCCGTCACAGGTACGCCACAGTTCTTCGTAGGCCGCCAGATGGTTGTCCCAGCAGGGCAGCCAGATCCGTTCCTGCGCCGTCAGAGGCTCGAGCCCGGCACCGTTCTCGATCCGCTGGCCCAGGGCCACAGGGCCGAGGGCCCGACAGCCCATCAGCCAGCCCTCGATGATGATCGCCTCGGCGCCCCGCTCGCGCCAGCCGGCCCGATCCCCTTCCCCTGCGGCCAGGGTCTTGTCGAACCAGGGCAGCAGCAGCGGCCCTCCGGCTCGCCAGGTGGCCAGCGCCGCCATCAGCAGGGGCAGATCGTGGCTGCCGGGGGGCACCCGGCTGACGCCGAAGGGATTGCCCGCCAGCCGCCGACGTCGTTCTTCGGCCGGGAGGTAGAGATCGTCGATCGAGACCACCGTGAGCCGCAGGCCGCCGAGGCCGGCGAGTCGCTCCAGGGCGCGGCCGAGGCTCGTCTTGCCGGCGCCCACCGGTCCATTCAGGGCCAGCAGGGGACGTCGTCGTGCCGCCGACCCGCTGTGCAGGCTGCCCTCCAGCCGCCGCAGCATCGGCAGGGCCAGATGCCGCAGCAGGCCGGGCTGCAGCGGGCCGAGGTCGCCGGCCTGCTCCAGCCGCTGCTCCCAGGCGTCCCCCATGGGCTCAGGTGCCAAGTTTGAAGGCCTCCAGCACGATCGAGTAGGTGGCGCCGATGCGGAGGTTGTCGACGATCACCCAGGCCAGGGAAGGTTCCGCGCCCACCAGGCGGCTGCGCAGCCTTACCAGCACCTCCATCAGCAGCAGCACGCCGAGCACCACAATCGGCCGGCCTCCCGGGGCGGCAAAGAGCAGCAGGCTGGTGAGGTTCTGACCGGCGAAGAAGCCGATCAGCAACGCCAGGGAGGCCAGGCTGCCGGCCCGCCAGCTGCGCCGCAGCACGCCGATCACGCTTCCCCCCAGTTGGCTGATCAGTCCCTGGAAACGGGTGCGCTGCACAGGCAGGCGGGTCATGGCGGATCGAGCAGGCGCTGCAGCCACGACAGCGTCACCTGGCGCCCGGGGCAAGCAGGCCCCCGGTGCACGACGATGGGCCTCTCTTCTTCCTCCAGGTTCTCGATCACGGCCCGGGCGGCGCTGAAGCGGGTGGCCGGTTCCTGCCGCATCGCCGCGCTGAGGCAGACCAGGCACGCCAGCCTTGCGCCGCTGGCCGCCGCCAGACCGGCCGGGGAGTCCTCCAGCACCAGGACGCCCTGGCCGTCGCTGCCCAGATGCTGCAACGCCAGCCGGTAGGCCTCGGGATCGGGTTTCTTGTGGGACACGTCCTCACCGCAGATCCAGAAGTCGAAGGCTCGGGCCACACCGGCCGGAGCCCCTTCCAGCAGGGCCTGTACGGCGCTGCGGCTGCTGGTGGTGACGATCCCCTGCCGCAGGCCAGCCGCCGCCGCGGCCGCCACCAGACGGCCCACCCCGGGCCGCAGGGCGAGGCCGCCCTCTCGCAGCAGATCGGCGTAGCTGGCCTGCTTGCGGCTTTGAAGCTCCTCCACCCGGGAGCGTTCTGGCGTGCGACCCTCCACCTCCCGCAGGTAGGCGGTGATCCTCTCGTGGCCGCCGCTCACGGCCAGCCACCGGGCATAGGTGGGCCGGTCCCATCGCCAGGGGAGTGCGGCGGCCTCAAAGCTGCGGTTGAACGCCACCCTGTGGCCCTCGAACTCTGTTTCGGCCAGGGTGCCGTCCACATCCCAGAGCAGGGCCGACAGGGGCGGGGCCATCGGGCGTCAAAGTTGTTAGACGCGTCAGGCTAAAGGGGTGCGCCGCGAGGCCTCGCCTCCCACAATGCGGGGGCCCCGCCTGCCGATCGTTGCTCTCTGCCGTCGACGAGCGCCGCTGGTTGCTGCCCTCTCCGCTCGGCGGCGATGGCCCGGCCGCCGCCGCCGAGGCTCCGGACGTCGACCGGCCCGGCGGCCTGCCCGAAGAACTGCTGGCGATCCTGCGGCGCCGCGGCCATGGGACGGCGGAGGCGGTCTGCCGGCTGCTCGATCCGGTTGCCGCCCCCGATCCCGACGCCCATTTCCCCGGTCTTGCGGTAGCGGTCGAGCGGTTGGTGCGCTGCTGCCAGACGGGAGAGACGGTCGCCATCTGCGGTGACTACGACGCCGATGGCATGACCAGCACCGCCCTGCTGGTGGGGGTGCTGCAGCGGCTCGGCGCCCGGCCACAGGCCGCCATCCCCAGCCGCATGGACGACGGCTACGGGCTCAACGCCGCCATGGTGGAGCGGCTGGCGGGCGAGGGGGTGCGGCTGCTCATCACCGTGGACAACGGTGTGGCCGCTGCCGAGGCCCTCGACCGGGCCGCTGCCCTGGAGGTGGAGGTGATTCTCACCGATCACCACACGCTGCCGCTGGAGCTGCCGCCCCACCTGGCCCTGCTTCACCCGGCCGTCACCCCTGAAGGCTCCCCCTACCGCGGGCTGGCCGGTGTGGGGCTGGCCCACGTCCTGGCCACAGCCCTCTGCCGGCGCCTGCGGCACCGTCACGGGCTCGAGATCGCCCTCAACCTCTTCTGCATCGGCACCATCGCCGACATGGCCCCCTTGGAAGGGGTGAATCGCCGCTGGCTGCTCGATGGCCTGCCCCAGCTGGGCCGCAGCCCCCTGCCCGGCCTCCAGGCGCTGCAGCAGCTGGCGGGCCTGGAGAAGCACCGCGTTGACGCCGAGGCGGTGGGCTTCCAGCTGGCCCCACGCATCAATGCCGTCGGCCGCCTGGGGGACCCGCAGCTGGTGGTGGACCTGCTCACCACCGAGGATCCCGAGCGGGCCCTGGAACTGGCCCGCTCCTGCGAAGCCCTCAACCGTCAGCGGCGCGAACTCTGCAGTGCGATCGAGGCCGAAGCCCTGGCCCTGCTGGAGGCCGACGGCCCCCAGCGTCCCGCCTTCCTGCTCCTGGCCCAGGGCCACTGGCACCATGGCGTGATCGGCATCGTCGCGTCCCGGCTGGTGGAGCGTTTCGGCCGTCCGGTGGCCCTGCTGGCGGGTGAGGGGGGCGGCCGCCTGCGGGCGTCCGTGCGGGCTCCGAAGGGTTTCGCCGTGGATGCGGCCCTGACGGCCTGTACGGAGCTGCTGGAGCGCCACGGCGGCCACCCGGCTGCCGGCGGCTTCACGGTGCGGGCCGAGAACGTCAGTGCTCTGCAGGAGCGGCTGGACGCCCTCGCCGGCCGCTGGCTGCAAGCGGCAGGTGACGGCCGGACGGTGGAGCCCGAGGCCCTGCTGCGGCTGGAGCGCATCGACCGGGAGTTCTGGCGCCAGCTGCAACGGCTGGCTCCCTTCGGCATCGGTCATCCCACCCCCCTGTTCTGGAGCAGCCGCTGCCAGGTGGTGGAGCAGAAACTCCTGCGCGGCGGCCATCTGCAGTTGCAGCTGGCCCAGGGGGAGGCGAAGCTGCGGGCGATCGCCTGGCGCTGGCAGGGGCCCAGCCAGTGGACGGGCCCGGTGGACGTGGCCTATCGGCTGCGCCGCGATGACTGGCAGGGCGTGGAACGGTTCCAGCTGGAGCTGGAGGCGATCCGCTGCAGCGGTGGCGACGGGGTTGTCCTGCAGCGACGGGATCGCACCTACTGGTGCCGGCGCGAAGGGGACACCCTGGTGATCCGCAACGCCGCCGGGGAGGAGCTGCGGTCCGGCCTCCACCCGGACTCCGAGGCCCCAGGGGCGGTAGTGGATCCACCCCATCCCTACGTGCAGGGGCTGCTGCGGGACGCGGCCATGGCGCTGGGGATGGCGGGATGAATCTCCTGCACCATCGCCATGGCGTGCTGCGTTCCTTTGCCCAGCTGGCGATCCTGGGAGCCCTGGTGGGTGTGGCCTGCTGGCCCCTCAACCGCGTCGACGGGCTCCAGGATCGACTCCTCTCCTCCCTGCCGGCCTTCCACGGTGGAGGCTGGAGCGCCGCCGGCCTGCTGCTGGTTCTGGCACCGATCCCCCTGATGCCCCTGCTGCTCTGGTTCCAGCACGGCCCCTGGCGCCGGGGCGCCGGCTCGGGCATTCCCCAGGTGATGCTCTGCCTGGAGGATCCCCATCGCGGCACGAAGCTGCTCAGCGTCAGCCCCACGGCGCAACGGGTGGGGCTCTGGACGGTGGCCAGCCTGGCCCTGTTTCCTCTGGGCCGGGAAGGTCCCGTGGTGGAGGTGGGCGCCGCCGTGGGCCAGATCCTGCTGCGGCGCTGGCCCAGCATGATGCGCCGTACCAGCCGCGGCTATCTGCTGGCCGGGGCGGCCGGGGCCGGTCTGGCCGGCGGCTTCAACACGCCCCTGATGGGGATGATCTTCGTGGTCGAGGAACTCACCCGCAGCTTCCAGGAACGCCTGGTGTGGCCGGCGCTGGTGATGGCCAGCGGGGCGGCCGTGGTCAGCAATCTGGGCGGTCAGCCGATGTTCGCCCTGGGGCTCAACGCCAGTCCGGTGGCGGAGACCGAGCAGCTGCTCTGGGCGATCCCGATCGGCCTCGGCGGCGGGCTGCTCGGGGGTGGCTTCGCCCGGCTGCTGGTGGCGGCCACGGGGTTGTTCACGCCGATCGCCCGTCGCCAGCCCCTGCGTCTGGGCCTGGCCGCGGGGCTGGCACTCACCCTGCTGGCCCTGATCACCGGTGGCGCCAGCGGTGGCGATGGCGAGGCCCTGATGCGGCTGATCCTCGACAGGGATGGCGACACCACCCTCGACTGGAGCTGGGCCGCCCTGCTGGCGTCACGTCTGCTGGGCCCGGTGCTGGCGCTCTCCTCCGGCGTTCCCGGCGGACTGATCGACCCCTCCTTCGCCCTGGGGGGCCTGTTCGGGGCCGGGGTGGTGCGGGCCCTGGCGGGTGATCCCCACCTGGGCCTGGCCCTCGGCATGGCCGCCGGGCTGGCCGGTGCCACCCAGCTGCCGGTGATGACGATCGCCTTCGCCATCCGCATGGCCGGCGATCAGCAACTCATGGTCGGCCTGGTGGCGGCCTCGGTGATCGCGGCCTACACCGGCCGTGCGATTCAGCGTCGTCCGGTGTATCACGCCCTGGCCGACCTGCTGGTGACGCAGGCCTCAGAGGGCGCCACGGCGGTAGTAGAGGATGAAGATCACGGCCGGACCGGCCAGGGTGATCAGGGCCAGGGCGCCGAAGTTGGAGATGAGATGGAAGTCGATACCCATGGTGCGGCAGCAGGCGAAAGGGACGATCGGCAAGGAGTGTAGGGCCGCTCCGGCCGTCTTCCGCGCCTCTGAGCTCTGCCCGTGATCGGTTGTGATGGCTGGCGCCGGGCGGAAGGTGTGAGTGAATGGGGGCACCGTGATTCGCCCCCTTGCCCCGATCCGAGCACTGGCAATGCATCGGCGGTTGCGGCTCCTGCTGCCGACTCGACCCGGCCCTCAGGGGAGACGCGATCGAGGCCCTCGATCGCGACCAGCAGCAGCTCTACTTTTCGATGGTGGGTGATGACGGCTGGTGCCGCCACTTCGATACCGGCTCCCGTCGCTGCCGCATCTACGCCGAGCGGCCCGACTTCTGCCGCGTTGACCAGCTCGTCGCCCTGTTCGGCCTTCCCGGTGACGACCCCGATGCCCTGGCCATCAGCTCCTGCAAGCAACAGATCCGCGCCGAGCTGGGCGGCCGCCACCGGGTGATGCGCCGATTCCTGCGGACGATCCGTCACCCTTCATGAGCAGCGTCCCCGAGGTCCCGTCGCCCCCGTCTCCCCAGCCGGAGACGCCCGCTGGCCCGGCCGCGCCCGGCTGGATCGCGGTGTTTCTGAGCACCGCCACCACGGTGTTCCTGGCCGAACTCGGCGACAAGACCCAGCTCGCCGCCCTGTTGCTGTCGGCCCAGTCGGGCCGTCCGGTGATCGTTTTCGTGGGGGCCTCCCTCGCCCTGATCTGCTCCAGCCTGGTGGGGGTGCTGCTGGGGCGCTGGCTCTCCACCGTCATGCCCGCCCACCAGCTCGAGCGGGCGGCCGGTGTGTTGATGGTCGCGCTGGGGCTGTGGCTGGGCCGCCAGGCGATGCTGCATCTGGCTCCGCTGCACCTGCTCAACCCCTGAGACCGCCGCCCGTCCGCCATGCCGTTCGCCCTGCTCGCCTCCACCTTCGCCACCGTCTTCCTGGCGGAGCTCGGCGACAAGACCCAGCTGGCCATCGTCAGCATCAGCGGCACCTCCAACCGACCCGGGGCCGTCTTCGCCGGTAGTGCCTTCGCCCTGGTGCTGGCCAGCCTGGTGGGGGCAGCGGCGGGTGGCTCCCTCTCCAGCGTGATCCCCACCGATGGACTGCAGCTGGCCGCCGCCGCCGGTTTCCTGATCATCGGCACCCGTCTGATCCTGCGTTCCAGGGCCGAGGCCACGGAACCCCCTGCTGGAGCCCCCGCTGAGGCCACCACGGCGACCCCCGACACCCCCGCTCCTTAGAGTCCCTGGATGACGTACGCCGTGACGGCGTGCGCTCCCCGGGCCATCCCCTGTCCACCGAGGCCGGCGACCCCCCTGGCGCTCCGGACCACCCTGGCCCCAGCGCTGCACAGGCAGTGCCATCCTCCGCGTATTCCCCATCCGATGAAGTTCACGGTCGCCGATCTGCTCGACCACCTCTCCACGACCGATGCGGTGGCCCTCGCCAAACTGGAGAAGTCACTGGGCCTGACCACCAAATCCTGCAAGCAGCAACTGCGCATCGGCCTGGATGCCCTGCTCCGCCTCGGGGTGGTCGAGGAGGACGCGGAAGGCCTTCGCGCCTGCCAGACCCCGGAGCTGATCCCGGCCCGCCTGCGCTGCTCGAGCAAGGGTTTCTGTTTTGCGCTCAGGGAAGACGGCGGCGAGGACATCTACATCCGTGACCACCAGCTCAACCATGCCTGGAACGGTGATCGGGTCCTGGTCAAGATCACCCGTGAAGGGGGCCGTCGCCGCTCGCCGGAGGGCGGGGTCCAGTGCATCCTCGAACGCCATACCCCCAGCCTGCTGGCCCAGGTGGAACGGCAGGACGGCCAGCTCGTCGCCGTTCCCCTCGACGACAGGCTGCTGACCGCGGTGGCCTTGCCGGATGCGGATGCGGTTCACCTGGAGCCCGCCGAGGAGGCGGTGGTGGAGGTGAAGATCGACCGCTTCCCCGTGGCCCAGTTCGGCCCGGCCGGCCATGTTGCCCGCAGCCTGCCGGTGCATGGTGGCGAAGCGGCCGACACCGATCTGCTGCTGGCCAAGCATCGTCTGCAGGAAAGGCCGGCCTGCCCCCGGACGACCCTCAAGCAGCCGCTCGCCAAGGGCCGTGCCGATCTGACCGCGCTGCCGACCCTGCTTCTGGAAGCCTGGGAGAGCGCTGAGGCCCCCGGCCTCCCGGCCGTGTCCCTGGAGGAGCGGGATGGGGGCTGGCGGCTGTGGGTGCACAGCCCCGCCGTGGCCGAACGGATCGGCATGGGCAACAGCCTCGACACCTGGCTGCGGGAGCAGGGCGAGGCCATCTGTCTCGGCCGCCGCTGGCTGCCCCTGCTGCCCCCGGCCCTGGCCAAGGCCTGTGGCTTTCAACCCGGTGTCAGCCAGGCGGCCGTCTCGGTGGCCCTTGAGCTGGATGCGGAGGGATCCCTCGAGCACTTCCGCTTCAGCCTGAGCCAGGTCACACCCGATGCCCGGGTCGACCCGGCCACCATGCAGGCGCTGGCCGAGCGCAAGCCCAAGGCCCGCACCATTCCAGCTCCGCTCAAGGCGCTCAAGGATCACCTGCCGCTGCTGGAGCAGCTGGTCCAGCTGAGCGGCCTGCTGCGCCAGCGGCGGCTTGCGGCGGGCTCGATCGATCTCGATCTGCCCATGCCCGCGATCGACAGCCTTGGCGACCTTCGGGTGCCGACGCCGGACGCGGCCCAGCAGGGCTGGCTGGTGGAGCTGCCGGCCCACGATCCGCTGGCGATCCTGCGGGAAGCGGTGCTGGTGGCCCACCGCGCCCTCGGCCGCCATCTGCTGGCCCTGGAACTGCCCGCCCTGTTCGCCCTCAATCCGGCCCCTGAAGCCACGGAAATCAACGATGTCGCCAAGGCGGCCCTGTCCCTGGACATCCCCATGGAGCTCAGTGCCGATGGCAATGCCAGCGCCGCCGAACTCGCCGCCGTCTTCGCCGCCACCGACCGGGGACGGCCCCTCCAGCAGCAGCTGCGTGATGCCCTCAGGCCGGTGCAGCTGGCGGCCGAAGCCGGCGCCCATGCGGTGGCCGGTGAGGAGATCGCCGTGGCGCCCTGGTGCTGCCCGAGCCTGCATTACGCCGACCTCTGGAACCAGCAGCTTCTGGTCAGCCTGCTGGTCGACGGCAAGGACCGGCCCAGTGTGCGCCACAAGATCAGCACCGACCTGGCCAGCGACGCCTGCCATGGCAGCACCGACTGGCCGCTGCTGACCGCCGGACAGCTGGCCCCGTACCAGCAGGGCCTCGAGCACGGTCTGGCCCAGCGCCTCAACGGCCGCAGCCGCTTCCTCCAGGAACTGCAGGCCGATGCCCTCGCCCTGGCCCAGGCCCGCCACACCGAGCCCCTGGTGGGCCAGACCCTGCCCGGCGTGATCAGCGGGGTGCAGAGCTATGGCTTCTTCGTGGAGGTGCCCCCCTCCCAGGTGGAGGGTCTGGTGCACGTCAGCTCCCTCAAGGACGACTGGTACGAATACCGCTCCCGACAGAACCGCCTGGTGGGCCGCAAATTCCGTCGCACCTACATGGTGGGGGACGGGGTTGACGTGGAGATTCAGAAGGTCGACGCCCTGCGGCATCAGATCGACCTGGCGGTGCTGCAGCCCGAGGGCTTCGATCAGGCGGGCGAGGACGACGCCAGCGAAGCCGCCGACGGCGAAGCTCCCGCCCTCTCGACAAGCGAAGGCTGAGCAACGGATGGCACCGTCCTCGCTTCCCGTGGTGCTGGCGGTGTCCGGTGCCTCCGCCCAGCCCCTGGCTGAGCGGGCGCTGCAGTTGCTTCTCGAAGACGACCTGCCGGTCGAAATGGTCACCAGCCGGGGCGCGATCGGGGTCTGGCAGGCGGAGATGGGCCTGCGGGTGCCGTCGGAGCCCGATGCCCAGGAGCGGTTCTGGCGCGAGCGCACGGGATGCCGTTCCGGCCGGCTCCACTGCCATCGCTGGAACGATCAGGCCGCCGCGATCGCCAGCGGCAGCTACCGCACCCGCGGCATGGTCATCCTGCCGGCGAGCATGGGGACCGTGGGGCGGATCGCCTCCGGTGTGGCCCTGGATCTGATCGAACGGGCGGCGGACGTCCATCTCAAGGAAGGGTGGCCGCTGGTGATCGCCCCGCGCGAGCTCCCCTGGAACCTGGTCCATCTGCGCAATCTCACCCGCCTGGCCGAAGCCGGCGCCCGCATCGCCCCCCCGGTGCCTGCCTGGTATCACCAGCCCACCACGATCGATGAGATGGTGGACTTCCTGGTGATCCGCGTCTTCGACACCCTCGGCCTTCAGCTGGGTTCCCTGCGGCGCTGGCAGGGGCCTGTGGCGGCCCGGTCCGCACCGGACGAAGTCCCCACTCCCTGACGCTCCGGACCGTGTTGCACCGCCTGCTGCTGCTGCCCCTGCTGTCGCCGCTGCTGGTGACACTCCTGGTGGCGGCCCTCAACCCCAGCCCCTCCCTGGCCCTGCGGCTGCTCACCTGGCAGTCCCCTTCCCTGCCGATCGGTCTGTGGATGGCCATGGCCGCCGGTGGTGGCGCGGCCCTGAGTGCCAGCGCCACGGCCCTGGCACTGCGCCAGGGTGGGCGAGGGCCGCTGCGGAGCAGCGTCCGCCGCCGCGAGGTGTGGGAAAGCGAAGCCTGGGCACCCCCTTGGACCGGTGGCCGATCCGCGGCTGCTGCAGCCACCCCTTCCTCAGCCAACGCCGCGCCTCCTGCTCCCAGCGCCGCCGCCGGCCCCAGCCGCCCCCCCGGGGAGCCGTCCCCCACCGTCTCTGTGCCCTACCGGGTCCTGCACCGTCCCCAGACCGGCGCCGCCACCCCGTTCCGTCCCGAACCGTCGACGGCTTCGCGTCAGGCTGTGGCCACGGCTGAAGGGGACTGGGGCGAGAGTGAAGGCGACGACTGGTGAGCCCCGTCGCCGCGGACACCTGTTCCCGGAGGGCGCTGCCTAAAGTTCCGTCACCATCGCGCCCAGGGATCGCACCGGTGACCGAGACCCCCAGCAACACCCCCGACCCTGTCGCCACCCCGCCGGAGACGAAGGCCGCTCCCCCGAAGGCCAAACCCCCCGCCCCGGAAGAGCAGCCTTTCGCGTCCTTTGTGCCGGAGCTGCTGCTGCCGGCCCTGAGCAAGGAGATCGAGGCCTACGGCGGTCCCGCTCCCGAGCTGGTGTTCGAGCAGGGCGCCATGCCGGTGGTGGGGGCGGAATGCTGGATGGTTCGCGGCCAACTCCCCGGCGAGCGACGCTTCTGGCTCTGCTTCACCCGCCCCGACATCAGCTCCGCCAAGACCATTGCCCTCGCAGAGGGCGCGGGCAGCCCCAGCCTGCTGGAGTCGTTCCTGATCGATGAGAAGAAGATGACCCTGCCCCTGCTGGTGTCGCGGGTGGTGCAGCGGCTCAACGGCCAGAAGTGGCTCGGCCCCAACTGAGCCGCCGAACCCTTCGCCGGCTTCACATCCGCGGCTTCACATCCGGGCCGATGGCGAGGATTGATGCCTACGATGGCCTTTGAGCTCTCTGAACGTCCAGCGCGATGGTGCCTCCCGCCACCCAAGCCCCCACCGCCCCACGGGTGGGCACCCCTGATGCCCCGGCCATCAAGGACCCGGTGAAGGACACGATCCTCACACCCCGCTTCTACACCACGGATTTCGACGCCATGGCGGCGATGGATCTGCGGCCCAATGAGGTGGAGCTGGAAGCTATCTGCGAGGAGTTCCGCAAGGATTACAACCGCCACCACTTCGTCCGCGACGGCCAGTTCGAAGGTGCCGCCGACAAGCTCGACCCCGAAACCCGCCGGGTGTTCGTCGAGTTTCTCGAGCAGAGCTGCACCTCCGAGTTCTCCGGTTTCCTGCTCTACAAGGAACTCAGCCGCCGCATCAAGGAGCGCAACCCCCTGCTGGCCGAGTGCTTTGCCCACATGGCCCGCGATGAGGCCCGCCATGCCGGTTTCCTCAACAAGGCCATGGCTGATTTCGGCCTGCAGCTCGATCTGGGCTTCCTGACGGCCACCAAGGCCTACACCCACTTCAAGCCCAAGTTCATCTTCTACGCCACCTACCTCTCCGAGAAAATCGGCTACTGGCGCTACATCGCCATCTACCGCCATCTGGAGCAGCACCCCGAAAGCAAGATCTTCCCGATCTTCAATTTCTTCGAGAACTGGTGCCAGGACGAGAATCGCCATGGCGATTTCTTCGATGCCCTGATGAAGGCCCAGCCTGACACCGTGCGAGGTTTCACGGCTCGCCTCTGGTGCCGCTTCTTCCTGCTGGCAGTCTTCGCCACCATGTACGTGCGGGATGTGGCCCGCAAGGAGTTCTACGAAGCCCTGGGGCTCGATGCCCGCAGCTACGACAAGTACGTGATCGCCAAGACCAACGAAACCTCCGCCCGCGTGTTCCCCGTGGTGCTCAATGTGGAGCACCCCGACTTCTATGTGCGGCTGGAGAAGCTGGTGCAGAACAACGCGGCTCTGGCCGAGGCCGACCGATCCGGCGCCTCCGCTCCTATGCGGACCCTGCGCAAGCTTCCCCACTGGATCGGCAACGGTGTTCAGATGGCGCGCCTGTTTCTGATGGCTCCCATCCGCAGCGAGCGCTTCCAGCCCGCCGTGCGCTGAGCCGACCCGCCAGAATCGGCCCAGTTCTTCTTTCGCTGCTTGGTCGTCTCCCCTCCCACCGGCGCCCTTGCCGCCACCGAGCGGTCCTCATCCCCTGTGGCCCTCGGTGATCCGGCCTGGAGGACCGTCTTGGAACCTCTTCTGGCCGGTGGCCGATCGGCTGGGGCCGATCTTGTCGAGGTGTTCCTGGAGCGCTCCGACCATCTCGGCCTGCTCGCCGAGCAGGACAGCATCACCAGTGTCAGTCCCGCCTTCGGTGCCGGAGCCGGATTGCGGGTCTTCCTGGGCGAGCGGGACGGCTTCGTGTCCACCAACGATCTGAGCGCCGCCGGCCTGCGGGCTGCCCTGGAGCAGGCCCTCGGCATGTTGGGGCTGGTGCTGCCGGTGCGCTCCGGCGTCGGCTTCGACGGCCTGCCCTCGCTGCGGGACTTCGCCGCCAGCAAGGAAGGCTGGCTGCAGGCCTGTCCTTCCCTGGCCGAAGCCACGGGCCGGCTGCTGGAGGGCACCGACCGGCTGCAGGCCCATGGCCAGCACCTGCAGGTGCGCCGGGGCAGCTACGCCCGCGATTGGCAGGAGGTGCTGGTGGCCGCCAGCGATGGCACCTTCGCCCGTGACGTGCGCCTGCACCAGTCGGTGGGTCTCAACGTGCTGGCCGCCGACGGTGACCACCGGGCCAGCCTGGGGAGGCGCTACGGCACCTCCGACAGCCCCGAGGATCTGCGTCAGTGGGATGTGGAGGCCGCCGCCATCGACGTCTGTTCCAGCGCCGGCACCATGCTGCGTGCCGACTATGTCGAGGCCGGCCAGTTCCCCGTCGTGCTGGCCAACCGTTTCGGCGGTGTGATCTTCCACGAGGCCTGCGGCCACCTGCTGGAAACCACCCAGGTGGAGCGGGCCACCACCCCCTTCGCCGAGATGGTGGGTGAGCCGATCGCCCACGAGGCCGTCACCGCGATCGACGAGGGCCTCACCTCCGGCGCTTTCGGCTCCCTGGCGATGGACGACGAGGGCATGGAGCCCCAGCGCACCGTGCTGATCGAGAACGGCATCCTCCAGCGTTTCCTCAGCGATCGGGCAGGGGAGCGGCGCACCGGCCATCCCCGCACCGGCAGCGGCCGGCGCCAGAGCCATGCCTTCGCCGCCGCCAGCCGCATGCGCAACACCTACATCGCCGCGGGCCCCCACACCCCGGAGCAGCTGATCGCCTCCGTCGATCGTGGGCTTTACTGCAAGTCGATGGGCGGCGGCAGCGTCGGCCCCACCGGCCAGTTCAACTTCGCAGTTGAGGAGGGCTACCTGATCGACAACGGCGTCCTCACCAAGCCGGTGAAAGGCGCCACCCTGATCGGTGATGCCAAGGAGGTGATGCCCAGGATTTCGATGTGCGCCAACGACCTCGAGCTCGCCGCCGGTTTCTGCGGCTCGGTCAGTGGCAGCATCTTCGTCACCGTGGGCCAGCCGCATATCAAGGTCGACACGATCACCGTGGGAGGACGCTGAGCATGGAGACCACCGAATCTCTCACCGCCAGCCTCGACGCCGAGGTGCTGCGCCAACGGCTCGCCAGCCTGGCCCTCGCCGAGGGCGTCAGGCGATGGGACCTGGGCGCCTCCTGCAGCACCGATACCTCCGTTCAGGTCGACCGGGGCGAAGCCAAGCAGATGAAGGGCGCCCAGCGCAGCGCCATCACCCTGAGGGTCTGGAACGACGACGGCCTGGTGGGCATCACCAGCACCTCCGACCTCTCCGATGCCGGCCTGGCCCGGGCCCTGGCCGGCGCCCGCGATGCCAGCTCCTACGGCAACGTCGATGAGATCCCTGATTTCTCCCCCCTGGCCACCGCTCCGCTGCCGGTGCTGGAGCAGCCCCTCAGCACACCGCTGAGCATCCTCACCCTGCTCGACACCCTGCGGGATGCAGAGCGCGACCTGCTCGGCCGCCATCCGGCCATCGGCACGGTCCCCTACAACGGCCTGGCCCAGCGCAGCAGCGACCGGCTCTACATCAACAGCGACGGTGCCTGCCGCCAGCAGCGGCTCAGCACCGCCTCCCTCTATCTCTATGCCCGGGCCGAGGAGACAGGCCGCAAGCCCCGCAGCAGCGGCGCGGTGCGGCTGGCCTACGGCGCCGCCGACCTTGATGTGGCCGGCTGTGTGCAGGAGGCGGCGGAGCGCACCATCGCCCACCTCGATTACGCCCCCATCGCCACCGGCCGCTACACCTGCGTGTTCAGTCCGGAGGCGTTCCTCGATCTGATCGGCGCCTTCAGCAGCCTGTTCAACGCCCGCGCCGTGCTCGATGGCGTCAGCCTCAGCCGGCGTGAGTCCCTGGGCGAGCAGCTGGCCGTCCCTTTCCTGTCCCTGCACGACAACGGCCTGCATCCGGCCAATGTGGGTGCGGCCGCTTTTGACGGGGAAGGCACCCCTACCCGTCGCCTGTCGCTGCTGGAGGGGGGTGTGCTGCGCCATTTCCTCCACTCGGAGGCCACGGCCCGGGCCTTCGGCGTGGCCCCCTCCGGCCATGCGGGCATGGGGGCCAAGGTCTCGGTGGGTCCCGACTGGTTCGAGATCGGACCCACCCCCGGCAGCAGCGGTGGTGCCTCCGGCCTGGATCGTTTCGCTGCCGGCTCCTGCGGCGACGACCGCGGCCTGGTGGTGATCGATTCCCTCTCGGCCCTCCATGCCGGCGTCAAGGCCAGTCAGGGCTCCTTTTCCCTTCCCTTCGACGGCTGGCTGGTGCAGGACGGCATCCCCCGCTCGATCGAAGCGGCCACCGTGGCCGGTGACATCCGCACCCTGCTCAAGGCCATCCTCGGTTTCGAGGGCCCGGCGAAGGTGACCCCGGACGGCCTCTGCCCCCACGTGTGGGTGGAGGGGCTCTCGATCACCGGCGACGCTTGAGGATCCTGTTCTGGGGCACCCCGGCCTACGCCGTGGCCAGCCTCGACGCCTTGCTGCAGGCCGGCCATGACATTGTCGGCGTGGTCAGCCAGCCCGACCGTCGCCGGGGCCGGGGCAAGGCCCTGGTGGCTTCGGCCGTGAAGCAGCGGGCCCTGGAGCTGGGTCTGCCGGTGTTCAGCCCCGAGCGCATTCGCCTTGATCTGGTCTGCCAGCAGGAGCTGGCCGCCCTGGGGGCGGACCTTTCGGTGGTGGTGGCGTTCGGTCAGATCCTGCCGCCGGCCGTGCTGTCCCAGCCTCCCCTGGGCTGCTGGAACGGCCATGGCTCCCTCTTGCCCCGCTGGCGGGGCGCCGCACCGATCCAGTGGGCGTTGCTGGAAGGGGATGCCGAAACCGGTGTCGGCATCATGGCGATGGAGGAGGGTCTCGATACCGGTCCGGTGTTGGTGGAGCGCAGCGTTCCGATTCCACTGCTCCAGAACGCTCAGCAGCTGGGTGAGCGCCTGGCGCGCCTCACCGGGGAGCTGTTGGTGGAGGCCTTGCCCAGGATTGCGGCGGCGGGCCCTGGAGCGGAGCTGGAACGGCTCGCCCGTCTGGGGGTGCGGCCCCAGGATGGGGCAGGGGCCACCCATGCCCGCCTGCTCACCAAGGAGGACGCCCTGGTGAGCTGGGAGGCCTCCTCCCTGGCCATCCATCGCCGGGTGATGGGGCTTTTCCCGAATGCGTTCTGCCCATGGCGGGGGGAGCGGCTGAAGCTGCTGGCCACCGAACCCCTGGTGAGCCGATTGGCCGACCAGCTCAGTCCCGTGGGAGCGGCCCTGGCTGCCCGCTGGGGGAAACAGGTGGACAAGGAGTCGCCAGCGGAGGCCCCGGGCACCGTGCTTGAGCTGGTGGAGGGGGAAGGACTGGTGCTGGCCACCGGCGGATGTCCCGTGCTGCTGCGCCAGGCCCAGCTGCCGGGGCGTCGTCCGAGCGAGGGCCAGGCCCTGATTCAGCAGCTCGGCCACGTTCCTGGCGAGCAGATCGGTGTAGATACCCCCTGATCTCCGCTTTCGGCAAGGGGTATTGACGTTTTGTTTCCTTGAGGCCGTCTCAGAGTTGGACGGCCGATGCGGGCGTTAGACCAAAGCCAGTGGGCGGATGTGGATGTCATGGCCAGTGAGCTTTCTTTCGTCAGCAGCACGGGATCCGGCTGTCAGATCTTCCGGGACACGTTGGGGTGTTACGTGGTGAGCCATACCCTTCGCCCGGGCCAGCAGGCGATGCGTCCCACCCTGGCGGGTGCCTACGCCGCCTGCCAGGGGTGGGAGAACCAGCCCCACTTGGGCGCTGGAGCCGATCCTGGCTGAGAGCGCGCCCCCGGTAAACGTGCACCTGCTGTTCAGCTGCCGGAAGTGAGTTCCTCGGGCTGCCGCCGGTGCAGTTCGTGCAGGCCTTCGAGCTGGTTGTGGACGGCCACCAGCTGATCACGGATGTGGCGGCTGTTCTCGATGCGCTCCAGGGCCAGGAGCATGGCTTCGATCTGGGCCTTGCAGTCGATGAGCACGCGGCACTGGGTGGATCCGGGTTCGTAGGGCATGACGGAAGGAGGCAGATCCTCAGTTCACCGTAGGGCGGCGACCGAGGTTGTCACAATCACTGCTGTTCCCCTGGCGGGGACGCGGCGGCTCAGCGGGAGCCGCTCCGCCGCCGGCCCCGATCGTGGCCCTGGCCCTGGCGCGGACCCTGGCTTCTGCGGCCCCGGCCGCCACTGAGATCCAGGGGAGGGGCGGAGAGCACGGTGGGTTCGAATCCCGGAACCTCCTGGCGGGGTAAGGGGGAGCCGATCACCCGCTCGATCGCCCGCAGGAGTTCGTGCTCTTCGGCCGCCACCAGGGAGATGGCGTGGCCGTTCTGACCCGCCCGCCCGGTGCGGCCGATGCGATGCACATAGTCCTCGGCCACGTTGGGCAGGTCGAGGTTGACCACATGGGGAAGCTGGTGGATGTCGATGCCGCGGGCGGCGATGTCGGTGGCCACCAGCACCCGCACCTCGCCGCTCTTGAATTCCGCCAGTGCCCGGGTGCGGGCGCCCTGGCTCTTGTTGCCGTGGATGGCGGCGGCCCCCAGGCCTTCCTTGTGGAGCCGCTCCGCCAACCGGTTGGCGCCGTGCTTGGTGCGGGAGAACACCAGCACCTGGCGCCAGTCGTTGCTGCGGATCAGATGGCTGAGCAGATCCCCCTTGCGGTCCATGTCGCAGGGGTGGATCACCTGGTCCACCAGGGGCGTCGCCTTGTTCTCGGGAGTCGCCTGCAACTGAACCGGCTGGTGCAGCAGGCCCGTCGCCAGCCGACGAATCTCCGTCGAGAAGGTGGCGGAGAAAAGCAGGTTCTGGCGCTTCGGCGGCAGCAGGGAGAGGATTCGGCGGATGTCGCGGATGAAGCCCATGTCGAGCATCCGGTCGGCTTCATCGAGCACCAGGATCTCGACCCGGTCGAGCCGCAGGGCGTTCTGTTGATGGAGGTCCATCAGGCGTCCGGGGGTGGCCACCAGCACGTCGGCGCCCTTACGCAGCCGTTGCATCTGGGGGTTGGCGCTCACCCCACCGAAGACCACATCGGAACGCAGATCGAGATAGCGGCCGTAGGCGGTGACGCTTTCCGCCACCTGGGCCGCCAGCTCCCGGGTGGGCGTCAGCACCAGCGCCCGCACCACGCCCGCCCGGGCATGGGGACCATGGCGCAGGCGCTCCAGCATCGGCAGGGTGAATCCGGCCGTTTTGCCCGTGCCCGTCTGGGCGGCGGCCATGACGTCGTGTCCTTCGAGCACGGCCGGAATGCATTGCAGCTGGATCGGCGAGGGGCTGCTGTAGCCCTTGGCGGCCACGGCCTTGAGGATCGGCTCCGAGAGGCCCAGGACAGCAAAATCTGTCGCCAGACCGGCCACAGGCGGGTTCAGTCCCGTGGCTGTGTGGCTGGGGGTGAGCGGTTCAGCGCTGGGGGAGGAGCCGTTGCCGTTGCGTCGGCTTCGGGTGGCGTTGGCCTGGGGCCTGGAGGAAGGGACGGTGATCGGGCGCGAATACGGAGGGAACGCCAGCCTAGAACCGGTCGGTCGACAGGCCGATTCAGCGGGGGGTGCGGTGGCTGCAGCGCTCGCAGGGTCCCTCCGGCAGCACGGCACAGCGCAGCAGGGGACTGCGGGCGTTGAAGCGGCAGTGGGGGTCTCCGATCACCCAGCGGCCGTCCCACCAGAGCGCATCGGCCGGTTGCTTCTGGGGCTTTACCTGCAGCGCCACCGTCGCCAGTTCGTAGCGGCCCTGCCGGAGGCGGTAGCGGTGCCGCCGCTGCAGCACCAGAAAGCTGCGATCCCCGTGACACAGCCAGCGACCGGGATGGGGGACGTCGACAAGGTCGTCGATCTCGATCGTGGTGATCAGCCGGTCAGAGTCGATCTGGCGCAGTTCGATCCGCATGCTTCGGCCGGCTTCAGGCGTCGCCGCCGCCTTGCTCGGGCAGGGGTGAGGGGTCCGTTCGCAGGGAGAAACCCCAGGCGAACAGACTGGCCACCACCAGCAGGAGGGCCCATTCCGGCAGTTCCACGGCCGGCAGCACCAGGCGCAGCAACAGGCGCAGTCCCACCAGCCCCACGGCCAGGTAGCCGGCTGTTTCCAGGTGGGGGAAGATCTCCAGCCAGCGCAGGAACAACTCGGCCGTGAGCCGCAGGGCGATGATGCCGATCACCCCTCCCGCCATCACCAGGGGAAGCCGGTCGGTGACGGCCACCGCCGCCGAAACGCTGTCGAGGGAGAAGGCCAGATCGGTGAGGGCCAGGGTGGCCACGATCGAGCTCAGGGAGGCGCTGGGGTGGCCATGGCCAGGGTCGTGGGGATGGGAACCCTGGATCTGGCCAGCGGCTGGCATCTCCTGCGCGATGGAGCTCAGATCCTCACCGTCGTCCTGACCCAGCAGATGGCGGCCGCAGAGCCAGAGGAGATAGCCCGAAGCCAACAGCTGCAGGGGCCAGAAGGCGAGCACCCAGCTCGCCAGGGCGATCAGGGCCAGCCGGAAGACCAGCGCCAGCACCAGGCCGAGGTTCAGGGCCTGGCGCTGCCGCTGCGGATCGTGCAGCCGCCGGGAGATGGCGGCCAGAGCGATGGCATTGTCGGCCGAGAGCACCGCCTCGAGCCCCACCAGCAGGGGCAACAGGAGCAGCACCTCACCCCACTGGTCCGCCTGCTGCAGCAGGGGCGTGAGGCTCTCCACCGTTTCGACTTCCATTCCTGGCGTTCGCTTGGCCGTGGAGCCTGCAAAGGAACACTCTAGAAAGACTTCCGGCAGCACCCACCGCCCCCCATGCAACTTCAGGTCCGGCTGCTGCACTGCGACGGCGAACGCTGCGTCGTGCTGGTTTCGGCCCACGAAGGGGAGCGGTTCCTGGGTAGCGCCCTGGGGGAGGCGAGCCACGCCGAGGAAGCGGAAGACCGCGCCAGGGCGCGCCTGCTGGCCAGCCTCCAGGCCTGCGGTACGGATCCTCAGCCGAGGCTATCGCCGGCCCCGCCGACCCATCCACCCGCGCCCCAGGGCCCAGCACCAGAGAGTCGAGTGCCAGAGAGCCCAGCGCCAGCGGAGCCGGCGCCGGCTCCGCCGAGGCCGGAGCGCCCCTCAGCCCCTGCCACACCGGCGCCCCCACCAGCCCCAGCGGAGCCGCCGAGGGCGAGGTCCGTGCCGGAGCAGCCGACCGGGCCGGAGCGGCCGGAGGAGGATCCCCAGGACTGGAGCGCCGAACTGGCCCACCTGGATCTGCAGATGCGGCGGCTCGGTTGGGACCGGGACAGAGAGGCTGTCTACCTGGAGCGCTCCTTCGGTCACCCGAGCCGCGACCGGATCACGGTCTACGCCGACCTGATCGCCTATCTGCAGGCCATCGAGGCCCTGGCTCCGGGCTGCGATCCCGCCTCCGTGGCCGTTCCCCTGCGCCGCTCTGACCTGCTCGACCAGTGCAACCTGCTCCTGGAGCAGCTGGGCTGGGACGGCAGCAGGGGTCGCAGCTTCCTCGAGAAGCATCTGGGGGTGAGCAGCCGCCAGCAGCTGAAGGATGCCGATCTGCTGCGCTTCAACATGCTTCTGGAGGAGGAAACCCTTGAGCAAGGTGGCCTCGGGTCCACGGCCCCCGGGCTCAAGGACTGACCCTGGGTGCGGCCGCTCCTTGGCAGGAAGGCACCGCTGACTTCGGCCCGGTGAACATCACCTCCGCAAGCGTCCAATCCACTCCGGGCGGCAGCACGGCGTCGCCGAACCAGCCCAATGGGGGGAGCGCGCTATCGGTGCCGAGGAACTGGCGCGTCATCATGCCGGCCTCCTGTCGGTACAACGATGCAGTGGAGCTTTCTGGCAACCTCGCGCTCACCGGATCGTTGCCAGACACTGGAGGATTCCTCTACTGCTCTACTGCAACGTCCATAACGTTGGCCATCACGTGGACCTCGACTTCGTGGGCTCAAGCAAAGAGTCGTGTCTCTTCTCATGCCCACGGGCCTGACGTCCAAGCTGGACTGGAGCCTGCAGGATGATGTTGACCCATCCGGGACCATCTTCCATTTCGCTCATCCGGCCCCCCTTCCCCTGCTGGGTGGTGCCGTTGCCATCGGCTGGAGCCGCAGGATCCGCCGGCGCTTGAAACAGGCCCAGCAGAGGCCCGAGCGCTGAGCCCGTTGCAACTGGCGACAATGACCTGCAGTTCTCTGCAGACAGCCGCCGGCTCCGTGCGACGCTGAATTCCCTGTTCTGCCTCAGGAGATCCACGGGTGACCATCAGGATCGGCATCAACGGCTTCGGGCGCATCGGGCGCCTTGTCTTCCGGATCGCCTGCGGGCGCGATGACATCGAAGTGGTGGGCATCAACGACCTGATCGATGCCGATTACATCGCCTACATGCTTCGTTACGACTCCACCCATGGCCGGTTCGGGGGTGAGGTGGCCGTCGATGACGGTGCGCTGGTGGTGAATGGGCGCCGGATCCGCATCAGCTCCGAGCGGGATCCCGCCGCCCTGCGCTGGGGCGACGTCGGTGCCGACGTGGTGCTCGAGTCCACCGGCCTGTTTCTCACCGACGAGAGGGCCCGGGCCCACATCACAGCGGGAGCCAGCAAGGTGGTGCTGTCGGCCCCCTCCAAGGACGACACACCGATGTTCGTGATGGGGGTGAATCACAGCACCTATGCGGGCCAGGACATCGTCTCCAACGCCTCCTGCACCACCAACTGCCTGGCGCCGATGGCCAAGGTGCTCAACGACAACTTCGGCATTCGCGATGGCCTGATGACCACCGTCCACGCCACCACCGCCACCCAGAAGACGGTGGATGGCCCATCGATCAAGGACTGGCGTGGTGGCCGCGGTGCCGGCCAGAACATCATTCCCTCCTCCACCGGTGCCGCCAAAGCGGTGGGCAAGGTGATCCCGGCCCTGAGCGGCAAGCTCACCGGCATGGCCTTCCGGGTTCCCACCCCCAACGTGTCGGTGGTGGATCTGACGGTGAACCTGGAGCGGGGGGCCAGCTACGACGCCATCAAGGCCGCCATGCGGGCCGCCTCGGAAGGGCCGATGGCCGGCATCCTCGGCTACACGGAGGACGCGGTGGTCTCCACCGATTTCCTCGGCGAAACCTGCACCTCGATCTTCGATGCCTCCGCAGGCATCGCCCTCACTGACACCTTCGTCAAGGTGGTGGCCTGGTACGACAACGAATGGGGCTACTCCAGCAAGTGCCTCGATCTCATCGCCCACATCTCCGGCTGAGCGCCCCGGCTGGGCCTGGCCTTCAGCCCGTGGCGCGGAGGCGGCAATGGGTGCGGATCAGGGTGGTGCCCATGGCGAGACGGCGCTGGTTGGCGTAGGCCTCCCGCTCCAGCGCCTTCTCCCAGTCGGAGGCCCCGGCGTAGAGGGGATCATCGAGATGGATCTTCAGTTCCGTCGGCACCTCCTGACTCAGGCCCAGCGTTCTGGGCACCGAGCGCAGACCGCCCGCCGCACAGCTCTGGGCCACGTGGATCGCCTCGTGGTTGAGCACCTGGGCGAAGTCGACCGTGCCTTTTTCCACAACGGCCGGCTTGATCCTCAGGGTGCGGTTGGCATGGTCCCATTCCCCGGCGGCCCCGGTCTTTTTCGGCTCCACGAGCTGCACCTGCACACCAACCTGCTCCAGGACGCTGAGCAGGTCGGCGATGGTCCTGCGCTTCTCGCCATGGTCCGGTGGGGAGTCGATCAGGGCCTGCAGCTCGGCCACCGTGAGCTCCGGCTCCCCGGCGCGCCGCCGGTACAGGAAGCGGGTCCCACCGCCCGCCAGGGGCTCGGCGGTGGGAATCCACTGTCGGTCGGCCTCCTGGAGGTCCTCGAGCAGTCCGGCCTCGAGCAGGGCCATCGGGCGCAGACGGGGATCGGGAGCGGGGTCGAAGCGCTCCAGCAGCCGGGTGGTGACCTCGGGGGCCTGCTCAGGCAGGCTGCCCACCTGCTCCAGAAGCCCCGGGAAGGCGGCGCCACCCAGCACCAGGGCGCCGACGCCCACGGCCAGACTCAAGGCCCGGCGGTGGCGCGGCTTCGGCTCCAGCAGGTCCCCACAGCGCCCGCAGCGGGGGAGCCCCGTGAAGGGATGCTGCAGCCGCAGGGGCATACCGCGGCAGGTGGGACAACGGAAGCGGGCCATCGCTGAGCAAACCGACCTCCAGCATGAACGCAAACGGGCTGCGTCGCACCCGCGCGCGGGGGTTGCGAGGATCGCCACCGGTTTGCTCCCGCCCCGCGATGCCCCTCCACGCCCTCGTGCGCCAGCTGCAGGCCGCGCCCCTCACCGCCGAGGTGAGGGCGCGCTGCGACCGGCCCGAGCGGCTGCGGATGAGCGGGGCGGGACGGGCGGCCCGGGCCCTCGTGGCCAGTGCCATGGCGGGCTGCGGCGACGCCCCCCTGCTGGTGATCGTGCCAACCCTGGAGGAGGCGGGACGCTGGGCCTCCCTGCTGGAGTTGATGGGCTGGCCGCTCTGCCAGCTCTACCCCACCAGCGAGGGCTCCCCCTATGAGCCCTTCGACCCCACCAGCGAGATCACCTGGGGGCAGCTGCAGGTTCTCGCTGAACTGTTGGGCGGGGGTGCTGAGGGTCAGGGCCACGGCCAGGGTCAGGGTCAGGGCGGCGGCCGCTGCGCCGTCGTGGCCACCGAGCGGGCCCTGCAGCCCCACCTGCCGCCGCCGCCGCTGCTGGCGGCCCGCTGCCTCACCCTGCGCCGGGGGGAGCGGCTGGATCTGGAGCAGCTGGCACTCACCCTGGCGGGGCTCGGCTACGAGAAGGTGCCGACGATCGAGCAGGAAGGCACCTGGAGTCGCCGGGGAGACATCATCGATGTCTTCCCGGTCAGCGCCGAATTGCCGGTGCGGCTGGAGCTGTTCGGTGAAGACCTCGAGAAGCTGCGGGAGTTCGATCCCGCCACCCAGCGCTCCCTCGATGTGATCGAGCGGGTGCGGCTCACCCCCACGAGCTACGCCCCCCTGATCGCCGAGGCCCTGCGCGAGCGGATGCCCGAGGGCCTGGAGCGACTGCTGGCGCCCGCCGCCCTCGATCAGCTGCTGGAAGGGGGCACGCCCGAGGGCATGCGGCGGCTGATGGGCCTGGCCTGGGAGCAGCCGGCGTCACTGCTCGACTATCTGCCTGCCGACACCCTGGTGGCGATCGATGAGCGGCGCCAGTGCCTCGCCCATGGCCAGCAGTGGTTGGACCATGCGGCTGACCACCACAGCGAGGTGGTGAAGGCCGCCGGAGACGGCACGCCCCTGCCCCTGCCCGGCCTGCTGCACCGGCCCATCGCCGCGGCCCTGGCGGAGGTGGAGACGTTCACGGGCTTCGATCTGGCGGAGCTGCACGAGAGTGACCGCCATCCCAACGACCTCGATCTGGCCAGCCGTCCGCTGCCGGCCCATCCCAACCAGTTCGGACGCCTGGCGGAGCAGATCAAGGGGCATCTGCGCGAGAAGGCCCGCCTCTGGATCGTCTCCGCCCAGCCCTCGCGCGCCGTGGCCCTGCTGGAGGAGCACGACTGCGTGACCCGTTTCGTGCCCAACGCCCGCGATTTTCCGGCCATCGAGCGGCTGGTGGAGCAGGCCACCCCGGTGGCGCTCAAGCTGCGCGGCACGGCCGAACTGGAGGGATTCCAGCTGCCGGCCTGGAAGCTGGTGCTGTTCACCGACCGGGAGATCTTCGGTCAGCACAGCCTGGCTAGCGGCGGCTACGTGCGCCGGCGCCGCAAGGCCGCCAGCCGCACGGTGGATCCGGGCAAGATGCGCCCCGGCGACTTCGTGGTGCACCGCAACCACGGCATCGGCAGGTTTCTCAAGCTGGAGAAGCTGGCGATCGGCGGCGAATCGCGGGATTACCTGGTGGTGCAGTACGCCGACGGCCTGCTGCGGGTGGCCGCCGACCAGCTGGGCAGCCTCGGCCGCTACCGGGCCAGCAGCGACAGCCCGCCGGAGCTCAACCGCATGGGCGGCACGGCCTGGACCAAGGCCAAGGAGCGGGCCCGCAAGGCGGTGGCCAAGGTGGCGATGGACCTGGTGAAGCTCTACGCCGAGCGCCACCAGGCGGCCGGCTTCGCCTACCCCGCCGATGGCCCCTGGCAGAACGAACTCGAAGACTCCTTCCCCTACGAGCCCACACCGGATCAGGTGAAGGCGATCGCCGATGTGAAGCAGGACATGGAGCAGCCCTCGCCGATGGACCGGCTGGTGTGCGGCGATGTGGGCTTCGGCAAGACCGAAGTGGCGATCCGGGCGATCTTCAAGGCGGTGACGGCCGGCAAGCAGGTGGCGATGCTGGCCCCCACCACCGTGCTGGCCCAGCAGCACTGGCGCTCCCTGAGCGAGCGCTTCGCCCCCTACCCGGTGAAGGTGAGCCTGCTCAACCGCTTCCGCACGGCATCCGAGCGCAAGACCATCCTCGAGGGCCTCAACGAGGGCACGGTGGATGTGGTGGTGGGCACCCACCAGCTGCTCTCCAAGGGCACGGGGTTCAAGCAACTGGGGCTGCTGGTGGTGGATGAGGAGCAGCGCTTCGGCGTCAACCAGAAGGAAAAGATCAAGGCTCTCAGGAAAGACGTGGACGTGCTGACGCTCTCCGCCACGCCGATCCCCCGCACCCTCTACATGAGCCTCTCGGGGGTGCGCGAGATGAGCCTGATCACCACGCCGCCACCGCTACGCCGCCCGATCAAAACCCACCTGGCCGCCCGCGACGACGAGGCGGTGCGCAGCGCCATCCGCCAGGAACTGGATCGCGGCGGCCAGGTGTTCTACGTGGTGCCGCGGGTGGAGGGGATCGAGGAGGTGGCGGGCCAGCTGCGCGAGATGTTGCCCGGCCTGAAGTTGCTGGTGGCCCACGGCCAGATGGCCGAAGGGGAACTGGAGAGCGCGATGGTGGCCTTCAATGCCGGCGAAGCCGACGTGATGCTCTGCACCACGATCATCGAAAGCGGCCTGGATATCCCCCGGGTGAACACGATTCTGGTGGAAGACGCCCACAGATTCGGTCTGGCCCAGCTGTATCAACTGCGCGGCCGGGTGGGCCGCAGCGGCATCCAGGCCCATGCCTGGTTGTTCTATCCAGGCGATGGCGCCCTGAGTGAGGCGGCGCGGCAGCGGCTGCGGGCGATCCAGGAGTTCGCGCAACTGGGCAGCGGCTACCAGCTGGCCATGCGCGACATGGAGATCCGCGGCGTGGGCAATCTGCTGGGGGTGGAGCAGAGCGGCCAGCTCGAAGCGATCGGCTTCGACCTCTACATGGAGATGCTGCAGGAAAGCCTGGCGGAGATCCAGGGCCAGGACATCCCGGTGGTGGAGGACACCCAGATCGATCTGCCGATCACTGCCTTCATCCCCGCCGATTGGATCACCGAAGCGGACGAGAAGATGGCCGCCTACCGGGCCGCCGCCGGCTGCACCGCCAAGAGCGAACTGCTTCAGCTGGCTGCCGACTGGGTGGACCGCTACGGCGCCCTGCCGGCGCCGGTGCAGAGCCTGCTGCACCGCCAGCGTGGAGGAACCACCGCCCGACCCCGACGACTGGAGCGCCGAACTGGCCCGCATCGACCTGGCCCTGAAGCGCATCGGTTGGCAGCGGGAACAGGAGGGCCAGTACCTGGAGCGGGCCTTCGGCCACCCCAGCCGCAGCCGCCTCACCACCTACCACGATCTGCTGGCTTACCTGCGCCAGGTGGAGACCCTGGAGCCGGGCTGCGATCCGCTCACCACCCCGGTGCCGCTGCGCCGCGGCGAGCTGCTCAGCCAGAGCGATGCCCTGCTGCGGCAGCTGGGCTGGGAACCGAACCAGGGCAGGCAGTTTCTGGAACGCCACCTGGGCCGGGCCAGTCGCCAGCAGCTGAGTGAAGCCCAGCTGTTGCAATTCAATCTGTTGTTGGAAGAAGAACTGATGGCAGCTGGCCCAGCTGCTGCGCCGGCAACGGGCGACTGAAGAGATACCCTTGGCCCAGCGGGCAGCCCAGGCTGCGCAGGGCGTCCCATTGGTCGGGCCGCTCGATGCCCTCCGCCACCACGTCGAGATCCAGGTCGCGGGCCAATCCCAGAATGGCAGCGATCAGGGTGTGGCGCCGACGATCCACGGTCATGCTGGCGGTGAAGCCTCGATCGATCTTCAAGCCATCGATCGGCAGTTCCGCCAACCAGTTCAGGCTGGAATATCCGGTGCCGAAGTCGTCGAGATACACACGGAATCCCGCCTCCCGCAGCAGCGCCAACGCATCCCGGGTGCGCTGCGGCTGCTCGATCAGGGCCGTCTCGGTCACTTCAATGCAGAGCATGGGGGGCGGAACCTGCAGACGCTCCACCAGGCCGATCACATCGGCGGCAAAGCCCGGGCGGGCCAACTGCTGGGGACTGAAGTTCACCGCCAGACAACGACCGCTGCTCAGCAATCCCAACTGCTTGAAGGCAACCAGACTCTGCTCCAGCACCAGTTGTCCGAGAGAAGTCATCAGACCCGACGACTCCGCGACGGCAATCAGGTCGGCCGGAGCGATCGGAATCCCCTGCAGATCCAGAGGCCTGACGAGAGCCTCAAAACCCTGCACCACTGCTTGGTGCAGGCAGACCCAGGGCTGGAAGTGTACGGGAATGGCCCAGGTATTCAGGGCGTTCTGCAAGCTGCGCCTGATGGCAATGCGACGGTTCAGCTGGGAGCTGATCACCTCGTCGTACACGACAATCTGGCGATCCGTGCGGGTCTTCGCTTCATACATGGCCAGATCGGCGTCATGCAACAGGCGATCAGGTGTCTCCACACCCTGATCACTGAAGGAGATACCGATGCTGATCTCGGGTTGAATCACGATCGCCCCATTCACCCCCTGGGGGCTCCAGGGGCGGGACACCGCCTCGCGCAGACGTTCGGCGAGGAGTATGGCCTGCTCTGGTGTATCGAGCCCCGTGCACAACAGCACGAATTCGTCCCCACCGAGGCGCGCCAGCACATCGTCCGCCCGGGTCACCAGCTGCATGCGCCGTGCCAGCTCGATCAGCAACTGGTCTCCCACCTGGTGGCCAAAGGTGTCATTCACCTCCTTGAACCGATTGAGATCACAGAACAGCACGGCTAGCCAACCCGACTGCTGCTGCAAGCGCTGCAAGGCCCCCTGAATCGCACCGGCAAATCCACGCCGGTTGGGCAGTCCTGTCACCGGACAGGTCACCACCTGCTGCGCCAAGGCCAATTGCTGATCCACCAACTCACTCGATTGCTGCTGCAAAACCTGAAGTGATTCCCGATCACTCACATCGTGGAAGCTGAACACAAAGGGGGTGGGTTGCTCCGACTGCACCGGGCCCCACTCCAGCTCCAGCACCAGGGGCGGCTCACGCTGCCAGCCCAGGGTGATCAGGCCTCCCTGGGGCCGCTCCCGAACCAGGCCGTTGAGATCCGGCACTGTCGCCCCAGCCAGTTGCGGCCGCAGCAACGCCTCCAAGGTGCTGCCCAGCATCTGCAGGCGCGGCCGCTGCTGCAGCTGTTCAAATCGCCGGTTGCACCAGAGCAGACTCCCTTGGGCATCGGTGATCACCAGCGCATCGTTGATCTGGCCAAGGGCCAATTCCAGGCAAGCCAATTGGCGGCGCAACTCCAGAACCAGAGGCGTTTCCGAGCCTGGCTGCGGATTGGTCATGCGTCCGTGGGAGTGCCCTCAGGCAGAGGCGTGAGGGTGGCGCCAAAAACCCAACCCGTGGCAAGCTTCTCCGCCACGATGAAATGCTCGGAAACCAGCGACTGACCGTCCGCACAGAGGGTTTGGAGCCGCAGGGGGTGGGCCAAAATCGTGGAAACTTCCGTAGCCTGAAACCGGGAAAATCCGAATTGGTGGGCCATCCGGAACGACTCAGGCAGGATCATGCCGATTGGTTGGCCCACCAGCTGCTCTTCTCTCCAGCCATAGATGTGGCAGAAGGGCCCATTCACCCGGATCACCTTGCCGAGGGAATCGGCGAGAACGAAGGGCCGTTGACCCACTTCCAGTTCGGCAATGGAGGGGACCGCGGGCAGGGACTCGGTCACAGATGCAACAGAAAGGGCGCGGGGGCCGATGGAGCCGGACCCCAGAACCCCACCATTTACAGCAGAACTCTAATGCAGAACTGAACCAGGAACGCCCCAACCGTGGGTTCCTGCCCTGGCCCCCTACCTAGGTTCGGGCCAGGCGACAGTGGGAGCGCACAAGCTGGACCCCCAGGCCAAGTTGGTGCTGGTTGGCATAGGCTTCTCGCTCCAGTTGGCGTTCCAGCGCTCCTGCCGACCGGTACAGCGCTTCCTCCAGCACCGCCTCCAGATGGGGCGAGAGGGTCTGGTTCAGGCCCAGGGGCTTGGGCATGGCCCGCACGTGACCCCGGCTGCAGCTCTGGGCCACGTGAATCGCCTCGTGGTTGAGCACCTTGGCGAATTCAGCGCTGCCGCTCTGCAGCACATCCGGTCGGATCCGGATCGTGCGACCCGCCGGTTCCCACTCCGCCGCCGCGCCCACCCGGCGGGGTTGGTCGAGCTGGATCCGCACCCCGGCCAGGCCCAGCACCTGCAGCAGGGCGGCGATCGCCTCGCGCTCGGCCTCAAACCGGGGGGGAGCCGCCATCAGGCTGCGGATCTCGGGCAGCGTGAGGGGGGGGGTCGCCGCTGCGCCGTTTGTAGTGATAACGGATGCGGCCATCGTCGAGAACCTCGGCGCGCGGGGTCCAGGCACCATCGGCCTGGGCCAGGCTGTGGAGCAACTGGCCCGGGTCGATGCCCTCCAGACCGGCCGGTGTGGGCGGCAACACCACCGCCAGCGGCAACGGCAACTCCTGTCGCTGCAACCAGGGAAGGGCCAGGGGCAGGGAGGCCCCCGCCAGGCCGAGCAGGGCCAGCCAGGCCCACAGCCAGCCGGTGCCGCCCCGCGAGGGACGGCGCCGGGTCACCGCACCGCAGTGGGCGCAGGTCCAGAGACCATTCCGACCGCGCACCCACGCCGGGGGCCAGGACCGACAGGAGGGGCACAGGGTGCGGGACACACCCCCATTTTGCGCGACCCGCCGCCGGGACGGACGGATTGCGAGGATCGGCCCCGCCGACGTTGGCTGCCGCCATGCCCCTCTCCGCCCTGGTGCGCCAGCTGCAGCAGGCCAGCCTCACCGGCGAACTGCGGGCGCGGATCGGGCGCAGCGACCGCTTGCGACTGGGCGGCGCGGGCCGGGCGGCCAGGGCCCTGGTGAGCAGCGCCCTGGCCGCCCAGGTCAGCGCGACAACGGAGAACCCTGGGGTCCTGCTGGTGCTGGTGCCCACCCTGGAGGAGGCGGGCCGCTGGGCGGCGCTGCTGGAGCTGATGGGCTGGCGCAGCTGCCAGCTCTATCCCACCAGCGAAGGCAGTCCGTACGAGCCCTTTGATCCCACCAGCGAGATCACCTGGGGGCAGCTGCAGGTGCTCAGCGAGCTGCTGGATCTGCAGGGGGAAACTGCGAGCGATGCCGGCTGCCAGCGGCTGGCGATCGTGGCCACGGAGCGGGCCCTGCAGCCCCACTTGCCGCCACCGGCCGCCCTGCAGGCGCAGTGCCTGAGCCTGCGCAAGGGGGACACGCTGGATCTGGAGACGCTGGGCACAAGCCTCACCCGCCTCGGCTACGAGCGGGTGGCCACGATCGAACAGGAAGGCAGCTGGAGCCGCCGCGGCGACATCGTGGATGTGTTTCCGGTGAGCAGTGAACTGCCGGTGCGACTGGAGTTCTTCGGCGAAGAACTGGACAAGCTACGGGAGTTCGACCCCGCCACCCAGCGCTCGCTCGATCCGATCGCGGTGGTGCGGCTCACCCCCAGCGGCTACGGGCCCCTGGTGGCCAGCGCCCTGCGCGAGGCGATGCCCGAGGGGCTGGACCAGCTGCTCAGCGCCGAGGCCCTCGAGCAGCTGCTGGAGGGTGGCACCCCCGAGGGGCTGCGGCGGCTGATGGGGCTGGCCTGGGCCCAGCCCGCCTCCCTGCTCGACTACCTGCCCGCCGCCACCCTGGTGGCGATCGATGGACGGCGGGCCTGCCTGGCCCACGGCCAGCAGTGGTTCGACCATGTGGTGGAACACCACGCCGAAACCCAGACCGAACTGGGTGCACCGCTGCCCGGGGTGCAACACCGTCCACCGGCCGACACCCTGGCCGAGGCCAGCGGGGTCTTCAGCGGTTTCGACCTGGCCGAGCTGCAGGAGAGCGACGGCCATGCCAACAGCTTCGACCTGGCCAGCCGGCCGGTGCCGGCCTACCCCAACGCCTTCGGCAGGCTGGCGGAGCTGATCAAGGGGTTCCAGAAGGAGAGGGCGGCGGTGTGGCTGCTCTCGGCCCAGCCCAGCCGGGCGGTGGCGCTGCTGGAGGAGCACGACTGCATCAGCCGCTTCGTGCCCAACCCGGCCGACCTGCCGGCAATCGAGCGGCTGCTGGAGCAGAACACCCCGGTGGCGCTCAAGAGCCGGGGCACCGCCGAACTGGAGGGCCTGCAGCTGCCGGCCTGGAAGCTGGTGCTGATCAGCGACCGGGAGTTCTTCGGCCAGCACGCCCTGGCCGCCACGGGCTACGTGCGCCGCCGCCGCAAGGCGGCCAGCCGCACGGTGGATCCGGGCAAGATGCGCCCCGGCGACTTCGTGGTGCACCGCAACCACGGCATCGGCAGGTTTCTCAAGCTGGAGAAGCTGGCGATCGGCGGCGAATCGCGGGATTACCTGGTGGTGCAGTACGCCGACGGCCTGCTGCGGGTGGCCGCCGACCAGCTGGGCAGCCTGGGCCGCTACCGCGCCAGCAGCGATACGCCACCCGAGCTCAACCGCATGGGCGGCACGGCCTGGACGCGGGCGAAGGAGCGGGCCAAGAAGGCGATCCGCAAGGTGGCGGTGGATCTGGTGAAGCTCTACGCCGAGCGCCACCAGGCGCCGGGCTTCGCCTTCCCCCCCGACGGCCCCTGGCAGAGCGAACTGGAGGATTCCTTCCCCTACGACCCCACCCCCGACCAGCTCAAGGCGATCGTGGAGGTGAAGCGCGACATGGAGCGGGACCAGCCGATGGACCGGTTGGTGTGCGGTGATGTGGGCTTCGGCAAGACGGAAGTCGCCATCCGGGCCATCTTCAAGGCGGTCACCGCCGGCAAGCAGTGCGCCCTGCTGGCCCCCACCACCGTGCTGGCCCAGCAGCACTGGCGCACCCTGAGCGAGCGCTTCGCCCCCTACCCGCTCAAGGTGGCCCTGCTCAACCGCTTCCGCACCGCCGCCGAGCGCAAGACGATCCTGGACGACCTGGCCAAGGGCAACACCGATGTGGTGGTGGGCACCCACCAACTGCTGGGCAAGGGAACCGGCTTCCGTCAGCTGGGCCTGCTGGTGGTGGACGAGGAGCAGCGTTTCGGTGTGAACCAGAAGGAAAAGATCAAGGCGCTGCGCAAGGACGTCGACGTGCTCACCCTCTCGGCGACGCCGATCCCGCGCACCCTGTACATGAGCCTGTCGGGGGTCAGGGAGATGAGCCTGATCACCACGCCCCCGCCCCTGCGGCGCCCGATCAAGACCCACCTGGCCAGCCTGGATGAGGAGGCGGTGCGCAGCGCCATCCGCCAGGAGCTCGACCGCGGCGGTCAGGTGTTCTACGTGGTGCCGCGGGTGGAGGGCATCGAGGAGGTGGCGGGCCAGCTGCGGGCGATGCTGCCGGGGTTGCGGCTGCAGGTGGCCCACGGCCAGATGCCGGAGGGGGAACTCGAGAGCGCCATGGTGGCCTTCAACGCCGGCGAGGCCGATGTGATGCTCTGCACCACGATCATCGAGAGCGGCCTCGACATCCCGCGGGTCAACACGATCCTGGTGGAGGATGCCCACCGCTTCGGCCTTGCCCAGCTGTACCAGCTGCGGGGCCGGGTCGGCCGCAGTGGCATCCAGGCCCATGCCTGGCTGTTCTATCCGGGCGATGCCTCGCTGAGCGATGCGGCCCGCCAGCGGCTGCGGGCGATCCAGGAGTTCGCCCAGCTGGGCTCGGGCTACCAGCTGGCCATGCGCGACATGGAGATCCGCGGCGTCGGCAACCTGCTGGGGGTGGAGCAGAGCGGCCAGATGGAGGCGATCGGCTTCGACCTCTACATGGAGATGCTGCAGGACTGTCTGGCCGAGATCCAGGGCCAGGACATTCCGGCGGTGGACGAGACCCAGATCGACCTGCCGGTGACGGCCTTCATCCCGGCCGACTGGATCACCGAGGCCGACGAGAAGATGGCGGCCTACCGGGCTGCTGCCGAATGCGGCGGCAAGGCGGCCCTGGTGGAGCTGGCCGCCGGCTGGACCGACCGCTACGGACCTATCCCGGCGCCGGTGCAGAGCCTGCTGCAGCTGATGGAACTGAAGCTGCTGGCGCGCCGCTGCGGCTTCTCGCGCATCAAGCCGGAGAAGCCCAACATCGCCCTGGAAACACCCATGGAGGAACCCGCCTTCCGCCGTCTGCGCCAGGCCCTGCCCCAGCACCTGCATGGCCGGCTGGTGTATCAGGGCGGCGCCGGCAGCACCGCCAAGGTGCTGGCCCGGGGCCTGGGCGCCCTCAGCCCGGCCCAGCAGCTCGAGCAGCTGATGGAGTGGCTCTCCGCCATGGCCGCTCAGATCCCCGACGCCGATGGCCTCACGTCCGGGCAACGGGCCCAGGAGCAGAAGGCGCAGAACGATGCCGTGCTGGTGGTGTGAGGGGGATCTCGCGGTCCCTCCTCACCCACGCCCGCCTGGTCGCCCTCACCTCCACCTCCACCTCCACCTCAAGTGGCGGCCAGCTTCACTTTCGCGGATCTGCCGCCCCGTGATGCCATCCTCGACATCACCGGGTTCAGCGGCAACCTGGGCGAGTTGTAGGTCTTCTGCCCGCCTGGCTTGGGGCAGAGGCCATGCTCACCGGGACTCCCAGGCCGCAACGAATGATCGATCTCGCCACCTACCGGCCCAAGGGCGACAAGCGCAACACGGCCTTCTTTGAGGAGTTTCTGCCCCGCGTCTATGCCCGGCGGGCCAGCTCGGGCCTGGAGCAGGTGGTGGGGCCGATGGCGGCCCTGGTGATCCAGGTGGATCACGGCAACGGCCTGCCCTACCTGGCGGAGCTGGCGCTCACCGGCCCCTACCGCTACCAGGAGTGCTGGATCAATGCCACTCACCGCCTCTATCTGCTCAAGGGCGGCGAGGCTTTTCCGCGTCTGATCGTGCTGGAGCCGCTTTTCGATGATTTCGAGGATGAGGTGACGCGCTGGAACGCGATGTATCCCCTCTCGATCGACAAGCCCAACGCCCGCTACATCGGCGAAATCTTCCAGGTGTCCTCCTGCCACGACCTGCGCTCCATCCTCGAACCCCAGAACATCCGCTTCGCCTATCCCGGGGAGACCGCCAACCCCTTCTATGCCTCCAAGCACCTCTGTTTCACCTTCCTCTCCGACTACACCTACAACCGGGTCGGTTATGTCGATCGGCCTCTTGATGGTCTGGCGGCGCTGGATCTGGGCGATCAGGTGTTGCTCGATGCGGACGCCCTGACGCCCCTCACGGACGCCGCCCGCCGCCACCGGGAGAATGGTCTGGAGGGCAAGATCCTGGGCATCGACCACCTGGCCACCCGGGTGCTGGCCGGCGAACGGGAGGATGCCATCCTTGAGTATCTGACGATGGTTCCCTACTACTACTGGGGTTCCTACGACATCGCCGAGATGAATTCCTCCACCAATGTCACCCGCCATCCCACGGTGGGGGACGACAAGTTGTCCCCCGCCAGGGTCTTCACGGCCAACAACACCCCCTCCTATCTCAACTCCCTGGCCAATCTGCCCATGCCCACTGAGGACTTCGTCCGCAATTTCGGGCGGCGCATGCATCACATCGCCTATGAGGTGGTCGATGGCGAGAGCCATGGGGAGCAGAATGTGGATCTCGTGGTGCGCACCTTGCGCGAGCTGGGCATCCCCTTTCTCGCCGACATGGTGGGGGAGTGCGGTGAGCAGCCCAACCTGCGCCAGATCTTTTCGCGGAGTTCGGCCTACTCCCTGCTGATCACCGAGTATGTGGAGCGCTGCCTGGGCTACGACGGCTTCTTCACCCGCGAGAACGTGGCGGCCCTCACCGAGGCCGCGGGCCATGCCGAGCGCTACGAGCACGGCCACGTCTTCGACTGAACCGGTTTCTGGTGGGGATCAGCGGCAGGATCAACGGCAGCAGCCGCAGGAATGAGAATTTACGTTAAGGTGGCGTCATCTTTCGTAACGGGCCGCCATGGGTGAGCTGATCGAGGTTGCTGGCGCCACCCAGGCCCCCCTTCTGCTGCCGGCCATTCTGGGAATGCTGGGCGTCGGGTTCTTCGTTCTGCTCCAGTCCGATGCCGGCAACAACGACGATGACGACTCCTCCCCCGGTGGCGGCCTGATGCAGCCGGTGGCCTGATCCCAGGCCCTCAGGAAGGCCCCCCACCGGCCTGCTCCTGTTTCCAGGCCGCCGGCATCAGCACCAGAAACAGCCACCACCAGGCGCCGATCACCATGGCAACGCCACTGCTGAGCCACCAGAGGTGCAGCACAAGCCAGCTACCGGCCACGATGGCCAGACCCGTGAGCAGGATGCTCCAGGGCTGACACCACCAGGGTTTGAAGTCCCAGACCGATCCGATGTCATCGGATCGGTTGCCTTCTTGGGCAGGGTCAGGGCGTGGCAAGGGCCGCTGGCAGGTTGCTGGTGCCAGGCTGGAAGGCTTTTTCAAGCACGGCCCCAGCCTGCAGTTTCTTGCGCAGGGTCGATTCGGCCACCCGGTACTGGCTGTCGCGGTTGGTGCCGATGTCCTCGAGTTTGAGGCGCTGCACCTCCTGCTCGGTCATCTTCACCGGCACGTCCGGATTAATGCCGTGCTTGTGGATGTCGCGGTTGCGCGGTGTCAGGTACTTGGCGATGGTCACGGTCATGCCGGAGCCGTCGGACAGTCCACGCACGGACTGCACCAGACCCTTGCCGAAGGTCTTCTGCCCCACCAGCACCGCGCGCTTGTTGTCCTGAAGGGCGCCGGAGAGGATCTCGCTCGCACTGGCCGAACCCTCGTTGACCAGCACCACCATGGGTTTGGTGGTGAGGGCCTGGCCGGTGGCCCGCTTCACGTCCTGAATGCCGTCGCGGGTCTTGGTGGAGACGATGATCCCTTCGTTGATCCACTGGCGGGCGATCTCGACGCTGGCCACCAGCAGACCGCCGGGGTTGCTGCGCAGGTCGAGCACGTAGCCCTGCACACCCTGGGCCTCCAGGTCCCTCACCGCCGCCCGCATGTCCTTGGTGGCGGTGGCGCTGAACTGTTTCAGGCGGATGTAGCCGATTCGGGTGCCGTCAGGGGCGGTGTTCACCTGGTGGTTGACGGCATGGATCTCGATCAACTCCCGGGTGAGGGGCGTGTCGATGTTCTGGCCCTTGCGACGCAGCACCAGCGTCACCGTGGTGCCGGCCTTGCCGCGGATGAGCTTCACCGCGTCCTCGGTACTCATCCCCTTGGTGCTTTTGCCGTCGATCGAGACGATCACATCCTTGGGTTGCACCCCGGCCTTCGAGGCCGGTGACCCCTCGATCGGGGAGATGACCACCAGTTCCTTGGTCTCCTTGTCGACGCTGAGCTGGATGCCCACCCCGGAGAGCTCCCCGGAGGTGTCGATCTGCATCTCCTTGAACTCCCGCGGATCGAGGAAGCGGGTGTAGGGATCGTCAAGGGTGCCCAGCATGCCGCGAATGCCCTCATAGGCATCCTTGGGGGTGCTGTAGCTCTTGGACAGGACACTCCTGCGCAGCTTGCGCCACTGATCAGGCGTGTACTTGCCCGTGGTGTCGAGGTAGTCGCGGAAGACGATCTGCCAGGCCTGATCCATCACCTCCTTGGGGCTGTCGCTGATCGACACGGTTCCGGTGGGGGTCAGCACCATTTCTCTGGCCATCACCGCCGTGGCGGCGCAGGCACCGAGTCCAACCAGCACCACGAGGGTGGCGCGAGCTTTTCCCATGGTGGGGATCCTCAAGGAGTCTGAAATGTGGTTCCAACGTAGCGCCGCCGCCTGGGGTGGGCGCCCCGTTCAGGGGTCGACCCAGCGACCGTCCTCCTTGATCAGGGCAATCAACGCCTCCACCCCTTGCGCCTCGGGAACGCGACGGATCTCCTCCCGTCCCCGGTAAAGGGAGATGGTGCCCGGCGTCTTGCCCACGTAGCCGTAGTCGGCATCGGCCATCTCGCCAGGCCCGTTGACGATGCAGCCCATCACGGCAATGTCGAGCCCGGTGAGATGGGCGGTGGCGTTGCGCACGGTGTGCAGCACGTCCTCCAGGTTGAAGAGGGTGCGGCCGCAACTGGGGCAAGCCACGTATTCCACCATGGTCTTGCGCAGCCCCATGGCCTGCAGGATCGCGTAGCAGACGGGGATCTCCTTCTCCGGCGCCTCCGTGAGCGACACCCGGATGGTGTCACCCAGGCCCTCGGCCAGCAGGGTGGCGATGCCCGCGGTGCTCTTGATGCGGCCGTAGTCGCCGTCGCCCGCCTCGGTGACCCCCAGGTGCAGGGGATAGTGGAAGCCTTCGGCGTCCATGCGGAACGCCATCATCCGGTAGGCCGCCAGCATCACCGGGGCCCGCGAGGCCTTCATCGACACGACGATGTTGTGAAAGTCGAGCCGGTCGCAGATCCGAATGAATTCCATGGCGCTCTCCACCATGCCCAGGGGCGTGTCGCCGTAGGTGAACAGCATCCTCTCGGCCAGGGAGCCGTGGTTGACGCCGATGCGCAGCGCCTTGTCCTGCTCGCGCAGCAGGCTCACCAGGGGTTCGAGGGTGGCCTCAATGCGTTCCCCGATCCCTGCCACCTCCTCAGGGGTGAACTCCGTGCGGCTGGGATCGGGCTTGTCGAACACGTACAGGCCTGGATTGATCCTCACCTTGTCGACGTGCCGGGCCACCTCCAGGGCGATCTTCATGCCGTTGTGGTGCACATCCGCCACCAGCGGCACCGGCTGGTAGCTGTCCTCCAGTCGCTGGCGGATCTCCTTCACCGCCTTGGCGTGGGCCAGGCTCGGCACGGTGAGGCGAACGATCTCGCAGCCCGCTTCGTGCAGCCGGCGGATGCCGGCGGTGGCCCCTTCGATGTCGAGGGTGTCCTCGTTGATCATCGACTGCACCACCACGGGATGCTCGCTGCCCACCCACACATCGCCGACGCGGACGCTGCGGGTCCGGCGGCGGCGGATCACCGTGTCGAAGCGGGGGTCACCGGCCCAGTCGGCCGGGAGGGGGGAGGTCCCCGGGGCGGTGGTGGTGGGGGTGGCCAGGGTGCCGGTCATCTCGCGTGGGCCGGTGATGGCCAAAGCCTGTCACAGAGTGGGTGTCGGCGGCGGGTCCTGGTCCAGGCGACGCCGCACCTCCAGCAGGTCCTGCCAGGTGAGCCATTTGGGGGAGCCTGCCTGCCGCGACGGATTGCGGAGCAGATAGGAGGGATGGAACACCGGCATCACCCAGCGGCCCTGCCAGGGGTGCCACTGGCCGCGCAGCCTGGAGATGCCCCCCTTGATGCCCAGAACACCCTCCAGGGCGGTGGCGCCGGCCAGCAGCACCACGGCGGGATTCACGGCAGCCATCTGGGCGGACAGCCAGGGGGCGCAGGCCGCCATCTCCTGGGCCGTCGGTTTGCGGTTATCCGGCGGCCGGCACTTGACCACGTTGCAGATGTAGGCGTCCTGCTCGCTGTCCAGCCCGACGCTGGCCAGCATCTGGTCGAGCAGCTGGCCGGCCCGCCCCACGAAGGGCAGCCCGGTGGCATCCTCCTGGGCGCCAGGCCCCTCGCCGATCACCATCAGGCGCGCCTTCGGGTCGCCGCGGCTGATCACCACCTGCTGGCGGCCTGCCGCCAGACCACAGCGCCGGCACTCCTGGCAACTGCGCTTCAGCGCTTCCAGGCTGGGTGCCACCGCTCCAGGCGGCTCTTCGAAAGGAGACGGTTGGAGGGAGTCGCCGGCCATCGCCCCATTCTTCGCCATGGCCGCGGGGACTGCGTCAGGCCGTGGCGATGCCGCTCGCCGGGGCCGATGGTCACGGGGCGTAGGGCAAGATGGCCAGATTGCCGAATCGCGCCCTCCAGACGGCGCTCGCTGCCATGCCGGCCCCGTTGACGCTCTCCGCCCGGGCGCAGGCGTTGCAACCATCGCTCACCCTCGCCATCACCGCCAAGGCGCGCGAGCTTCGCGCCGGCGGCATGGACATCTGCAGCCTCAGCGCCGGCGAGCCCGATTTCGACACGCCCGCCTTCATCCGCCAGGCGGCGGCCGAGGCCCTCGAAGCCGGCCATACCCGCTACGGGCCGGTGGCGGGCGAGCCCGAGCTGCGCCAGGCGATCGCCGCCAAGCTCTGTGAGGAGAACGGTGTTCCCACCCAGGCCGATCAGGTGCTGGTGACGAACGGTGGCAAGCAGGCCCTCTACAACCTCTTCCAGGTCCTGCTCAACCCGGGTGACGAGATCCTGCTGCCGGCGCCGTACTGGCTCAGCTACCCGGAAATGGCCCACCTGGCCGGCGCCCGTGTTCGCTGCCTGACCACCGATGCCAGCGGAGGTTTCCGCTTCAGCCCCGAGCAGCTGGAGGCGGCGATCACCCCGGCGAGCCGGCTGCTGGTGCTCAACAGCCCCTCCAATCCCACCGGCATGGTGCTCAGCCGCAGCGAACTGGAGGCGATCGCCGCCGTGCTGCGCCGCCATCCAGCCGTGGCGGTGGTGTGCGATGAGATCTACGAGATGCTGCTGTCTCCCGGCCACGAGCACCACAGCCTGGCGGCCGTGGCGCCCGACCTGGCAGAGCGAATCTTCATCGTCAATGGTTTTGCCAAGGGCTGGGCCATGACCGGCTGGCGCGTTGGCTGGCTGGCGGGCGCCCGCCATGTGGTGGCCGCCGCCAGCGCGCTGCAGAGCCAGAGCACCAGCAATGTCTGCACCTTCGCCCAGTACGGCGCCCTGGCGGCCGTGGGCGGCTCGCGGGACTGCGTCAGCGAGATGGCGGCCGAGTTCAGCCGACGGCGTTCCCGCCTCAGTGACGGCCTGATGGCGATCGCCGGCCTGCAGCTGCTGCCCCCGGAAGGCGCCTTCTATGCCTTCCCGGACCTCAGTGCCTGGGGCCTCGACTCGATGACCCTCTGCGGTCGACTCCTGGAGGAAGTGGGGCTGGCCGTGGTGCCCGGCGCCGCCTTCGGCGACGACCGCTGCATCCGCCTGTCCTGTGCCGCTTCACCCGCCACGATCGACGATGGCCTGGAGCGGCTGCGCCGCTTCGGCGCCAGCCTCTGATCGCCCGCCGGTGCTGGACGATCGCCCCATTCCGGCCCCGCCGATGCAGGTTCCCAACAAGCTGGTGGTGCTGGGCGACAGCGGTGTCTACGGCTGGGGTGACCCCGACCAGGGGGGCTGGTGCGAGCGCCTGCGCCGTCACTGGATGGAGCTGCCCCAGGGCCCGGTGCTCTACGGCCTGGGGGTGCGTGGCGATGGCCTGGAGCGGCTCGCGGCCCGCGCGGAGGCGGAAGTGACCAACCGGGGCGAACTGCGCCGCCAGCGTCCCCAGGGGATCCTGCTGTCGATCGGTCTCAACGACACGGCCCGGGTGGGTCGGCGCGATGGCCGTCACCAGCTGGCGCCTGATGCCTTCCTGTTCGGCCTGCGGCAGCTGCTGCCCCGCCTGCGGGCGATCGCTCCTGTGTTCGTGCTGGGTCTGACGCCGGTGGACGAGGCCGTGATGCCGTTCGCTGAGATGCTCTGGTACGACCTGGCCACCGTGCGGCACTACGAGGGCCTGCTGGAGGAAGCCTGCATGGAGGACGACATTCCCTTCCTGCCGCTTCTGGACGGCCTGCTGGCCGAGCCCCACTGGTTGCAGTGGTTGTGCAGCGATGGACTGCACCTCAACGGCGACGGGCATGGCCAGCTCTACCGGCGCCTTCGTTCCTGGCCGGCCCTGTTGCACTGGGCCGGGCTGGATCCCTACAGCACCGTGACGACGGCTCTCTGAAAACGGCCCACTGAGGACGGCGTACCGAGGACGGCCGATTCACCACCGTCCCGTGACGCCGCCGCTGGCATCACCCGATCGGATGAACGCAGCTCCTCCCATCAGGTGATCCTCCCCGCGCTGAGCGCGGCAACCCTGGAGAAACGGACCCTTCTGGAACCACTGCCATGGATCGCCCCCCGCCACCCCCTCCTCCTGTCCCCGTGATGCTGGCGACCCGTCGGCCCCCACAAGGGGATCTCTGTGCAGGATGCCGGGAGCTTCCCGAGGCGATCGTGGATCGCCGCATCCGCAACCGGCGACGTCTCAAGGCCTACGCCGATGCCACCGATCCCATCAGCCGGCTCCATTGGCGCAATCTGCTGGTGGAGGACAACCTGCCGCTGGTGTACACCATCGCCGGACGCCAGGGCACCGAAGCGGGCCTGGCTTTCGATGATCTCGCCCAGGTCGGCAGCCTGGGCCTGCTCAGGGCTGTTGAGGCCTTCGATCCCGACCGCAACGTCAGCCTCAGCAGCTTTGCGGTGCCCTACATCCAGGGGGCGATGCGCCGGGAGCGGCGCGATCGCCAGCCCATGGTTCGCCCGCCCCGGCCCCTGTGGGATCTGCACCAGCAGGTGCTGACCCTCCAGGAGGCCAGGCGCAGGAAGGGGTTGGATCCACTGCCGCCGGCCGCCCTCGCCGACCAGCTCACCTGCGATCCGGCGCGGCTCGACGAAGCCCTGCGGATCCGCAGCGCCGGCAACGTCCGCAGCCTGGATGCCCCCCTCCCCCAGAGCGGTGGCGAGGCCGAGGCGGGCGGCTGCCTGCTGGATCTGCTGGCCTCCCCACCGGCCCTGGCGGGGGAGGAACCGTTGGCGACGAGCGACAGCGAAGCTCGCAGCGCCGAGCGTCTGTGGTTGCGCCAGCAGCTGGAGGGTCTCGATGGCCTGGAGCGGGAGCTGCTGCTGGGGCGGATTGATGTGGGTTGCACCTGGGTGGAGCTGGGCCGGCAGCTTGGGATCCCAGCCCGCCAGGCCCAGCGCCGATGCGATGCCGCCCTCGATCGCCTGAGGCGCGCCGCCCTGGCCTGGCGGCAGCAGGCCCTCAGCCCGCCGCAGGCGGCAGCCAGTGCACCAGTGCCATGGCCAGCAGGGCCGCCAGCAGCGTCTGGAGACCGTTGACCACTTCATTGCTGAGCCATCGCCACTGCCGCTGAAGGCTGGCGCCCACCACGCTCTCGGCGAGGGTGGCCACCAGCCCAACGCCGCTCACCAGGGCCGCCAGCGGCCAGCCACGGATCACACACAGGGCCACCATCACAAGGGTCATCAGGGCGCTGCCCCCCAGGCTGGCGATGGTGCCCTCCAGGCTGATGGCTCCCTCGGTGCCGGCCGGGACCGGCCGCAGGCTGGTGATCAGGACGGTGTGGCGGCCCCAGCGTTTGCCGATCTCGCTGCCGAAGGTGTCGCCGAGCTTGGCGGCGAAACTGGCGGCGAATCCCGCCAGCAGCAGCGGCAGCGTGGCCGCTGATGCCCGGCAGGCCAGCAGAGCCAGCACCGTTCCCACCAGGGCGGAACCCCAAACGTTTTCCGGCCCCCGTCGACCGCCCCGGGCCTCGGCCAGTCCCAGGTCCCGCTTGCGCCGGAATCCCAGCCTGGTCACCAGGCTGCCGAGGGCCAGATAGGCGACCACCGCCAGCCAGCCACGCCAGCCGAGGCTTCCCCACAGCAGCGTGCCGAGCACGCCGGCATGCACCCAGCCCGCTGGTGTGAGCAGCGGCAGGCGCTGGGCGAGGGCGATCAGTAGCCCATTGATCGCCAGGGCCGCCAGCCAATGCACAGGATCCTGGGGCGGCAACGACAACATGGCAGGGACCCGACTGTGTTGCACAGATCTAAGCGAATGGCTCCGGGGCGCCGGCATCGGCGGATAATCCCTGCATCCGGTGGTGCGCTCCGATGGTCTTCAAACGACCCAAGTTCTTCCTTGATCTGGGTGGCGGCGAAGGCAACCAGCCTCCGGCGGTGGTGGCGCCTCCCCGGGCCGAGGCCAAGCCAGCCCCCAAGGCCGCTGCCGAGACGGCCGAGCCCAAGCCTGCGGCTTCTGCCCCCCCGGCGGCGGCGGAGGCCACCCCCCAGCCCGTTTCGGGTCTCACCACCGCTGAAGCGATCGCCGCCGAACTGGCCGCCGCCGAGGCCCTGCGGCCGGCCCCGTCGATGGCCACCTTCGCTCCTGAGTGCGTCACCGCCGGTGGGGCCACCCCGATGAAACGCCGCACCCCTGGAGCCAATCTGGGCGTGTTCAAGGAGATGGCCGCTGGCATGATGCGCTCCTGAGCGTCCGCCAGTCGGCCAGCAGGGCCAAGCCGGCCACGGCGGCAGTAGCCGTGCGCAGGATCGTCGGCCCCAGGCTCACCGGCTGCCAGCCGGCGGCTTCGGCCCGTTCCTCCTCCTGGGGGCTCCAGCCCCCTTCCGGACCGATCGCCAGCCGGAGGAGCCCCGCCTCCAGCCCAGCGGCTCCAGCCGCCGTTCTCGCCCCCTCCACCAGCTCCCGCAGCCGCTGGCTGCAGAGGGGCAGACCCTCCCGCCGGGTGGTGGCCAGCAGGGCCAGCCCAGGGGCCGGTTGTGCCAGCCAGGCCCCGGCCTGGCGGGGGGACGCCAGAGCCGGTTGCCACAGCCGCTCGCATTGCTCGGTGGCCTCCCGCACGATCCCCCGCCAGCGTTCCAGGGGACAGCGCTCACCGGGGGCTCCACGCTCGGCCAGCAAGGGTTGCAGCCGGTCGGCCCCCAGTTCGGTGGCCATGCGCCAGACCAGATCCGCCTCCCGTCGGGGCACCGCCATGGCGAGCTCCAGAGACGGCCGGATGGGCGCCTCCTGAACCAGAGGCCTGCCAGGGGCCTGCTCCAGCCGCAGATGCCGCCCCGCTTCCAGCACCGCTGACCAGAGCCGTCCGCCGCCGTCGATCAGGGCCAGCCGTTCGCCCGGCCTGTAGCGCAGCACCCGCTCCAGATAGTGGCTTTCCTGGGGCTCCAGAGCCAGCCGTGGCGGCTCCGGCCCCCCCGTTTCCAGGGCGGAGATCCGCTCGGGGGCGATCAGCAGCCGGCGCAACTCCCGCCCCATCAGTCCCTGGCGAAAGGACTGTCGGGCTCCTCCTCGATTGGCCAGTCCTCGTTCAGACCGCCGATCACCAGCTCGGTGATCTCCAGAACGTCCTTGTCGAGCTGGCGCAGGGCGTTGATCAGCACATCGAGGGCCAGGGCATCACTCGTGCCCAGGTCGACCCAGCAGCGGGCCCAGTCGTCCTGGTATTCCATCGGACCCATGTTGTGCATCAGGGCCGGCAGGCAGCGTTCCGCCGTCTCGGTGTCGTAGGGGAGCCAGCCCAGGTCCACGCCGCCCTCATGGGTCTGCAGGTTCTCGGCATTGAAGGCTCCGAGCTTGCCGAGGAAGAACCAGCTGTCGAAGGCCGTTTCCACATAGCCCCGCTCGGCGCCACCGGGCTGGTCGGCGAAGTGCAGCCAGATCCAGCAGTTGAAGGGGTCCACGTCGCGAAATCGGACATCCATGGCGAGGAGGGAGGTGCGGGCGGGCTTGTCCCCCTATCCAACACGCTCCACCGACGCCGCACCGGGCGGCATGCTGGTTCCATGCTTGAGGTCTCCGGTCTGCGCTACCACCCCGCCACGGCGGCCGCCCCGGTGCTGCGAGATGTGGCGCTGCAGCTGCCGGTGGGAACACCGGCGCTGGTGGCGGGCCGCAGCGGCAGTGGCAAGACCACCTTGCTGGAGGTGATCTGTGGCCTGGCCGAGGCCGATGCCGGTCGCATTCTGTGGGAGGGGGAGACCCTCAGCAGCCGCCAGCGCCGTTGGCTGTGCGGCCTGGTGTTCCAGTTTCCGGAACGCCATTTCCTCGGTCTGACGGTGGGTCAGGAACTGAAGCTGGGCCAGCGGCGTCTCACCGCCGAGAGGGCCGAGGCGGTTCTGGAGCAGGTGGGACTCGGAAACCTGTCCCTGCAGCAGGCTCCGGAGCGGCTCAGTGGCGGCCAGCAGCGGCGTCTGGCCCTGGCGGTCCAGCTGGTGCGGGATGCCCGGGTGCTGCTGCTGGATGAGCCCACCGCCGGTCTCGACTGGACCGTTCGGGAGGAGGTGCTCCAGCTGCTGGGGGAACTGGCCAAGGAGCGGGCCCTGCTGGTGGTCACCCACGAGCCCGAGCTGTTCCGGGGCGTGATCGAGGGGGGCTGGCGGCTGGAGGGGGGAAGCCTGCGCCCCCTGGAGGCGCTGCGATCCGCCTCCTTACGATGACCACCACATCGAAGGGGACGGCTTGATGGGGGATCGCTTGCTGAGGGCCACCGGTGCCGGCGGCGGCATCCGGATGGTGGCGGTCACCACCACCTCCGCCAGCCGCCAGGCCTGTGCTAGGCATGGCCTCTCCTTTCTCACCACGGCCCTGCTGGGCCGTGCCATGACGGCATCCCTGCTCCTGGCCAGTTCGATGAAGGTGGCCCATGGCCGGGTCAACCTGCGCATCCAGTCCGATGGGCCCCTGCGGGGCCTGATGGTGGACGCGGGCCGTGACGGCACCGTGCGGGGCTATGTGGGCCGGCCGGAACTGGAGCTGGATCTGCTGAAGGATGCCACCGGCAGCCACCAGTTCGACTTCCGCCGCGCCACCGGGACCGGCTACCTGCATGTGGTCCGGGACCGGGGCCAGGGAGAACCCTTCAGCAGCACGGTGGAGCTGGTGAGCGGCGGGATCGGCGAGGACGTGGCCTCCTATCTGCTCCATTCGGAGCAGACCCCCTCCGCCCTGTTCGTGGGGGAGATGATCGACAGTTCCGGCGTGCGCTGTGCCGGTGGGGTGCTGGTGCAGGTGCTGCCCAAGGCGGCGCGGGAACCGGCCCTGGTGGCTCTGCTGGAGGAGCGCTGCAGGGAAATCACCGGCTTCAGTGAGAGGCTCGCCGCCAATGCCGACCAGCTCCAGGCCCTGTTTGAGGACATCTTTCCGGATCTCGACCCCCAGCCCCTGGGGGCAGACTCCCTCGAGCAGCCGGTCCGCTTCCACTGTCCCTGCAGCCGCCACCGGAGCGTCAGCGCCCTCAAGCTGCTGGGCCGCGACGAACTCAGCGCCATGCTCAGTGAGGACGGCCAGGCGGAACTGACCTGCCATTTCTGCAATGAGGTCTACCGGGTGGAGGCCCCAGAGCTGCAGGAGCTGATCGACGAGCTGGCCGCCGTGGCCTGAGGCCTGGATCGGCAGTTGCCGAGCAGGGAGGACTCAGGCGAGCAGAGAGGGCTCAGGCGAGCAGAATGGCACCGAGCAGCAACAGCAGGATGGCCGGGAGGCTCTGCAGCTGCAGGGTGGAGACCGGCAGGGCCTGGCTGATGGGGACACCCAGGGCACCGGCCAGCAGGCCACCGAGCACCAGTCCCAGGCAGAGCAGGGCGAAGGACCAGCCCACCGCCGCCAGGAAACGGCCATGGCGCCGCTGAAGGTTGAGCAGGGTGACGCCGGTGGCCAGGGCCGTGAGCAGCTCGGGGGCGGCGCCCGGCATCAGGACCAGCAGCACCAGCAGGACCCCATCGGCGGCCAGGGGAAACCAGAGATCCCGGCCTGTGGCCAGCTGCAGCCGAGGCAGGGAGAAGCTGGGGCGGGGGATCCGGGAAGGGGGCAGCTGGGGCAGGCTCGGCAGCGCGGAGAGGGCCGGACGGCTTGGCGGCGGTGAAGCCTGCTCCCTCTGGGAGGCGGAACGGGCGGCGCTGCTGACCCTGCCCTGCTGGCGCTCCTTCAACCGATCCATCAGGACCGCGTCGTACGCGGCTTCAATGCGGGAGCGGACCATGGGATCGTCACCGGCCTCTTCAAGCCGCGCCAGCTTGGCCTCCTGAACAGTGTCGAAGGAGGCATCGGGAGCAACGCCGAGCCGCTGGTAAGGATCGGAGGCGTCAGAGGCCGGCTGGGGCAGGTCGGATCCTTGGTTCATACCCATGAGCGTATCGAGCCAGGGCTAAAAAAGCGGTTCACTGCGGTGATATCCAGCTTCCTGTTGCAGACGGCGACGACAGGCCTCGGCTTCCTCGACGGCCAGTGACCGGCGTCGCTTGAGAAGGGGCATCTGGGGAGGAAGGTGGCTGCCTTCGCGCATTTCCACGGCCCCTTGTGAGGGCTGGAAACTCACGTAGTCACTGCCACCGTCGCTGCGGGGACGAACGAGCCAGAGCGGGGATGGCGTCACGGATCGAGGCATCGCAGTGACCGTCCGTTGCGGCGTGACGATTTGTTGCTTCATTCTGCCCCCTCCGATGGCTGGGCGCGAGGAAGGGTTCCCACCCGCCTGAGCGCCAGAGGGCCACGGGATCAGAGGGCGATCGGCTCCACCCCGCTCACCACCGGCGCCACCCCGTGCAGCTCCAGCTCGGGATGGTCCTCCTGCAACTGGTGCAGGTTCCAGTCGTTGCGGAACAACAGCACTGGGCGGTCCCAGGCGTCCCGGACCGTCTTGCAGTTGAACAGGCGACCGACGCTCTCCAGGGCCGGCCAGCCACCACTGACCCAGCGGGCCACGCTGAATTCGAGCGGTTCGAGCCTGCTGGTGACGCCGTATTCATTCTCCAGCCGGTATTGCACCACCTCAAGCTGCAGCTGCCCCACCGCCGCCAGGATCGGGTCCCGCTTGCTCGGATCCGTGTCGTAAAGCACCTGCACCGCCCCCTCCTCGCGCAGTTCATTGACCCCCTTGCGGAAACTCTTGAACGCGGAGGGATTGGGATTGCGCAGCCAGGCGAAGATCTCCGGGCTGAAGCAGGGAATGCCTTCGTATTCCACCCTGGAACCGGTGTAGAGGGTGTCGCCGATGGCGAACATGCCGGGGTTGTTGAGGCCGATCACATCGCCGGGGTAGGCGTCGTCCACCACCTCACGGTCCTGGCCGAACAGCTTCTGGGGGCGGGAGAGGCGGATGGTGCGGCCGCTGCGGGCATGGCGCACGCTCATGTCCTTCTCGAAGCGGCCGCTGCACACCCGCACGAAGGCGACCCGGTCGCGGTGGCGGGGGTCCATGTTGGCCTGCAGCTTGAACACGAAGCCACTGAACTCCGGCCGCAGCGGATCCACCGGCCCCTGGTCGCTGTCCCGGGCCACCGGCGGCTGGGCCAGCTCCAGGAAGGCATCGAGGAAGGGGCGCACCCCGAAGTTGGTCATCGCCGAACCGAAGAACACCGGACTCAGTTCACCGGCGTGCACCCGTTCCAGATCCAGTTCCGCCCCCGCCCCCTCCACCAGCTCCAGTTCCTCCAGGGCCAGCTCCAGAAGCTCCGCCTCCACCCGCTGTTCACGGTCGGGATCGCCGGGGGCCAGGCGCCGCTCCAGGCTCTGGCGGCCCCGCTCGGCCCGCTCGAACAGCAGCAGATCCTGGGAGCGCCGGTCGATCACACCGCGGAAGCGATCGCCGCTGCCGATCGGCCAGTTGACCGGCCAGCAGGCCAGCCCCAGCTCCTGCTCGATCTCATCGATCAGCTCCAGGGGCTCCCGTCCCGGGCGGTCCATCTTGTTGATGAAGGTGAAGATCGGAATCTTCCGCATGCGGCAGACCTCGAACAGCTTGCGGGTCTGGGGCTCCAGGCCCTTGGCCGCATCCACCAGCATCACGGCGTTGTCGGCGGCGGCCAGGGTCCGGTAGGTGTCCTCCGAGAAGTCCTGGTGGCCGGGGGTGTCGAGCAGGTTGATCGTGCTGCCGGCGTAGTCGAACTGGAGCACGGTGGAAGTGATCGAGATGCCGCGCTGCTTCTCCAGTTCCATCCAGTCGGAGGTCACTTTGCGCTGCTCCCCCTTGGCCTTCACCGCCCCGGCCTGCTGGATGGCACCGCCGTAGAGCAGCAGCTTCTCGGTGAGGGTGGTTTTGCCCGCATCGGGGTGGGAGATGATCGCGAAATTGCGGCGCCGGCTCACCGCCGCCGCCAGCGCCGCGGCGTCGATGTCCGGTATGGAGACGGAGGGGGGGCGGCTGCTCATGGGGCCAGCCTGCCAGGCGGTATGGGGCCGGGGATCTCCAGATAGCGGTCGTCGACCTCCCGCACCTCCAGCCCCCCCAGCCCGGCGGCCGCCAGCTGCTCCGTCACCTCGGCGCAGGTGAAGGCCGCCCGCAGGGAATGGGTGTAGTCCCGTCGCAGAACCGCCGGCGCCGCGCCCGCGTGGCGGGCCACCAGGGCCTCCAGCTCCGCGGCGTTCGCCGGTCGGCGCAGGTCGCGCACATACAGGCAGGTGTCCGGCCCCGCGAGCTGCTGCACGGCCCCCCAGAACACGCCGGGGTCATGGAGGTGGTGCAGCAGGCTGTTGCTGACCACGACGCTGCAGGGTTCCTTCAGCTGCTGGCTGGGCAGGACGAGCTGGCGGAAGTGGACGTGACGGTGACCGGCCGGGTCGGCGCGGCGGCGGCGCTCGGCGATGGCCAGCATGGCCGCCGCACCATCAATGCCCAGCACCCTGGCCGCGGGCCATCGCCGCGCCAGGAGGAAGGTGATGTTCCCAGGTCCGCAGCCCAGATCCACGAAGCGGAGCTCTGCCCCGTCCCCTTTCCCCCGGGCCCCGAGCAGGGCCTCGATCCTTTCCAGCACCGCGCGGTCGCTGCTGGAGAAATCGGCCGCTGCATAGGCCTCGGCCTGCAACACCTCATCCATCAGCTCGGGTTCGCAGATCCGCTCCATCGCTCCAGCATCCCTTCCCGTGGCGCCACCCCGGTGACGGCCACGGCCGCCTGCGGGGCTGCCGGCCCAGGGGCAGGCACCGTGGCTGGTGGGTATGTGCCGTTGCAGACCCTACAGGTGGCGTTATGGTGCCCAGCACGCACCGGCCATACTCCCCGTGACCCTGTCCGCCGCCCGTCCATCCAGCCCTGCCACCGCCTCCCCCGCCATGGCTGGCTCGACAGCCATGGCGGCAACCTCTTCCGGAAGCGACGACAGCCCCGCGATGGTGGCCGACTTCCCGCTCACCGCCCCGGCGGCCTATCCGGTCTTCTATCGCACCTACAGCCGCAAGACCCCGAGTGGCGGCCGCGAGAGCTGGCATGAGGTGGCCGAGCGCAACCTCGAAGGTCTGCGGGTGCTGGGTTCCCTCACGCCTGACGAGGTGGAGCTGATCCGCCGCATGCAGCGCCATCAGATGGCCCTCCCTTCCGGCCGCTGGCTGTGGATTGGCGGCACCGACTGGATCAAGCAACCCGAGAATTTTTCCGGTGCCTACAACTGCACCTCCACCAACCTGGTGGATTGGGAGGCCTTCGCCCTGATGATGGATCTGGCGATGATGGGCTGTGGCACCGGCGCCATCATCGAACCCCATCTGATCAGCCGACTGCCGAAGGTGCGCAACACCCTCGTCATCGACGGGGTCACCGACATCGGCGTGATGCCGATCGGATCCCGCCAGCAGCAGACCACCCACCACATCGATGGCCAGCACGTCAGCATCCGGGTGGGCGACACCCGAGCGGGCTGGGTCGAGAGCTATCGGTTGCTGCTCAACCTCAGCAGCGACGAGCGCTTCGAGGGGCCTGTCCATGTCTCGGTGGATCTTTCCGACGTGCGGCCGGTGGGGGAAACCCTCAAGGGTTTCGGTGGCATGGCCAACCCCGTCAAGCTGAAGGACCTGTACGGCCGTGTCGCCCAGATTCTCAACAAGGCCAGAGGCCGGCAGCTCACCTCGGTGGAGTGTTGTCTGTTGATCGATGAGGCGGCAGTGACGATCGTGGCCGGCAACATCCGCCGTAGCGCCGGCATGCGGCAGTTCTGCGCCGAGGATGATTCCGCCCTCGGCGCCAAGGAGAACCTCTGGCAACAGGATGATCAGGGCAACTGGCGCATCGATCCCGAGCGCGATGCCCTGCGGATGGCCAACCACACGCGGGTGTTCCATCAGCGCCCCAGCCATGAGGTAGTGCTGGAAGCGGTCAACAAGCAGTTTCAATCGGGTGAGGGAGCCATCCAGTTCGCCCCGGAGGCCATCGCCCGCTCCAATGCCGATCTCCTCACCACTCCCGAGCTTCGCACCGAGTTCATCGGCATCTACTGCGATCAGGGGAAGGCAGAAGCCGGCCGCTGGCTGCAGCTGCACCATCCGGACATCACCGTTGGCGAACTTGAGCATCGTCTCGGCCGCTACGGACTCAACCCCTGCGGCGAGATCCTCGGAGCCGATTTCCACTGCAACCTGGCGGAGATCCACCTCAATCGGATCGACCCAGCCGACCACCAGGCCCAGGCGGATGCCTTCCGGGCCGGTGGTCTGGCGGTGGCCTGCCTGCTGAATCACCGCTTCGAAGTCGAGCGTTACCGCCAGAGCAGGGCCTGGGATCCGATCGTGGGGGTCAGCTTCACCGGCCTGTTCGACTTCTTTGTGCATGCCTTCGGCACCCCTTGGCTGCAGTGGTGGGAGGCCGGCCGTTCCGACAGCGAGGAGGGTCGCGCTTTCCGGGCCGAAGAAGCGGCCTATCTGACGCGCTGGAAACAGTGTGTCCATGATGCGGTGTGGGGCTACTGCGATCGCCACGGCATGCGTCGTCCCAACCGTTGCACCACCGTTCAACCGGCGGGCACCAAGAGTCTGCTCACCGGCGCCAGCCCCGGTTGGCATCCCCCCAAGGCCCAGCGGTTCATCCGCCGCATCACCTTCCGCAAGAATGATCCGGTGGCCCTGGCCTGCATGGACTATGGCTACGCGATCGTTCCGTCCCAGTCCGACAAGGATGAACAAGGGCGTCTGCTTAACGATCCTTTCGATCCGCGCTGCACCGAATGGCTGGTGGAGATCCCCACCGAAGTCAGTTGGGCCAACCTGCCTGGCGCCGATCAGGTGGAGATCAACAACTTCTCTGCTTTGGCCCAGTTCGACTTCTACATGCAGGTCCAGCGGCACTACACCACCCACAACACCTCGGCAACGGTGGAGTTCCGCGAGCATGAGATTCCGTCACTGGCCGCTGCGATTCATCAAGCCATTGAGAACGGGGAAGGTTACATCTCCGCCGCCCTTCTGGCCCGTTTCGATGCCAATGCCACCTTCCCCAGGTTGCCCTTTGAGCCGATCGATCAGAGCACTTATTCGCGGTTGGTCCGTGAGGTGGAACAGCGCCGCATCTGCCAGGATTTCTTCTTCGCGCTGCAGAAGTACGATCGCGGTGAGCTGATCGAAGCTGGCCCCGCTGGCTGTGATTCCGATAAGTGTCTGCTCCCTCTGGCCAAGCCCGAAAGCTGATGCGCTTCCGACGCGTCACTCCCTTGGATTTTCTTGCGTCCAGGGGAGTACGGTACTCTGGAGAGTACTAAAAACTCACTCAGCGTTAGAAGTCAACGTACTGATCTCGCGATGGCTCAGAGGATCGGCAGGATCAATCACCACACAGCGATCGCGACCTCCGTTCTTGGCCATGAGCAGGGCCTTGTCCGCCCGACGGAACGTTGCGTTGTAGTTTTCATCCGGCTTGTGCTCGGTCAATCCCATGCTGGCGGTAAGACTCAGTTTCATGTCGTCAATGGAAACTCTCATGTTGCGAATGTTGGCCAGCATGCGCTTGGCCACCAACTCCGCTGAGGAGAGATTGGCGTCAATCAGCAACGCCAGGAATTCTTCCCCTCCCCACCGAGCAATGATGTCGTAGTGGCGCAGACTGCTGGAGAGTGCCTTGACGAAATCCACCAGCATCAGATCTCCTGTGGCATGACCGTATTCGTCATTGATGAGCTTGAAGTGATCCACATCGATAATAATCATCGCGTAGGTGGATCCATGTCGGGTGGAGCGCTGATCTTCCTCAAGACAGCGTTCTGCCATGAAGCGACGATTGGAAATTCCCGTCAAGGGGTCATGGGTCGAGGCTTCGAAGAGCGAAAGGTTGACCTCTTTCAACGACGCCTGATAGAGGTCTGAAATGCGTACAACTCGCTTGATCTGACGCAACTGCTTCTCGTAGCGATTGGTCAGACTTCGGTTGTTTTCCACCACATGGGACTGATAGAGATCGGAGATATCAGCAACCCGTTCGAGACGGCCAATCTGCTCTTCAATGCGATGCCACAATCGAGATAGCAGCTCGCGGGCTGGATGATCATCGTAACGAGGATTGGCCAAGATCTCCATGACTTCCTGTTCCAATTGCTCATCAGATAGGAAGGAGAAGGGCTCCTGCATCTCAGGCATTGATCGAAAGAATCAAGAAGGGAAAGGTGTAATCTTCCTTGAATTCAGAGCCTAGTTCGGCAGAGCGAGGATTGCGATCATCAAACATCCACTGGACCAGGACTTCCTTGCCATCCTCGAAGGAGGTCTGCAGCAAATCGAAAATATCGATCATGAACCGAATACTGCTGGTATTGAGGTAGTTGAGATGCAGCTCAAGCGTCAGTGATTGCTCAGAACTGGAAAGATAGGATTCAATCCATTGAATCAGCTGATCATACAGTTCAAAGGAATTCTCAGGATAGGACTCTCCACTCATGACAACAACTCCAGCCTTCCAATCCGCGCGAATGGATGGGCTGGATTGGGAGCCCGGAACGGACAGGTTGACTTCTTCGCTGCTGCTCATGGGATCAGATGATGGCACGAAGGCTGAAGAAGGCACGACCACCGGGCTCGAGGGGGTCAAGGGAAGCCTCCATGGGTTGGGTCGAGCGCCTGGCAATCTCAATGAGTCCCAGGCCTGCACCCTGGCCTGGGGCCTGGGAATGGGGCTGGCGAAGCTGCTGCTTGTAGAGCAGCTTCAAAGCAGCCTTGTCGCAGTCGGCAAGTTCGCGGATCCGCTTCAGCAGGACCTTTCCATCCTCCATCTCTACGAGGTTACCTGCACAGACGGCGTAATGGCCAGCGTCGGCAGCAGCAATGACAACCGTTGCGGAGGATTCCGCGTCGCTGAAGCCATGGCTGATGGCATAGTTTCGGATATTCTGACTCATTTCGATGTAGACACTGAACACATCCATCACTTCCAGCTCCGGTGTGTGATTGGATTCAATGTGTTCCTTGATCGCAGAGCCGATCTCGCCAATCAGAGTGGTAGAGATGGGCCCATTGAAGCAGATAAGGATTTGATATTCACTGAAGAACTCCCTCAGCGAGATCAGACTGGTGGTGGTGAAGGTCATGGCTTCGGCTCCTCGGAAAACAGCTCCTCGGAAAACAATCGATTGGCCATGTTTGGCTGGGATAAGGGACCGCTGCGGATGATCGGACGGGACATCAGGGCTGCATCTAGGTAAAACGGAAGGAGAGGATGGTGATGTCGTCCCGTTGGGGGTGACTGCCTCGAAACGTATCAAGGGCTTCGGTAAGGGACTGACGTTGCTGTTCAAGGGGCTGACGGGCCAGCCGGATCAGCCATTCCGTGAACTGCTGGGAGCCCAGTGAAAAGCCGTGTTCACCCCCGGATTGGTCCAGCAGCCCATCTGTGGTGAGATAGTAAGTACAGTCAGGCAGCAAAGGAATGTCATGGTCATTGTAAGCGCCGACACGGTGATCACAGATGGCCCGATTGTCTCCTCTGAGCATATTCATGGTTTCACCGTTACTCCAGTACAGACTGATCTTTGCACCGGCAAATCTAAGTGATCTGGCTTCGAAGTCAAGACGGACCAGTCCAATGTCCATGCTGGTTGCGATGGACTTGCTCAATCTGGCCCCATGCAACAAGGTGCGCATTGCCGTGTCTGTGCAGCTCAGAATGGCGGCTGGAGAGGTGATTCCAACTTCCATGATGGAACGGTCGATTCCTGCTCTGGCCAGCATCGTCATCATGGCGCCTGAGACGCCATGGCCGGCGCAGTCGGCCACGCCCGCCAGGCAATGACCGCCATCCGAGTGGAAGATGTAGTAATCACCGCCTACGGTGTCGCGCGGTAGCCAGAGGATGAAATGATCGCTGCCGAAGGTTTCCTGAAGCTGTCGATCGGGAAGGATCGATCGCTGCAACAGTCCCGCATAGTTGATGGAAGCTTCGATCTGCCGATTGGCCTCAAGCAGTTGTTGATTGCTGGCTTCACCGGCAACCAGGGCCTGTCGCATCCTGGCCAGCACCGCATTGAAGGCCTGCGCCAATCTCGAAATTTCGTCGTTGCTCCGAATGGTCAGCAGACTGTGCATATCATCGGTTTCGATCGCACTGGCTTCCCGTACCAGGCGGGCGATCGGTTGGATGATGCGCCTGGCGATGATCTGATAGGAAAGAACGGCCAGAATAACCAGGAGCAGTGTGAGAATCAGCGAGACGTAGATCTCCGCTGAGCGGTTGCCTGGAACCCTCAGCAGTTGGATGGCGGCGATGACGAGGTACAGCAGAACAAGTCCATTGACAAGGGTGATCAGTGTGAAGATCCGCTGAATGGATGCGACTGTTCTCCTTGAGGGCGGATGATATTCGCTGCCTGTGATTCTCGAGCCAGGCTTGCGATCGGGGTCGTTGCTATCACGCCGCACGACAGGGATGTTCATCGCCTGAGGGTTCTTTGGGCCCATGGGGGCCTGAAGGGTGTCGGCCAATCAGGAGAAGGCGGCTGAAGACATTCTGCGCGCACGACGTCCCTGAGGCGCCGTCAAACAGAACGACGCAGCAGGGGGCAAGGCCCGCTCAGGCCCGCCGGGAGGTCGTTGTTGGCTGGTCTGGCCATGGCTGGGCAGGGCAACAGTCGGTCACAATGAAACATCCCAATTCACGCCTGGATGCCCGCTCGCCTGCGCATCGCCTTCGGCCTGCTGACGATGCTGCCGGTCGCAGCGGCGGCCGACCGGTTTCACTGGGGGGACGGGATCGTCTTCGTCACGTCGATCCTGTCGATCCTGCCACTGGCGGTTCTGCTCAGCACCGCCACCGAGGAGCTGTCCCTCCGCCTGGGTCCCTCCATCGGCGCCCTGCTGAACGCCCTGTTCGGCAACGCCACCGAATTGATCATTGCCCTGGCCGCCCTGCGGGCAGGGCTGGTGGACATCGTCAAGGCCAGCATCACGGGGACGGTCATGGCCAACCTGCTGCTGGCCCTCGGCCTGTCCATGCTGGTCGGGGGGATCGGTCGCCGTGAGCAGCGTTTCCAGCCGGTGGTGGCCAGGGTGAACGGATCGGCCATGACCCTGGCCGTCCTGGCGATTCTCATTCCAAGCCTGCGCGGGATGGTCGGTGGTGATGGGGGGGGGCTGGACCCGGCTGCAGCCGAGTCTTTCTCCCTGTTCGTGGCCTGGGTCCTGTTGATCGTCTACGGACTGACCCTGCTCTTCTCCCTGAAGACCCATCGCACGCTCTACGCGGTGGCCGAGGCGGACCTCCGCCACGATGGCGGCGATGCTGCGGGTGGGCCCGACCAGACTCCCCGGCCGCCCCTGTTGCCCTGGGTTGCGGTGCTGCTGGCGGCCACTCTCGGCCTGGCCTACGCCTCCGAGCTGTTCGTCGGCGTGGTGGAGACCGTCACCGAGTCCCTCGGCCTCTCGGCCCTGTTCACCGGTGTGGTGTTGCTTCCCCTGCTGGGCGGTGCCGCCGAATACCTCACGGCCGTGAGCATGGCGCGGAAGGACAACATGGACCTGGCGGTGTCGGTGGCCCTGGGCTCCACCCTGCTGGTGGGTCTGCTGGTGGTGCCGGTGCTGCTGCTGGTGGCGCCCCTGCTGGGCCATCCCCTCGACCTCAGCTTCAATGTCTATGAGGTCGTGGCGGTGGCCACGGCCGTTCTGGTGAGCAATCTGGTGAGTCTCGACGGCCGTTCCGACTGGCTCGAGGGTGTGCTTCTTCTGGCTGCCTACGCCATCCTCGCGGCCGGGTTCTTCTTCCAGAACAGTCCCATCCCATGACCACCCAACAGGACGACGCACTCCCTCCCGCTGCCGCCTCCCCACCTCCTGCCCTGCGGGCGGGAGGTCCCTGGACGCGCCTGCGCCATGGGGCCGGCCTGCAGCTTCTGCTCGCGCTCCTGATCCTTCAGGCCGCCTTTCTGCTGGGTCTGGCCTGGCTGGCGGTGCCGGCGGCCCTGCTGACCGCTGCCCTGGCTCTGCGCCAGTTGCTGCCACCCCTCTGGCAGATCCTGGTGCGCCATCTGGAGGAGCCCCCCACCGTTCGCCTGCTGGCGGGTCTGGCCCTGGTCCTGGCGCTGCTGTCGATCCCCCTGACCCTGGGCTGGCTCGACCCGCTGCTGGCCATCTATCGCAACGGTGACTGGGAGGCGATCGGCGCCTTCGGGGAAGGGGTCATCGGTGCTGTCGGTCAGATTCTTGTGGCCCTGGTGGCGCTGACGATCGCCTGGCGCCAGGTGATGGTGGATCAGCGTCTCACCACGCAGCAGAACCGCATCACCCAGGCGCAGACCATCGACAGCTTCATTCACGGCATCTCCGAGCTGATCAGCGACGAAGAGGGCCTGCTGGAGGACTGGCCCCTGGAGAGGATGCTGGCGGAGGGGCGGCTGGCCGCCGTTCTGAGCAGCATCGATGGGGATGGCAAGGCCAGGATCCTGCGCTTCCTTTCCCACGCACGGCTCCTGACGCCCCTGCGCCGTGACCAGCGGCTCGGGCGCGCCATCCTCGACGGCGAAGGTAGTTACGAGGAGGACCGGTTGAGGGGGGTTCCCGTGATCCGCCTGCAGAGGATGCTCAAGGGAGCCGATCTCGCCGGCACGGACCTGCGCGGCATTGATTTCAACGGCGCTGATCTCTCCGGTGCCGATCTCTCCGGCGCCGATCTGGCCGAAGCCAACCTGGCCGCCGTTGATCTGGGTGGGGCCAATCTCCAGGGCGCCTGCCTGCAGGCCACCCGGTTCTTCTATGGGGACGCCCTGGTGGCCACCCCGCGCCAGGTCCAGAGGCCTGCGGATCTCGACAGCGGTGCTGGCACCGGGGCCCTGGTGGAAAACGTGAACCTCACGCGCGTGCGTCAGCTCGATCCCGCCAACCGCGCCTACCTGGCGGCCTGGTGCGGGGTCCGCTCCCGCCAGACCCTGCCTGGAGGGTGCAAGGGGCTGCCCAGTCGGCTGTGAGGGGCGGGCCCTTCATGGGACCATGGCGGAGCTACCGGCCCCAGGGCCGGGATCGTCCAGCCTGGAGGGGTGGTCGAGTGGTTGATGGCTCCGGTCTTGAAAACCGGCGAAGGGAAACCTTCCGCGGGTTCGAATCCCGCCCCCTCCGTCTTTCTCGCCAGCCCTGACCCCAACCTTCAGTCTCCCTCGGCACTGGTGGCCTGGCGCCGCAGACGCTCCAGCCGATCCAGCAGGGATTCATTGCTCATGCGGTTGTTGAGCCGTTCCGCCAGCAGGGGAAAGGCCATGGGGCCGGGGCGAGGGGTGGAGCGCTGCAGCCATTCGCTCCCCTGCAGACGCCGCAGGGTGCTGACCAGCCGTCCGAGGTCGAGCTGCTCCTCGAGCACTTCGCGGCGGGCCTGGTCGAGCAGCAGATGGCCCGGCTCATGGCGCTGGAAGACGTCGAAGAGCAGGGCCGCGCTGATCTGCAGCTGGCCGCCGGAGCGGGCCTGGCCCGGATAGCCGTTCAGCACCAGTCCGCTCACCTGGGCGATGGAGCGGAAGCGGCGGCGGCAGAGCTCCGACAGGTTGACGGCCTGCTCCAGGTCTTCGAGCAGGCCGTCAGGTTCCAGCAGGGTCTCCCCATGCAGCGCGAGCAGCTCCTCGAAGGGGTACCCGCGGGGCGCCAGCAACTCGAAGCCGTAGTCGTTCACCGACACCGTGAAGGTGCCGGGATGGTGGCGGGCCAGTCGCCACGACCACAGGAAGCCGAGGCCCTCGTGCACGAAGCGCCCTTCAAAGGGATAGGCGTAGAGATGGCTGCCCTCCCGGCTGCCGCACACCTCGACCAGAAACTGGTGCTGCCGGGGCAGGGCGGAGAGCAGAACCTGGCGCTCCAGGAGCGGCCGCAGGGCCTGCAGTTCGGCGGTGTCGAGGGTGAAGCCCCTCTCGCCGTCCAGGGCACGGGCACAACGGTCCACCTCGTTGCGCAGATGGGCGCTGAGCAGATCCGAGAGGGCCAGCTGGCCACCCCCCCAGGCGGGCACCATGGCGCTGCGGCGCGTCGTGGCCTTGACCATCGCCGTCATCTCCCGCAGGCGCACGAACTCCAGCTGGCGGCCGGCGAAGAAGAACACGTCCCCCGGCTTGAGCCGCCCGATGAAGACCTCCTCCACGTGGCCGAGCACGGCACCGCGCACGAAGCGCACGGTCACGGCCCGATCGGCGCTGATGGTGCCGATGTTGAGCCGGTGTAGGCGGGCCACGGCCTTTTCCCGCACCACATAGCGCCAGGGGGTGCCAACGGCGGCCTCCGTCGGATCCCGTTCCAGCTTGCGGTAGCGCGGGTAGGCCCCCAGGGAGTCGCCTCCTTCCTCAAGAAAGCGCAGGCACCATTCCCAGTGGCTTCGCTCCAGCTGGCGGTAGCTCCAGGCGCGGCGCACGGCCCGGAAGGTGGCGTCGGGATCGAAGCCCGGACCGCAGGCCAGGGTCACCAGGTGCTGCAGCAACACATCCAGCGGCGCCTGCGGCGGGCGGCGGTGTTCGACCAACCCTTCCCCCAGCCCCCGGCGCATCGCTGACACCTCCAGCAGTTCCAGGGCATGGGTGGGCATGAACAGCACCCGGGCCGTGCCCCCGGGCACATGGGCCGATCGTCCTGCCCGCTGCAGCAACCGGGCCAGGTTCTTGGCGCTGCCGATCTGTACCACCTGCTCCACAGGCTGGAAGTCCACGCCCAGATCGAGGGAGCTGGTGCAGACCACCCAGCGGATCGCCGCGGCCTTCACCCCCGCCTCGATGGCCTCGCGCTCGGCCCGGTCGATGGCGCTGTGGTGCAGGGCCAGGGCCCCGTCCATCTCCGGGCAGGCGAAGCGCAGGCACTGGTGCCAGCGCTCGGCCTGGTTGCGGGTGTTGGTGAACAGCAGGGTGGAGACGCCCGGCTCCAGGGCGGCCACCAGCTCTTCGTACATGCGCAGGCCCAGATGGCCGGCCCAGGGGAAGCCGTCGATCGTGTCGGGCAGCAGGCTGCGGATGTCCGTGTCCCGTCGGATCCGGGCGGTAATGATCCGCGGCTCGACGCCGACCCCCACGGCGGCCTGAGCGGCCTCCTCCAGATTGCCGATGGTGGCACTGATCGCCCAGGTGCGCAGGGTGGGCCTTCGCCCCCGCAGCCAGCTGAGGCAGAGCTCGGTCTGGGAACCGCGCTTGCTGCCCATCAGCTCGTGCCATTCATCGATCACCACCGCTTCCAGATGCACGAACAGGTCCTCCGCCCTGGGCCCGGCCAGCAGCAGCGAGAGGGACTCGGGGGTGGTGATCAGGATCTGCGGTGGTGCCTTCAGCTGCTTGCCGCGTTCGTGGCTGCTGGTGTCACCGTTGCGCAGTCCCACCCGCAATGGCCAGCCCATGGTGTCGATCGGCTCCCGGATCGCCAGCAGCAGGTCACGGCTCAGGGCCCGCAGCGGCGTCAGCACCAGCAGTCGCAGCCCGCCCTCCGGTCCGGCGCCCCCATCCGGTCCGGCGCCCCCGTTCTCGGCCAGCATCGCCGCGATCGGCCCCATCACCGCGGCGTAGGTCTTGCCGGAGCCGGTGGGCACCTGCATCAGACCACTGGCTCCCTCCAGATAGGCCTGCCAGCATTGACGCTGGAAGGGCATCGGCTGCCAGCCACGGCGCCTGAACCAGGTCTCGATCGGGCGGAGGGCTGCCGCGTAGGGACGGGCCAAGGGGGTTGGCGGATCAGGTGGAGAGCACCGCCACCACCACCGCGGCGATGGCCAGGATCACGGCCCCCAGCACCACCCCGGCGGCGATGTTGCCCCTGCGGATCTCGGCGCGGTAATCGATCGGCGACAGGCGATCGAAAAGCAGCAACCCGACGTAGATGAGGATGATGCCCAGAAAGGTCCAGCCGACCATCAGCAGCATCTGGAGCAGTGGTTTGACCATCCCCTCGTCACGAAGCCAGCTCCACCGTAGGGACACTCCGGGAGCCAGCCGCTGATGGGGCCTGCTTCCGAGCCTGGGCGACGGGATCCGGCGCTGTTGCTCTGGCCGCTGGCCAGCCTGGTGCTGCCGCTGCTGCCCCTGCTGGTGCTTCTGCTGTCGGCCCTGGAGGTGCCCAGGCGCCTGGTGATGGTGGTGCCGGAAGGGGAGCGCGTGCTCAGTGCCCCCTTCGAGCTGAAGGACGGCTGGCTCGGCAGCCCCCGGCTGGCGTTGACGGCCGAGATCCCCGCCAACAGCTCGATCGAGCTGGACGTGACCCTGCTGGATGGGACCGGCCGCACCGTGCTGGATCTCACCAAGGACGGCTGGCGGGCCAGCGGCACCTGGGCGGAGGGGGGGGAGAGCGGCACCTGGGAGGAGAGGGATGCCGGTCTGGCACTGGCCCTGCGGCCGGGACGGACGGGACGCTTCCAGCTGGCCGTGCAGCTGCAGGATCTGCTCGATGAGGCCGGCCGGCCCCTGCCGCACCCTGTCGTCGTGCGCGGCAGCCTCCACAACCACAGCGTCGACACGCCGATGCTGCTGTTCACCGCCGTGCTGACCCTGGCGGTGGTGCAGGTGCTGCTGATGGCCAGCTACGGCATCGGCCGGGGCCGCTGGGTCAGCCGCTGCGGGGAGGGGACCGCGGCGATCCGTTGTGAGGTGGGTGGCCCAGGGGTGCTGCGGGTGGACGTGCTGGCGCGCTGGGAGCTGCCCCACGACAATCCGCCCCTCGGGACCCCGCCTGTCACGGCCGCCATTGTGCTGGCCGTGAGCGATGCCCAGGGCCGTCCTCGCCTGCGCCATCGCCAGATGGTTGCGGTGGTCCACAGCTCGAGTGATGGCGACCATTGGTTGTCGGTTCGCCGCGAGCTGCATCTGCGTCTGCCGGAGCGCGGCAGCTACCGCTTCCGGGTGGAACTGCCGGAGGCGTTGCGCGCCGACGGCGACCTCTGGGAGATCGAGTGGCTGCAACTCACCTTGACGGACGGCCTGAGGACCGCCTGGCCGGTGCCGGTGCTGCCCCTGGCAAGGGCGGCGGAGGGGCACGGCGATGCCTGATGAGCGGGCCCTGCTGCTGCTGCTGGCCGTCACGGTGGTCGCCGCCGGCACGATCACGGCCGTGACCCGTCCCGGCCTCTGGCGCCTCGGCCAGGACGGCACCCCCGCCGCCGGCAGCGGCGTCCGCTACGGCGGCAGCTACCGCGCCGGCCGGTGGGTGCCGGCCACGCCCCGCCGGCAGGACTGGGCCGGCTTCCAGGGGCGCGGCCCCGGCGCGGCCAAGTGACGTTTCGGACCCTGCCGGCCCTGACCTCCCTGCAGGTGCGGGTGCTGCTGGCGGCGGCGGCCCTCTCCTCCACGGTCAGCCTGGTGCTGGAACTGATGCTGGCCACCCAGGCCAGCTACCTGCTGGGCGACCACGCCCTGGCCACAGGCGTGGTGATCGGCACGTTCCTGGCCGCCATGGGGCTGGGCGCCTGGCTGAGCCAGTTCCTGGCCGTTGGCCTCGAGCCCGGTTTCTCCCTGCTGCAGTGGTTTCTGGCCGTGGAACTGGCCCTGGCTCCCCTGTGTCTGCTGGCGCCCCTGGCCCTGTTCGCCCTCTTCCGGGTGGGCGGGCCGGTGTGGTTGGGTCTGGTGGTCTGCACCGTGCTGGTGGGGGTGCTCGGTGGCATGGAGGTGCCGCTGCTGACCCGGCTGCTGGAGTGCGGTCAGCAGCTGCGAGTGGCCCTGGCCCGGGTGCTGGCCCTCGATTACCTGGGGGCTCTGGTGGGGGCCCTGCTGTTCCCCCTGGTGCTGCTCCCCTGGCTGGGCCTGCTGCCCACCGCTGGACTGCTGGCCCTGGTGCCCCTGGCCAGCTGCGTCGCCATCGCTGTCGTTTTCCCGCTGGGACGCCGCTGGCGCCGCTCGATCGCCGTGGCCTTTCCCTTGATCGTTTTGGCCGGCTGGGGACTCGTTCCCCTCGGCGATCGCATCGAGGATGGTCTCTACGAGGATCCGGTGGTGAGCCGTCTGCAGAGCCGCCACCAGCGCATCGTGCTCACCCGTCGCCGCGACGACCTGCGTCTGTTCCTTGATGGCCAGCTGCAGTTCTCGAGCCTCGATGAGTACCGCTACCACGAAGCCCTGGTGCACCCGGCGATGGCCTTGCAGGGCCGGCCGGCCCGGGTGCTGCTGCTGGGAGCCGGCGATGGCCTGGCCCTGCGGGAGGTGCTGCGCTGGCCCGGTGTGCGGCAGGTGGATGTGCTGGAACTCGATCCGGCCATGGTGAAGCTGGCCCGGGAGCAGCCGTTCCTGCGGCGCCTCAACGGCGACAGCCTGGGGGACCGGCGGGTGCGGCTCGTCATCGGCGATGCCTTCGAGCGGGTGCGGCAGCTGCTGGGCACCTACGACGTGATCATCGCCGACTTCCCCGACCCGGCCACGCCCCCGCTGGCCCGCCTCTACAGCGTCACCTTCTATGGGCGGCTGCTCAGGCGCCTGGCCCCCGACGGGATGCTCGTCACCCAGGCCTCGACGCCCTTCTTCAGCCCGAAGGTGCTGGCCTCGATCCAGGCCACCCTGAAAGAGTTGAAGCTCACCACACGGGCCTACGGGGTCGACGTGCCCAGTTTCGGTCCCTGGGGTTTTGTGCTGGCTCACCGCGGTCCGCCGCGACCGGGCTCCGCCGTGCTTCCCTTCCAGGGCCGCTGGATCGACCAGGGGCAGCTGGAGCGTCTCTTTCCCCTGAGCAGGGATCTGGCCCTGCCGGCGGGAGAACGGGTGCTGCCGAACCGGCTGCACCGGCCGGTGCTGGCCGACTACCAGCGCCAGGGCCGCTGGCGGGAGAACTGATCAGGCGCTTGCCCGGAGCCGCCTCTGCAGCGTCCATAAGCTGAGCCAGCCGGACGGCCGGTCCGACCCCTGAGCGCCCCGATGGCAGTCTGGTTTCTCCTCCCCCTGCTGTTGCTCGCCGCCGTCGCTCTGCTGCTGCTGCGGCGGGCGCGCCTGCGCCGGAGTGCACCCAGGCTGCTGGGTCGCACCCTGTTCACCCTTACCACCGGCGACATCGTCCAGTACGACGGCCGGGACTGGGTGGTCGAAGACCGGCTGCTCTACGACGACGACGGCTTCCAGTGGCTGGAGTATCTGCTCCGTGACGGGACCGATGGCCGCTGGCTCAGCGTCTGTGAGGACGACTGGCTGGAGGTGAGCTGGTTGGAGGATGCGCCGGCCGCCGACCTGGAGGGCCTCACGGTCGACTTCCCCGATCACCTTCACTGTCGCGGCCAGCTCTACCGGCTGAAGGAAACGGGCCGGGCCTCGGTCACCGCCGCCATGCGGGTGATGAACCGGCGCCTGCTGGGTTGTCGTTACGGCGACTACGAAGGCGAGGACGGTCGGGTGCTGTCCCTGGAGCGCTGGGAGGAGGGGAAGGATCCCGGACCGCCGGAGCTCAGCCTGGGTCGCCGCATTGATCCGGCGGCCCCGCGGCTGCTGCCCGGAGACGGCCGCTCCGTCTACCGCTGAGCGGGAGAGGGCTCGTCCAGCAGGGCCAGGGCATGGGTCAGGGTGTCGGCGGACTGGGCGGTGCGATCACGCCGCCAGCGCAGGATGCGGGGGAAACGCACGGCCAGGCCGCTGCGGTGGCGACGGGAGCGCTGCAGACCCTCGAAGCTCAGGGTGAAGACCTGCAGCGGCTCCACCGCCCGCACGGGGCCGAAGCGCTCGGTGGTGTGGCGGCGGATCCAGCGGTCCAGCTCGTTGATCTCGCCGTCATCAAGGCCGGAGTAGGCCTTGGCGAAGGTCACCAGATGGCCGTCGCCATCCCAGAGGCCGAAGGTGTAGTCGGTGTGGAGATTGGCGCGGCGGCCGCTGCCGGCCTGGGCGTAGAGCAGCACGGCATCGAGCTCCATCGGCTCCAGTTTGTGCTTCCACCACAGCCCGCGTCGCCGGCCGACGCCGTAGGTCGAAGCGAGGGACTTCAGCATCAGCCCTTCGGCACCCACGCTGCGGGCCTGCTGCCTCAGCGGTTCGAGATCCTCCCAGCGCAGCAGCGGCAGCACCGGCGAGAGGCGCAGGAGCCCGGCCGCGGGAGTGGCCGCCGCCTCCGGCAGACCCTGGACCAGTGCCTCCAGGGCGGCACGGCGATGCTTCAGGGGCTCGGGGCGCAGATCCTCGCCCCCCCTTTCCAGCAGGTCGTAGGCGACGAAGGCCGCCGGACATTCCCGCAGCAGGGCGGCGCCGGGCTTCTGGCGCCCCAGTCGCCGCTGCAGGGGGCCGAAGCCTGCGGGCTGGGGCGCCTGCGCCGGCCAGACGGTCAGCTCCCCATCCAGCACCGTGCCCGGCGCCAGCAACGCGGCTAGCTCCTCCAGTTCGGGGAAGCTGCCGTTGATCAGCTCCTCGCCCCGGCTCCAGAGAAAGGTCTGGCCGCCGCGCCGGATCAGCTGGCCCCGGATCCCGTCCCACTTCCACTCCACCTGCCAGCCGGCCGGGTCGCTGGCGGCCAGGCGGTCGGCCTCCAACGGCGAGGCCAGACAGAAGGGATAGGGCCGGCTGATCGGGGCGGCCGCGCCGTCCTCCAGGGGCGCCAGCAGCGCCTTCATCGCCTCTAGGGAGGGCTCGAAGCCGCCCATCAGTCGGTGGGCCAGCTCCGCCTCCTCCAGCCCCGACACCTGCGCCAGCGCCCGGGTGACCAGACCGCCGGCCACACCCACCCGGAAACCACCGGTGAGCAGCTTGTTGAACAGGAAGCACTGGCCGTCGGGCAGGGCCGCCCAGATCGCCAGCACCGCTTCCGCCTGCGCCTCGGCCTCCAGAGCGGCCAGGGCCGGCAGCCGGGTCTCCATCCATCCGGCCAGGGGGAGGTCGAGGGGCGGGGCCGCCGGCAGGGCCAGCTGGGGGAGCAACAGGGCGATGGTCTCGGCCGAGTCCCCCACCTGGGCGTGGCAGGCGTCGAACAGCCATTCCGGCAGCCCGGAGCGTTCCAGAGCGATCTGCCGCAGCCGCCGGCCGGTGATCAGGCGTCGCCGCCGTTTGCCCAGCAGCAGTGCCAGGGCCCAGGCGCCATCGGCTGGATCGGCGGCCTGGAAATAGGCCGCCAGGGCCCCCACCCGGCTCCTGGTGCCGGGGCTGCGCTCCAGCTGCTGGATGAGGTCGGCGAAAGTTTGCATGGGCTCAGCCCAGCGGCGCTGCCGGCAGCCCCAGCTCGAAGCCCCTGGCGAGGGCACTCAGCAGGGCCGCCATGCCGGGATCGGCCAGATGCAGCGACTGCAGGCGTTGCCTGACGTTGCAGAGCATGGAACGGCCCCCCGGCGGCGTGGGTGCCCAGTCTGAGGTGGTGCCCTGGTCAGAGGGCCACGACCCGGTGGCGCCCAGCGGACTTGGCCGCGTACATGTTGCGGTCGGCGCGATTGAGGAACAGATCCGCATCCTCACCGGCCCCATGCAGCGCAACTCCGATCGAGAACGAAGCCGTGATGGTGGCGTCGCTCCAGCTGATCGGCTCGTTGACGCTGGTCTGGAGCTTTTCCGCGATGGCGACAGCATCATCCAGGCTCTGAATCCCCTCGAGCAACACCAGAAATTCATCGCCCCCGATGCGGCCGGCATGATCGCTACAGCGGATCTGGGCGTTGATCCTCTGGGCCACCGTCTTCAGCACCGCATCGCCGCAGGCGTGGCCATAGCGGTCGTTGATGCCTTTGAAATCATCACAGTCACAGAACAGAAGGGCCAGGGGCTGGGCGCTGCAGGCCCTCTCGTCCAGAAGCTCCTGCTCCAGCTGGCCAAGGATGGCGGCCCGGCTGTAAAGACCTGTCAGTGGGTCGCTGTTGGCGCGTTGCAGCAGCAGGCGTTCCTCCAGCACCTGCTGATCCACCGGCTGCAGGGTGATGACATAGCCGTGCTCCAGACTCAGGCTGGCACCCACCGGTTCCACCTCCCCACTGGTGGCAAGGCCCATGGTGTTGAGGTGGCGAAGCTCTTCGCGATTGAACTGGCGCACGCTGAGCTGCACCCAGCTCCAGCCCCCTTTCGGGTCGCTCAGCCGCAGACGACCCTGTCGGATCGGACCCGACTCCGCCAGCCAGTGATCCAGATCCACCGGCTCGGCAGGGTCGTCGGCTGTGGCGAAAAGCTCGTGGAAGGTGCGCCCGAGCCATTGCTTCTGCTGCCAGCCTGTCATCGTTTGAAGTGATGGCGAGACCCACACCACCTGCTGCAGGCGATTCAGGAGGAGCATCACGTCCACGATGTTGTCGGCCAGCAGCCTGTACAGAGCAGCCGCGTCCCCCAGGTTGCGCAGGGCCTGCTGGCGTTCAGAGACATCCCTCCAGGTCACCACGAGGTTCCCCTGGTCGGGAGTGACCTCGATGTCGAACGTGCGGCTGCCAAGGCTGGAGTCCTGGACATTGGAGACAAAGCCATTGAAGGAGCTCGGGACATTGCGCAACGCGGCATCGACATAGAGTTCCATCAGGCCATTCCGGCTCACCTGAGGGAGGATGGTCAGCAGCATCTGGCCCACAATCGCTTCACGATCCTGTCGCAAGGCAGCACAGGAGGCCTGGTTGACGTCGAGAATCTGGAAGTCCTCAATGCTGCCGTTGTGGTGATAGATTGGTTGCAGCAGGAAAAAGTAATCGTTGCTGTTGTCCAAGGCCCTGCGAAGCAGCCTGAGTTGCTCAAAGGTGCTGGGCACGCCAGCACTGTCTCCTGGTGCATCGAGATGCAGGAAACGCTCTGATGTGGCGCGGCTTCTCTGTTCCCGATCCTGGCTGGCAGTTGGTGTCTCCATCTTCAGCAGGCTCTCGAAATCTTGTAGTTCCAGAGGATGTCCGCACAAAAATCCCTGGAAACAATCGCAGCCAAGATCCTCCAGAATCCGGCGCTGAGCTTCCGTTTCCACCCCCTCAGCAACACAATCCATACCCAGGCCGTGGGCCAGGGTGATTGCGGTGGTCACGATGGTCTGATCCACCGTGGATGCCGCAATGTCTTTCACAAAGATGCGATCGATCTTCAGTCGATGCACCGGTAGGGTGCGCAGCAGGTCCAGCGAGGAGTAACCGGTTCCGAAGTTGTCGAGCACGATCCGGAACCCCTGCTCGGCGAGCACCCGCAGTTGTTCACGGGCCAGCAGCGGATTGCGAGTCAAAGCCGATTCCGTGATTTCCAGCTCGAGCTGCTCCGGATTCAGCTTGTATTCACGCATCGCCTCCATCAGGGCGCTGATGAAGTGCCGTCCAGGCCTTTCCAGCTCCCGAGGTGAGACATTCAAGGCCAGTCGGGGCGGCTGCAGGCCGAGGTTCTGCCAGGCGCTGATCTGCTGCAGGGTCTGACGCATGACCCACGCCGATAGCTGGAAGATCTGACCGCTCTCCTCCGCGAGCTGCATGAACTGGCTCGTCGGCATGGAGATGCTGAGCTGATGGTTCCAGCGCAGCAGAATCTCCCCACCTGACAGGACGCTGGATCGGTCCAGCAGTGGTTGAACCAGTAGCCGGAACTCTTCCCGTTCAATGGCCGCAGAAAGTTGGCTGCCCAGTTCCATACGCTCCTGAATCTTACGGCTGATCGTGCTCGAGTACGCACACACCTGAATACGGCCATGGGTTTTGGCCTTCATCAGGGCGGTGTTGGCGCACTGGATCAACGTCTGGGACTCTTGAGCATGTTCGGGAAAGGTGGCGATGCCGACCGAAAAGGTTGGATGCAGGGGCAGATCCTTCAGCAACCTCTGTTGTTGGCTCCAGTTTTGCTGCAGGCGCTGGGCGGCTTTCATCGCATCGCCGATCGAGCCGATTCCCTCCTCCATCACGATCAGAAACTGGTCGCTGCTCAGGCGAGCCAGCCAGTCCTTCGGACCGGTGATGGCCCGCAGCCGACTAGCGATGGATTGCAGCACCTGATCCCCCACATCGGAGCCGAAGTTCTCGTTGATGGCCTGAAACCCATCCACATCCAGGCTCAAAACGGCCAGCGAAGCGTTGTAGCTGCGACCCCTCAGTCGCCGGTTCAGTTCCTCCAGGGAGGCGAGTTTGTTAGGCAGCCCGGTGAGAGGGTCGCAGGATCGCTCTGCCGTCAGCTGCTGCACCAGAGAGTGTTCGTCCGTGAGATCCCTGAGGGTGCCCACCATGCGCATCGGGGCGCCGCTCTCGTCGTAGCTGACGTGCCCCACCTCCTGCACCATCAACTCCGTGCCGTCCTCAAAGCTGAGCCGATGACAGCTCTGGAACATGTCGCCGCGGTTCACGGCCCGCCGAAAATCCAATTGCCAGCGCAGGCGATCGTCGGGATGCACCAGGGCCTCATAGGCCTGGAGCGAGCTGAAGTCTGTGCCGCCCTGCCATCTGCAGAGGCGCCGCATCTGCTCTGACCAGCGCAACCGGCCATCGACAAAGCGCAGTTCCCAGACGCCGATGCCTGAGATCGCCGCCCCATCGTCCAGCAGCCGTAGCGTGTCCTCCAGCTGGATTTCCCGACGGTGCTGCTGGGTTTCATCGCGGACACAACTTACGATCAGCGTCTGGCCGTCCAGTTCAACAACGGTGTTGCTGACGACCACATCGAGGATGGAACCGTCTCTGCAGCGGTGGCGGGTGCGATAGGTTGTGCCTCCGCTGCTCAGCACTTCACGGTGCCGTTCGGCTGCCCAGGAAGCGTCGTGAGCGGGATCGGCCTGGATCGCCTCATGGGAGAGGGCCAGCATCTCCGTGCTGCTGTATTTCAAGCGCTCATGCGCCGATGGATTGCAGGCAAGAATGTTGCCATTGACCGCATCGAAGACCAGAAGATCCGTGCCTGACAGGCCCGCGATCAGGCAGAAGTCGAAAAAGCGGCTTCGCATCGCCTCGGAGAGACCTGCGGAGACACCGAACTCATCCATGGCAGCTCCGACACCGCATAGCTAATCCTAGATGTCGGTGTAGTCTTCCCCTAAACGTTTGAAAAGTTTTTCACGAGCCAAAGAGGATGGCCGCCAATGATGTTGCGCAGGCCATGCATTCCGGCCGCCGCTGCCAACTGACCCGTAACTTCAAAGCTTACATTCCAGCTCTTGATTACCCATAAGCCTCCGCGACCCTGAGATCTCGTTCGGTGCAAGGCA
>JAUCZB010000005.1 GCA_030373325.1 Cyanobium sp. CZS25K | reverse complement strand
ACCGCCCCTTTTGCAAGCGATTCTCAATAGCAGCTGGAGATTGCGAAGCGTCCCGGCTTCAGGCGGGCGGCCGTTCCTAGCGTTGCTTCCTTGCTGCAGGAGCCGCTGCCGTGATCCCCGATGCCCAGCAGTTGCTGGATCGTGAACGACGCTGTCGACGGGAGGGAAGTGGTCTGAGGCGGGGGGATCTGCTCGGTTCCTGGCAGCTCGAGCGGATCTGGAACAAGGGAAGCCTCCAGCCCGCCACGCTGGCCGCCAGCCTGTTGCGGGGGCTGGCCGCCCGACTGCAGCTGGAGCCGGACGCGTCGGCTCCAGGGGAGGAGGGGCTGCGGTTGGTCAACAGCGTGCGCCTCGGTGCCCTGGAGGTCCGCTTCGATGGGGTTGGCCGGCTGCAGGGCCGCCGTCCCCTGCTGGTCTTCCGTTTCGACCGCTTGCGGCTGCTGCTGGCTGGACGGGTGTTGTTCGAGCGTGCCCTGCCCGCTCCTGATCCGCTGCGCATGCCTTTCTTCGCCCTGATCGCCGCCCGACGGGCAGCAGCAGGCGAGCTGGTGCCATCGAAGGGGGTGCCATTGGGGTGGCTGGCCGCCCGGGGCCGCGGCGGTGGCCTGGCCCTGTGGCTTCTGGAGGGGGCGGACGCAGCAGGATGAAGCTAGGCTTAAGGAAAATTGAATAAGTGATGCGAGTCATGGCGGAACCGGTCACGCCCCTGCGGGAATGGTTGCTTCAGCGGGCGGAGGATGGCACTGCTGCGACCCTGCCGGCCAACCTTGCGCGGGCCTTTGAGGCGGATGACCCCAGCCTGCTGCCGGTGTTTGTGGCCCATGCCTGGCAGGAGCACCTCCAGTCCCAGGTGTCCCGCGGGCTCAGGGACGTTCGTCGTGCCGAGCAGCAGCGTATGGAGGCCGCTTTCCATGCCCAGCTCGGCCTTGATGCCGAAGACGACGGCGAGCTGGCCCTGCAACTGGGCCGGGCGGTGGACCGCCGCCTGATGGCCTGCCGCTGCTTCCTGCAGCTGACCGCACAACCGATGCCGGATGGTCTGCGCTGGTTCCGGCTGGAGATCAGGGACCGCCCCCCCGGCCCGGGGGGGCTGCAGGAGACGGTGCAGCTGGTGACTGTCGCGTCCGACACCCAGGCGCGGGCGATCCGTGAAGCCATCCACGAGGTGCTGAAGGCGCGAGGGTTCCAGGCCGGCGGCGAGCAGGGTCTGTTTCGCCTGGAGGGACCCCAGCTGGGGTCCCTGGTGGCCATCTTGAAGCGTCTGGCTCTGCCGGAACCCGAAGCTGTCCTGGCGCCGGCGTTCTGACGGCCAACACCCCCCGCGGCCGGGGACCCGGCTTCAGGGCGTGGCGGCAGCCCCGGGCTCCTTCAGCCGTTCGAGGTTGGAGCCCAGGTCAGATTCGAGAAACTCCTTCACCACCTGGCTCACCCCGCTGAGCCCCTCCAGGGCCGACTGCAGCGCCGGCAGATTGATCGCGACTTCCGCATTGGGGTAGGCCCGCAGGAAGCCGACCGCCGAAAGGCTGCCGGAGCCGTTCCGGATGCCCAGAATCGTTGCCGATCGCAGGGCTACCATGCCCACTTCCGGCGCCTTGAGGGGGTAAAGGATGCCGGACAGCCGTTCCAGGGCGCTTTCGCCGAACCGCGTGCTCAACAGGCGGGTGGTCAGCACCAGCGGCAGCGGCACCCCATGGTTCAGCAGCTTGCCGACCTCGGCCGGGTCCTGACCGCCGAGGCGCAGGGCATCCCCCAGCAGGCCCACGGCCTCACCCGTTCGGGCCAGCCGCTCCAGATCGGCGACGGGAATCGAGCGGCGAAATGCTCCGCTGACGAAGACCACCTGCTCAGCCGACCTTGCGGCCGGCGCGGCCAGGCTCAGCAGGGCGGCCAGACCAGCTCCGCCCCAGGCGCGGGCCGATGACGAGCGGAAAGGCAGGGGGGACATTTGTGGTTCCGATGGTGGGTGCTGACACTTCAGGGGGTCCAACTCGGCAGCCGGTCGGTCACGTCGTTGAGGGGCAGGGCGGGATCCCCCCAGCCATCCGGCGGCAGCAGGGCCGGGGCCCCGGGCCCGGGGGCAACGGCCGCTCCTGCGGCGAAGGCCCCGTTCACCCATCCCAGCAGCAGACCCCCCAGGGGGCCGCCGCCCTGGTCATAGGGGGAGCCCATGTTGAAGTGATCGCCTCCGCCCGCCAGGACGAGCCGGTGCCCGTTCTTGCCCTGGCGGGCGACCCCGGCCATCGGTGCGATGGCTTCGGGGCCGGGGGGCACCACCCAGTCGCGGCTGCCGCTGACCACCAGCACCCGACCCTGGAAGACCGGCGAGACTCCGGCATCGAACAGGAGCGACATCGGCGGACTCACCGCCACCACCGCCTTCACCCGCGGGTCGGTCAGGGCCGCCTGGTCGGTGGCGCCCAGGAAGCTGCATTGCAACACCCAGCTGAGGTTGCGCTGGGGGTCCCGCAGGTCGCGGCAGCGTTGCTGCAGCTGAATCGACACGGGACGGGCGCCCGCCAGCTGAAGGGCCGTGGTGGCTCCCCAGGACTGGCCCAGCACCACCACCGCATCCGTTTTGAGGCCGGGTGGCAGTCCCAGCGTCCCCGCGGCCGCCGCATCGATCAGGGCGGAGACGTCGAGGGGCCGCAGGCGGAGCTCGGCCGGGCCGGGCGGGGGCACCTTTCCCGAAAGCATGGCCTGCTGCTGGGTCCGGTCGCTGCCGGGGTGACGGGGCAGCAGCACGGTGTAACCGTGGCTGGCGAGATGCCTTCCCCAGCCCTCGAAGCTTTCCGGCCCATCCCAGAGGCCATGGGAGATGGCCACCAGCCGGCCGGACGCCTGCTGGGTGGGACGGATCACGACCACCTCCAGGGGCTGGGACCGGTAGGCCACCGGCAGGCGCAGGGTCTCCCGCCGCACGGGCAAGGCACCGGGATCATGCAGGGAGGGATCCACCGTCGCGGGGGTCTGGCCGTCCAGCAGGCCTGCGGCCGAGCGCAGCTGCGCGTTCATCCGCTGCAGCAGGAAAAGGCCCTTGCCGAGATCCACGAAGGCCGTCTGGCCCGGTATCGCCTGAAGCACCCCCAGCATCGTCAGGGAACCACGGGCGTAGGCCAGGTCGAGGACGTTCAGCAGGGTTTCGCTGGACACATCGGCCGGCAGACCGTCAACGCCCCCGAGGGAGGACAGCAGCAGCAGGGCCTGCTGGGCCAGGGGAGAAGGGGCCACCTGGTGGGCCACCTCGAGGGCCTGCAGGGGAAGGGGGGCGTTGAACAGTTCCACCAGCTGGCGCCCGATCCGGCCCTGGGTGGCCTGGTCGAGCTCGGCCAGGTCGCTGTTTCCCTCGAGCAGGGCCCGGGGATCGCTCAGTTCGGCCAGCCGGATCGAGAAGGTGGTCTCCAACAACGGCAGCTTCAGTTCGATCCGCTCCAGGGCGCGCGCCGGAGGCGAAGCGGTGAGGCCCGCGGCAAGGAGCAGGGCCAGGCGGGCCAGGGGCGGAGATGTCTGCACCAAGCCAGCAACCCCGGGGCGGGGCAGCATCCTGGCAGAACCGGACGGCAGCGACCCATGGCTTGTGGAGGCTGGGATGGAGGTCAGCCGTGATGGCCTTTCAGGGGGCCACAGGTTTGTTGGTTGATCAGACTTTGGTTGTCCGGCTCTGTTCTCCGATGCTGTTCTCCAACGCTGTTCTCCAATGCTGATGTCGGGTCGTCAGAACTCCACCCGTTGATGAGTGACCTGGCTGTCTGACGACTCCTGGTGCTGGCGCATCCGGGCCGAAACCTGCGCTTCCGGGTCGACGCCGGCAAAGGTCGGCGGCAGCCAGACCCTCACCACCATCAACAGGGCCATGGTCATCAGAAACAGGCACACCGCCAGAATCTGTTGCCAGTCGGTTTCCAGAACGCCGCGCACAATCACTTCTCGCAGCACCGACACGATGGCGATCTCCACCGCCACACCGATCGACACCCGCTGTTCCTGCAGGTAGATGATCAGCAGGCGGAAAAGTTCCACCAGGATCAGGATGAAGAGGATGTCGGCCGTGACCTCGTGGAATTTCGACGTGGAGACCAGGGTCGAGAAGGTTCGTTTCAGCTGGAGCACCATCACGCCGAACAGCCCCAGACACAAGGAGATGGCGATCAGGTCCTGGACAGCCTCAAGGGCCCGGACGATCTGGGTGCGGCGCAACTGCTGATGCCAGGGAATGGCGTCATGGGGTTCGGAAGCCGGCGTTCTGGTGAGCAGGGGGTTCATGGCGAAGGGTTCTCGGGAAGGAAAGGGAGCTCAAGGGGAGGGGGGCGGGGCTGACGGCGTTCAGGCCGGTGTCGCGAGGCACCAGCAGATCGGCCTCGCTGACCCTCACGACCTGGCCCTTGCTGCGGAAACGGGTCAGGGCTTTGGTCACGGTGACCCTGGTCATGCCGGCGATGTCGGCCAGATGGCGGTGGGTCAGGTTCATGTCCTCGAGCGAAAGGGTGGTGCCGCTGCTGCTGACCCGGCCGAAGCGTGCGCCGATCCAGTGCAGCAAGCGCAGCAGCCGCGCATCGGCGGGCCTCACCCGATGGATCTGCAACAGATGGGTGGTCTGGGTGAACAGATCACGCATGAAGGCGAGAATCTCGCTCTCACTGGGATCACACTCCTCCACCACCACCCTGGTGAGGGAGATGAGTTCGTAGGGGGTTATCCCGCAACCCGTGGGGGTAATCAGATCGCCAGGTCCCCAGATGCCGAGGGTGATGGATTCACCCTCCTCATTCCATGTGTTGGCACGGATGTAACCATCATCGATACGCCAGCTCAGGTCGGCCGGCAGATGATCATCGGCGCGAAGGCTCAGGCGCAGCGGTCGTGCGGGCATGGTGATGGTCATGACTCGGCGTATCGCAAGGCGGAAGAATGCTGAGGGCGGCAGTGATGGCCACCAAGAGTGGGGTTGAACGGGTGGTCGTTTGGATTGCCCGAACCTCCAGGGGCGAGGCTCTTGTTGGAGTCCGGAAACATTAGTGACCATTTCCGGCCCTTGGGTGATACTCAAGCGCAGGATTGCCAATCCAGCTGATAAGCCCCGGTGATCGGATTGCCCCTTTGCTGCCTGTGCCCCGCGCTCCCGTTATCGAGCCCATGGTCTGTCTTGCCGGTGCGACGTTCCGTGGGCGCCCGGTGAGCCTGGCCACCCGCCACGGCAAGGAACGCGTGCTGGCAAGACCCTTCCGCCGTGGCCTCGACCTCACCGTGGTCGTGGCCAGCGGCTTCGATACGGACCTGCTCGGCACCTTCAGCGGGGAACGCCCCCGTCCCGCCGATGCCCTCGAGACCTGCCGGCGCAAGGCCCAGGCCGGCATGGACCACACGGGCCTGGATCTCGGGCTGGCCAGCGAAGGCAGCTTCGGCGCCCACCCCGCCTTCCCCTGGCTGACGGCAGGCACCGAATGGCTCACCTTCGTGGATCGACGATCGGGTCTGGTGATCGCCGAAAGCCTGCTGGCAGCACGCACCAACTTCGATCACCGGGTGGTGTCGCCCGACGACGACCTGCAGGACTGGTTGCGGCGGGTGGGTTTCCCCTCCCATGGGCTGATCGCCCGACCCCACCGCAGCGACGGCGGCACGGCAGCCGCCGATGGTCCCCTGATCAAGGGCATCGGTACGCCCGGGCAGCTGGCGGAAGCCCTGTGGCGATGTGCCGAGGCCTCGGATGACGGGCAGGTCCGGCTGGAGACCGACATGCGCGCCCACTGCAATCCCACACGCCTGGCGTCGATCCGGACCCTGGCCTTCCGGCTGGTCCGGCGGATCGCCAGCCCCTGTCCGGCCTGTGGTGCCCCCGGCTGGGGCCTTGGGGAGGGACTGGTCGGTTTGCCCTGCGCCTGGTGCGGTCAGCCGACGCAACGGCTTCGGGCCGAAGTGTGGGGGTGCGAGGTCTGCGGGCACCGGGAGGAGAAACCGCGCCGGGATGGCCGGGGTGCAGCGGATCCCGGTGATTGTCCGCGCTGCAATCCCTGAGAACACTCCCCCAGCTCATTGTGGGCGTGATCAACAACGCCTATCGACGGGGCTGCCCAGCCATCCGCAACACTCCTTAGCGTCAATTTCGACCACCGCGTCATGGGAGTTTCGACCCGATGTCTGCCATCACAAAACCTGGATCCTTCCGGGTTGAAAGCCTGCTGAAGCAGGCAGAAAAGCAGCGAGCCGCCTTGCTTGAGGCGCCAGCGCCAGCCCCATCCGGCCGGCTGTCTCTGCAGTAGGAACCTGTTGCTGCAGATACCACGGTCCTGCGTTCCCTTGACTGGGATCACAGCCGTTTCGACATCGAATTCGGCCTGCGCAATGGCACCACCTACAACGCCTTTCTGGTGGCGGGAGAACGCTGGGCTCTGGTGGACACCAGCCACGCCAAGTTTCGCCAGTCCTGGCTGGAACTGCTGCAGTCCCGCATCGATCCCCGCCGCCTTGATCACCTGATCGTTTCCCATACGGAACCTGACCATTCCGGTCTGATCGCTGATGTGCTGGATCTCCATCCAGAGATCGAGATCGTCGGCTCCAAGGTGGCGGTCCAGTTCCTGGAACACCAGCTGCACCGCCCGTTCCGGCGCCGGGTGGTGAAAAGTGGCGACCAACTCGACCTCAGCCGCCATCCGGATTCCGGCGTGGATCACAATCTTGCGTTTCTCAGTGCCCCGAACCTGCACTGGCCGGACACGATCTTCAGCTTCGACCACGGCACCGGGACCCTGTTCACCTTTGATGCCTTCGGCCTGCACTTCTGTTCCGAGGAGCTCTTCGATGCCGATCTTGGGGCGATCGCTCCGAATTTCCGCTTCTACTACGACTGCCTCATGGGACCCAGCGCCCGCAGTGTGCTGCAGGCCCTCAAGCGGCTCGACACTCTGCCGCCGGTCACCACTGTCGCCAGCGGCCATGGTCCCCTGCTGCGGCACCACATCGCGCACTGGCTCGGCGATTACCGCGCCTGGAGCGAGGCCCGCAGCGGCAGCGAAACCTATGCCGCGGTCTGTTATCTGAGCCAGCACGGCTTCTGCGACAGGATCAGCCAGGCCATTGCCCGCGGCATCGGTAAATCCGGGGCCCAGGTTCAGATGGTGGATCTGCGTTCCACCGATGCCCAGGAACTGGCGGCGCTGATCGGCGAGGCGGCGGCCGTGGTGGTGCCCACCTGGCCGGTGGATCCCGAACCCGACCTCCAGGCGGCGATCGGCACCCTGCTGGCGGCCCTGCGCCCGGCCCAGTGGGTGGGTTGTTACGAGGTCCGGGGCCGGCACGAGGAACCCCTGTACGGCATCGCCAGCCGCCTGCGGTCCCTGGGCCAGCCCGAGGGCTTCGCCCCCCTGCGGCTGGCCCAGGTGCCTGGTGCCGCTGATGTGCAGCGTTGCGAGGAAGCCGGCACCGACCTGGGTCTGCTGCTCACCAGGGAGCGCACCCTGGCGGCCCTCAAGGCCCTCGACGGCGACCGGGACCGGGCCCTGGGGCGGCTGAGCGGCGGTCTGTCTGTGGTCACGGCGGCTCAGCAGGACCGCAGCGGCGCCATGGTGGCCAGCTGGGTGAGCCAAGCCAGCTACGAACCTCCGGCCCTCACGGTCGCCGTCGCCCGGGAGCGGGCCATCGAAGCCCTGCTGCAGGTGGGCGACCGCTTCGTGCTGAATGTGCTGGCCCAGGACAACCACCAACCCCTGCTGCGTCATTTCCTGCGCCGCTTCCCCCCCCCCGGTGCCGACCGTTTCGCCGGCATCGCCGTGCTGGAGGGGGTGGCGGCCGGCGGGCCGGTGCTGGGAGAAGCCCTGGCCTATCTGGGTTGTCGGGTGACCCAGCGCCTGGAGTCGGCTGACCACTGGATCGTCGTCGCCGAGGTGGAGGAGGGCAGCGTCTCCGACACCGAGGCGGCGACTGCGGTGCATCACCGCAAATTCGCCAACCACTGCTGACCTGCCATGACGCTCACACCGATGGCCCCGCCGCTCACCGATGGGCGCCGGATCGTCCAGCTCCCGATTGCACCGGGCCTCACCTGCCTGCGGGGCCTGAGTCCCCGCCGGTTGCGCTTCGAGCTGGAGTACGGCCTGGAGCGAGGCACCTGCGCCAACAGCTTCCTGTTCGCCTCCGGCACGACAGCGGCGGGAGAACCGGTGGTGCCCCTGCTGGTGCATCCACCGGGCGCCACCTTCGCCGCCCCCTACCTGGAACGGCTGGTCCAGCTTGTGGAACCCGCGGCTTCCCTCACGGTCGTGGTGGGGGTCGTCAATCCCAACCGGGTGCTGCTGCTGCATCGGCTGGCCCGTCAGTGGCCCGATCTGCGCTTGATCGCCTCCAACGCCGGCGCCCGGGTGCTTCGGGACCTGTGGGGCCACCGATCCGCTCCCTCCCCTTCCGGTGCGGCCCCCGAACCGTTGCCGCCATTGCCGCCGATCACGGTGATCCGTGGAGAGCACAGCCGCGACATGGCCCACAGACTGCGACTGCGGCTGATCCCGGCCCCCACGCCCCGCTGGCCGGGGGGACTGATCGGCTTCGAGGAGAGCACCGGCCTGCTGATGAGCAGCAAGTTCTTCTCTGCCCACCTGTGCAGCGAAACCTTCGCGGGCACCAGCCGCGGCGACACGGAGCAGGACCGTCGCCATTTCCATGACTGCCTGATGGCGCCGATGGCCCGTCAGGTGGAGATGGTGCTCGATCGCATCGAGGCCCTGCCCATCCTCACGATCGCTCCGGGCCACGGGCCGGCCGTGGACGAGAGCTGGCGCCGCCTGGTGGCCGACTACCGCCACTGGGGACGGCACCAGCAGCAGGCCAGCGCCTCGGTGGCCCTGCTCTATGCCAGTGCCTACGGCAACACCGCCGCCATCGCCGACGCCCTGGCCCGCGGCCTGACCCGCTGCGGGGTGGAGTGGAGAGCCTCAACTGCGAGCACGCCAGCAGCGAGCAGGTGGTGAAGGCCATCCACTCCTGCGGCGGCCTGCTGATCGGCTCCCCCACCCTGGGGGGACACGCCCCCACACCGATCGTCTCGGCCCTGGGGACGGTGCTGGCCGAGGGGGATCGCAGTCGGCCGGTGGGCGTGTTCGGCAGTTTCGGCTGGAGTGGCGAGGCGATTGACCTGCTCGCCTCCAAGCTGCGCGACGGGTGCTTTCGCCTGGCCTTCGATCCGATCCGGATCCAGTTCAGCCCCGATCCGGGGAGGCTGGAGCAACTGGAGGAACAGGGCGCCAGCCTTTCGGTGGCTCGGGACCAGCCGCTCGCCGGCGAGCTCGAAGTGGGCGAAGCGTTCGCCCTCAACCTGCTGGCTCTGGGGCGGGAGACCCAGCACCTCAGGTCTTTTCAGCGTCCGTTGCCCCTCTCTCCCGGCCTGCTCGATGGGCTGGATCTGCAGGAGAGCCCAGCCGGTCAGCCGCTGCTCAGTGATGCCCTGGCCTGGCTGGAGGCCCGGGTGAGCAAGAAGGTGGCCTGCGGTGATCACTGGCTGCTGGTGGCGGAGGTGCTGGCCGGCGGCGTGCTGGACGCCGACGGCATCACCGCCGTTCCCCAGCGGCGCAGCGGCCAGCCGGCCTGACGGTCGTTGTGGCAGCCGCTACGGCGGCAGGTGTCTGGTTCACATCCTCCTTTTGACGGAACTTCTAGGCTTGGGGTTCTCCTGGAATCCCGTTCCGGTGTGGTCATCCGCCTGGGTGCCACACCGGATTTTTCTTGGTTGGCCTGGTTCGCTTCCTGATCCTCAGAGGGCGTTGAGCCGGATGATGAGGTCGTCGAAGTCGTCCGCCTTCCTTGATGCCCAGGCCACGTAGATCTGCCTGGTGTGGGCCACCGGAATCAACGGAAACAGCACGTAGGACTCCAGACCAAAGATGTCGCGCCAGGCGTAGCCTATCTGACTCCTAGCCCGGCGACACCGTCCCAACTTCAGCGTCTACGCCGTCCGCAGATCATCCTGCCAACCAGTGGATGAGAGGCTCCCGGCTAGCGGGTCGGCGCCTAGGACCGCAGAAAACACCAAAACCAGCCAAGAAGAAGGACAACAATGAGGCAGAGCAGCCTCGGGATCTTTCCTGTTCATCCCAGAACCCACGCTCCCCCATCGGCGCGTGTCTATCCCTTGGATACATTCTGTTTCTCTTTCATTCTGATTCAAACATCGATGAGTATTTTTGAGATGCCCTCGGATCTGAGTTGTTCATGTCGATCGCAAAGCGCGTCCTGGCGGCGTTGGCTGTCGTCGGTATCGCCGGCTGGGGCGAGCTTGCGGCGCGGGCCTGTACCAGCTTCACCCTCGAGGGAAACGATGGCGGCCACCTTTACGGCCGCACGATGGAGTTCGGTCAGCCGCTCAACAGCAAGGCGGTGCTGATTCAGCGGGGGACAGCGATCCAGGGCAATGGCCCCGACGGCAAGCCCGGTGGTGGCCTGCCGTGGACCAGTCGCTATGCCGTCGTAGGAATGAATGCCCTGGGACTGAAGGATGTCGTTCCTGATGGCATGAATGAAAAGGGCCTGGCTGGTGGGCTTCTGTATTTCGCCGGCTACGCCAAATTTCAGAACGTCCCGCCGGGTCAGGCTAGGCGATCGATCAACAGCGCTCAGCTGCTCACCTATGTGCTAACGAACTTCGCCACTGTTGCCGAGGTCAAGCAGGGGCTGCCGAAGATCCTTGTCAATGGTGCCACGGTACCCGCCTTCGGTGGTCCGCTGCCGATTCATATGACCGTCCATGACCGAGCAGGCCGAAGCCTTTCGGTGGAGTACATCGATGGTGAGTTGACCATGCTGGACAACCCCACGGGGGTGTATACCAATGATCCTCCATTTCCCTATCACCTCGCGGCGGCAGGAAATTACGCCAATCTCAGCGCCATGCCTCCGGCGGAGATGGTAGTGAATGGCCTGAAGCTTCCACCGGCCAGTACCGGTGGTGGACTGCACGGGCTGCCGGGCGACTTCCTCGCCACATCACGCTTCATTCGCGCCCTGACATTAAGCCGTTTTGCCCCCAGGAATCTCACGACTGAGAAGCAGGTTGGCACGGCATTTCGCATCCTCGGTCAGTTTGATCTGCCGCCGGGAAGCATCCTGTTGCCGCCGGGTGGTGCATTTGGAGGCAGTGGCTCCAAAATAACGTACGAGATCACGGAATGGACCGTCGTTGCAGATCAGAAAAATCTCGTCTATTATGTCCAGACCTATGACAATCCGGGCCTACGTAGTCTCAATTTTGATCGGTTGCCCCTGGATGGAGGACAGATCAAGGTGATGAGCTTGGATCAGCCCACCGAGGTGACAGCTCTTCAGCCTTGATCGGACCAAGGTGGTTCCCATGCCCTGCTCCATCGAGAGCTGAGCGTCCTTCTGCTTGCAACACAGGCTGTCTTCCGATCACTGATTGGCGCAAGGCTCGCCAGGCGGCGTTATTGGTGGGCTCGATCCCCTTGCCCTCCAGGCAGGTGCGCACCGTGTTGACCCATGGCGTTTGCTCGCCGCACTGGTAGCCCAGCTCCACCGCCTGCTGCAGCATCGACCAACTGAAAGCCCCGCTTTCCGGTGGGAATGCCGCCATCTACTGATGGGGCAGGGGGCGCTGGATCCGCACCCTGCAGCAGCTCCGGAGGGCTAACGGGCTGGCCCTGTGGCCCTCCTCGCTTGCGGCCACTGCTTTGGCGCCGCTTTGGCGCAGCTCCCAGGTTGCCTTGCCTGAGAGCCTGAATGCCCTGCTGCTGGAATCCCGCCAGGGGGTGTGCTGATCCCAGGCGATCTCTGCCTGAGAATCAAGCGGGATTTAAGTCGCCGTCAAGGTTCTGACAGGTTCGGTGTTCACTACGAGCCGTTTCGACCTCTGATGGTGTAAGTTTTAATATAAAGTCGAACAGGGGGTGCCAATGGGCCAGCTTGCGGCGATTTTAGTTGCGACAGCGATCATGGGTTTGATGGCGCCGTCGATGATGCGGCTGGCCATTTAGCCTGCGGAGACGTCTTGACAGGAGAGCAATTTCTCCCTGGCTGAAACCAATGCCATTCAAGTTCGAAAACAGGCTGCAAACCCAGCAACGGTCAGCCTTGATGGGCTGACCATTCCTGATGGCTGTACCAAAAAGGCTGATGAAGTCCCTCGTGGACAGGTCATCACTGTGCCGATCTTCGTGGAATGTGAATCAGGAGAGGGAAAATCCCTTGCGGTGGCTTGGCAGCCCTTGTACCTGAGTAGTGAACTTGGCGCAGGTACCGGTGAGGAAACCGAGGGCGAAGCCAACATCTGCTACAGCCTCTACGACGACACTGGTGACTGGCAGAGCGACTCCAACGATAAAACGCGACTGGAGTTCGGCGGCCAGAACGTGTTCCGCGGCACGGCATCAGAGGTTGGCAGAATCGCCTTGGCCACCAAGGTAGCTCCCGGGAAAAGTGTTTCCAGCCAGAAACCCTTGCTTCTGAGGGTTCACGACATCAGCGATCAAGACTGTTCCAAGGTTGATGCCTCGATCAAGCCGCCTCAGATAGCTTCTGGAGGCGATGGCGTCGACGACAACAAGCTCTGTAAGGTGCCCAACTACGATGGTGCTAAATACGACAAAGATCCCGATAAAGAGCGCTATATCTGGAATAGCAAAGGGGGCCTCATCCTTACTAAGGATTGGAGGAAGAATAGCCGCGAGGAGGTTGAAGATCAAAATCCAGAAGCGGGTGACGATATTGACTGCAGTGCAACGATCACCCTTGACTTCGATTGAGGCCTGTAAATGAATCTAGTCGCCCTGCTGATCGCCGCGGCTCTGTTCGGTATCGGAGCTCCCCTCATGGTACAGATGATTTCGACGCCCCTGCGCAGCAATACCGAGCTCACTGGTCAAACTGCTGCCGATGCTTTCGCCGAACGGCTACAGATGGAGTTGCGCCGCTCTAGCGGCAAACTGACATTGGATGAAAAAGATGTTCTATCGCTTGACAGCAACGAGATCACTGCACCCGAGGGCTGCAGCTTCACCGACACCCATGACGGTGGCAGCGGGATCTTCGTGAGTTGCCCCAACGCAGCACGGCCCGAAACCCGACCTGGCGTAGCCGCCCTTGTCACGGCAGACCCATGCGGGTCCGACCTCTTCCCCGTGGATTGTCCCCCCCCAGCAACAAAGCCATGACGTCTGGATTTCTGCTCTGCTGCCACACCCGTAGGTTCGGCATGGCTACTTGGTCGCCTGTGACGCTTCTGGAATCCCGCCCATGGGTGTGCTCACCACCGGCGATTTCTGCCTGAGAAGCAGGCAGGATTCAAGCTGTCGTGAAGGGTCGAGCTTCGCTACGAGCCGCTCGCATCCTCTGAGCGGGTACCGCATAAGGGAGGTTCATGTTGATGGAAGAGGGGTTACCCGTGGGTTGTTGATGCCCGCCAGCCGATCAGCTCACTCCGATCAGCGGAACGCCGGAGAACCATGGCGGGGTCAAGACCATCTGAAGGGCCTTCCGATCGGCGCTGAGCAGGCATCGAGGCTTCCGTGGATGGCGGGTATGGCTGAGCCATCCTGCCCAAGCTGTGTTTCCAATCACGGAGAACGACGGCATGGTTTGTCTTTTCCGTAGGCCATGGAACTGTTCTGTCTCACTTCGGGCTTGGCGCCGGATCCATCGCCCGCCGGATCCATCGCCCTCAACTGTTGTTCCTGCCGAGCCCCCGCTGTTCGTCGCTGCCGGATGCTGCCGAAGTTCCCGTTAGCGTCGTGGTCCGTTGCCCAGGGGATCCCGTAATAGAGCTCATGGCCCTCTCCGCGGCTCGCCGATGCACCGCCGCCCTGCTGTCGGGTCTGCTCGTGCCGTGCCTCCTGCCACCCCAGGCCCGGGCCGAAGACCAGCTCCCCCCCGTTCTGCCCCAGCGGCTGCTCCACCAGCTGGCGACGGGTGATTCCAGCGGCAACAGCGCCGCGGATGGACTCTCCCCCCTGGCCTCCAACGGACTGCCGGTGGTGCGTTTCCTGCCGTGAGCTCTCCCCTGGCGCTCCGATGCGACCCTTGGACCAGGCTGGGACTGGCTTGTCTCGGGGCCCTGCTGCTGGGCACCGACGCCCTGGCCGCCAACCTGGAGCAGTGCCGCACGCTGCGGGAGCGGCGGGATGCCCTGGCGGCCGATGCGATGACGGCGGAAATCGCTCTTGTGCAGGAGCTGCGCGGGCGTCTCTGTCCCCTGCTGCGCCGTCAGGCGGATGGGGCCAATGCCAATGATCAGGTGTTCGCGCCCATCGATTACGAGGCTTTGCTGATCTGCCGCCGTCAGGCCGAACAGCTGATCGAGCGCACCCGTACGGTGCGCTATCGCAACCGGTTGGGGTTCACCTTCTACACGGCCGATGGGGCGGCCCTGGCCGAGCAGGCCGACGCCGTGGCCGGGGAGATGGGGGAGGCGGCCTGCCCCTGAGCCTTCAGGGAACCACGGACTCGGCGCTGGCCCCATGGGTTCTGGAGCATCGGTCGTGGCAGAGCAGCTCCAGCGGGGGGCGTCCCGTGATGGCCAGCCGCCAGCGGGCCCACAGCCCGTAAAGGGCTTCCACCAGCGGCCGCAGCAGGGGCCAGCGCGTCGGTGCGTAAAGCCAGCCCAGTCCCACCAGGGCGTAGGCCTGGCGGAACACCTCCACGTCGTGGATGACCTCGCCATCGCCGCGGATGGCATGCATGCGACCCATGGCGTCGGCGTAGGTGATGCCGCCGTGGCAGGCGGGGTCGTAGCCGGGATCATCCACATCCACGAAGGCCAGGCGGCCCTGGCCCTGATCCCGGCGGCGCAGGGTCTGCACCTCGCGCAGGCACAGGGGGCAGCCGCCGTCGAACAGCAGGGTGAGTTCCGCCATGGGGGTGCCTGGTCGCGCCTGGTTCGAGCCTAGGAATCTCGTCCCACGGGACGAGCAGCCTCTGGTCAGACTCCAGCCACCGGACCCCGCCATCGCCCATGCCCGTTTGCCGCCAGGCCGCGCTGAACCGCTGGCAACGCCGGGATCCGCAGCTGATCCGGCGGCTGATGCCGTTCTGGGGCTGGCTCTATCACCACTACTTCCGCGTCGTCAGTGATGGCTGGGAGCACATCCCCGCCACCGATCCGTTGCTGTTCGTGGGCACCCACAACGGCGGCCTGGCGGCCCCCGACATGCACATGGTCATGTACGACTGGTTCCGGCGCTTCGGTCTGGAGCGGCCGGTGCTGGGGCTGGCGCACCCGAAGGTGTGGATGGGCTACCCGCCCCTGGCCGATCTGGCCGCCCGCACCGGTGCCATCCCCTACCACCCGCGCCTGGCCCTGGCCGCCCTGGAGCAAGGGAACAGCCTGCTGGTGTACCCCGGCGGCGGGCAGGACACCTTCCGTCCTCACCGCGACCGCGGCCGCATCCATTTCGCCGGCCGCACCGGCTTCCTGCGCCTGGCGATCTGGCAGGACATCCCGATCGTGCCGCTGATTTCCTGGGGGGCCCACGACACTCTGGTGGTGCTCGAGGATCTCTATCCCCAGTTCCGTGCCCTGCATGAGCGGGGGATGCCCTGGTTGTTCGGCATCGATCCCGAGGTGATGCCCCTCTACCTCGGCCTGCCATGGGGGCTGGCCCTCGGCCCGGTGCTCAACCTGCCCCTGCCGGTGCGGATCCATACGCGGATTTGCCCCCCGATTCGCTTTGAGCGCGGCGGCCATGCCGCCAGCCGAGACCGGGCCTATGTGCAGGACTGCTACCGGCGTGTGACGGAGGCGATGCAGCTCGCCCTGGATCGGCTGGGCGCCGAGGTTCAGCGGTAACGGGAGGGGGCGACGTAGCTCTGGGAGGGGATCGCCTGGGGGGATGGCCCGTCGCCGAGGCGCTGGGGCAGGCGGTCCTGGTGGCGCTGAAGCTCGGCGAGGGAGCGGGTTTCGCCCATGGCCAGACCCGTGAGCACCGGCAGCTCCTGTTTCAGCTGGTTGGCGGGTTTGGGGTTCACGAAGCGGAAGTTGAGCGTGGTCTTGTCGCCGGCGCTGTCGTAGCCCACCACGGTGAAGTAGAGATCCGCCGTCTTGCCCGCCCGTGATCCGGCCAGGGCGCCCCCCACCATGCCGCCCACGAGCCCGACCGGTCCCAGCAGGATTCCCCCGGCAATGGCGCCGGCGGTGCCGCCACCCACCGCTCCCACCGTGCCGTTGGCGCTGTCATAGCTCTCCTGGCCGCCGGTGTACCACCGGGCGATGCGGCCGATCGGGATGAAGGTGTTCAGCCCGCCGATGCCGTTGGCATCGAAGTTGATCGTGCAGGGGTTGTTGCCGCAGAGGGCCTGGTAGGAGGTGGCCTTCGCCGGAGCGGGAAGCAGCAGGGCCAGGAGCACCGGGGAGGCCAGTGCCGCGCGGAGACGGAGCGGAACCGAAGCGGCGGTCATGGATCGAGCCGTGATGGGGTCCCAGTCAATCGGCGTTCGCCAGCGGTGCAATGGGGCCGGAAGGCCGGGGTGATGACCGGATGGGTCTGGGCCGGCGGTGAGGATCAGCTCAGCTGGCTGCGGAAGCGCGAGACGCTGAACGCCATCAGCGCCATCGCCATGATCGCCAGGGTCAGCGCGTGGGGCCAGAGCGTCTCCAGACCGACGCCTTTCAGCTGCATTCCCCGCACGATGGTGATGTAATGACGCAGCGGATTGAGCAGGGAGAGGCCCCGAAAGAACGCCGGCATGCTCTCGATCGGTGCGATGGCGCCGGAGGTCTGCACCAGGGGGAGGTTGATGAAGAAGGCCGTGAGCAGCACCTGCTGCTGGGAGCGGCAGACCGTGGCCAGCAGGATGCCGATGCCGATGCCCACGAACACGTAAAGCCCCGAGAGCAGCAGAAACAGGGGCAGCTGGCCCCGGAAGGGCAGGCCGAACACCGTGCGGCCCAGCACCAGGGCCAGGGCCACGTCCACCTGCAGCAGCACGAACAGGGGCGCGATCTTGGCCAGCAGGATCTCCCAGGCGCTGGCCGGGGTCATCAGCAGTTGCTCGAGGGTGCCGGTGTCCTTCTCCCGCACCAGGGCCACCGCCGACACCAGCGAGGCGATCAGGGTGAGCACCAGACCCATCACCCCCGGAACGAAGAACCAGCTGCTGCGCAGGCCGGGGTTGTAGAGGAACGTCACCGCCGCGGTCACCGGCGGCGGCCGGGGCGTGGCGGGGGATCCAGCGGGCCGGAAGCGCCGAAGGATCTGCTGGATGTAGCCGTTGGCGATGCCGGCGCTGTTGGCATCCACCCCGTCAATGAACACCTGCACCTCCGCGGTGCGTCCCTGGGCGATGCGACGCCGGAAGTCGGGCGGGATCACCAGCCCTGCCGTCAGCTCCCCCCGCTCCACCTTGCGGGCCAGCTCCCGCTCCGACCCGGGACGGGCGCTGTCGACGAACACCTGGTTCTCGGTGAGGGCGGAAATCAGCTCCCGGCTGCTCGCACCATGCACCTCATCCACCACCCCCAGGGGCAGAAAACGCACGTCGGGATTGAGGGCGAAGCCGTAGACGAGCAGCTGGATGGTGGGGGGGATGAGCAGCAACTTGATCAGCTGCCGGTCCCGCAGGATCTGCTGGATCTCCTTGCGCAACAGGGCCAGGAAGCGGGTGGCCAGCAGCCGTCGGACCCAGCCCTTCAGCAGCCTCACAGGCTTCATCGGCCGGCACCTGCGTCCAGCTGCATGGCGCCGAGGGAACGGCGGGCGGCCACGAACAGCACCACAGCGCCCACCAGCACCACCAGCACGTCGAAGGCCACACCCGGCCAGCCGGTGCCGCGCACGTAGGCATCGCGGCTGATCAGGATGAAGTAGCGGGCCGGCACGATGGCCGACACCAGCGACAGGGGGAAGGGGATGTTGCTCACCGGGTAGATGAAGCCCGACAGCAGCAGGGCGGTGAGGAAGCCGATCAGGGACACCCCCTGCACCGCCGCGTTCTGGGTGGCGCTGCGCGCCCCCAGCAGCAGGCCGAAGGAGACCGCCGAGGCCAGGTAGAGCGTGGTGCCGACCAGCAGGGGAGTGGGATCGCCGGCGAAGCCGACCCCGAAGATGAGGCTGCCCAGGCCCATCACCACCAGGGCCATGGCGCCCCCAACCAGCAGGTAGGCCAGCCCCTTGCCCAGCAGCAGTTCGCCGGGGCCGATGCCGGAGGCATAGACCTGCAGGATCGTCTGCTTCTCCTTCTCCCGCACCATGGCGATCGCCGCCAGCAGGGACGGGAAGATCCACAGCACCACCGCGTAGACCCCGGGCACGATGTAGAGGGATTCCTTGCGGCCGGGGTTGAACCACAGCCGGATGCGGGCCCGCACCGGCTGGGTGGCGTCGATCAGATCCTGATCGCGCAGGAAGAACTCCGTGGTGGCCTGAAAGCTGTTGCGGATCACCCTGGCGTTGTTGGCATCGGTGCCGTCCACCAGCACCTGGACGCTGGAAGGCTTGCCGGCCTTGAGGCGGCGGCTGAAATCCGGCGGGATGATCACCGCCGCCCTGGCGCTGCCCCGATCGATCGCGGCCACCGGATCGGTGCCCCGCCAGCGGCTGGGATGGAACTGGTCGGTGGCGAAGAGACGGTCCGTGAAGGCGTAGCTGAGGTGGCTGCGGTCCAGGTCCTGCACCACGATCGGGATGTGCTTGGTTTCCAGGCGGATGGCGAAGCCGAGGATGAGCAGGCTCAGCAGCGGCAGCAGGAAGGCCAGGCCGAGGGTGAGCCGGTCACGGCGGAACTGCAGCAGTTCCTTGCTGCACTGGGCCCGGACACGGCTCCTCATGGGCTGGTCGCCGCCACCGCCCCGGCCTCAGCGGCCCGTTGCACGGTGCCGATGAAGGCATCCTCGAGCGAAAAGGGAATCGCCCGCAGGGCCTGGATCGGGATGCCGGCAACGGCCAGCCGCTGCCGCACCTCCCCCAGCTCCCGGTCGCCATCCTCCATCACCAGATGGAGCCGGTCGGCGAAGATGCTGACCCGCCAGGATGGCCAGCGACCCCGCAGCAGATCAGCCGCCCGTTGCGTGCTCCCGGGCGGCACCAGCAGCTCGTACAATCGGCCCGGCTGGGCCCCCTTCACTTCGGTGGGGGTGCCCTCGATCACGCTCTGGCCGGCCACCAGGAAGCAGAGCCGGTTGCACTGCTCCGCCTCCTCAAGGTAGTGGGTGGTCACGAGGATGGCGGTGCCGGCACGGGCGAAGTCGTTGATCAGGCGCCAGAACTGCCGCCGTGCCATCGGGTCGACGCCGGAGGTGGGCTCATCGAGGAACAGCACCTCCGGATCGTGCAGCACCGCTGCGCCGAAGGCCACCCGCTGCTTCCAGCCCCCCGGAAGCTGGCCGGTGGCCATGTCGCCCTGCCCCTCAAGGCCGCAGCTGGCCAGCACCCAGTCGATCCGCTGGCGGCGCAGGGCGCGGGGAATCTCGTAGACACCGGCGTAGAACGCCAGGTTCTGGCGGATCGAGAGATCGTCGTAGAGGGTGAACTTCTGGCTCATGTAGCCGATCCGCCCCAGCAGCTCGCGGCTGCGCAGCCGGCTGGTCTCCCCCGCCAGCGACACCTGGCCGGCGCTCGGCTCCAGCAGGCCGCAGAGCATCTTGATGGTGGTGGTCTTGCCGGCGCCGTTGGCCCCCAGCAGCCCGAAGATCTCGCCGTAGCGCACCTCCAGATCCACCTGGCGCACGGCCTGGAAGCTGCCGAAGTTGCGGGAGAGCGACCGGGCAGCGATGGCGGGACCGTCCCGCCGCTGCCGCTCCCCGCCGCCGGGAAAGGGGAGCGGCAGGGGTTGGCCCCCCTCCTGCCGCAGCAGGGTGACGAAGACGTTCTCGAGGGTCGGGGTGGTGACCTGCAGGTCCTGCAGGGCCAGGTCCTGGCGTTCGAAGAGCTCCCGCACCTCCTGCGCCCCGCGCTCGGCGTCGCTCACTAGCACATCCAGCCGGTCGCCGAAGGTCTGCACGTCGACGATCGTGTCCCGCGCGGTGGCCTGCTCGAGCAGGGCCTCGGCCCGGATCCGCTCCCGGCAGCGCAGTTCCAGGCGGGTCAGGTCCAGGCTCTGCTTCAACGCCAGGGGTGTGCCGCGCCGGCGGATGCGGCCCTCGTGGATCAGGGCGATGCGATGGCAGCGCTCCGCCTCGTCCAGATAGGGGGTGGCCACCAGGATGGTGACGCCCTCGCTGGCCAGCTGGGCCAGCACATCCCAGAACTCGCGGCGGGACACCGGATCCACTCCGGTGGTGGGTTCATCCAGCAGCAGCAGCTCCGGGCGGTCGATCAGGGCGCAGCAGAGGGCCAGCTTCTGTTTCATGCCGCCGGAGAGCTGGCCGGCGAGCCGGTCGCCGAAGGGGCCGAGCCCCATCAGCGGCAGCAGCCGCTGCCGTCGTTCCTGGAAGTCTCCGCTGGCCACCTGCCGCAGTCCCGCCACGTAGCGGAGGTTTTCCACCACGCTCAGATCGGGGTAGAGGGAGAAGGTCTGGGTGAGATAGCCCACCCTGGAACGGGCCTGGCGGGGCGGCAGCCCAAGCACCCGCACCGTGCCCGCCGTGGGGTTCAGCAGTCCGGCGAGGATGTGGAAGCTGCTGGTCTTGCCGGCGCCGTCGGCGCCGATCAGGCCGAAGATCTCGCCAGCTTCCACCTGGAAGTCGAGGCCCCGCACAGCCTCCAGGGCCCCATAGCTCCTGCGCAGCCCCTGCACCTGCAGCACCACCGCACCGCCCCTGGCCACGGCACCGCCCCAGGCCACCGGCTCCGGGCCGGATTCAGCGGGTGAGGATTTCGGCATCGGCGGGCATCCCGGGTTTGGCGTAGCCGCCCGGAGCGGTGATGGCCAGCTTCACGCCGAACACCTGCCGCACCCGGTCCTTCTGGAAGTAGATGTTCTCCGGGGTGAAGGAGGCCTGGGCATCGATTTCGGCCACCTTGGCGGCCAGGGGCCGATCGGGAGCGGAGTCGAGATAGACCCTGGCCTCCTGACCGGTGCGCACCCGGCCGATGTCCCCTTCGGGGATGAAGCCGCGCAGGTACACCGTGGCCGGATCGAGCAGAGTGAGCAGGGTGCGTCCGTTGCTGACCACGGCCCCCGGCTCCACGCTGCGGCTGATCACCACGCCGCGGATCGGCGCCTTCACGGTGAGGTAGGCCCTCTGGACGCGGATCTGCTGCGCGTCCGCCTGGGCGGCGCGGACCTCGGCGGCGCTGGCTTTCAGCTGGGCGCGGGCCTGCTCGAGCTGCCGCCGCAGGGCTTCGAGCTGGGCACCCCGGATCGCGGGGTTGAAGGTGCTGGTCCGGGCCAGGGTCAGGGCGCCGCGCGCCGCTTCCACCTCCCGGCCCAGGGCTTTGACCGTCGCCGCGGCGCTTGCGTAGGCCGTGCGGTCCTGGTCGAGGGTCTGGCGTGAGGTGGCCCCTTCCAGGGTGAGCCGCTCGGTGCGCCCGGCCGTGACCCGGGCCAGCCGCAGCCGGGCCTGGCCCTCCTCCAGCCGCGCCTCGGCCGTGGCCAGATTGGCCTGGGCCTGCAGCAGCCGGCCCCGGTTGTCCTGCTCGGCCTGGGTCCTGCTGAGGCGGGATTCGTCGATGCGGCTCTGGGCCACCTGGATCTGGGAGCGGGCGTCCAGCTCCCGCTGGCGGGCGACGGCCACCCGGGCCTGGGCCGCCCGCAGCTGGGCCTGGACCTCCTCATCGTCGAGCCGCACCAGCAGCTGGCCTGGCACGACGGCGTTGCCCTCGCGGACGGTCACCTCCTCCACCCGGCCGCCGACCTTGGCGCCCACATCGGTTTCGTAGCCCTCGATCCGGCCGCTCAGCCGCAGGGCCCCGGCGCTGGAGCGGCCCATCGAGAGCCAGGCCGCCAGGCCGATGACCACCAGGCCGGCGCCAGCCCCGATCAGCAGCCGCGGCCGGCTCGAAAGCCGGCCCAGCAGCTTCGGCAGCCTGGGGTGGGGGTGTTCGGCGGCGATCGGCGATCCGGCAATGGGGTGATGGTGGGGCCGCAAGCGGCAACGGGGCAAGGGCCTGCCCACTGCTCCGATGATGGCCACCGATCTCCCGGTGTCCCCGGGGCTGTCATGTCTGTGATCAATACGGGCGTCGGGGGATGGTTCCCGGTCCTGGCCTGAAGACGGTGGCGTGGCCACCCAGAGAAAGTCTTCGAGGGGAGCCGCCTGTAGAGGCTGGTAGCGAGGGCGACTGGAAAACGCGTCTTGGGAAAGTGGTTCTCGGCGTGATCGAAGCTGAGCACGATGACGAACTCCAGCTCACCCCAGGGGTGTAGCTGGCTTCGCGTCTCCCCCTCCACTCCCAGCTCAGAGGCCGGTTCGTTGAGCAGCCAATGGAACTGGCTGCTGAGGGTCTCCTCGAGCGCGTCGGTCCTTTTGCTCTGAAGCCGCTAGCGTCCGGCCGGAGCGTCGTACAGGTTCATCGAAACCCTTCTTCTGGGGGAGGGCCCTGGGAGCTGGCTCAGCCAGGCTCTCATCATTTTCTCAGCCTATCGGCAGCCGCTTAATGGGGCGTAGGGCACATCCGCCATGGGTCGATAGCCGATGCAGCGCCGAAAAGCCAGTTGACGTTTGAACCCTGACCGATCGGCTCGATCGCGGCACGGTTGCTGCAAACCCGCAGCGCCCCGATTGGCATGAACGCTGGGTTGATGTAATCTTTAGGCATTATTAAGGAGCTGAGCGACGGCTATGGATCCTGTCAGCCCAGTGGCCCAGCTGGCGGTGGCCGCGGTGAGCGGTGCGGCCGTTCTGATTTCCATCCTGGTGATTCCCTTCCCCGAGTCCAAGGCGGATTCCTCGCCAGGCGTCACATCCCCTTCCCACTCCAGCAGCGTGATCCTCCATCCTCTGGATACCACCGCCCCTCCGGTGGAGTGAAGCTCCTCCGGTCGTCGGGATGTTTCCGCTGAGCAGCGCCTGGGGCGCCCGTCGTTGTTCAGCCGCTCCCGTCAGCCTGGTGCCCCCCAATCTCCGCAACGCAGGATGGAGCAGCGTTGCTTGCCGCTGTCATGCCTGCAGGCCGGGACCCTTCCTACGGGCCACCGTTGGTGCTGGTTCATGGGTTGTTCGACACCCCCCGGGTGTTCGATCGTCTGGAGCGACGCTTGGCCGGGAGACGCCAGCCTCTGCTGATGCCTGCACTGCCGCTCCGCTTCGGCATCGCGACGATCGAGACCTCGGCCCAGCGCCTCGCCCGTCAGATTGAAACGGCGTTCGGCAGCCGTGAGCCGATCGACATCCTCGGATTCTCGATGGGGGGCGTCATTGCCCGCACCTGGATTCAGCTGATGGGCGGCCATGCACGCACCCGTCGCTTCCTCAGCCTCGGCAGCCCCCAGCAGGGCACCCTCGTGGCCCAGCCCTGGCCCCGCATCTTGCTGGCGGGCATCGCTGATCTCAAGCTGGGCAGTCCCTTGCTGCGGCAGCTCAATGCTGACCTCACCCCCCTGCGGGGAATCGATTGCAGCAGCTATGGCACCGCCTTCGATCTGATGGTGGTACCGGGCTGGCGCGGTGTGCTGCCGATCGGGCCACGGCGGATGCTGCCGGTCTGGACCCACCGGCAACTGCTGCGCCACCCGGCGGCTCTCGATCCCCTGGTGGAGGCCTTGCTGCGCGCCTGACCACGGCCGAAGCCGCCGGCCAAAAGACTCACCGCCTGGCCCATCGGCGACCTTCGTCGGCAGGGACGGTTAGAACCGAAGCGGATGCTCCCCGCCCGGCCCATGGCCCTGACGTCGTTTCTGCGCTTTCTGAGGGTCTGCTGCCTCGCCGGACTGGTGGGTCTGGCGCTGCTGGCCGCCGGTCCTCGGCCGGCGGCGGCCGCCTACGTGCTGCCGCCGTTGCCCTATCCGGTCGAGGCCCTGGCCCCGTCGATCGATGCCACCACGATGACGATCCACCACGACCGCCATCACGCGGCCTACGTGGCCAATCTCAATGCCCGGATCGCGGACCACCCCGAGCTCGACACCCTCCCCCTGGAGGAGCTGCAGGGCCGGATCTCCCGGTACCCGGCGGCGGTGCGCAACAACGGCGGTGGCCACTACAACCACGCCCTTTTCTGGCGGGTGATGGCGCCACCCGGCCAGGGCGGCACCCCCTCGCCGGAGCTGGAGGCGGCGATCAGCGCGGCCTTCGGCTCGCCCGAGGCCCTGCAGCAGCGCTTCGCCCAGGCGGCCGCCGAACGCTTCGGTTCCGGCTGGGCCTGGTTGATCTTGCGACCCGATGGCGGTCTGGCGATCACCAGCACCGCCAACCAGGACAACCCACTGATGGACCTGCCGGGGATCGAGCGGGGGACTCCCCTGCTTGGGCTGGATGTGTGGGAGCACGCCTACTACCTCAACTACCAGAACCGCCGGCCTGACTACATCGCCGCCTGGTGGTCGCTGGTGAACTGGAACGAGGTGAACCGGCGTTTCGCCGAAGGCCTCAAGACGTCAAGCGCGAGTGAATCCTGACAGCTCCCCATGTCGGTAGCTGATACGACGTTTGTCCAGGAAAACGGTCGCGAAAGTTAACCATATTGTCGTGATCGTCATGGCCCTGTCCCGCGCCGTCGCGCTCATCCCCGTGGAGCGTTCGCTTCATGGGGATGCCGTCTTTTCCGCTCCCCGCAGCAGCGATGAAACCCTGATCGCCGAGATCGGCAGGGGCGACTCCTTCGAGCTCTTCTGCCATCGCTTCCAGACCGATCAGTTGCTGGTGCTGCGCGGAGCGATCGATCTGGTGGTGTTGCAGAACCGTCAGCTGCGCCGCATCCCCCTGCGGGAGGACGAGGCCGTCTGGGCCTGCATTCCTCCCGGGGTGCCCCACAGCGCCATCAACCGGGGCCGGATCCCAGCCCTGCTGGTCAATGCCGTGCTGCGCCACGGACCCAGTGATCCCAGGGATTATGAGCCCCATCCCGTTCCACTCAGGTTCCGCAGCCAGTGGCGACGGCTGGCGGTGGCCTGACCGCTGGTTCCCACCGCCAGAGCCACCGCCACCGCCTGAGCCCGAACCTGAGCAGCCTTGCTTCAGTTGTACTCGCCGGGGATGTCCTGTTTGGTCACGGTGACCCGGCCCACCTTCTTGCCTGACAGCCGAAGCAGCTCATCGCCCGAGAAATCAAAGCCCCTGCCGGCGGCGATCTGGGCCACATCGTCGGCCGTGGCGGCGGCCAGCACCTCCCCGCGCAGGGCCTGGTCGTCCTGCATCCTGGCCAGGAAGGCGCGCACCTGATCGAGGCTCATGCACCGGCTGGAGTGGAGTGACTCTCCAGCATGGCGCAGGCCTGGCGGTGCGCCGCTCTCCCCGCCGACGTCAGTCTCAGCCGCGGGGCCCCTGCGCGACCAGCTCCGTGGAGCGCTGCGTCGCCGTGCCCTGGGGATGGGCGAGCAGCTTCTCCAGCTCCAGGTAGGCGACGAACACCAGGCTCACCCCCCCGCAGGCCGCCAGCTCGACGGCCGCCAGGGGGGTGACGCCGAAAAAGCGGGCCATCGGCGCCACATAAAGGAGCGCCAGCTGCAGGGCCGTGGAGCCCAGCACCGCACCCAGAAGCCAGGGGTTCGCCCAGGCAGGGGCGCGCCACAGGGGACGGTCGCTGCCGGCGGAGAGGGCATGGCCCAGCTGGGCCAGGCAGAGGGTGGTGAAGGCCATGGTCTGCCAGGGCCGCCCCAGGCGGGCAGCCATCACCATCAGCGCCACCACCAGGGCCCCGAACACCAGCCCGATGCGCAGGATGGCGCTGCCCAGACCCCTGGCGAAGATCGATTCGCCGGGTTCGATCGGTGGCTGACGCATCAGATCCGCCTCAGGTGGCCCGAGGGCCAGGGCCAGGGCCGGCAGCCCGTCGGTCACCAGGTTGATCCAGAGAATCTGCAGGGGCGTCAGGGCCAGACCCAGCAGCGGGGCCGAGCCGATGGTGATCAGTTCGCCCAGGTTGCAGCCGAGGATGAAACGCACGAAGCGGCGGATGTTGGCGTACACCTGGCGCCCCTCCTCGACGGCATTGACGATCGAGGCGAAGTTATCGTCGAGCAGGACCACGTCGGCCGCCTCCCGGCTGACGTCCGAGCCGCTGATGCCCATGGCCACGCCGATGTGGGCCTGGCGCAGGGCCGGGGCGTCGTTGACGCCGTCCCCGGTCATGGCCACCACCGCGCCGGTCGCCTGGAGCGCCCGCACGATGCGCAGCTTCTGCTCCGGCACCACCCGGGCGAAGACGCTGCTGCGTTGCACCAATGCCTTCAGGCCCCTCTCGTCGAGGCCCTCCAGCTCCGGTCCCAGCACCACCCCGTCGCCGGGTTCGGCCAGGCCGATCCGCTCGCTGATGGAGAGGGCCGTGAGGGGATGGTCGCCGGTGATCATCACCGGCCTGATCCCCGCTGCGTGGCAGCGGGCCACGGCGCCCGGCACCTCCGGACGGGGTGGATCGAGCTGGGCCATCAGGCCCAGCAGAACCAGGCTCTCCAGGGCGGCCTCCGGCTCCTTCGCCGGCCCCTTCGCCGGCTCCTTTCCCGGCCCCTTCGCCGGGCCAGGATGGTGCGGGCCGCAGGCGAAGGCCAGCACCCGCAGGCCCGAGGACGCCAGGGCGCGGGCCTCGGCCAGCCACCAGTCCCGCTGGGCGTCCGTCAGGCCCCGCAGCCCCGCCCCGTCCAGCCAGCGATCGCAGCGCTCCAGGATCACCTCCGGAGCTCCCTTGACGAACAACTGCGATGCCGGGCCAGAGGGGGAGGGCGAAAGGCTGCCGTCGGGGTCGCTCACCCACACCGCCATCAGCTGACGTTCGGCCCGGAAGGGAATCTCCGTCAGGCGGGGGTGGTGCTGCCGCAGGCTGAGGGCGTCGAGGCCCGCCCGGGCCGCGGCCCCCATCAGGGCGACCTCGGTGGGATCGCCCGTCGCTCCCCCCTCCTGCGGCTCGGCGTCGTTGCAGAGCACCGCCGCCGCTAGCAGCAGAGCCGGTTGCTCGGGGCTGCTCCCCACCACGGCCCCCGGCGGCGACCCCAGCTCCGTCAGCTGGAACACCCTGGAGCTAAGGATGCCAGCTCCGGGGGGCTCGCTTGCCCCTTCGCCCTCGGCGGAGAGCCGCAGGGCCCCGGTGCCGCTGCGCAGCTCCTGCACCACCTGCCGGTTCTGGGTGAGGGTGCCGGTCTTGTCGGTGCAGATCACGGTGATCGAACCCAGGGCCTCCACCGCCGGCAGTCGCCGGATCAGGGCGGCCCGCCGCACCATCCTCTGGGTGCCGATGGCCAGGCTCACGGTGATCACCGCCGGCAGCCCCTCGGGCACGATCGCCACGGCCGTGGAGAGGGCCAGCTCCAGCAGGCTCAGGGGAGAGCCCCCCAGCAGAGCGCCCCCCAGCACCACCGCCGCCACCAGCGCCAGGGCCCAGGCCACCAGCTGGCGGGAGAGGTCCGCCAGGCGCTTCTGCAGTGGTGTCTCCTCCGGCTTGGCGGTGTGGATCAAGGTGGCGATCCCCCCGAGCACGGTGGCCATGCCCGTGGCGGTCACCACGGCCGTCCCCCGGCCCCGCACCACCTCGGTGCCCAGGAACAGGCAGTTGCGGCGCTCCACCACGGGTGTGTCGGGGGCCAGCGGCGGTTCGGGCCGCTTGCTCACCGGCTCGGCCTCGCCGGTGAGGGTCGCCTCCTGCAGCCCCAGTTCGCTGGCCTCCAGCAGACGGGCGTCGGCGGGCACCCGGTCGCCGGCCTCCAGCCGGATCAGGTCGCCGGGGACCAGCTGTTCGCTGGGAAGCCGTTGCCAGAGTCCGTCCCGCCGCACCCGCGCCAGGGGCTGGGCCAGGCTCAGCAGGCTGCGCAGGGCCAGCTGGGCCCTGCTCTCCTGCAGGTAACCCAGCAGGGCCGTGAGGGCCACGATCATCAGGATGGCGATCGCATCCTTGGGGAAGGCGTGATCCACCACCGCCAGGCCGGCTGACACCGCCGCCACCGCCAGCAGCAGGATCAGCATCACATTGCTGAACTGATCCAGCAGGATCCGCCAGCGGCCCGGGCCTTCCGGCAGGGCCAGGCGGTTCGGCCCCCCGGCGTTCATACGCGCGGCCGCCACGGCCTCGCTGAGCCCTTCGCCGCCGACGTCGAGTCGGCGCAGGCATTCCTCCCCGGTGAGGGCCTGCCAGGCGCTGACCTCGGGAGGGGTCATGGGCTGCCGCCCGATGGCTGTTGAACCCTAGGCGGATCGGCTGTGGGGGCAGCAGATCGCCACCCGCGCCCTGGTGCACAACCTCAGGCTGGTGACCCGGCAGGGGCCTCCAGGCCTGAGGCGTGTCTGGACCCTTCCTGTGCTCCCGCTGGAATCCCTTCCAGCGCTGCCCGATGCGGAGGAGTGGTGAGCACGGTGGGGAACACTCCCACAGACTGGGACGGCAGACACCCCCACAACCTGGTTTTTGCCGTGGCCCATTCCGAACGCGTTCCCAGATCCATGCAGGAGCGGTTCGAGAGCCTGTGTGAGGCAACCGACGCCTTCTGCGACCTTCATCTCAACGGTGAATACAGGCAGCTGATCCGCGAGCTGCTGGCGGCGCTGTGCCGCAAACGTCCGTCACCGCTGGCCGGGGGGAAGGTGACCACCTGGGCAGCGGCGGCGGTGCACGCCATCGGCACCGCCAACTTCCTGTTCGACAAAACGCAGACCCCCCACTGCAAGAGCCCGCAGATCTTCGCCTTCTTCGGAGTCTCCGCCAGCAACGGCCAGACCCGATCGAAGCAGCTGCGCGATCTGATGGGGGTGGATTGCTTCTCGCCGAAGTGGACCCTGCCCAGCAGGATGGACGCCAACCCCATGGTGTGGATGGTGGAGGTGGATGGCTTCATCCGTGATGTGCGGAACCTGCCCTTGCAGCTCCAGGAGATCGCCCTCGCAAAAGGCCTGATTCCCTACATCCCCGCCCTGAAAGAAAGCTCCAGAGCTACGGAGCAGGGCCCGGAAACCAGGGCGCAGGAGCCAGAAGCCACGACGCCGTCACCGTCGCCGTCGCCGTCACCGGATGATGGTCAGCTGGGGCTGTTCTGATACGGGGATCGTTGCTTCAGGAGTCGCCGCGCAGCAGGCGCCAACCTCGCTGGTGCGAACGCTGCAGTGCTGGATCCAGCTCCTCCCAGTCCTGGTCGTCAGGCGCAGGTGAGCGGCCAGTTCTGTGCCGACGCCGCGAGATCCGTGCCCTGGTGATGCACATCCAGCCGGATCGCATCAAGACCCATGACCACTCAGCGGCGGTAGACGGTGTCGCGAGCGCCGATGTCGATCGGAAGCAGCTTCTGCCCCTCGATCAATACGTCCAGCGTGATCCGGTAGGTGAGGTTGATGGACACCACGTGAAGTCCTGTGAGCTTGCCCCTGAGGGCATGAAGTCGCAGCGAAGGGTGGTGGGGATTGGCCTCCAGCAGCAGCAGGGTCTTGCGATAGGTCTCCCGCAGATCGGGATGACGGTTCAGGAACAGCGCCGCTCGGCGGTTGTACCTCTCGCTGAACACCAGAGTCCAGCTCAAGAGCGCTCAGCCGCCAGGGCATCGAGGCGCGCCAGGTGTTCATCCACCGATTCTTCGATGGAACCACCAGCCGCCAGATCAGCCCTGATTTCCAGCAGAGCCATTTCCAGCTCGCAGTCCCGCAGCCGCTGGTACTCCTCAACCGGCATCACCACGTAGCGAAGATCGCCGCGCACGCTGACGCCCACCTCGCGTTCCTGTTCAAGGGCACTGGCGATGGCACCAATGCCACCGGTCTTGAGCTCATTTGCGGAGATGGCCTGCATCGAACCCTGAAGCGTTCTGTTGATCGTACGGTGAATCGCATGGATGAGCGATCGCTTCCATGCTCACCCTCCCTCAGCAACTCGGATCCAGCCACCACCCTTCGTCTTGCCCTGGTGAGCCGGCGACCAGGGCATGGGTTCGGTGATCGGGCCTCTTCGTTCCAGCTCCCGGGGATCTGGCGCTCCGGCCCCTTGGCTGGGGATCCCCCCATGGGCACGGCGAGGGGGGCGTTGAGCACCTGGCCGGCCAGCCACTGGAGCGGGATCGCCGCTACCACGTGGCGATCAACGATTTTCTGCCCACGGGCAAGGAATCGGGGTTGGCGTTCCTCACCCCTTCCCATTCCTCCCTGGAGAGGCTGGGCGATCGGGGGGAGATCCGCCTGAGGCTGATCCAGCACTGGAAGGCATCCCCCTGACGATCCTCCCGGAAGCCTGGCGCACCTGGGTGGATCCGGTTCGCAGACATGGGCAGCGTCAATCCTGAAGGGACCAATAAGAAGTTCGTCCCGCTACATCATTCAGCTCGAAGGTGCGAACCGGGTGGTAGCTTCAAAGACCAGAAAAGGATTGAATCTTCGTATCGGTCGTGCCCGACCGCTTCGGCAGAGGAGCCGCATCAGCCACCAGAGCTCCTCTGCCATCCGAACCCTCCCCACCGCGTCTTCACGGAAACGGATCGTCCGTCCCTTGCTTTCTGATCAGGTGAGCGGGCGGGATCGGCTTTCCCGTTGCCATTCGGTTTCCCGGCGCGGTGACCGGGACGGGCGATCGTTTTCCACCCCTTCCTTCCGACGCAGCCCAGAGCTCCGACCAGCCATGGAACAGATCACCGAAGCAGGCCAGAAGGTCGCCAGCGACCTTGCCCGTCAGTACGGCTTCAGTCAGGACGCCGTCACCCACATGATGGCGGCGATGCTGCGAGGCCAGGGCGCCATGGCCCAGTTCGACCATCCGGAATTCGCCGGCTCCGGCCAGTGGATGCGGGGGGGCATGCTGATGCTCGGCGACATGTTCAATCACTCCCTCAAGGCGCGGGTGGATGGGCTCTGCCAGGCGATCGCGGCGCAACTTGGCAGCCATCAGCCCCAACCGGTCGGCACCGGAAGTTTCCAGTCCCAGAGCAGCGGCGGCTGGGCCACCGCGTCGTCGCTGCCGGCGATGGCGCCCATGGCCTCGATGGGCGCGGGCGGTTCGCCCCTGTTTGTGCCAGATCCCCGCGACTCCTGGTGGCCTGCGGAGCTGGGTGCACCGGCGGCGATGGGCACCCAGAACGACATGAGCTATGCCTTCTTTCCTGCCGCCGGGCGGCTGGCCATTCGCTCGAACGGCCAGGTGTCGGTGTACGACACCGGCCACCATCAGATCGCCGGCCTCTCCCAGCAGCAAGGCTCCGGTGGCGCCGTGGTCTTCGCCACACCGGGCGGCACGGTGAGCCTCTCCAGCCTCACCTCGACGGGTGGCGGCAGCCAGCAACAGAGCTCCGGCGGTGGCAGCCAGCAGCAGGCGAGCCACGGCGGCAGCCAGCAACAGTCCTCCGGCGGCTTTGGCATGGCCCCGATGGCGATGCAGCCCATGCAGCCCATGGCAGGATTCGAGCCCTGGTGGCCTGCGGAGCTGGGCAGCCCCAGCGCCAGCGGCGCCCAGAACAACCTGCGTTACGCCTGGTTCGCCGATTCAGGCTGCCTTGCCGTGGAGCAGGGCGGCAACCTCAGCCTGCTGGATGCCCGCCACCAACCGATCAGCGGCATCGCCCAGGCCAGCGGCAGCGGCGAGGTGCTGTTCTCCACGCCGCAGGGCACGGTGAGCCTGGCCAGCCTGCCGCCGTTCTCCCCGCAAGGATCCTCCGCTGCAGCCGCCCCTGACCTTGCACACACACCCGCCCCCGCCCCGGCCGAAACGGTGCCAACGGTCGGCGCACCCGCCAGCTCCAGTGACGATGTGATCAGCGCCCTGGAACGCCTGGGCGAGCTCAAGGCCAAGGGGGTGCTGAGTGAGGTGGAATTCACTGAGAAAAAGACGGAGCTGCTGCGCCGGCTGTAGGGAGCCGGTGGATTAGGTATGTGTTCCTAAAGAGTCCCTGCGGTTGGAATGCCATCAAATCCCAAGAGGTAGAGAGGCCTAAGGTGAGGACCTCTGGCGGGCTGCATAAACAATGGGTGCATCTCCTTTGGAAGATACCGCGTCACTGATTAAGAATCTGAGTATTTTTACGGCCTCTGTGGTTTCGCTGTCTGGCGCCTTTCAGGCCTGGAGTTCCGTGAGAATCACCCAGTCTCTGGAGGAAGCGAGGCGAACGCAGGCCTTCTCGAAACAGATCCTTGATCAGATGGATAACCTCACAGGAGAAAACGAAACGAAGGGCAAGGTTGCCCTGATTGGTCTTTATATCATCGCGGCCAATGACAAAGACAAGTTGAATATCGCCAACATCGCTCTCCAGAGCGGAAAGAACAGCCTGAGAGATGCCGCTGCGTTTCTCCTCAGGCAGGAATGCAAGGAGCTTCCTCAGCTGTCGACCTGTAAGAGTGCTCTGGAAATGCTGGCACGGGCGGAAGATGTGAATGTCGAGCGCCAGATCCGTAAGGAAGACAAGTTGCTGAATCAAGTGCCAGGAGTCCTCCAGGAGGATCCTGTGGTCAATGTTCTGGTGCAGCCATCGCCCGTTTCCATGGCCTTGGAGGAGATCACAACGGCCAAGATCGCTGAATCCGATCTGCAGGGCTGGATCTACATCGGCAAGGCGGATCGATCCGGCACGCTCAAGGAAGACCGCACCATCAACACCCAGAAAAAGCCAGTCGCCAACGCCGATGTCACCACCACCACATCGGTTTATCTGAGGGATCAGGGCACGATCCGCTCGGGATCCTCGATCGGCATCATTCCCAGTGGTCAGGTCCTGCGCATCTACGCCCTTCGCTCGACACCGTTGGCGGGGGGGCTTGAGGCCGTCTGGGCCAAGGTGAAGACCCAGAAGAATTCCGTGCAGAAGGTTTCCTGAACCAAAGAGAGCACACCGCTGACGCTCGTCTTGCCGCCGCGGCGCTCCTGCCGAAAACGGAGTCACCCCCCAACGTCATGGCACACCGACCTCCCCTCTGGACCGACCGTCACCAGGCTGGGCTCGCCCTGGCGGAGGTCTTCGCGGCTGGCCAGGGCCTCAGCCGCGACAGCATCCTGGTGGCCCTGCCCAGGGGTGGGGTGCCGGTGGCGGCGGCGATGGCGGCGCGCCTGCACTTGCCCCTGGTCACCTGGTCGGTGCGCAAGGTCGCCGATCCCGACTGGCCGGAAGTGGCGATCGGGGCCGTCGCCGCCGGTGGAGTGGTGCTCTGGCGGAAGGGGCAGGGCGCCAGCGGCCGGGCCACCACGGCAACAAGGCACGGCTGGCTGCGGGCGCAGGAGAACGAGCTGCGGCGCCGGCAACAGCGCTTCGGCGACCCACCCGGCGACCAGCTGCGGGGCCGTCCTCTGATCGTGGTGGACGACGGTATCGCCACCGGCATGACCGTCAAGGCGGCCCTGGTCTCGCTCCGCAAGCTTGAACCGGCCTCCCTGGCCCTGGCGGTGCCGGTGGTCGAGCGTGAGGTCGCCATCGAACTGGGCCGGCTGGTGGAACGGTTGGAGGCCCTGGCCGTTGTCGATGATCTCCAGGCGGTGGGGCTGTGGTACGAGCACTTCGAGCAGTTGCCGGACGACCGGGTCCTCGCCCTGCTGCACGCCGCCGGTTTGCCGTGCTGACATGCGATCATCCGCACCTGCTCGCTCGGTGCCCCCGCCCATGACCCTTCGGGAGTCCGACAGCGGCCTGGCCTCCATCGCCGCGGCGTTCGATCTTCCCGGTCGGATCTGCGGCCTGGAACCCCTGGGCAACGGCAACGTCAACGACAGTTTCCTCGTCGTCTGCGAAGGTCCGCCGCTGCGGCGGTTTGTGCTGCAGAAGCTGAACCGGAAGGTGTTTGTGAGGCCCGAGCTGGTGATGGCCAACATGATCGCCATTGGTGAGCATGTTGATGGGCGACTGACCCAGGGCTGTGCCCTGCTCGCTGAGCGTCGCTGGGAGCTTCCCCGGGTGTTGCATTGCCGCGAACAGGGCCTTCCCTGGGTGGAGCGGGAGGGTGGTTTCTGGCGCATGATCACCTTCATCGAAACCTCTCGGAGTTTTGATGTGGTGGCCGGTGCTGATCAGGCCAGGGAAGTGGGCTTTGGTCTGGGCCTTTTCCATCATCTGATCAGTGATCTTTCCCCGGACAGGCTGGCCGACACCCTGGAGGGCTTTCATGTCACGCCCAGATATCTCGAGCACTATGACGCGGCGCTGGCGGAGACGCCGGTCGTGGCGGGCAGCGACGTTCAGTACTGCCGTGCCTTCATTGAGGAGCGACGCGGGTTCGCCTCGGTGCTGGAGGCCGCCAGGGCCAGCGGCCATCTGCGACTTCGCCCCATCCACGGGGATCCGAAGGTCAACAATGTGATGATGGATGTCGCGTCCGGGCAGGCCGTCGCTCTGGTCGATCTCGACACGGTGAAGCCTGGCCTGATTCACTACGACATCGGCGATTGCCTGCGCTCCTGCTGCAATCCACTCGGTGAGGAAACGAGGGATCTGCAAGCCGTCCACTTCGATCTTGACCTTTGCCGGGAGGTGCTGGGTGGGTATCTGGCCGCCGCCTCAGGATTTCTCACCGACGCGGACTATGAGCATCTCTATGCCGCGATCCGTCTGATCAGCTTCGAGCTTGGCCTGCGTTTCTTCACCGATCATCTGGCGGGCAACGTCTATTTCAGGACGGAGCACCCCGACCACAATCTGCAGCGCGCCCAGGTGCAGTTCCGGCTCACCGAAAGCATCGAGGCCCAGGAGCACCAGATCCATGCCGTGATCAATGAGCTCAGGTCCGCTGTCGCCGGCCGCTGCTGATGGCTGAACCCGTTTCCCATCGCTTCGAACTCCGTCCCTTTGTCGCCGGCCCCCCATCGCCGGCCCTCCAGCTGGAGGGCGAGGTCAGCCGCGAGGCCGGCCGGCTGCGGCTGAGCTTCCGGCTGGGCGGAGCGATCGAGGCGGTGCATCTGGCGTCGCCGGTCCCCTCACCCTCGCGCCGGGATGGCCTCTGGTCCACCACCTGCTTTGAGTGCTTCTGGGGCGTTGAGGGAGAGCGTCCCTACTGGGAGCTCAATCTCTCCCCGGCCGGTCACTGGAACGTTTACCGGCTGGAGGATTACCGCCTTGGCCTGCGGCCGGAGCCCGGCTACGACCTTCCGCTGCATCGGGTCTGCCGCCACGACGAGCTTCTGACCCTGCACCTGGATCTGCCGTTGCCGCCGGCGATCCCCAGCGGGGTTCCCCTGCAGGTGGCGATCGCCAGTGTGATCGAGGATCGCAGCGGCCAGCTGAGCTACTGGGCCCTGGCCCATCCGGGGGTGGAGCCCGATTTCCACCGTCGAGACGCATTCCTGCTGCGGCTCTGAGAACGGCAGGAAGGCGCAGCGCACCTCACCTCACCTCACCTCACCTCAGCGAAGGCGCTGATCGATAGGTTGGATCCGCTTTGGGCATTGAACGGCCATGCGCCCCTTTCTTGTCGCCCTGTCTCTGCTTCTGGCGGTGCCGGGCGCCTCAGCGGCCGACTTCTCCCTGCGCAGCTCCGACCTTCCGGCCGGCGCCGCGATCCCCCTGCGCCACGTGTTCAACGGCTTCGGTTGCAGCGGCGAGAATGTCTCGCCGGCCCTGAGCTGGAGCCACCCGCCGGCGGGGACCCGCAGCTTCGCCCTGCTGGTGCATGATCCCGACGCCCCCACCGGTGGCAGTGGCTGGTGGCACTGGGTGGTGATCGATCTGCCCGCCAGCCTGCGCTCCCTGCCGGCCGGCGCCGGCCTCACGGATGGTTCGGCCCTGCCGCCCGGTGCCCGTCAGGTGGGTACGGATTACGGCCTTCCCGGCTGGGGAGGCCCCTGCCCGCCGGTGGGAGATCCGCCCCATCGCTACATCTTCAGCCTCCATGCCCTCAAGGTGGAGCGGCTGCCGCTTCCCGCTGGAGCCACGGCCGCCCTGGCGGGTTTCCTGGTGAACGCCAACAGCCTTGGAGCCGCCACGTTCACGGCCACCTACGGCCGCTGACGCTCCTGGAGCGGGATCTCCTCCCCAGCGGCGTGGTAACTGCTGCGCACCAGGGGGCCGCTGCGCACCTGATCAAATCCCAGTTCCCGGGCGATGGCGCCCAGCTCCTCGAACTCCTCCGGCCGCCAGTAGCGCGCCACGGGAATGTGGGCCAGGGAGGGGCGCAGGTACTGGCCCAGGGTGAGCCGCTGGCAGCCGGCGGCCCGCAGGTGCTCCAGACTGGCCACCACCTCCGTGGCCGTTTCGCCGAGCCCCAGCATCAGGCCGGATTTGGTGGGAATCTGCGGCGCCAGCTCCCGGGCTGCGGCAAGCAGCTCCAGGGAACGGCGGTAGGTGGCGCCGCGGCGCACGTCGCCCTGGAGGCGCTCCACCGTCTCCAGGTTGTGGTTGAAGCACACCGGTGCGGCGGCCAGCACCGCGGCCAGCCGTTGCCGCTGGGCCCGGCGGCCCGCTTCGGGGTCGGGGTGACCGCCCCAGAAATCGGGGGTCAGCACCTCGATCATCACCGTTGGATCGCGGCGGCGGATCGCGGCGATGGTGGCGGTGAACAGGCTGGCGCCGTGGTCGGCAAGGTCGTCGCGGGCCACGGCGGTGAGCACCACGTAGCGCAGGTTGAGCGCCTGCACCGCCTCCGCCACCCGCTCCGCTTCACCCCCGTCGAGGGGCAGCGGCGCCCGGCCCTTGTCCACCTGGCAGAAGGCGCAGCTGCGGGTGCAGATGGGCCCGCCCAGCAGGAAGGTGGCCGTGCCGGCGGCGTAGCACTCACCCCGGTTAGGGCAGCGGCCCTCCTCGCAGATGGTGTGCAGCCGCTGCTGTTTGACCACCCCCTGCACCCGCTCGGTGGCCGTGGCCTCACCCAGCGGGCGACGGATCCAGTCCGGCAGCCGCTCGATGGGAGGGATGGCGCTGTAGCGGCTGGTGGCTGGCATCGCTGAGAAGACAACCGGCCCCTCCGTGCACCGGAGGGCAGGCCAGGACGGGGGATTCAGACAATAGGGTCATCGCCTCGGCCATCGATCCGGCCCGATGGGGGAGCGTCCTCAGGTCAGCAGCAGTCGGTCGATGAAGCTTTCCCAGCTCAGGCCACGGCCATCGAGGCCGAACATTTGCTGGTGTTCCCGGGCTGTCAGGCGGGGTTGGCCGACGCTGCTCAGCAGCCGGTCGAGCTCGGCGGGTTCCAACCGGTCATTGCCGTCGGCATCCACGGGCTGCAGGTAGGTGAGCAGCCGCTCGCGGCCCCCGTGCAGGCGGCGCAGCCGCAGCATCAGTTCAGCGAATTCCTCGGCATCCACCTGGCCATCGCCATCGAGATCCATGCCCTCCAAGACCTCCTCCAGCAGCCGCTCCGGGGGCCTCGAGGTGGCGTCCCGCCTGGTTTCGGGCTGTTGCCGCCTGAGACCGTCGGTCAGCTCCGCCAGGCTGAGAGTGCCACTTCCGTCCCGATCGAGTTCGGCGAACAGGGTCTGCAGCCGCTGGCGCTGGGAGACCTCCGCCAGGGGGAGCAGCGCCACCTGGCGCTCCCCGGACAGGGCCCGATGCAATTGGCGGCGAAAATCCGAGAGCAGCGATGTCGCGACAACGAACCGTTGGCGGTGCTCCTCGGGGGTGAGCACCGAATGCAGGGCGACCGGCAGGAGGGAAGGAAGGGCACGGCGCACCGTCACCATGGTGGCCAGGGTGGCCACGATGAACGGCAGGGTGAGCAGGGGAAGCCCTGCGCTGGCGAACGCCGGGCCCAGGGCCCGGGTCACCAGGCTGGATCCCGCGCCGGCGACCAGGGCGATCAGAACGCTGCCGCGGGTGGTGGCATAGAAGGTGCCGCCGATGGCGATGGCGGTGAGGACGCCGTTGTAGCTGCCCAGCCCAAGGGCGATGGCCCCTGGGGCCATGCCGAGGGCCAGCGCGCTGAGGCTGGAGACCAGCCCTCCGGCCAGGCCGATCAGGGCGGCCAGGGGGCTGCCGGCGGCAACGGCCCCGAGCACCAGCAAGCCGCTGAGCAGGGACGGGCAGAGGAACACCTGGCCGAAGCCCCGTACGACCCCCAGCAGCAGGACGGCGACACCGGGACCCTGGGCCGCTGGGATGGCGCCCCGCAGCACATCCATGGCGGGATTGTGGAGGGCCATCACCACGGTGAGCATCAGCCAGGTGACCAGGCAGAACGGCAGGGTCAGGGGCGGCAGCCCGAGCCGCTGGATCAGCCAGCGGCCCAGGTGGTGGAGCAGCAGCGTGGTGAGGGCGGCCCCGATGGCCACCACCACCAGCCAGGCCCTCAGGGGCCCGGGAGTCCGGAAGGCGGCGGCGGCACTGCCCACAAGGGCGCCATTGAAGCCATAGATGCCGTTGCACCGCGCCCCCCGATCACAGCCGATCGCCTTGGCGGTGAGGTTCGCCGTGGCGACGCCCAGGGCCGAGAAGAGTCCCATAGCGGGCGATTGCCCCAGCAACGCCAGCAACAGCAGCAGACCACTGATCGGGTTGTTGATGAAGATGACCTGGCCCAGGCTGCGCAGGGCGCTGGTCAGGGCGGTGAAGTAGCTGTGCCCTCCCCATCGCTGACTGAAGTGCGGCAGGGTGCCTGCGGTCGGAAGCCATGACAGGCGCTCCGTTGGGCCCGTTGTGGTCTCGAGAAAGGTGGCCAAAAGATCGAAGGCCTGGCTCTGGTGGCTGTCCTGAGAGCGCGTCATTCCATCCGGCGGCGGCCTTCGAACGCCCGGGCCAGGGTCACCTCGTCGGCGTATTCCAGCTCACCCCCCACCGGCAGTCCGTAGGCGATGCGGCTGACGCTCGTGAAGGGTTTGAGCAGACGGGCCAGGTAGAGGCTGGTGGTGTCGCCCTCCACGCTGGGGGTCAGGGCCAGGATCACCTCGACGACCCCCTCCCGGTCGACCCGCTCCACCAGCGGCTGGATCTGCAACAGCTCCGGACCGACCCCATCCATCGGCGAGATCAGTCCGCCCAGCACGTGATAGTGCCCATGGAATTCGCGGCTGCGTTCCATCGCCAGCAGGTCGCGGGAGTCGGCCACCACACAGATCTGGCCGTTGCGCCGTTCCTCGTTGCGGCAGATCTCGCAGAACTCCTCGGCTGAAAGATGGAAACAGCGGCGGCATTGCCCCACCTGGCTGCGGGCCGCCAGCAGGGCATCGGCGAAGCTGCGGATCTGCTCTTCCGGCTGGCGCAGCAGGTGCAGGGCCAGCCGCTGGGCCGTGCGGGGGCCGATGCCCGGCAGGCGTTCGAACTGGTCGATCAGCCTGGCCAGGGGTCGGGTGAAACCGCTCAGCGGACCGGCTGCAGATGGGGTGAATCTAGGCGGCCCGCTCGCGGGGGCTGGGCGCCGGGTAAGGATGGGTCTGGTGGGAAGGGCGCTGGCACTCCGCCCGACCCGGTTCTTTCTTGGTGAGCGCTCGCTTTTTGTCCCTGCTACTTGACTGACACGCTGTTTAATCCGGAGCAGCCCTTGGCACTGCGGGAACTTCCTTTGGAGGCGCCCCCTTCCGTTCGTGATCAGATCGCCGCCGTTGGCTGCGGCGAGGATCTCTGCTTTCGTTCCGATGGGTGCTGCCTGGCGCTGGCGGACTACAAGGGTTGTGGCGTTGTCTTCTTCAAGTTCAACCGGGTTGATTCAGAGGCTGGGCCCAGGATCGTGCTCAGCCAGGCCGTGCGGCTGACCTCACCGGAACTGATCGATCCCCATGGCCTCACCTTCCTCGACGATCACCACCTGGCCGTGGGCAACCGTTCGGGAGATCTGGTGATCTACCGCCTGGGGGAGGATCACAACGGTTTGCCCGATTCCCTGGCTCCCCTGAAGATCATCCCTTGCGGTGAGGGATTGCTGCTGCATGGGCCGGGATCGCTTGACGCCCGTGCCCTGAGCCCTGACTGCTACGAACTGCTGGTCTGCAGCAACTGGAGTGATTCGGTCGGCCGGTTCCTGCTTGACATCACGGACGGCATTCGCGTGCTGGCAGAAGATCTCCTGCTCCGGCGCTGGATTGATCTGCCGGATGGCATCCACATCGCTCCGCAGGGGCGTTGGGTGGCCACGAGTTCCCATTGCACCCAGAGTGTGCTTCTCCATGACGCTGACGAGGGGATCTCACCTCACACCGATCCTCAGGGGGTTTTGCGCGGACTGGCCTATCCCCATGGCATTCACTTCAGTCACGACGGGAAGTTTATCCTCGTGGCCGATGCCGGAGCTCCCTACGTTCACATCTACCATCGGTCAGATGGGGACTGGAGAGGCATCCACGACCCGATCCTTTCCGCTCTCACGATGGAGGAATCCCTCTTCCGCCGCGGGCAGATCAATCCCCAGGAGGGCGGCCCGAAGGGTCTCGCGATCGATCCCTCCGGCAGGGTTCTGGTCACCTGCTGCAAGCTTCAGCCGCTGGCGTTTTTCGACCTGGGCGGATTCATGGCGTCCTTCGATTGCCCTCCCGGCCTTCACGAGATCGCCTTCCCTGGCAGGGATCAGCCAGAGGTTGGCTCCCTCTCGGTTCGGTTGGAGCTGGAGCGCCAACAGCGGCTTGCTGCTTCCGCTCACCAGCTTGCAGAGAACCAGGAGCACCTCCACCGGAGCAACCGTTCCTGCGAGCACCTCGCCAGACAGCTGGAAGCAATCCTCCGCAGCCGCTCCTGGGGGCTCACGGCCCCCCTCCGCTGGACGTCCCGCCGACTTGGACGCCTCCGTTGGTAGGTCCCTCGCCAGGGCGAGAATGTCGACACATCACCAGCCCCACGCCCCCTTTCGGACCTTTCGTCATGGCCTCACCGCTGCACCGCGATTCCCGGATTCCCTTGAGGACGTCACGCCTGGTGGGTCTTCTCCTGTCCCTGCTACTGGGCACCCTGATCACCAGCTGCAGCGCCGCCGCCGCGGGCCTGAATTCCTTCCAGAGCCCGGATGGCCGCTATGCCTTTCTCTACCCCACCGGCTGGACCCGGGTGCAGGTCAGCAATGGCCCCCAGGTGGTCTTCCACGACCTGATCAACAGCGACGAAACCCTGAGCCTGGTGGTGTCCGAGGTCACCCCCGACCGGGATCTCAGCCAGCTGGGCAGTGCCGTGGAGGTGGGCGAGACCCTGCGCCGCAGCGTCATCTCACCGGAAGGCAGCGGCCGGGACGCCGAACTGGTGGAGGCCCATGAGCGCGAGCAGGGCGGCCGCACCTACTACGACCTGGAATACACGGTCCATCTGGCCGACCGCGATCGCCACGAGCTGGCCACCGTGGTGGTCGACCGTGGCCGGCTCTACACCTTCGCCGCCAGCACCAACGAAGCGCGCTGGAACAAGGTGAAGGACCTCTTCGCTGTGGTGATCGGCTCCTTCACCCTGCAGATCTGAGGGTGCCCGCCCCCGGCCGGCTGACCGTCGTGGGGGGCGGCCTGGCCGGAAGCCTGCTCGCCCTGGCGCTGGTGGAGCGGGGCCTGGGCGTGACCCTGGTCGATGCGGGGGAGGCGATGGCCACGTCCCTCAGCTATGGCGGGGTGGCCTGGTGGGCCGGGGCCCCCGGTCCCCTTGGTCGGTTGTTGCGTCAGGCTCCGGCCCGCTGGCGACGGCTCGAGGCACGCCACGGTTTCCTCGGTTGGCGAGGCTGCGGTCTGCGCCTCCATGGCGGCGTCTGGAGCACGGCCCTGCTGCGTCCCCCCTTCGCCCAGGTGGACAGCGCCGTGCTGATGGCCGCCCTGCCGCGGGTGCTGGCCGCCGCCGGGGTCCAGCTGCTCCGGGGGCGGGTCCTGGGACCGCCGCGGCCGCGGGCCGGTGGCTGGCGACTGGAACTGGCGCCCGGAGGGACCCACTCGGCGGATCAGGTGGTGCTGGCGGCCGGGGCCGGTTGCCGCCGCCTCGCCCCCGCTCTGCCGGAGCGCCAGCGCGCCAGCTGGGCCGGGGTCCTGGCTCTGCCGGCGCGCCACGCCCTTCCGCCGGCCGCCGCCGGCCCCTGGCTTCGTCACGCCAGCCGTCGCCGCATCGTGCAGCCCCGCCACTGGCGACGGCCGGCGCTGGAGGGGGCGGCCCCGGCGCTGCGCGAGGAGCGCTGGATCGTCGACGCCGGTTTCGCCCCCTGGGGCGAGGGGCTGCTGCTGGGACAGATCAGCCTGGTGCGCCCCGGCCTGGACACCGGCGAGGCGCCTGCGGCGGCGGCGATGGAGGTACGTCTGCGCCAGGGGCTGGCGGGGCTCGATCCGGCGCTCGCCGCCCTGCCGGGGCCCTACCGCCAGGTGCCGGTCGCCTTCTGCACCGGTGGGCTTCCCCTGGTCGGGCCGCTCCCCGGCGCGGCGGGTCTCTGGGTCTTCAGCGGTTTCGGCGGCGCCTTCGCCCAGGTGCCGGTCCTCGCTCCCCTGCTGGCCGATGTGATCGCCGGCGCGGCCGATTGCTCGGCCCTGGCTGGATTGGGCGTCCTGCCGTGCTGACAGCCGGCCTCCCATCCTCCATGCTGGCGCCATGGCCTCCTCCGCTCCCCCGACCGGTGCAGCGCGGCCCCGCCGGCCGGTGGAGGCCCTGCGTCGACGCTGGGGCGGCCTGAGCGATCGCGGCCAGGTTGGGGCCGCGCTGGTGGCCATGGGCGGGGCTCTGGGGCTGTGGGTGCTGTTCTGGCCGGTGCCCACGGAAGTGATGGGGCAGGGGGTGCTGCTGTACCCCGACACGGCCGGCCTGCTCGATGCCCGCGCCGGTGGGCAGGTCCGGCGCCTGCGGGTCGCCGTTGGGGAGGAGGTGCGTAAGGGACAGGTGCTGATGGAGCTCTACCTGCCGGTCCTCGATCGCCAGCTGCAGCAGCAGCGGGGCAACCTGGCCCAGCTGGAGCGCCACAACCGCGAGCTCGACCGGCGTGACTCCCTGCGGCTGGAGAGCGAGAAGCTCAGCGTGGACACCTCCCTCGCCAAGCTCGCCCAGGATCGACGCCGTTACGAGGAGCTGGCCGCCACCTACGCGGAGAAGGTGCGCAACCTGCGCTGGCTGAGTGGGCGGGAGGTGGTGGCCCCCCTGGCGTCCGAGGTGGTGGCGGCCGAGCAGGGCCTGACCAGCACCAGCGTCAGCCTCGATGCGGTGCGGATCCAGGAGAAGGATCTGCTCACGCGCTACGAGCAGGTGAAGCTGGACATCCAGACCCAGGCCCTGCAGCGCCGCTATCAGATCGACGATCTGCGCCGTCAGATCCGTGTCACCGAGGCCCGCCTGGCCTATGACGGCCAGGTGCTGGCCGACCGGGACGGCACGGTGCTGGACCTGCAGGTGATCCAGGGCCAGACGGTGGCCACCGGTCAGCGCCTGGGGACCCTGGGCAGGACCGCCACCCCCGCTGCGGGTGCCCCGCGGCTGCGAGCCGTCGCCTATTTCGCCCCCGCCGATGCCCGCCGTCTTCCGGTGGGTTTGCCGGTGGAGGTGGTGCCCCTCTGGGATCAGCGGGGCCGTTTCGGTGGGATTGTGGGCAAGGTGAACCAGGTGCTGGCCCTGCCGGCCACGGAGGAAGACATTTCCACCACCATCGGCAACCCCCAGCTGGCTCGTGATCTCCTCAAGCAGGGGCCGGTGATGCGAACGGAGATCGAGCTGGAGCGCGATCCCACCAGCCGGGACGGCTACCGCTGGACCCTCTCGGGCGGCAGCGGGGTGTTCCCCGTCAGGGAGGGGCTCACGATCGCAGCCCATGCCTATGTGGAGTGGCGCACCCCGATCACTTACGTGCTCCCGGGGCTTCGCTCCCTCACTGGCGGTTATCGCAATCTGCGTATTGATCGTCTCTGGGACCGCCCTTCCCTGCGTCAGCCCGGGGGATGGCCATGAGCGATCAGCGCCGGTGGCAGATCCGCAATCCGCTGCTGCGCCAGGAACTTCCCTGGCTGATCAGTGAGGTGGCGCTGCTGCTGGTGCTGTGCAACGCCAATCCGCCGGAACTGTGGTTCTGGCTGGTGGTTCTGGTGGTGATCCTGGGCTACAGGATCGAGCGCTGGTATTCGTCGCGTCCGGAATGATCCCTTGGCCACGTTAACCATCAGGCCGAGGATGAGTTCTTTTTTCTCCTCTCTGATGCTGTGCTGATGCTTTTCTTCTGTTGCGCTGACGGACAGAGACCAACATGAAATTTTCTTCGATTGTTGATGTGCTGCCTCTTTTCTGGTAAAGAATCTTATCTATGAGTGCCTGATTCAGGCTCCAACGGATGACCATCCATCTGCGACGTCGGCTTGGCTGGCTGCTGCTCTGCGCCATCGGCCTGGCTATGTCAGTGGCGATCACGAAGCAGGCAAGCTCGAAGTGCAACGGGAGCCTGTAGCTATCAGTGCACTGTGCCGATCCTGCATCACTACGATTCAACCGATGGCGAAGGCTCAAGGCATAACCCTTTCAGCGGATATTGATCCTGATCTGCCTGTCTGTCTGCTGGACGAGCGGCTGATCCGTCAGGTCCTCATCAACCTCCTCAGCAATGCGGTCAAGTTCACAACTGAAGCAGGAACCGTGCGCCTACAGGCCAGCATGATTTTTACGCAGATGGCGGACCCTCTGCATGGGACGCTTCACATCAGTGTGCTGGATTCAGGAATCGGCATCGATACGAATGACCAGGCGCTGATCTTCAAGCCCTTTGTGCAGGTTCAGAGTGGCTTGAATCGTCAATTCGCCGGTACAGGCCTAGGCCTGTCGATTGTCAAGAGAATCCTGCTGGCACATGGGGTGACATCACCTTGCAATCGGCCGTGGGCAAGGGAAGTTGTTTCAGTTTTCATCTCCCGGTTGAGATCCAGGCCGCTTCAGAGGCGAATCATCCCCTTCCTGTGACGAGTGAGGCCGAAGCTTCGGTTCAGGATTTCCGGGTCGGGATGGATCAGCCCCAGATCCTGCTGGCGGAAGACAGCAGGGTGAACCGACTGATCTACAGCCGTTATCTTGCCGCCAAGGGATACCACATCCATCAAGTGGCCAATGGCGAGGAAGCGATTGACTTTCTTCGCCATCAGATACCCAGTCTTCTGATCCTCGACATGTCCATGCCGGTTGTGGATGGCTTTGAGGTCATGCGCGTCGTCCGCGCCAGTGACAAGCCACAGCTTGCCGCGATGCCCATCATTGTGCTGACGGCTTTGGCGATGAAGGGCGACCTTGAAAAGTGCATGGAGGCCGGTGCTACCGAATACCTGGCCAAGCCCGTGAAACTGCATCAACTTGATGTGTCCATCAGGACGATCCTTGCAGGCGCTCTCAAGTCATGAGGCCATGGTCTGATCACTGGATCCCGGAGGCATGTTCTGTTGATTGACAGGATCTCAACCTGCGGCTCCCTGGGTCCTGCCTTCTTCTCCTGCCAATGTCAGGTCCGCTTTGGTTTACTTTCTCGCAGGAACTGTGTTGTCCATCGGAGAATTGTTGCGAAGCTGATTGATCTCGTGCATCAAAGCCTGTCCGTCGGCAAGGAGTTCGGCAATGGTTTCATGTCTCTCGGGCTGATAGGAGGTGACTCCATAGCAGAAATCAATGGCGTACTCTTTTCCTGAAACCCTGATCTGATTCGCCAGAGCGGCCTTGATTCGATCGACAACCGTCTCTGACTGCTCCCGGGTTGAGTTGATCAGGAGAGCCACGAAATCATCCCCATCCATTCTGGCAACAATGTCGGAATCACGACACACATGTTTGATCTGATCGGCAAAAGTGATCAAGGCCTGATCTCCCTCCTGATGTCCGTGAAGGTCATTGATCGTTATGAAATGCTCCAGGTCCAGGGAGAGCAGTGAGACGGGGATACCCTGGCGGGTGCAGAGTTGCAGACTCTGCTGGGCAAGGGCCAGGAAGCCGCGTCTGTTCTCGAGGTTGGTGAGCTGGTCCCGGGTGGCCAGGAGGATGGCCGCCAATTCCTGCTCCACCATGCCGGCCAGGTCTTTGAGGTTGTCGTGCTGCTCCTGATCAAGGGATCGGGGCACACGGTCGGCGATGCAGAGGGTTCCGAGCTTGTGATGGTCAAGGATCAACGGACAGCCGGCGTAAAAGCGAATCTGGGGTTCGCCGAGAACCAGCGGATTGTCAGAAAAACGATCATCTTCGAGGGTGTCTTCGACGATGAACACATCGGAGCCCAGAATCGCATGGCCACAGAACGAAACGCTTCTGGAGGTCTCTGAGTTCTTCAGTCCAAGACAGGATTTGAACCACTGCCGATCTTCGTCCACCAGGCTGATCATGACGATCGGCACCTTGAAGATGCGTTGGGCCATCCGCGTGAACCGGTCAAAACGGCTATCCTGTGCGGTGTCAAGAATGCACAGTGACCGTAGTTTGGCCAGGCGGAGCTTTTCGTCCTCCGGAGTATCGGGTGATTTCAATGGATCCCTCGTTAGTTCATGGCTGGCCAATGAGGAACTGCAGACGGTGATGGAAATCGATCACAAGGCAGACCAACCCATATGATCTTAGCCTAGTCCTGCGGGAATCCCCTGTCGTTCCTGTCCTGGCTGAGTTCTCCGGCACGAAGCCTGTTCAGGAAAACGATGACAGCTGGGCGATGAATGCAGATGATTCAGCCTGATTTCATCTCACCACCCTCGTTTCCATGGTGATCCTCAAGCCAGCTTTCCAGTTGCACCTCGTTCCACGTGTCTGACCGCACCCAGCGGCCGATGGGTGCCGCCAGGGCGGCCACCAGCAGCAGCAACGGCACCAGGGCGACAGTGGCGGCGATCTGGGCCACGAACAGGGCGCAGAACAGGGGTGTGCGGCAGGCACCGCTGAACAGGGCCGTCGCTCCGATCCACACCAGCAGCTGCCGTTCCAGCGGCGGCAGATCGCCGATCAGCGGTCCGGCCAGCAGCGCCCCGAGTGACATGGCGTCATGCATCACGCCCCCAGGGGAGCCCATGGCAATGCTCAGCACAGAGGCCAGCAGCCGCCAGGGGAGGACCCCGAGGCCTGGGCGATCGTCGCCGTAGGCCATGCGCAGGATCAGCAACTGCCCGTCGTTGAGGCTCCAGCCACCGCTGGCGACGGCCGCCAGGCTGATCAGCAGAGCGGCCAACACAGCAACGAGCAGGCGCCTGCGAATCCGCGACCCGCCCGGGCCGGCCGGCACCGAGATCCACCCCCTCCAGCGTCTGGCCATCCAGGCGGTGCCGGCGGTGAACACCCCGCCCAGCCAGCCCGCGACCAGGGTCAGGAGCAACGTCGGCGCGACCAGGTGTCCCCCGCCCCCCACCAGCACAGTGATCCCGCCCTGGTGGGCGGGGGCCGCCGGGGTGGCGCCCCAGAGGCCCGTGGCCGATCCGAGCATGACCCCCAGACCCGTGATCAGAAGCGTTCCGTTGAGAAGCGCTGGCGAGCGCCGCTGGCACAGTTCCTCGGCGGCATAGATGACCCCCAGCAGCACGGAGTTGAAGGCGATGCCCAGCCCGGCGCCCGCCCCGGTCGCCAGCAGCACCGGCAGGGGCAGGCGCTTCAGGGGGGCCACCCTCTCCCGCAGGGCCAGCAGCAGGCTCGCCCCCAGGGAGGCGGAGGGGGACTCCAGTCCCACGGTGAGGCTGGCCCCGTGGGTGAGCAGCAGCAGCGGCAGGCGGGCCAGCTGGCGTTTCAGACCCAGGGAGGCCAGGGCCGCGGAGCGGGCCGGTCCCTGGCGCACCCCCTCCAGCTGCAGGGCCGTCACCCCGGTGAGGCCGCCCCCCCTGCCGCTCTTCAGGGGGCCGTTCGCCAGCAGGGCCAGCAGCACCGTGCCGGCGAACACCAGCAGCAGGCTGCCTCCGGGGATGCCTCCGGTGCCGCCCAGCGGCCAGGCCTGCTGCAGCCGGAAGCCCAGGGCCGACATCCACTGATAGGGCTGCAGCAGCAGCAGCAGGGGCAGTGCGGCCAGCAGCAGGGCGATCACCTGCCCCCGGCGCAGGCTTTTCTCCTGCCAGGCGTCGGCCGCCTCGATCGCTTCGGCCGGGTCTTTCATGGGCCCCACTGCAGCCGCGCCGGCACCGGGGCCGCCGGATCCGTCGGCATGGGCAGCAGCTCCCGCAGCAACTGGGCGTAGGTGACGTTCACGTTCACGGTGGCCTCGAGCCGCTGCACCAGGCTGGTGATCAGCCGTTCCTGGGTGTTGGAGAGATCCAGCTCACTGCTGAGTCCCGCCTGGTAGCGGAGGCGGGCGTCGCGGAAGGCCTCCAGGCTCGCCTTCACCCCCCGCCGTGCCGCCACCAGCCTGGCCAGGCTGGCTTCATGGCCGAAGAACGCCTGCTCGATCCGCAGCCGGATGTCATCGCGCTGGGCGGCGTACTGCTGGGCCACCGCAGCGCCTCGCCGGGCCAGGGCCAGGGCCTGGCCCCGGGTGGTGCCGGCGTCGAAGAGCAGCCAGCTCACCGCCAGGCCCACCGACCAGTCGCTGCCGTAGGTGTTGAGGGAGGTGGCCACCGTGGCGCCGCAGCAGCCGCCGTCGGCGACGCGCACGTTCCAGCTGTTGGCGTTGTTGGCACTGGCGCCGGCGCTGGCGAACAGCGACAGCCTGGGCAGCAGCCCGGCCGCGACCGCGTCCTTCTGGCGCAGCAGGGCTTCGCGGGTGGCCAGCAGGGCCTCCAGCTCCGGGTTGTCCCGGTAGGAGGCCAGCAGGCTGTCCTCCAGATCCAGGGGCCAGCGCGGCTGCAGGCGGATCGGGTCGCTGGCGACGGGGGTCAGCTCGGGCGGCAGATTGAGCTGAGCCGCCAGCCGGCGGCGTGCGATCAGCCTCTCCGCCAGGGCGGCGATCAGGAGCTCCTGGCCGTCCGCTTCGATCGCCTGGCGGCGCAGCACATCGAGCCGGGGAACCAACCCGGCCTGTTTGAGATCCAGGCTGTCCTGCAGGATCAACAGGTCGTTGCTGACCACGGCCTCGCGGATCCGCACCAGTTGGTCGGCGCGCTGCAGCTGGTAATAGCTCTCGCTCAGGCTCAGCTGCAGCCGCCGCAGGGCATCGGCATAGGCCAGCCTAGTGCTGCGCAGGCTCGCCAGGGCGGCCCGCGCCTTCGGGGTGCGCGCGAAATCCAGCAGCTCGTAGCGGAGCTGCAGGCCGGCGGCCACCGCATTGGCGTTGGTGTTGAAGGAGGCCCTGCCGCCGGGGGGGATGAAGAAGGGACTGCTGGGGGCGAAGAGAGTCCCCGAGCCGGTGGGGGAGAAGAAGCTGGTGCTCTGCTGGTCGGTGCCGCCGGCGGCATAGGCCGAGATCCGGGGCCAGTAGGTGCCCATCTGGCTTTGCAGCTCGGCCAGGGCCGCCGCCACCTCTTCCCGTCGGGCCTGCAGGCTGGGGCTGTTGGCGAAGCCGATCGCCAGGGACTGCTCCAGGCTCAGGGCCTGCAGCTGGCCCTGGCGCAGGCTGTCGGCCTGGGGAAGCGCCAGCGCTGGCAGGGGGATGGCGGCCTCTGGTGGCCCCGGCGCCGCAGCGGATGCCGGAGGACCCACGCGGGACTCCGGGGGCGCCGGGGTGCCCGGCCGCTCGCCTGGAAGGGGTTCCGCCTCGGCGGGCAGGAGCTGGTCGAGCGCCCGGATCTGACGATCCAGCTCGTTCCAGCGGCGTTCGAGGCGCTCCAGATTCCCGCCGCCCGCCGCCGGCAGGGTTTGGCCGGCGAGGGGCCCTGATCCGAGGCCGAGACCCAGAGTCAGCCCGGCGAGGATCCACTGGGCCATGGGCCGCCCCGTTCCGCTGCCCCCCATGGCCCGCCGTCTCCCCCATCCGGCGCCCAGTTTGCTCGACATCGGCCTCCTCGGCTCCTAGAACCTGAAACCGAGCTGCAGTCCCGCGGCGAACAGGCCCGGTACCCGGCCGGCGCCGCCCGGATTGACGATCCACTGCAGGCTGGGCTGCAGGTTGAAGGACTGGTTGATCCGCACCTGATACCCGAGCTCCACCACCCCTTCGTGGCTGAGACCGGGACGGCTGATCGGGCTGAATCCGGTGCGGGCCACGCCGAGGATCAGCAGGTCGAGGGGGCGGCCGGGCAGGACCCCCTGGCTCACCAGGCCGCCCCCGACGTAGCTGGGCGTGGGATTGGCGGCGGTGTCGAAGCCCGCGGCGGCGGCGGCCCAGAGCCGATGGTCGAGTCCCCAGGGCAGCGCCATCGGCACGCTGGCGCTGCCGTACAGGCCCCGGTTCGGGCCGGTTCCGGCATAGGCCGCCAGTTGCAGCTGTCCTCCGGGGAGTTGCCGCTCCACCTGCACCGGCTGGCGGCAGGTCCGCTGTCGAGGCCTGATGCCATTACCGCCAAGGCAGGCGGCGATGGGGGTCGCCAGGTGGCGGTTGAGCCAGGGGGCGGCATAGCTCCACTGCAGCTGGTGGGTCCAGCCCCGTCCCGGGGGAAGGCCGGTGGACGCCCCCAGCAGCCCCGCCACGGTGTTGGCGGCAGCCAGATCGAAACTGGCCAGCCGCAGGGTGCTGGCCGGGGTCGGCCGCAGCACCAGCAGGGCGCCTGGTGCCGCGACGGGAAAGACGGGAAAGTTCGGGATCGTGAACAGGACGGGCGCCCCGTTGAGGGCGTCATGGACGTAGAAGTCCTCAATGGGGGTGCTGAACAGATCGGGGTCCATGCCCACCAGCCCGACCTCCAGGCTCCAGCGGCCATCGGAGGAACGGCGCTCGAGGCTGGCGCGGGTGAGCCAGAGCCCCACCGGGTTGGCCACCTCCTGCAGGGGCAGCGCCGCCCCCACCTGCTGGGCATAAACGGGGTCACCGTTGTAGCCGGCGATGGCCCCATGCAGGGCCCACCGCCGCCATTCCCGTGCCGGTGGGCCGGCCGGGTCGCCGGGGGCGCGCAGGGTCAGCGCGAGGGTCGACTGCTGGATCCAGCTCGCCGCCCGGACCAGACCGCCGCTCGGGTTGACCATCGGTTCGGCCAGGATCTCGAGGCTCAGATCCACCCAGTCCGGCAGATCCAGCCTCTGCTGGAGGCTTCCCCAGCCCGGCTCGAGCCTGACCAGGGGCACCGCCGGGGGGGCGTCGCTCTCCCCGGCGACGGGTGCAAGGGGCTCGGCGGCGCCGGGGCCGGCACCGGCCAGCAGCAGGAGGGTCAGCGGGGACCAGAGCCCGGGACGCTTCGGCATGGAGCAGCGCGGTCCTCCCATATGTCAACCGCTGGCCTCCCCCAGGGCGTGCCAGCGATGCTCCGCCTCCTCGATGCTGCGCAGGGCCTGGCCGCAGAGCATCAGACGGCTGGCATTGCGCTGCAGCAGGGGAAGATCGAAACCATCCAGGTCCGGATCGTGCAGCCAGCGCTCCAGGTCCCCCCAGCGGGCTGGAGGTGTCAGGGCGGAAGCCGGTGGGGCTGGCCGGTGGCGGTTTGGCACCTGCAGGCACCGGTTCCATTGCTCCAGTCGTCCGGCCACGGTCCGCAGCAGTTCGGCCTGGGCGGCATGGATTCCCTCCAGCGGGCCCCGATCGGACGGGGTGTGGTCGAGCAGCCGCAGCCCGTCGAACACGCCGATCAGCTGGGAGCAGGCCCCGTTCAGGAGCTGGAACAACCGGTAGGTGGCATGGCTGGTGGGGTTGTTGCCCAGCTCATCCGCCACGGCCGGCATCATGTCGCGCAGGACCACCAGCTGACGCCGCAAGCGTTGCGCGCTCTGGAGATCCAGCCGCTCGGCGGCCCCCAGGGTTCCCGGGTGAGCCGGGGCGGCCGGGGCTTCGATCCGTTCGGCCTGAGCCACGAGGCCGGCGCCGAGGTCGGCCAGCAGCCGGCGCAGCCGTTGCCGGTTGCCTTCCACGGCCAGGTCGGGCCAGAAGAGCCGCAGGCTCAGCAGGGCCACGAGGATGCCCGCCACCGTCCAGAACAGGCGCAACGGGGCCCAGAGGCCCAGGTCGCCGTCATGGACCAGCCAGCCCATCACGATGATGTTGCTGCCCACCTTGTACCCCACCTCCAGCCCCAGCGCCCCCCCCAGCAGCCGCATCGCGACCAGGGAGAGGCCCAGCCCCAGGGGGATGGGCAGATGGCCGAGGCCGCTGAAGGACGCGAGCAGCACCAGCGCCCCCACCACGGACCCCAGCAGCCGCTGACGGCCCAGGGCGATGGACCCCCCGTAGGTGCCGGTGCAGACGACCAGCACCGCCATCGGGGCGTAGAAGCCGAAGGGAACCGGGGCAATGGCGCCGAAGCCGTTCATCAGCCCGGCGGTCAGGGCAAGGCGCAGCTCCGAGCGGCGGATCAGCATCGGGCCACCAGGCTCAGGCTGCGAAGGCTCGCCATCAGGGGGTACTGCTCCTCGGCCAGGGCCAGCAGGGGCAGCAGCGGCAGCGAGCGTTGCCGGGCCAGGGTCTGCCATGGCAGGGGGTCCCTGGCCAGGGCCGGGAGGGTGCCCCCCTGGAGCTGGGTGGCCATGCGCGCCACGCTCGTTCGCAACGGATCGCTGCCCCCTTGGGCGTCCGGTGCTGCGGGAGGGTCGGGAAGACCACCCAGCAGCCCCTCCCACTGCACCCAGTGGTGCTGGACGGACGCCCACAGCTGCAGCCGCTGGGACCAGTGCTGCCGCTGCAGCCGCTCAGCGTGGGGTCCTCGGCGCTCCTGGGCCACCAGTTGTTCCATGGCGATGAGGTCGTGGCTGAGCCTTGATGGGAGCAGGGGGAGGGGCCGTTCCCCACGGCCCTCGAGCCAGAGCCGCTGACGCTCCAGCTGCGCGACATACCCGTGGCGCAGGCCGTTTTCCAGTTGCAGCAGCCGATCGAATCCCCGCCGGGGCCAGAACAGCAGGCCCACCAGAATGGCGATCACGCAGCCGACGGACGTATCGAGCGTGCGGTTGAAGACGTAGTCCCAGTTCAGGGCCACGTGGCTCGGAATCATCAGGAACATGAGGCTGACCAGCGTCGCGGTCCCGGCGGCTGACTGCCAGCCCAGCCAGCGCAGCAGGGGCAGCATCACCAGCAGGGACACCAGCACCCCCTGCCATCCCGACAGCAAGGTGTGCACCAGGAAGGTCACCAGCCCTCCGGTGATGGTGCCGAAGACCCTCACCCTGGCGGCCTGCAGGCTGAGATCGTCACCGTCCTCCATGACCGTGACCACGGCCAGCATCGGGTACCACACGTAGGCGATCCGCTCGAACCAGAGCGACAGGGAGGCGGTGAGGAAGGCGGCCACCCCGAGCCTGAGGCTGTTGCGTAGCAAGGCGGATCGCACGGATCTCCGGGAGTCGGCAGGCAGGAGCCTATGGAGGTTCATGGTCCCCGGCTGTTTGCGGATGCGCCACGGCTGTTCGCGGATGCGTCAGGGTTGGGCACCCCTTGCCGTGCCGCGGGCCACCATGGTTTTCTCCCTGACCCCGGATCTGGAGGCCCTGCTGCGGCTGGGGATGGCGGTGCTGTGCGGGTTGGCCGTGGGCATCAACCGGGCTCACCACGGCAGCCGCACCCATCCCAACCGGCTACGGGTGCATGTGCTGGTGGGGATGAGTGCCTGCCTGATGGTCCTGGCCGCAGGCGCCGATCCCCAGGCCCGCAGCCGCGTGATCCAGGGGGTGGCGACGGGTGTCGGATTCCTGGGGGCCGGGGAGATCCTGGTGCCTCCGGTCCGGCCCAAGCACGGAATCCCGGAGGTGCGGGGTCTGAGCAGTGCCGCTTCGATCTGGTTCACGGCCGCCCTTGGTGTCACGGTGGCCGTCTCGAGTCCGGTGCCGGTCCTGATGGCCCTTGGTCTGGCCCTGGTCACCCTTTCCGACCGCAACGGCCACATTCCCTCCGGTGCCGAGGAAGCTCCTCCCCCTCCGCCGGCTGGGGATGTCAGAAAAGGAAGCGGTGACGAGCGTTCGTAGCGTTGGCCTGACCATTGCTGTCGGTTTCCAGGAGGTCGCCTTCCGGGGTCGGCCAGAGGGCGTCCCAGTAGCTGATGCCGTCTTTAAAGAACGGGCGGCCGTCCAGCCGTTGGGTGTCGAGCTGGGTGCTGCCCATGGCCGTGACCAGGCCGCCGAGTTCCATCGGCCCGAGGTCGGTCTTGATGTCCTTGCGGGCGGCCATCATCAGGGCCGGAAGCCGGACCAGGTATTCGGGCCGGGTGAGCTTGCGGAAGAGGGACTTCAGGGCCAGTTGCTGCCGGTCCATGCGGCCGAGGTCGCCGGTCTCGTCGTGACGGAAGCGCAGGAAACCCTCCAGATCCTTGCCGCGCAGGGTCTGAATTCCGGGTTGCAGATCAATCGACAGCCCCTGGCTCCGGTCGACGTAGAGCATGCGTCTGGGCACGTCCACTTCGATCCCCCCGAGCACGTCGGCCATCTGGCGGATGGAGGAGAGATTGACGACCAGATGGTGCTGAATGGGGCGGCCGAGCCGCCGGGAGATCTCCCCCTTCAGCGCTTCGATCCCGCCCAGGCTGTAGAGGGCGTTGATCTTGACCGGACCGAAACTCTCGGCCTCGATGTAGGTGTCCCGTGGTATCTGGGTGATGCTGGTGCGGTTCCCATCGATGCGCAGGGTGGCGATCACGTCGGTGTTGCCGCCGCCCACATCGGTGCCGAGGATCAGCACATCCTGACGGCCCATGCCGCCGCTCCAGGCGGCGAAGGGGTTGATGAGCGAAGTGCCGCCCTCGGCGGTGGACGTTGCCGAGAGCAGCTGGGCCAGGGGCCCCGCCAGCAGCAGGCCGGCTCCAAGGCCGCAGGCCACGGCGATCAGGACGGGGGCGCGCCGACGCGACGACCTGGGCTGGGAAATCTTCATTGAATCCAAGCTAAGCCCCTGGGTTCAGCGCAGAGCTTCCTCCGGCCTCAGCCCCGTCTGGACCCGCCAGAGCGTGGCGTAGGTCCCGTTCCTCGCCAGCAGGTCGTCGTGCCTGCCGCTCTCGACGATTCGTCCCCGTTCCATCACCACGATGCGGTCGGCGTGGCGCACCGTGCTCAACCGGTGGGCGATCACCAGGGTGGTGCGTGCGGCGGTGATCCGCTCGAGGGAGCGTTGGATCGCCGCTTCGGTTTCGTTGTCGACGGCGGCGGTGGCCTCATCCAGCACCAGCAGCGGTGGATCCTTGAGGATCGCCCGTGCCAGGGCGATGCGCTGCCGCTGGCCCCCGGAGAGGCGCAGCCCCCGCTCGCCCACAACGGTGTCGTAACCCTGGGGCAGGTCGTGGATGAATCCGGCCGCCTCGGCCAGGCCGGCGGCCCTTTCAATGGCGGCGGGGCTGGCGCCGAAGCTGCCGTAGGCGATGTTCTCAGCCACGGTGCCGTGGAAGAGGAACACCTCCTGGCTCACCAGGCCGATGGCCCGGCGCAGGTCCTGCAGGGACAACTCCTCGATCGCCACCCCGTCCAGCAGGATCCGGCCCGCCTGGATGGCATAGAGCCGCAGCAGCAGCTTGACGATCGTGCTCTTGCCGGAGCCGGTGGACCCGACGATGCCCAGGGTGGCGCCGGCGGGGACCTCCAGATGGAAGTTTTCGAGAAGCCTTTCGCGGCCGGCGTAGGCGAAGTCGACCCGCTCGAAGCGGATATGACCGCGGACGGCGGCGAGGGGCAGCGGCCGGCTGCCGCTGGGGATGGCGATGGGGGTGTCCAGCAGATCCATGACCCTGTGGGTGGAGGCCATGGCCCGCTGGTAGTCGTCGAGGGTGCGGCCGAGGGTGGTGAGAGGCCAGAGCAACCGCTGGGTGATGAAGACCAGAAAGCTGTAGGTGCCGATGGCGATGGCGCCGCTCCAGGCCTGCAGTCCGCCGATCACCAGGATGGCGATGAAGGCAAAGAGGATGGCGAAGCGGATCAGGGGGATGAAGGCGGCCGACAGGCGGATGGCCCGGCCGTTGCTGGCGCGGTAGGCCTGGCTCTGGTCGATGAGCCGTTGCTTCTCCCATTCCTCGGCGGCGTAGCTCTTGATGGTGAGCATGCCGCCGAGATTGTTGCTCAGGAGGCTGGCCAGGTCACCGGCCCGTTCGCGCACCTCCCGGTAGCGGGGGGCCAGGCGCCGTTGAAAGCGGAGGGACCCCCAGAGGATCAACGGAATCGGCAGGAAGGAGACGCCCGCCACAGCCGGGGAGAGCACCAGCATGGCGCCTCCCACCGCCAGCACGGTGGTGATGAGCTGCAGGATCTCGTTGGCTCCCTGGTCGAGGAAGCGCTCCAGCTGGTTGATGTCGTCGTTGAGAACCGTGAGCAGGCGTCCGCTGCTGCCGGCTTCGAAAAATCCCATTTCCAGGTGCTGGAGATGGTCGTAGGCCTCGATGCGCAGCTCGTGCTGCACGGTCTGGGCCAGGCGCCGCCAGAGCAGGGCGTAGAGGTACTCGAAGAGGGATTCGGCGCTCCAGATCAGGAACGAGAGCACTGCCAGCACGCCGAGCTGGCCCGGCACGGTGGTGAAACCGAGCCCGGCCAGCCAGGAGGTGCGCTGCTGGACCACCACATCGACCGCCAGGCCGATGAGCACCGGTGGCGCCAGGTCGAAGAGTTTGTTGAGAACGGAGCAGGTGCCGGCCAGCCAGACCAGCCCGCGGTGGGGCCGCAGGCTGCGCAGCAGACGCCGGAGGCCTGGAGTTGACGAGGTTGGCGCGCCCGCGCCCTCAACGGCCATGGCCGCCGCCGGGTTCACCAGCGATTGCCGCCGCCGCCGCCGTAGCCACCACCACCACCACCACCACCGCCGTAGCCGCCACCGCCACCGGAGCGGCCACCACCGCCGCCGTAGCCGCCGCCGCCACCGGAGCGGCCGCCACCGCCGCCGTAGCTGCCCCCACCGGTGCGTCCACCGCCACCACCACCGCCGCCTTCACGGGGTGTGGCCTTGTTGACGCGGATCATCCGGCCCATCCACTCGACGTCCTGAAGGTCGTCAATGGCCTTCTGCTCGGAGGCATCGTCGGCGAGTTCGATGAAGGCGAAGCCGCGCTTACGGCCGGTCTCACGGTCGAGGGGAAGGCTGCACTGACGGACCTCCCCGTACTGGCCGAAGAGATCGAGAAGGTCCTCGCGTTCGGCCTGGAACGAGAGGTTGCCGACGTAGATGGTCATTCAATGAAAAAGCTGGAACGGATTCCTCCGGTGTCGGGAATCCCAGGGGATGCAGGCGGCATGGAGCTCAGAACGTTCCCAGGGGAGGGTCCGGTTCTGGTGGGCCTGAGCCGGCGATGCGTGCCGAAGGGAGCCAGAGCGGCATGGAACTCTTCGAAGCCTACAACCGTGGCCCGTGCACCCATGGAGAAGTTTGAAGCAGATGCGAAGGAAAACAAAAATTTCTGACCTCCCCGGGCAGGTCGCTCCATTGTCAGCAAACCCTGATCCAGTTGATCCCATGAAAATGGCCCCTGTTCCGTGGAGCCTCGCCTGGCGTGAGGATGGAGAGCTCGGTTCCCAGGATCTGTTCGACCTGCTCCAGGTTCTTGTGGCGAACGAGAGTCACGATGTCCAGATGAACCTGATCTCCGCCGTGGAGCAGCTCACGGTCAGCGAGCTCCAGATGATGGCCTCTGAGGAGGTCACCCGCATGTGCGCCTGAGGGCTCTGTTCACCTGGACGATGACTGGGGCGCTACCCGATCAGATCGGGTAGCGCTGGGTGGTGGCGGCCCGGCAGCTGCTGCGGGCCGAGGCGATGCTGCTCCCGCTGGAGATGCGATCGGCCACACAGTTGCAGGCGAAATGGGCCATGCCGTCAGGTGCTGTCTTGCCGGACTGGGCCAGTTCCGTCTCGAAGGCGGAGAGGCAGATGGAGCGCACCACCTCGAGGATGGGGCCGGAGGCCGCCTCCGCCCTGCGCTCCAGGCCCCCGACAGTCGCCAGGGCCACGAGGCTGAGGATCAGCCCGAGCGGTCCTGGCAGGAATCGGGAGGGGCGCAGATGGGGCCGATGCTGGCGTGGCATGGGAGGGAGCGTTGGGTGCGCCGGGGAGGGAATCAGGAGCCCAGACGGGAAATCTGAAGTTCCTTGTTCATCACCCGAAGGCGACGAAGGTCGGCGAAGACATCGTCCGGCATGCCCTTGGGAAGGTCGACGGTGCTGTGGGCATCGAAGATGCGGATTTTCCCGATCGACCGACCGGCGAGGCCGGATTCGTTGGCAATGGCGCCAACAATGTTGCCGGGCTTGACCCGATCCCGCCAGCCCACCTCGATGCGGAATCGCTCCATGTTGTCTTCGGGGCCGTCTTCGCTGCGTTCCTGGTGGCGATCGTTGAACGGCCGGCGCTCCCCGCCCCGCTCCCGATCCCGATCACGGTCCCTGGTAGGGGTGCCGGAACGGGACTGACCCCAGCGCTCTTCGCCTTGCAGCAGCAGGGGTTTGCCGCCCAGCCCGAGTTCCAGGGCGGCCAGGGCCAGCTGGTCGGGGCTGCAGGACTGCTCCTGGGCCACCCGTTGCAGGATCTCGGCCAGCAGGGCCCGCTCCTCCGGATTGCAGACCGGTTGCTGCAGGGTGGTGGTGAGTTTCTGGCGCAGCCGGTCGAGGCGGTGCTGGTTGATGCTGGCGTTGCCGGGAACCTCCATCACTTCGATCGGCTGGTTCACGGCCCGCTCCAGCCCGCCGAGGAAGCGCCGTTCCCGCGGTGTGAGGAACAGGATCGCCTCACCGCTGCGGCCCGCCCGTCCGGTGCGGCCGATGCGGTGCACGTAGGCCTCGCCGTCAAAGGGGATGTCGTAGTTGATGACGAGGCCGATGCGGTCGACATCGAGGCCCCTGGCCGCAACGTCGGTGGCCACCAGCACGTTGACGCGGCCATCGCGCAGACGCTCGATCGTGCGCTCCCGCTGGGTCTGGGGCACGTCGCCGTTGAGCACCGCCACGTCGTAGCCGTGCTGCTCGAGGGACTCGGCCACCGTGAGGGTGATGGCCTTGGTGCGGGCGAAGATGATCACTCCCTCGCTGCCCTCGGCTTCCAGCACCCGTTCGAGGGCTTCGAGCTTCTGGGGCCCGTTCACCACCAGGTGCCGCTGGCGGATGCGACGGCCGTCGGCGGCCTTCTGGCGAATGGTGACCTCGGCCGGGTCCTTGAGGTGGTTCTGGGAGATGCGGCGGATCTCCGAGGGCATGGTGGCGGAGAACAGCACCACCTGACGCTCGGCGGGGAGCTGCTCGAGCACCCACTTGACATCGTCGATGAAGCCCATGCGGAGCATCTCATCGGCCTCGTCCAGCACCAGGCTGCGCAGACCGGAGAGATCGAGGGTGCCCTGCCGCATGTGATCCATCACCCGGCCGGGGGTGCCCACCACGATCTGCACGCCACGGCGCAGGTGCTGGATCTGGTCACGGAAATCGGCGCCGCCGTAGATCGGCAGCACCTTGACGCCCTTCATGCAGGCCGCATAGCTGTTGAAGGCCTCCGCCACCTGCATCGCCAGTTCGCGGGTGGGGGTGAGCACCAGCACCTGGGGGGTGCGCTGGCCGGGATCGAGGCGCTGCAGCAGGGGCAGGCCGAAGGCCGCCGTCTTGCCGGTGCCGGTCTGGGCCTGACCCACCAGGTCGCGGCCGAGCATCAGCTCGGGAATGGCGGCTTTCTGGATCGGGGAGGGTTCCTCGAATCCGATGGCCGCCAGGCCGTCGAGCAGTTCCTGGCGCAGGCCGAAGGCGGCGAAGGCGCTGACGGGAAGGGCCTTTTCCTGCTCGGGAGCTTCGTTGTCCGGGCCGGCGTCCAGACCCGCCTCCGGGTCAGCGGAAGCGATGGCTTCGGCAAGGTCAGGTTCGGCGGCGCCGTCCTCGGTGGTGGCGTTGGACGAGAACAGTCCGTCCTCGCGAGGCTGCTCGATGGCCGCCTGGGTATCGGCCGCACCGGTCATGGTGCTGCCGTCAATGATCTGGGTCACGGGTTGCTGGAGCCTGGTGAATCCTTCAACGCAGGCCGGCAGCGGACCGTGGGAAATGGGTGCCATGCACCCGGGCTGCCTTGCCCTTGCTCAAAGGTTGAAACGAGACTTTACCACCCGTCCGTAATCGTCGTCGAACCGCTCGATGTCCTCCTCCCGCAGCTCCTCGCCCAGCTGCACCTCGATGATCTCCAGGTCGGTGGCCCCCGCCGTGGCCCGATGCAGGCCGCCCCGGGGAACCAGAAGGGTGACGCCGGGTGCGGCGGCGATGCAGGCACCGTCGACCTCCATCACCCCTTCGCCGGCGGCGACCACCCAGTGTTCGCTGCGCTGCTGATGACGCTGGAGGCTGATGCGCTGATGCGCCGTGAGGCGGAGGCGTTTGACGAGGTAGCCGGGGCCCGTCGCCAGGGTCTCGAACCATCCCCAGGGCCGGTGGACCCGCTCAGCCATCGAGATGAGCTCCACGGGCGTCAGGTTGGTAGACAACCGCCGATGGCGGAGCGATGGGTGTCGGTTGGGAAAAAGACTGACCGGAACCACCTGGGGCCAGGGAATCCAAGGGGTTGTCCCTTTTGACCTCGGGGCACCTGACGGGCCGGTTCCGGTCTGGCCGGGACGGTCCTTCGTAACGATGCAGCAGGGTATTCCTCAAGTGGGGCTGGAGGAATGAAGGGGCTCCCGGAGGGGAGATATCCCAGGGGTGGAGACTATTGGAGCAGGAGGTCCGGTGAGTTCGGCCCGGGGGTGCCGCGCCGATGGACGAAGTATGGATCAGGGGCGAAAGTCGCACCAGCGGGGGTTCACTTTTCGTAGACACATTGCCCGTTGTGGCGACAAATGAAGAACCCTTACGCCGCGCCCCCGACCGACGGCTCGTTCTCCGCATCGGTGAGGAGGAGGACCCCCTTTCGCGCCCGGGTCACGGCGGTGTAGAGCAGCCGTCCATCCCGGGATCCGGCGCTGGGCAGCAGCACGATCACCTCCTCGGCTTCGCTGCCCTGGGCCTTGTGCACCGTGAGCGCCAGGGCGGGTTCGGCCGCCCCGGCCAGCTGGCCGGGATGGATCCAGATCACTTCTCCGTCCCCGTCCCCGAACAGCAGCCGGGACGACGGCCCTGGCCCTCCCACGAGCAACCCCACATCCCCGTTGGCCAGGTCCAGTTCCGGCAGGTTGCGACGGCAGAGCACGGGGGTGCCCGGGGGGAGGTCCTGCAGGTCACTGTCCAGTCGCTCCCCCAGCAGCGTCCGATGGATCGCCTCCAGGCCCCAGCGACCCTGGCGCTGGGGGGCCATCACGAGCAGGCGGTCCCGCTCCGCCAGCAGCTCCCGGCAGCCCCGGGAGGATCCGGGCCGGCAGCGTCCCGCCAGCCTGGCCAGTGAGGCCTGGTGGCGGCGCAGCCGCGCCAGCAGCTCCGCCGGCAGGACCCGCGGCGAGCAGGGGCGCCAGCGCAGGTTGTCGCCGCTCTCCAGTGCCAGCAGCAGGGGCCGGATCCCGGCGATCGGATCCGCCCCCATCGCGGCGGGCGCGGCGGTCAGCTCCCGGCGCAGCGCGCTGGCCACAGCGGCGATGGCCCCGGCGTTGCGATAGGTGGTGGTCAGGGTGATGGCGGCGCCCCCGAGCTGACGCCGATGCTCTGGACGTTGCAGTTCCTGGAGCACGGCCCCAGGGGCGATCGGGGGCAGCTGGGCCGGATCACCCACCAGCACCAGCCGACAGCTGTCGGGGAGGGCCTCCAGCAGGGCGCCCATCAGGCCCAGGTCCACCATCGAGACCTCATCCACCACCAGCAGATCGAGGTCAAGGGGCCGGCCCCGGTGCCGGCCGAAACGGTTGCCGCGGCTTTCCAGCAGCCGGTGCAGGGTCGTGCAGGGCAGGGTGCCCCCGGTCGCGGCCCGCAACCGGCCCGCCGCCTTTCCGGTGGGTGCCGCCAGATGGACCCGGGCGCCGGGCTCCCGGGCCCGGTGGGCGGCGATCATGGTTGCCACCGTGCTGGTCTTGCCGGTGCCGGGTCCCCCCTCCAGCAGCACCAGCCCGTGGCCGAGCACGGCCGTCACCGCCTGGCGTTGCCGGGCATCGAGGCCCTCCGTGCCGGGGACCTCCCGGGACCCACTCCCCGCATCGGCGGCCCCACACACCGCATCGGCAGCCCCGCTCGCCAGGGTTCCGGCGCGGCCGACCAGGGCGTTGATCACCTCCAGCCGCTGCCGCTGCCAGCGGCGCCACTGCAGCCGTCCCTGCTCCAGGGCCAGGGGGGCCTCCGGATCGCTGCAGAGCCGAGACGCCTCCAGGGCCCGGCGGTGGCCCTCCGGCCAGGAGGCTTCGCTCAGCTCGGCCGGTTTCGGCCCGTGCAGGTCCAGCTCCAGTTCCCCACGGACCAGGGCCGCGGTGAGGGCGGCGATCAGTTCATCGACCAGGGGATCGCGAGGGGTCCCGTACAGACGTGGCAGGGCCTCGGCCAGGCTGAGGGCGAGGGCTCCGACCCAGGGCTGGGGGGGCTGGACGGGGTCCCTCATGGCTCCCCTCCCTCCCCGTTGTCGGCCTCGCCATGCCGGCCCAGGGCCCCATCGAGGGCCAGGACCCTGGCCAGAGGCGGGCGTTCCACGAACATGCCCGGCACCGCCCCAGGCAGGGCCTCCGCCCCAGCTGCCCCGGGGGCACCCCGCAGGAACACATAGGCGTACCCCCCCAGATGCCGTTCGGGCGCATAGGCCGGCAGGCGCCAGCCCAGGTACCGGTGCAGCGCCACCAGATAGAGGTGGGCCTGGAGGGGGTAGTGGCTGTGGGCCATCAGGGCGGCCATGGCCTCCTGGCCGTAGTGGCGGGGACCGCAGGCCAGGGGCCTGCCCTCGCCGTCCCGCCGGCCGATCCAGTTGCTTTTCCAGTCCGCCACCCACCAACGCTCCTCCCCATCGGAGCCGGAGGCGGTGAAGATCAGGTCGATCGACCCGGTGAGGAAGCCGCGGCTGGCCACCGGCAGGGCCGCCACCGTCTCGGCATAGGCGGCCCCGAAGGCGCCGCCGGGGTGCTCGGCGAAGGCCGTCGCCAGATCCGCGGCCCTGGCGTGGCCCAGGGTGAGATCGAAGTTCATCTCGTTGAGCCGGCGCTCCGGCCCCAGATCGCCCACCCGCAGGGATCCCAGCGCCCCGCCGAAGGGGGTGAGGCGCACCAGCTCCAGTCCCTCCAGGAGAGCCTCCGGGGGGCCGTCCCCCAGGCCGGCCCGGCGCAGCTCCCGCTCCACCAGCTCCCGGTTGGCCTCGGCGTCGGTGGGAAGGCGATAGTCGAGCTGCTCCAGCATGCGGTGCAGGCAATCGCCGGCGGCCGCACCGCGGGCGAAGCCGGCCAGGGGACCCTGCTCGGGCCACAGGGCATCTTCGGCCGGGGTCGCCGGGGCCCCATCGGCCGGGCTGGGATCGTTGGTGTCGCGCCCTTCGTCGAGGGCCGCCACCGACACCGTGGCGTCGTGGGCGGCGCGGGTCCAGGCGGTGTAGCTGCTGCGGCCCCAGCTGGTGTCGAGGCGACGCAGGGGGACCGGTCCGCAGTGCAGGGCCTCCACCGCTGCCGGCGGGGGCGGAAGCGTGCGCTGGGCTGGCCGCTCCCCGCTGGCCTGGTGCAGATCGAGGTGCAGCGAACGCCGCCCGATCTCCCCCAGCAGCCGCGCCTGCCATTCCCCATCACCAGGCCCTGCGAGCTGGCCATCGTCATCGGGATCGGGCAGGGGCTCGTCGGGAAACAGCCAGGGGAACAGGGGGTTGGCCTGCTGGCCCTTCGCCGGCGCCCAGGCGAGCAGCAGCAGGTGCTGGGCCCGGGTGACGGCCACGTAGGCCAGCCGCTCCCGCTCGGCCCTCTCGGCGTCCCGGTGCTGGCGGAGCGCCTGCCAGCCCTGGCCCCAGGAGGGACACAGGTGGAGGTCGAGGCGGGCCGCTCCGCTGCCGGGCGGTTGCCAGCGGATGCCCGCCCGGTGCCCTCCGGCTGCGGGGGTGCCGGCCGCCTCCCAGAGATAGGGGCAGATCACCACGGGGAACTCCAGTCCCTTGCTGCGGTGCACCGTGATCACGGTCACCGCCTCGTCCACCTTGTCGCTGTGGGCCTGGTGGGACTCCGGAATGGTGCCCGTGGCCCGGGTCTGGTCGAGTCGCAGGCGCCGCAGCCAGTCGGCGGCGGCCACCAGCGAGAGCCGTTCCACATGCAGCCGCTCCTGGAGCAGTTCGGCCACCTGCTGCAGATCCGCCAGCAGCCTGCCGCCGGCGCTGAGCCGGGCCAGGCCTTCACCGTCCACCAGCCGCGAGAGCACCCCGAGCGGCCCATGCAGGGGGAGGTCCCGTGCCAGGGATTGCAGCTGGCCGGCCAGCTCGCTCCATTCGCCCGCTTCGGTGGCGGCGATCTGCCGGGACGACCAGCCGAGCAGGGGCGAGGCGGCCAGCAGCCGCAGGCGGTTGGGATCGGCCGGATCGGCGAGGGCATCGAGCAGCCGCTGCAGGGCCGTGGCCGCCGGGCTGGCGAACACGTCGGCCTTGCTCACCAGCCGGCTGGCGATGCCCCGCCGTTCCAGGGCGCTGCGCTGCTCCTCCGCCTGGCGGTGGTTGTGGACCAGCAGGGCGATGTCGCCGGCACCCAGGGGGCGGGGCTGCTGGCCGTCGCGCCCCACCAGGCCGGGGGCCTCCTCCAGAAGCCCCCGGACGGCGTCGGCCACCTGGTCGGGCAGCCGGGCCTCCAGCGCACTGCGGCTCGGCAGGGGCCCGTGGGCCTCCCGCCCGTTGCCCAGCCAGAGCAGCCGCACCGGGGCCATCCCTGCGGGGCCGCAGCGCTGCGACCTGGCCTCCACCACCGGCACCGGCAGGCGGGAACGGGGCAGGCCCGCCGGGCTCATCAGCTTGTTCAGGCTGTCGATCAGCGCCGGACTGGAGCGCCGGTTCTCCTGCAGCGCCAGGACGCGCCCCGCGCTCAGGCGGGCCCGCCGGTAGGTGTCGAGATCGCCACCGCGGAAGCGGTAGATGGCCTGCTTCGGGTCACCCACCATCACCAGAAGGTGGGCGCCGTCGGCGAAGGCCAGCCGCAGAATCCGCCACTGGACCGGGTCCGTGTCCTGGAATTCGTCAATCAGGGCGGCCCTGTAGCGCGCCCCCACCGCCCGCAGCAGGGGGGTGGGGGCCGTGACGTCCGGGCCGGGGTCGAGGCCCTGCAGCAGCTGGGCGAAGCCGAGGCTGCCGCTGCGGGCCCGGCGCCGGGCCAGCTCGGCCCTTCCCCAGTGGCAGCCGTGCAGCAGCACCGCCTCCGCCGGACCCTCCCTCAGCCCGGCCACTGCTTCCAGGAGCCCGGGGCAGGGCAGGCGGATCTCCCGCTCGGGGCCTTCCACCTTTCTGGCCACCCGGCAGAACGGGTCGGGGTGGAAGTAGGCCCCCAGTTCCTTCTCGGCGCAGACGGCGGCGTAGCTGCCGCCCTCAGGCTGGCCGGCTAGCCAGGCGTCCACCAGCCCGCAATGGTCGGTCCTGGGTCTGGGGGCATAGGGAGAGAGGCTGGTGGCCCCTGCGGCCCTCCATTCCCCGGCGGCCGATCGGAAGGCCTGCTCGAGGGCCTGCCCCTCGGCGGCCCAGGCCTGCCGAAAGCGTCTCCAGGGCTCCTCCCACAGCGTCTCCAGCTGCTCCACCAGCGGCAGCGTCAGGCTGAGTCCTGCCGGCAGGGGATCGAGGCTCAGGCCGGGGTCGCCCTCGAGCAGCAGCAGCAGTCGCTCCAGGTCGTCCAGGCCGGGGCCCGCGGCCAGCCCCTCCACCAGGTGCAGGGGAAGGGCCAGCACCTGCTGCTGCCAGTAGTCGTGGGCGACCTGGCGCACCAGTTCGGTGGCGTCGGTCTCCAGCGCCAGCTCCGGCGAGCGGGCCGCCTCCATGGCCTGGCGCCGGAGCGTGCGCTGGCAGAACCCATGGATGGTGGTGATGTCGGCGGCGTCGAGCTCCTCGAGGGCCAGCAGCAGCAGCCCCTGCAGCGTGCCGCGGGCGCCGGCTTCGCGCGGCTGGCCCTCCAGCCACTGCTCCAGCACGGGATCGGGAGCCCGCCAGTCGTCGGGGGCCTTGAGGCCGGTGAGGGCCTCCTGGATCCGGCGGCCGATGCGATCGCGCAGTTCCGCCGCCGCGGCATTGGTGTAGGTCACCACCAGCAGCTCCCGCAGCCCCAGCCGCCGCTCGGCCAGCAGCCGCAGCACCAGATGGGCCAGGGCGAAGGTCTTGCCGGTGCCCGCACTGGCCTCCAGCAGCAGCACCCCGTCGTCGAGTCCGACGGCGTTGGGATCCAAGCTGTCGGGGCCCGCGGGGCCGGTGCCGGCAGGTGTCATCGCTTCGCCTCCGCCGCCAGCAGGGGGGAGAACAGGTCGCTGGCCAGCCCCAGAACCTGCGGTGTCAGCAGGACGTCCGCCGGCAGGTCGGCGCCGAAGCAGACTTGCATCTCGGCCCGCTCCCGTTCGCCACCGTGGAAGCCGGAGCCCTCCCAGGCGCCGGTGGCCTTGGCGAGTCCCTGGCCTGGTCGCTGGCGTTCGGTGCTCACGTAGCTCCAGCCCGTTTCCGGGGGCACCGGCCAGCCCTGGGCCCGCCAGTCCCGCTGCAGGGCGGCCAGCCGTTCGAGTTCGTCGCGGGCGGCCTGGGGGGCCGGCGCCGTCAGCTCCAGAACCGGCGCAAACCCATGGCCGTTGCGGGCGATCAGCACCCCCCGGCGCGGCGGATCTTCGGCGGCGGCGGCCGCGAGCAGCAGCTGCAGCCAGAGTTCCAGCCGATGGCCGACGCGGGCCTGGGCCGTGTGCACCAGCACGACCGCCTCGCCACGCCAGGGGATCGGCGCCTGCCAGGGGCCCCAGTGGTGGGTGACGCGGCGGGGGCGGCCGAGGGTGTCCAGGGCGTTCGCCAGGCTCCCCCAGCGCCGCTGCAGGAGAGCCGCTTCCATGCAGCCCGCCGCCTTCGGCGGCAGCAGGCCCTGCCCCCGGTGCCGTTCCAGCCAGTCGGCGGCCGAGCTGGGACCGTCGCTGCCGGGATCGCCGTCGCTGCGTTGCAGCCGTCCCCGCAGCAGCCCGGAACGCTCCCGTTCCCCCAGGGCGAGCGACTCGAGGTCGTCCATTCGCTTTTCCCATTCCCCGGGGCGCAGGCCCAGGGACCTCAGCCAGTGCGACTGAGGCGCCGCCAGCCAGTCCCGCAGGTCGCTGTAGGCGTCGACGTCCCTGGCGAGCGGGGCCTCCCGGGGGCAGGCTCCGGCCAGCAGTGCCGCGGGCGGCTCCGGTGGATCGCCGCTCAGGTGGCGCACCGCCTCCAGCAGCCGCCTGTCGCAGCTGGGGGGCTCCCGCCCGGCCGCGGTAAGGAAGTTGCGCCGGTCGAGGGGGTTGGCGGCGTGCTCCACCTGCAGCCGTTCCATGGCCTCCGCGTCCAGCTGGCTGGCCAGCCACTGCAGCCATTGGCCCACCGGTCCGCAGGGGGGCAGGGCGGCGCCGGTGCGGTCGTCGCGGCAGCTCCAGCTGAGCAGCAGATGGTCCCGGGCGGAGAGCAGGGCCTCCATCAGCACGTAGCGGTCCTGATCGGCGGGATGGGGATCGCCGAGCTGCCGCTGGCCCTCCATCAGGTGGAAGGCGGGGCGATCCCCCGGCCGGGGGAACAGGCCCGCCTCCAGGCCCATGAGCACGATCACACGGTGGGGGATGGCCCGCATCGGTTCGAGCGCACTGATCGTCAGGGCGCCGCTGCGGTGGCCGAAGCGGCCGCTTTCGGCCCCGAGCAGCTCCTGCAGAACCGCTGCCACCACCGGGGCTTCGAGGGACAGTGGACAGCTGCCGGCGGCCGTCTGCCAGGTGTCGAGGGCGGCCATCAGGTCGGGCAACTCCCCGGCGGCCGCGCCCCCATCGCCGAAGAGGTCCTCGATGAGGCGCCGCAGCCGCGCCACCCAGACGCTGACGTCGCCGCCGCGGCGCACGTCCCCGAGCCAGTGGCGCAGCCGGACCAGCAGATGCAGCCAACGGCCTGTCAGCTCCAGGGGCGCCCCGGCCTCCCAGGGGGCCGTCTCTTCCGGCGCCAGGCCAGCGTCAGCGGGCAGCACCAGACCGAGCAGCATCCGGTCGATCGTCCAGGCCAGGCTGTGGCAGGTGGAATCCCTCTCCTGCCCGTCCAGACCCCAGCGGAAGCCCGCCTCCTGCAGGGCCTCCACCAGGCGGGCCGCCTCCTGCCGGTCGAGCCCGAAATGGTCGAGCAGGGGCGGGCAGCCCAGCAGGGTCTCGAGGCCGGAGGCGGTGAGGCGGGTGCCGGCCAGCTCCAGCAGCAGAAGCAGCGTGCTGCCGATCCCGGCGCCGTCCTGCTGGCTGCGGTCGGTCAGCCGCCAGGGGAGGTCCACCCCCGTGGCATGGCCATCGCCGAACACCGAGGCCACCAGGGGGGCGAAACCATCGATGTCCGGCGTCATCACCAGGATGTCGCGAGGTTCGAGGCTGGGGTCGGCCGCCAGGAGCTCCAGCAGGTGGTCGCGCACGATCTGCACCTGGCGCAGCCGGCCAGGGCAGGCATGGAACTCCAGGGAGCGGTCCTCCGGATCCACCTCCAGGGAAGGTCTCCTGTCCGCGTCGGCCAGTTGCTCCTGCAGCTGAGCCAGCAGCGGTGCCGGCCTGGGGCGGATCCCCTGCTGGCGATCAGCCTGCTCGGCGCTGCTGGCGGGAGCGAAGAAGAGATCCTTCTCCTGCTCTTCCCCCAGCTGGGCCTCGCCGGTGCCCTCCAGCAGCTGCTGAAACTCGCCGCCCAGGCGTCCGAAGCGGGCTTCCAGCCCCGGCGCCTCCAGCAGCCAGGCGGCTTCGAGGGGTTGGTGCAGGGCCAGGGCATCGCTGAGCTGCCGGCGGCGCTCCCCGCAGCGCCGCCAGAGATCGCGGCACGGGGTCAGCAGGTAGAGATCCACCGGCCGATGGAGGCTGATGGCCTGGAGGAGCTGCACCTGGATCGGCGCCATGCTGCTCAGGCCGAAGAGGCGCAGGGGAGCGCCCCGGGCTTCTTCGGCGAGCTCGCCGCGGCGGAGCCTGGCGATCAATGTCTGCACCCGGCGTCCGAAGGGTTCGCGGCCCAGCTCCCGGAGCAACGACCGGTAGAGCAGGGGCTGCCAGCCCTGGCTGTCCGGCAGCGGCCGGCCGCTGGCCGTGATCGCCTGGCCCGTTTCCCAGGCCCGCAGCAGCTCGGGTCGGTAGAGGGCGTAGTCATCGAAGGCATCGGCGATGGCGCGACCCAGCTGCCAGTGGTCCAGTCCCAGCCGGGGCCCGGCTCCCCGTTCTCCGAGCCACCGGAGCAATGGCTCCCCTTCGGGTTCAGCGGCGATGGCCGGCAACAGCCCGAGCAGGGGCCAGACCAGTCGGTCGGCGCGCCAGGGATCGGCCGAACCGCCGCTGGGAGTCTCCCCGGCGGGTGCCAGCACCTGATCCACCAGCTGGCGCAGGTGGCTGCCCGGGAAGGGAAAGCGCAGGTTGGCGGCGATGCCGCCCAGGTGTCCGGCCAGTTGCTCTCCGAGCCAGCGGCTGGTGGGCCAGGTGTTGACCACCACCTGCACCTGCTCGAAGGGACCGGGGGGCTCAAGCCGCAGCTGGGCGGCCAGCACCCTGGCCAGCAGCTCGGCCCGATTGCTGCGAAAGATCGTCAGCAACGTGGTTGGCTCAGAAGGCCCGGCGCATCGCCGAGCCGAGCGCCAGGGCGGTCAAGGGTCCGCCCGCCGAGGGCAGAGCGCTGACCCGCCGGATTTCTCGTGTTTCGGGGCAGTAGGCCGTGAGGTCACCGCCGTAGCAGGCGCCGGTGTCCAGCAGGACGATCGATCCCAGCCGCCGCAGCTCGGGTCCGGGAGTGTGGCCGACGATCACCTCGCCGAAGCGGTCGTCGTAGGCCTGCCAGAAGGCCAGCCTCACGTTGAGATCAGGCTGCCAGGTGAGCGGATCGAAGCCGGCATGGGTGGCGACCCAGCCCTGACCCCAGTAGGCGAGCGGCAGCTGGTCGAGCCGGTCGCGCCAGAGGCGGCAGCGGGCCGCCCCCAGCTGGCGGTAGGTGTCGTTGCCGTTCAGGTCGGGACGGCCAGGGGCCAGGCCCGTGTCGAGCTGACGCACCAGGTCCCGCTCATGGTTGCCCTTGAGCCACACCGCCCGCTGGCGACGCACCAACTCCCAGACCAGTTCCATGGCCTCCTCGATGCGGGAGCCGCGGTTGATCACGTCGCCGCAGAACACCAGACGATCGCCGGGTGGCAGCTGGGCCACCAGTTGTTGGAGAGCTTCCGCGCATCCATGGACATCCCCGATGACCCAGTGGCGCGGTGGACGTCGGTCCGGGAACGTCATCAGGAAGGAAGCTTCCTCCCAAGTGTTGCCCTTGGAGTGGGCTTCTGTCACCCCCACCGGCGCCGGCACGCTCCGGCGCTGATACGGTGCGGCCGCGGTGCACCCCTGGAGGCAACGGCCGATGGACCTGAAGGATCTGCCGGTCACGCAGCGCGTCAATGCCCTGGTCAGGGCCCTTGACGGGGCCAAACGCACCAACGAGGCCCTGGCCCGCTGCGGTGATGGCGAGGCCATGCTGGATGTGCTGCTTGACGCTTCCGCCCGGCTGGGCCTGGGTCTGACCCGCTGGGAACTCCAGAACACGCCGCCGATCCGGGACTGGATCTGGTGGAAGAACAAGGAAGCACCCCTGACCATCGGCGACAGCAAGCCCCGCTATCAGCAGGACGGCGGCCAGGGAAGGCCCCGTCCGGCTGAGGAAACGGATCCCGAGACGCCCAGGCGCCGATTCCTGGGTCTGTTCTGAGCGGCTGTTCTGATCAGGCCAGGGTGGCCAGGGGGTCTGGGATGGCGCTGCTCGGGGCCTCGAAGCTGCCCAGGGCCACGAACTCCAGCCGCAGTTTCATGAAGGTGATGAATTTCTCGTCGGTGGACACCACCGCCGCCGCGGGCCGCGGCACGGAAGCCATGGCGGCGGCCAGCTCGGGAGCCTCCAGAAAGGCGGGCCGTTCCAGGAGCCAGAAGTCAATGGCCTTGTCCTTCTCGGCGTAGTTGCGCACGCGTTCACGCAACACCTCCTCAAGGGGTTCCTCCTCGAGCAGGAAGGCGCGGCTGGCGGCGACGAAGTGGTAGCGGGTCATGGCGGGTGGGGCCTCAGGGTTGGCGGTCGCCGAACAGCGGGTCGCGGCGGGGATTCTGCACCAGCGCCCGCATCTGACGCACCGCCTCCTGGAGACCGACCGCCAGGGCGCGGGCCACGATCGTGTGGCCGATGTTCAGCTCCTCCATGCCCTCGATCGCGGCGATCGGCTCCACGTTGTGATACGTCAGGCCATGGCCGGCGTTCACCCGCAGGCCGAGGCCGCGGGCGATGGTGGTGGCTTCGGTGATCCTGGCCAGCTGGAAGCGTTGGTCATCCCAGGGGGCCTCGGCGTAGGCCCCGGTGTGGAGCTCCACCCAGCGGGCCCCACAGCTGCGGCAGGCCTCCAGCTGACGCTCCTCGGGGTCAACGAACAGGCTGACACCGATCCCCGCACCCATCAGCGGCGCCACCAGGGAACGGAGCTCCTCCACCTGGGCGGCCACGTCCAGTCCCCCCTCGGTGGTCACCTCTTCGCGGCGTTCCGGCACCAGGGTCACCATGTCGGGACGCATCCGCAGGGCGATCGCCTCCATTTCCGCGGTGGCCGCCATCTCCAGGTTGAGGCGGGTGCGCACGGTGGCCCGCAGCAGCTCCACGTCCCTGTCCTGGATGTGACGCCGGTCTTCCCGCAGGTGCACGGTGATGCCGTCGGCACCGCCCAGCTCGGCCAGCAGGGCGCAGCGCACCGGATCGGGCTCCACGGTGCGGCGGGCCTGCCGCACGTTGGCGATGTGATCGATGTTGACCCCGAGGCTGGCCATGGGAGGAAGGTGGCTGAAGCGATCCTGTCCGCACCGTATCGGTCGCCGGGGGGGCGGCCGCAGGCCCAACTGCCCGCCGGTGCCGGGAGTGGGGGGATTCCGCCCCTAACTTCGACACAGTCGTTCTGCCGGATCAAGAGTGTTGGCGGCGCAGACGCCCTCCGGAGAAGGCCCCTCCCTGGCGATCAGCCCGCGGGAGAGCTCCCTTTGCAACGGCATCAGCCCCTGGCTGTCCCCCGTGGCGATGGTGGTCACGATCGATCTGGTGCTCCAGGGGTATTTCGGTGACCTGACGGTGCTCGGGCGTGAGCATCTGCCCAGGGAGGGGGCGGTGCTGCTGGCCCCCACCCACCGGGCGCGCTGGGATGCCCTCATGCTCCCCTGGGCGGCTGGCCGTCGTGTCACCGGCCGGGACTGCCGCTTCATGGTCACGGCCGATGAGATGAAGGGGCTGCAGGGCTGGTTCCTGCACCGTCTCGGCTGCTTCCCGGTGAACCAGGGCCGTCCCACCCTGGCCAGCCTGAGGTTTTCCGTGGAACTGCTGGCCTGTGGTCAGCAGCTGGTGATGTTCCCCGAGGGCCGTATCCGCCGGGAGGACGCTCCGATCCGCCTGCACCAGGGCCTGGCCCGCCTCGCCTTGCTGGCCGCCAGCAAGGGGGTCGACGTGCCGGTGGTGCCGGTCGGCATCGCCTACGGCCATGCCGACCCCCGCCCTGGCGATGGCGCCGCCCTGTGTTTCGGCCCCCCCCTGCGGGTCCGAGGCCAGGGGCGTGAGGCGGCACTGGCCTTCAGTGCCGGCCTCGCCGCCGCCATGGAGTCGGCCGAGCAAGCGGCCCGCGTCGTGGTGGGTCGTCCGATCGGCTCCCCGTAAAGTTCGGCCGTTACCCGTCAGGCGTCGACGTGATCAGGCCTTCCGCCCACCATGCCCTTCGATCTGCCCGGCCATCGGGTCTCGCCGGGGTCTGCGGCAGCTGCCTGGCTCTGATCGCCCTGGCCCAGCCGTTGCTCCAGCCTCCGGCCCGGGCCCAGGACTCCCCCCAGACCGTGCAACCCGCCGGCACCGATCTCACCCTGGCCTCCGTGAGGACCCTTCTCACCAGGGGCGACGCGGCGGTGGCCAGCGGCAATCTGGTTGAGGGGCGGCGCCTCTACGACCTGGCCAGGGACGCCAGCCGTCGCCTGCTCGGCTTCTACCGCGACCTGAGCGGCTCCTTCCGTGGTCTCGATGCCCGCATCCCCCGGGAGATGGATGACAAGGGGCGGGAGGCCCTGACGCTGTTGGCCGATGCCAACCTCAGGCTGGCGGCCCTGTTCCGCCGCCAGAACCAGCCGGAGGTGGCGATCCCTCTGCTGGTGGAGGTGGTCAAGATCATGACCCCCACCAACGAGAGCGGGCGCAAGGCCTACCAGCAGCTGGTGGAACTCGGCTTCGTGGTCACCCCATACACCGCTCCGGGATCGGCCGCCGGTGGTTGATCGTCCTTAGATTCCAGCTTCCCTCCATCCCCACGATCCCCGCCGCCATGGTGCAACCGGAGCAGGTCAAGGACGCCATCCGCCGCGCGCTTCCCGATGCTGCCGTGGAGGTGGAGGATCTCACCGGTGGCGGTGACCACCTCCAGGTCAGGGTGGTGTCCGGCGCCTTTGCCGGACTCAACCGGGTGCGCCAGCACCAGCTCGTCTATGGCGCCCTGCGCAGCGAGCTGGCCAGCGAGGCGATCCATGCCCTGGCGGTGCAGACCTCCGTTCCCACCTGATTCCCCTTCCCCGATTCCGACCCATGGATGCCAGCACCCGTCAACGCATCGACGCCCTGATCAGCGCCAGCCCGGTGGTGGTCTTCATGAAGGGCAACAAGTTGATGCCTCAGTGTGGATTCTCTAACAACGTCGTCCAGATCCTCCAGTCCCTGGGTGTGCCTTTCGAGACCTTCGACGTGCTCTCCGACATGGAGATCCGCCAGGGGATCAAGGAGTTCTCCGAGTGGCCCACCATCCCCCAGGTGTATGTGAACGGCGAGTTTCTGGGCGGCTCCGACATCCTCATCGAGATGTACAACAGCGGCGAACTGCGCGAGAAGCTGGAAGTGGCCCTGGCCTCCTAGGGCCAGCGGGCGCTCTCGGACCGCTTCAGTAGCGGCTCGTCTCCAGGAGCATGCGGGGTTGACCATCAGGACCCAGGAAGCTCGACGGGTCGAGGATCCAGCGGTCGATCAGCTCCTCCAGCCGACGCTGGGAATGGTGATCCAGCACACCCGTGCGGCGCAGCGCATGGAGGTAGCCGTCGGCATAGAGCCGGAGCTCGGAGGGGCCATGGTGACGATCGGCCAGGCCCTGGCAGGCATCACACAGGGACTGGAAGTGACGGATCGCGTCGGGATGTTGGAGTGCTGTCATGGCTGGGGGCAGGCCCCTGGCGTCATTGTGGCGGCGAAAGCCGATGGATGGCACCATCCTGCCGTGCCAGGACCGTCTACCGGGAGCGGACAGTTGACAAGGCATCGCCCATCACAAGCGTCCCCGCACATTTCCGGTTAGCGTTGTCACACTCAATCGGCTGCCGGCACTTCCGCTTCTGATTTCATCGTGATGCCGAGGAGATGGCCGTGGCCCAGGAGAAGCTGACCGACCCAGGAGGCACCCCTCGGAGGGTTCTCGTGGTGGATCCCCATGCCACCCTGCGCACGGTTCTGGCCCAGCGCCTGCGCCAGGATGGCCATCTTGCGGCGGCGGTCGCCACCCCCCGGGAAGCTCTCGAGATCTGCCAGGAGCAATCCCCCGATCTGCTGGTGAGCGCCGAACTGCTTGAGGAAACCTCGGCCCTCCGGCTCGCGGCCCAGCTCCATTGCCAGGTGATGGTGCTGACGGCCCGGTCCGGTTCCGAGCCCGTGGTGGCCCTGCTCGATGCCGGCGCCGATGACGTGCTGCGCAAGCCCTTCGGTCTCGAGGAGCTGGCGGCCCGCTGCCGCACATTGCTGCGCCGCAGCGGCAGCGGCCTTCAGGAGCGGGTCTGCGTCGGCCCCCTGGAAGTGCACCTGCTGCTGCGCCAGGTCACCCTGCGCGACCAGCCGGTGGAGCTCAGCCCACGGGAATTCGCTTTGCTCTGCGCCCTGCTCATGCCACCCGGGGTGGTGCGCAGCCGCCAGGAGCTGCTGCGGATGGCCTGGCCGCCCTTCAGTGGCGGACCCCGATCGGTTGATACCCAGGTGCTCACCCTGCGCCGCAAGCTGGAGCAGGCCGGGCTCGGTGAAGGAGGGGCCATCGAGACGATGCGGCAGCAGGGCTACCGTTTCAGCCTCGACACCCTGCCTGAATTCACCACCGACGGGACGGCCGCCGGAGCCGGCTCGGGTCTGCTCCTGACCTCCCCCAGCAGCTCCTCCCGCCTCAGCTAGGACCCAGAGCCAGGACCCAGCACGAGGGCAAGACCTTCGCCGATCAGCAGGAGAGCCGAGAGCAGGGCCAGAAGCTGGTAGGTCCATGGCGGACTGATACGGCCGATGCCATCGGTGTCCAGTCCCGTGGACATGGAAAAACGGGCCAGGAAGTCGTCGAAGCGCGCCACCCGCTGGGGCAGAAGCCAGGCGGCCCCACCTCCGTCGTCTTCGGTGCCGCCGCTGCGCACGTAGTACACCCGTCCCCCCTGGCTGGTGCTGACCGGCGTCAGGGCGGTGATCCGGCTCCAGGGCAGCTGCCAGCCCCGGCGCAGCAGCCAGGAACACCAGGGCGGATGGCCTACCCGCAGCTCCTGATCATCGAGTTCCACCCGCTCACTGGTGATGGCCAGCACCAGCAGCAGGCCTGCGATCACCGCCAGCAGCAGGGGAAACCTCAGAGGCAGCGGTGCCAGAACCGGCAGGGGGAGCACCAGGGCCAGATAAAGGCCGAGAAGTGTGCCTCGGATCAGCGGTGCCATCGGGTAGCGATGGCACGACGCGTTGTCACTCATCGGTCGTCGGGGGATCCGGGCAGGGGCTCGATGATCTCCGGCGGCTGGTAGCGGCCTCCGAACACCTCCGCCTCCCGCCCTTTCCAGAAACTGCCGAGGCGCATCAGATCGGCGTGGGCCTCGCCGAGGCGTTCGACGTATTCGTTGGGCTCCATGGTGTCTTTGGCCTCCTTGAGCTTGCTGAGGCGCAGCAGGTGCCAGACCCAGGGCTTGCCCATCTCGCCGCGGGCCTCGAGGTAGCGGGCCAGGTCGGAGGAGCTGGGAATCGGAGCCGCCATCGACGCGAAACAAATGTTTACAAATCCTACCGGCCGTCGCCGGCGGCCGTGGTGGGTCGGTCTCCATAGAGCTCGGGCCTCAGGTCCTCGTGATATCGGGTGGCCGCCGGATGGGTGGGCCCGTACTCCCCCGGCAGACAGTCAGCGATCAGCAGGGTCGGCTCCGGCCGGGCGGCCGCCAGCACATCGCCATGGGGACCGCAGATGAGACTGTTGCCCAGGTAGGCCGCCATCACCACCCCGTTCACCGTTTCCTCGCCGCAGCGGTTGGCATAGGCCACGAAACACTCGTTCTGGAAGGCATGGGCCGGCAGCAGGGTGCGGGAGACATCCGGGTACGGCTTGTCGGTGCGCTCCCCGGTGCTCAGCTGCGCCCAGGCATCGGCGGCGGTGGGAATCAGCACCAGCTTCGCCCCCTCCAGCGCCAGTCGCCGGGTGAGTTCGGGGAACTCGGCCTCGTAGCAGTTGAGCAGGCCCACACCCAGCCCATTCACCGGCTGCACCGTGAACGCCGGACCCTCCTCGGGATGGCGATAGCCGGCGCTCCAGCAGCGTTTTTCATCCGGTCCCCAGAGGTGGGTCTTGCGGTAGTTGCGCAGCAGGTCTCCGTCCCGGTCGATCAGGGCGATGGCGTCGAAGAAACGCGCTTCACCCGCCACGGTGGCCCTTTCGGCGTAGGGGCAGGCCACCGCCAGGCCATGGCGGCGGGCCGCCGCCGCCACCCGCTGCAGGCTGGGGCCGTCGACGGGCTCCGCCAGCTCACGCACGATCGATGGCGTGACGATGTAGCCGGTGAGGTAGAGCTCCGGGAAGGCCAGCAGCTGCACGCCGTGTCCCGCCGCCAGGCCGCAGACCTGCTCCAGTCGCTCGAGGTTTTCGGCGAGGGCTGCCGCCGTGCCGGCGCTGCCGCTGCCCTGCCAGATCCCCAGCCGCAGGCCTTCTCCGAAGGCCGGTGGCCGGGGCCGCAGGAAGCTGTGCAGACGATGTTCCAGAACCATGGCTTGCCAAGCAGCGCACCGCCCGATCCTCGCCTGCGGGCTCAGGCCGGCAGGCTCCAGGGATTGAGACCCAGGTCGGCCCCGATGCGGTGGGCGCAGGCGAAGCCGCTGAAGGCCACCGCGTTGAGCCCCTGGCCGGGGAAGCAGGAATCCCCCACGCAGTAGAGATCGGGGATGGCGGTGCGGTTGAAGGGCATCGGCAGCAGGCCGGGCAGCCGCACCGCCGGCACAGGTCCGTAGCTGCCGTCGTGGCGGCCCAGGAAGCGGCGGTGGCTGCGGGGGGTGCCGATCTCCTGGTGGGTGATGGCGCCCTCCAGGCCCGGCAGGATGGCCTCCAGCCGGCGGATCAGCCGGGCGGCGGCGGCCTGCTTGGCCTCCCGGTAGGCCCCTGGGGCCAGGCCCTCCCAGGCCTGCATCGCCGAAGGGGTGAAGGTGTGCACGATGTGGTGGCCGGCGGGGGCCAGGGAGGGATCGAGCAGGGTGGGAATGGACACAAAGATCACGCCCTGCTCCGCCTCCATGTCCTGCCATCGCTCCAGCAGCAGGTGATGGACGTGGCAGCCGGCGGGAATCGCTTCCGCTTTCACCCCCAGATGCAAGGAGAGGAAGGAGGAGGAGGGCTTGTAGCGCCGCCGCCAGGTGTGCTCGGCCGCCGGGGTGTGGCTCTCGTCCACCAGCGAGCCGAAGGTGTCCCAGCGGGTGGCATTGCTCACCACCCGGCGGGCCCCGATCTCCTCCCCGCCCGCCAGCCGCACGCCCACCGCCCTGCCGTTCTCCAGCAGCACCTTCACCACCCGGGCCCGGTAGCGGATCACCCCGCCGTGGTTGCGCAGGCCGGCCACCAGCTTCTCGGCGATCACCCCCACCCCGCCGCGGGGATAGTTGATGCCGCCGGCATGGCGATCGGAGAACACCATGCCCGCGTTGATCATCGGGGTGCGGTCGGCCGGCATCACCGACCAGCAGAAGCACTCCATGTCGATGAACTTCAGCAGCGCCGGATCACTGATGTGGGCGCGGGCCACGGCTCCCACATTCACCGGCAGCCAACGGGCCAGCCCCAGGCAGGCCAGCGGCGCTTTGAAGAACACCTTGGCCAGGTAGGCGGGATCCTCCAGCGACAGCAGGGGCATCGCATCGAGGCAGCGGAACACCTGCCAGCAGGTGTCGTAGAAGGCGCGGATCCCCTTGGCCTCATGGGGAAACAGGGCGGTGAGATCGGCCAGGAAGCGTTCGTAGTCGCGATCCACCGCCACCTCAATCCCGCCGGGCAGGTGGTAGGCCAGCTGGGCGGGGTCGGGGATCGTGTCGCAGTGCTCGCCCACGTCCGCCAGGGCCCGGGTGAGCAGGTTGGTGTGCCCCTTCTCGCCGAATCCGAAGATCATCGAGGCGCCCACGTCGAAGGTGTAGCCCGCCCGGCGGAAGCTGCCGCCGCTGCCGCCGGGAATCAGGTAGCGCTCCAGCACCAGCACCTTCGCCCCCTTGGCCGCCAGCTGGCTGGCGGTGACCAGCCCGCCGATGCCCGAGCCGATCACGACAGCGTCCCAGGGGTGGCCATCATCGGCGGCAAGGGGGACGGCGTTGGGCGAACTGGCCGTGACGGTCACCGGAACCATGCAGACGGAGAAGGCCCGACCCTAGGGACCCCTCTCATCCGCAGCAGGCTTCCGCCGGCCCTGCGTCCTCGTCACTCGTCAGCCACATCACCTCATAGGCCGCCAGTCGGAGCCTGCCCTGATCGATCGACACCGGCCGGCCGGGGGTCAGCAGGTTCACCACCTTCCCGTTCAGCCCTCCCCAGCGGGTCATGTCCGCCGCGATGGCCTGCCCATCGGCGGTGAAGTTCGCGAACACCAGCACCGTTCCCTCGGGCCGCTTGCGGCTGTAGCCGAGCACGTGGTCGTTGCCGGTCCAGAGCGGCTGCAGCAGGGAGAAGCCGTGCAGAAGCGAAGTGGCCCTGCGGGTGCGGATCAGATGGCTCAGCCCCTGGAAGATCCGGCCTTCCACCGTGCGGCGGTCGTGGCGGCGCTCAGCTTTGGCCCAATCCATCCTCGGCCGGTTCAGCCAGCGGCTGTCGGCGGAGCGCAGGGGATCCTCCAGGTAGGAGGTGTCGTTGAGCAGACCCAGTTCGTCGCCCATGTGCAGCAGGGGAATGCCTCCAGCGCCGAGGATCAGACCATGCAGCAGCAGGATTCTGGCGATCGCCCGGTCGATGGCGCCCTCGTCGCCCTGCTCGAGGGCCAGCTCCAGACCTGCCAGGGAGGCGGTGGAGCCGGTGACGCGGGCGTCGCCGGTGTGGGGATTGACCTGGAACAGGGCACCGCGGGCGAACGAGCCCGCAAAGCGACCGCTGTAGAAGTCGTTGAGGAAGCGCCGGTGCAGGTAGGGCGTCTCCCCCACGGCCTGCAGATCCTCATCGGTCATCGCCCAGCCGATGTCGTCATGGTTGCGCAGGTAGTTGATCGGGGCGCAGTCGATCAGCAGCTGGGGCGACCGATGCATCACGTAGGTGAACAGGTTGGTGCGGCCCGTCGCCAGGGCGCTCCAGAGCTGCACCATCCGCTGGTTGTTGTAGGCCAGCTCGCATTGTTTTCCCACGGTCGACTTGACCCCGATGTAGCGGGCCAGGGCATCGGGGGGAACGATGGCTTCCGCCTTGAAGATCACTCCGGGGGCCACGATCCGCATGCTCGCCCGGAAGGCCTGGATCAGCTGGAAGACCTCCGGCTGGTTCTGACAGTCGGTGCCCATCCGTTTCCACAGGAAAGGAGCGGCATCCAACCGCAGCACATCCACGCCGAGATTGGCGAGGAAGAACATCAGCTCGACGATTTCGAGGAACACCTCGGGATTGGTGTAGTTCAGGTCCCACTGGAAGCTGTTGAACGTGGTCCACACCCAGCGCCCCTCCCCCCCCATGCCTGGAACCCAGGTGAAATTCCCTGGTGCTTCCTGGGGAAAGATCTCCGGCAGTGTGCGCTCGTAGGCATCCGGCAGGCTGCGATCGGGGAAGGTGTGGAAATACCCCAGGTAGCGGTCCTCTCCGGCCTGGGCTCGCACCGCCCACTCGTGTTCGCACGCCACGTGGTTGAGCACCAGATCAAGGCAGAGGGAGATGCCGCGAGCGCGCAGGTCGTCGGCCACATCGATCAGATCGACGAGCGTTCCCAGATCGGAGCGCACCTTGCGGTAGTCCTTGACCGCGTAGCCGCCGTCGCTTGGCCCTTCGCGCGGCTCCAGCAGGGGCATCAGGTGCAGATAGGTGACACCGAGCTCCTCCAGATAGGGGAGCTTGTCGCGCACACCCTGGAGCGTTCCGGCGAAAAGATCGCTGTAACAGGCATAGCCCACCATGTGGCTGCGCTGGAACCACTGGGGCGTGAACTGGCGCTCCAGATCCAGCAGTTTCAAGGCAACAGGACGCTGGCTGTAGGCCTCCACCATCCGTCCGAACAGCGCGCCGAAACAGACCAGTGCATCCTCTCGATCCCCGTAGAGGGCCGTGAGGGAATAGTAGAGATCGTCGAAATAGCGCTCGAAGCGCAACCAGAAGACGTCGATGTCGCGGGGATCGAGCCGGCCTTCGAGCCGGTGGCTTTCCACCTCCTTCACATGTTCGAAGGCCTCCCGAACCTCCGGAGCCATGCAGAAGATGTTGTGCATGGCCTCAGCCCGCCGCCACAACGGCGCAGCGCGTGTCAGCCCGTCGCTGGGCTTCCCAGGCGGCCAGGTTCGCCAGGGCCCTGTCGCGGTAGGCGCCGTAGCGCTGGCGCTTGTCGCGGATCCTCTCGGGGAGGTCCTGCATCAGACCGAAGCTGGGGGGCATGGGCTGGAAGCTCCCCTTGCGCTCGCTCCGGCTGCGGCCGGCGCCCGAGATGAAGGCGAGCAGGGCGCCGGCCATGGTGGTGGCCGGCAGGCTCAGGGGCGCCAGCCCCCGCACCAGCCTGGCGGCGTTGGTGCCGGCCAGCCAGCCACCGGCCACCGCGGCCGCGTAGCCCTCGGTGCCGGTGATCTGGCCGGCGGCCAGGAGGCTCGAGCGGCGGCGGAACTGCAGGGTGTCCTCCAGCAGTTCGGGGGAGTCGAGGAAGGTGTTGCGGTGCATCACCCCGAAACGCACGAAGGAGGCGTTCTCCAGGCCGGGGATCATCCGCAGCACCCGCTGCTGTTCGCCCCACTTGAGGTTGGTCTGGAAGCCGACGAGGTTCCAGAGGCGGCCGTCCCGGTCCTCCTGGCGCAGCTGCACCACGGCGTGGGCCCGTTTGGCGCGGCGCACGTCGCGGTCGTGCAGGTCGCCCCAGCGCGGATCCCAGAGGCCGATCGGCTTGAGCGGCCCGTAGCGCATGGTGTCCTCGCCGCGGCGAGCCAGCTCCTCGATCGGCAGACAGCCCTCGAAGAAGGTGGCGCTCTCCTGCTCGAAATCCTTCAGCTCCGCCTTCTCGGCCTCCAGCAGGGCCGTGCGGAAGGCGAGGTACTGCTCCCGGTCCATGGGGCAGTTGATGTAGTCGGCGTCGCCCTTGTCGTAGCGGCTGGCCCGGAAGGCCACCGAGAGATCGATGCCCTCCCCTTCCACGATCGGACTGGCGGCATCGAAGAAGTGGCAGGACTCCCGGCCGGTGAGACCGCGCACATCCTCGGCCAGATCGGGGCTGGTGAGGGGCCCGGTAGCCAGCACGGTGATCTCGGAGGGATCGGGCAGCCGGTGCTGCTCGCGCCGCTCCACCGTGATCAGGGGATGGGCTTCGAGGGTGGCCGTGAGGGCGGCGCTGTAGCGGCCCCGATCGACGGCCAGGGCACCGCCGGCGGGGACCGCATGGACGTCGGCGGTCCGGATCACCACCGAACCCAGGCGGCGCAGCTCCTCCTGGAGCAGGCCGGCAGCCCGATCGGGGGAGAGGGCCCCGAAGCTGTTGCTGCATACCAACTCGGCAAATTCGCCGCTGTGGTGGGCGGGGGAGGGGCGCACCGGCCGCATCTCCACCAGCCGCACCGGAATCCCGGCTTCGGCGATCTGCCAGGCGGCTTCGGTGCCGGCGAGGCCGGCACCGATGACGACCACCATCAGGCGCGGGCGCGCTTGAGCATCAGCTGCAGCTGGCCGATGGCCGCACGGCCGATGTTGAAGCCGGCCCAACCCACGGCCAGGAGGATCGGAGCAGCGACGAGCAGCAGCCGGAGGTCCATGGCGGGGAAAGGAAAAACGATGGCGGGATCCTAACGGAGTCCAGCGTGAACCTCCGCCAGGCTGCGGTACCGATGGGCGTGCTGGCGCTGGTCCTCGATCGCAGCGGCATCGAGCTGGCGTTTCACCACCGCCGGAGCCCCCATCACCAGGGTGCCGGCGGGCACGTCGCGGGTGACCACCGAGCCGGCCGCCACCAGGGCGCCGGCTCCCACGGTGACGCCGTTGAGCACGATGGCGCCGATGCCGATCAGGCAGCCGTCCTCCACCGTGGCGCCATGGACCACGGCCCGGTGGCCGATGGTCACGTCGGCGCCGATGGTCACCGGCTGGCCGGGATCGCCGTGGAGCACGGCGCCGTCCTGCACGTTGCTGCCTTCCCCCACAACGATCGGGCAGACATCCCCCCGCGCCACGGCGGTGGGCCAGAGGCTGGCTCCCGCCGCCAGCCGCACATCGCCGATCACCACAGCCGTTGGCGCCACCCAGGCGGCGGGGTCGATGCAGGGGGTGGGCCAGGTGGTGGGCCAGGGGGCCGCGGCGGCGGAGTCAGCGGGGGGCATGGCAGTTGGCCGGGCGTGGCTTGGAGAGGGGCGCCGCCGGGTGATAGCTTCCCCAGCGACGGGTCGCTAGCTCAGCGGTAGAGCATTCGGCTTTTAACCGACTGGTCCTGAGTTCGAATCTCAGGCGACCCATTCCAACCACCGCAACGCACACCAGCCATACGCCGCTATGCGGCAGCTGGCTGCGTGAGCGTTAGGCCTCGCTGCGATGGCTGAGTCCGACCACCAGCACGACAAGTCGGTCCTCTTCGATCTGACAGATCACCCGATCGTCGCCGACCCGGTAGCGCCATAGGCCGGACAGGTTTGCCGAAAGGGCCTTGCCCCTCTGGCTCGGGTGACTGCAGCTGGACACCATGTCCTGGAGGTACCGAGTGATACGACCGGCCGCCGTGCGATCCAGCTTGTTGAGCTGCCTTGCGGCCTCCGGGATGAACTCAACCGTCCAGGCCAATCTCGCTCACCAGTTGGTCCATCGGGATGGTCGGCTTCCCAGAGCGGCGGTGGGCCTCCAGAGCCGCAGCCCCGAGGTAGGCATCCTCCAGGTCGTCCAGGCCCTGCTCGATCAGTTCCCGAAGATAGAAGGCTTTGGTCCGCCCCGTTTTGGAGGCCAGCCGATCCAGCCGCGCCTCTGTTGCCGGGTCCAGGCGGACGGATGTGGCCATGGAGTCATCTGAATGCGTGTATTCAACCTAGTTGCACCATCCCGCAGCGCACCCCCTTGAGCACGGCCTGCAGCCTGTTGTTGACGCCCAGGGTCTGGAGCAGCCGCTTGGTGTAGGTGCGGGCCGTGGCGTCGCTCACCACCAGCCTCTGGGCGATCTCCCGGTCGCTGAGGCCGCTGGCCAGCAGGTCGAGCACCTCGTACTCCCGTGGCGTCAGCCGCGGACAGCTGAGGTAGGGGAGCTTGCCGGAGCGCAGCGAGGGGCTGCGGTAGGAGTGATGGCCCATCACGGCGATCACGGCCGCCTGCAGGGGCCGCTGGTCGTCGACGATGTCGGCTTCGGCCACCACGGCCTCCAGCCAGGGGGCGTGTTCGTACTCGGCGGGGATCACATCCCCGAGAGCCAGCACCACCACCTTGAGGTCGGGGTACAGCGCCTTCGCTCGTCGGGTCAGCTCGAAGCCGTTGCCGCTCTCCAGGTGGTCGCTGCACAGGAGCAGGTCGTAGGCCTCCCGCTTCAGGTAGTCGAGGCAGCCCTCCTCCTCGGTGATCGCGCAACCGATCAGGCGGCGGTCGCTGATGCTCTCGCACAGGGCCCGCAGCAGGAAGCGGCCCTTCATGGCGATCGCCACCTTTCCCCGGGAGGCCACCGAGAGGAGCACCGCATCGAAGGTGTTGCCCTCCAGGCTTTCCAGGAACGGCGTGAGATCCATGGTGGCGGGGCCAGCCAGGCTCACTTCATCATCCGATCCCGAGGGACCGCGCCGTGACCCTTTCGGGAAGCCGTTCGAGCAGAGCTGCTGCCTGGCGGTCGACCTGGACCAGCCGCTGCAGGATCAGCTGGGCATCCCCATCGCTCAACTCGCCGTTGTCACCCCACTTCAGGCAGGTGCGTCCCAGGCAGGACGAGGGCCGGAGCTGGTCGCTGGGAGAGTAGGAAACCACCCCCACATTCCGATGGTCGCTGTCACCCGAGCAGGTCATTGGCGGCTCCTCCCTGGTGCGAACCCTGGCTGGAATGACCCTACGCCTCGTGTACCGGCGACCGGTCCGCCTGGAGCGGAACGCTGCAGATCCGACTCGGGAGAGCTCAGAAGCGGAACGTGGTCTTCACCAGTCCGCCCAGCTGTCGGAAGCTGGTGTCGGGGGTGGTGAACTGCCCCAGGGGCCGGCTCAGATAGAAGAGGGCCGGTGTCACGCTGATGTTGTCGGTGACCTGCCACTTGTACCACCACTCCCAGGCGAAATTGCCGTCCTGGGGCGTCTGGCCATCGGCGAGGGCCGTGGCGAAGATGGGCTGGCCCACCGCCATGCCGAGGGCATTCCCCTTGATGAAGGCGTCGTCCCACTGCAGGCCCACCATCCACGACTGGCTGGTGCGCAGGGCACCGGGGGCCTGGGCGGTGTCGTAGCTGGTGCCGTTGATGCCCCAGCCGAGGCTGATCGAGGGAATCCAGCCGGAGCGGGCCGGTTGCCAGTAGCCGCTGACGCCGAAGGCATCGGTGCGGCTGTTGGGGTTGGCCTCATAGGTGAGGCCGGTGAAGGGAGTGGTGCCGGGCACCCCGACGCCCGACTGGATGCGGGAGTAGATCGCCGCCAGGCCCCACTGCTCCTTGGCGTAGCCGATCTGGACGGTGCCGGTGCCGGCCGAGGCGACGGTGCCGAAGCCGCCGATGTTGGGATCCCCCCCATCGCCGTTGGCGGCCACGTAATTGGCGCTGATGCTGAAGCCGCCCTGCTGCCACCACAGGCCGGCCCCCGGGCCGAGGTTCTTGTTGTAGGCGGCCGGCGCGCCGTTGAGGGTGAACAGGTTGAGGATCGTGTCGGAGGGGTAGGCGCTCGGCCAGAGGGCGAGCATGTCCTCCTGGCCCACCCGGCCGCCGAAGGTGGCGGTGAACTGGCTGCCGATCGGGAACTGGTAGAAGAGCTTGTCGATCGCCACCACGTCGCCGCAATCGACCCCGGTGCCGCAGTCCTCCTGGAAGGCCACCTCCAGGGTGGAGAGCCCGCCGGTGGGGCCGGCGCCGCCGAAGGCGGAATCGGCGAAGTTGCCGGCCCGCAGGATCGTGCGCAGCAGGTCCTTGCCGGTGAAGCTGGTATCGAAACTCAGCTGGATGTCGTAGCTGAAGGTGGTGGCGCCCACGGCGGCCCGGGCGGCATCGACGTTGAGGGTGTCGCTGCCCGAAAACGCATTGGCACCGATCACGAAGGTGGCCTGGCCGCTCAGCTTGGTGGTGGTGGAGAACTGGGTGGCCTCCAGCTCACCCACCTTGGCCTCCAGGCCATCGACGCGGCCGCGCAGCACGGCGAGTTCCTTCTCGAACTCGGCCATCAGCCGCTTGAGCTCGTCGGTCACCTCGGTGATCCGGTCGAGGCAGGCGTTGAGCAGGGCCGCTGCCTCATAGCGGGTCATGGCCTGGCCGCCCTTGTAGGTGCCGTTGGGGTAGCCGGCGACGCAGCCGTAGCGCTCGATCAGGTTCGAGAGGGCCTGGAAGGCCCAGTCGGTGGGCTTGACGTCGGAGAACTGGTTGATGCTGGTGACCTGGTCCTGTCCCGCTTGGGATCGGGCATAGCGGTCGATGGTCGTGAGGTCCGGTTCGGCGGCGATGGCCACACCGGGCGCCAGGGCCGTCAGCAGGGCGAGGGAGGCGGTACGGGTGCGCATGGGCGGGGCCATCGGAGCTGGTTGACGAGAATGGTAACCATTCCCGATGGCAATACAAGGGGTGACGGCGGGGTGAGGTTCGGCCAGGCCCGGGCCAGGGCCGCAGGCTTCCGCTGCATGGGGTCCAGGATGCGGACGGCCTCTGGCGTCGTTCCGGCCCTGAGCGCGCTGGTCAGCAACTGCTGGACAAAGAGAATGAATCCGGGGGAGTCCTGGTATTCGATGATCTCCACGACGGTCCCATCGGCGATGGCCGCGTCGTACTCGCTGGCGGCGACCCTGGCCAGGGCCCGCACCACGGCCACGACGGCTGCCTTGTGGGCCGCGGCAGTGCGGGGGGCCCGGGGATCGGCCTGAATCCGTTCCAGCAGCAGGGTGAGCTGAGGCTTGAAGGGCGTCCCGCCGCGTCCCGCCAGCACCGGTTCGACGGCGCCGTAGAGCTCCTCCACCGGATGGCCGGTGTGCTGGGCCACCGAAAGCGGCGCGAACACCGGCCCGCACCTCACCGCCGCCGTCGCGGCAGGCGCCACCCCTGCACGTGCGCGATGGCACAGGTGCGGTTGTCCGCCGCTCAGGCGCTCACCACCGCGAACAGGCCCATGCAGCCTTTGTCGGCCACCTGATCCTGGTGGGGGTGAAAGATGTAGCGCCCGGGGAACGGGTAGCGGAATTCGAGGATCTGCCGTTCCGCCACCCCGAGGCTGATCACGTCGGCGCGCTCGCGGAATTCGCCCTGGCTGTCCTGGCTGCCCTGGCTGCCCTGGCGGAGGATCTCGAAGGCGTTGGCGTGGAGATGGAAGGTCAGGCGGTCGTCGAACTCCACCATGTTGAGCAGGTAGAGCCCCACCAGCTGGTGCTGGCGGATCCGGATCGGGTGGCGATGGCAATGATCCGGGATGCCGTTGAAGGCATGGAGGTCGTTGTGGCCCTCATTCCTGAGGTCGTAGCCGCCCATCACCAGCACCAGCTCATCGGCCGCCGGCCGCGGCTGGAGGGGATCCACGATCAGCAGGCCGAACAGCCCCTTGCCGATGTGGCGGGTCACCGGCGCCACGTGGCAGTGGTAGGGGTCAAGCCTGGCACTGGGCAGATCGAACTCGTAGATCCGGGTGCCGTTGAACAGCACCGGGCGGATCCCGTCCATCTCGGCCGGGTGGACGCCGTGGAAATGGAGGCTGTGGGAGGTGCTGTCGTCGTTTCACCCCCCAGGGGGCCGGCGAGGCCGACCAGCCCCAGGCCGACGGCGCTGAGCCCCAGGACCTGGCATCTGCTCCAGGGGCGCTGGCCCCCACGGTCGATCAGGTTTGGCGTTGCCGGGGCATCAGCGGCGGGGGATGGTTGCTCCTCCAGTCGCCGATATCGCACCGTCTCGGCATGAGCATCGGTCACCGATCGCTGTCGCCGATGGCACCTCAGGCTGCCGGGGCAGGACGCCGGCAGCGCAGCAGGGCATAGGCCAGCAGCTTCATGCGGTCCTCCATCAGAAACCAGAACAGGCAGTAGAGCCAGATCGCCAGGCCCATCCCCCAGCCCACCGGGGCCATGAAGATCCCGTACACGGCCAGGAAGGTGGCGAAGAGCTGGGTGCCCAGCACCGCCAGCCAGAGCACCCGGGCGGGCCGGATCGTCCAGAAGGGGCCCCGGGTGCGGGTCACGAAGATCGTCAGGTGGCCGGCCACCGAGAGCTTCAGGTACATGACCGTGGGGATCAGGCTGCGGTCGAGGCTGAAGACCCTTTCGGCCAGGAACAACAGCAGGAACGACTCCATCAGCCCCATCAGCCCCAGGCTGCCGGCCACGCCGAGCACCGTGCGCAGGTCCCAGACCTCGGGGTCGTCGGAGTAGTGCACCCGGTCGTAGGCGATCGAGAGGATGGCGCCGTCGTTGAGCAGGGCCAGCAGCACGATCATCACCGCCGTGATCGGATAGAAGTTGAACACCAGGATCGAAAGGGTCATGAACAGCAGCACCCGCAGGGTCTCGGCGATCCGGTAGATGGCGTAGCTGGTCATCCGCTGGAAGATCCTGCGGCTCTCCCTGATCGCTTCGATGATCACCGAGAGCCCCGGGCTCACCAGCACGATCGAGGCGGCGGCCCGGGCCGCGTCAGTGGCCCCGGAGACGGCGATGCCGCAGTCGGCCCGGTGCAGGGCGGGGGCGTCGTTCACCCCGTCGCCGGTCATGCCCACGATGTGGCCCAGCTTCTGGAGCCGCTCCACGATGTGGAACTTGTGCTCCGGAATCACCTGGGCGAAGCCATCGGCGCTTTCCACCAGCCCGTCCAGGGCGCCGTCCTCGTCATGGTCGGCATCACCGAAGACACCGGCAGCGAGGATCCGATCGCCCAGGCCCAGCCGGGAGGCCGTCTCCCGGGCGATCGCCTCCTGATCCCCCGTCACCATCAGCACCTTCACGCCCATCCGCCGGGCGGTGGCGATCGTGGCCTTCGAGTCGTCCCGCGGGGGATCGAACAGGGGCAGCACCCCCAGCACCTGCCAGTGGCCCTCGGGGTCGGTGCGGGCCACGGCCAGGGAACGGAAGCCGCGGGCGGCGAAGGCGTCGACGGCCTGGCGGACGATCGGTCCGCTGCCTGCCGCTTCGCTTTCCAGGGCCAGGATCGCCTGGGGGGCTCCTTTGGCCACCCGGAAGTGCTCCGTGCCGGGGCCCTCGATACGGGCCTCCGTGCGCTTGCTCACCGGATCGAAGGGCTGGAAGGCCAGCACCCTGAACCCGTCGAGGGCGGCGGGGTCGGCCAGACCGTCCAGCACCGCCCCATCGATCGTGTCGTCGTTCTCCCGGCGGGAGGCCAGGGCCGCCGCCAGCAGCACCGGTTCGGCCGGGCCGCCGCCGCAGACGAACGGCTCCCCGAGGGTGAGCTGGTTTTTGGTGAGGGTGCCGGTCTTGTCGGAGCAGAGCACATCCACCCCGGCCAGCTCCTCGATCGCCGCCAGACGGCTGACGATGGCCCCCTTGGTGGAGAGCAACCGGGCCCCCACCGCCAGGGTGACCGACAGCACGGTGGGCATGGCCACCGGGATCGCCGCCACCGTGAGCACCAGGCAGAACTCCAGGGTGGTGTCGAGCCTGTCGCCATGGAGCACGGCCATCACGAGGATCAGGCTCACCAGCACCACGGCCAGCACGATCAGCACGTTGCCGATCGAGAGCACGGCTCTCTGGAAATGGCTGACGACCGGCTTCTCCTGCATCAGCCGGGCCGTGACGCCGAAATAGGTGTGTGCCCCGGTGCCGTACACCAGGGCATCGGCCTCCCCCTGGCGGACGATCGAGCCGGAGAAGATCGCCTGTCCCGCGCCGATGGCGGCCGGCAGCGATTCGCCGGTGAGGGCCGACTGGTCCACCTCCAAGGCGCCATCGCCCAGCAGGCGTGCATCGGCCGGCACGATCTCGCCCAGCCGCAGGTGCACCACGTCCCCCGGCACCAGCTCCCGGGCCGCCAGCGAGGTCCAGAGGCCGTCGCGGCGCACCCGCGCCTGCAAGGCGAGGCGGGCCTTGAGGGCTGCCACGGCGTTGCCGGCCTGGTTCTCCTCCCAGAACCCCACCAGGGCGTTGGCCACCAGCAGGGTGAGGATGATCCAGAAATCCGCCCAGTGCCGCACCAGGGCCGAGAGGATCACCGCCAGTTCGATCATCCAGGGGATCGGACCCCAGCCGTAGCTCAGCAGCTTCAGGAACCGATTGACCCTGCGCTCCGGGATGGCGTTGGGGCCGTAGATGGAAAGCCGGCGCAGGGCCTCCGCCTGGGTGAGCCCCTCGAGGGTGGCCTGAAGCACCTCCTGCAGCGGCTCCAGATCGAGATGCTGCCAGTCCGCTCCCTGGTTGGCCGCTTCCGTCGTCTTCACCGGATGGTTCATGGAATCGCCTCACGCCGCCCGGCCGGCGGGATCCCTCCAGGATGGCCACGGGGCTGCCCCTGCCGGATCAGAGGGCGAAGAGGTTGTCGTACTGGTGGTACGCCGGCCTGCGCAGTCCCTCCACCGCCAGCATCCGCCGCAGCTGGACGATCTCGGCGCGCTGGGCCACGATCACCTGCCGCGCGAAGCGGCGGATGGTGGGATTGGTGCTTTTCGCCAGAGCGTCGTGGGCCATGATCAGCGCGCCGCCGTGGTGGTGGAGCATCCCCTCCAGGAACCAGACGACGCGGTTGTCCGGGGTGGGAGGATCGCCCATCATCCGCATGCCATCGATCTGGGCCTGGCTCATGCGGGTGAGGCCGGCCAGGCTGTTGGGATCACCACCGGGAGCGAGGGCCACCGGATACGCCGGGGCCTGGGGGTACCAGGCCTTGCGCCACAGTCCAATCGCCCGGATTTCGTTGGCCTGCTCGCGCCAGATTGTTGTGGCCAGCGCCCCAACTCCAGGCTGGCCGATGCCGAAGACGAACTCACTCATCCGCAGGGCGCCGGTGTGGTGCTGCACCATGCCGTCGATGAAGCGCAGGTCGTAGGTGGCCCCGGCGGGGCCCACCGCATGGGTGTGTTCGGCGTTCGGGATGGTCTTCCCGGGCACGGCCGGATGATCCCCGTGGTCCATGCCGCTGTGATCAGTGCCACCGTGATCAGTGCCACCGTGATCCATCCCGCCGTGGTCCTGCGCCAGGGTCGGGGCCGCCAGCGACAGGGCGCAAAGGAGCCCGAGCAAGCAGGTCGCGAACGTGGAGGACTTCATGGCGGCAGGAGAGGACGCCTCACCGTATGGTCTCCTGCTGGCTGGAGAGTCAAGGGGTTCGGCGGTCTTCGCTGAAGCGGCCCGGGCCGGATGTGCGGCGCCTGGCTCACCCCACCAGCACTGGCACCCGCCACCTGGTGGCACGGTGTGGCTAGGCCGCTGCCGCCTCGATGATCGCCGTGGTGGAGGCTTCCACTTCGCGGGCCGCCTCCCTCAGGGAGGGATCGGTCGAGAGGCTGGCGAGCATCGCCTCGGGGCGGAGCATGCCGATGCGGGTCTGACCGGTCTCGGTGTAGACCGAGATCCGGCAGGGCAGGGCCATGTTGAGCGCCATCGTGGTGTTCAGCACCGCGGCGGCCTGCTGGGGGTTGCACACCTCGAAGATGCGGCACTGCTCCAGAAACTCAAGGCCCTTGCTGCGCAGGGTGTCGCCCAGATCGTGCACCGCCAGGACGCCGAAGCCCTGCTCCAGCACCGCCGCCTGGAGAGCGGCACTGGCCGCCTCGAAGGATTTCGGGGTGTCGAGAATCAAGAATGGATCCATGGTTGCCGCGGGTGAGGTCAGGGTGTTCCGTACCAGCTGCGGTACCACTGCGCCATCTGCTCGATCTCCCGGCTCTGGGCCTCCACCATCCCCTGCTGCAGGGTTCGCAGTTGCGGATGCTGGCTGTTGGTCTGGGCCATCGAGGCCATCATCACGCCCATGCGGTGATGGGGAATCATCTGCTCGATGAAGGCCCGATCGAAATCGGCCGCCTCGTTCAGCCAGCCGAGATCGGTGCCCATCATTCCCATGCCCCCTCCTCGGCCCATCATCATTCCGCCATGGCCGCCCATCCAGCCACCCCAGCCGGAGTAAGCCCCACGGCCATAGCTTCCACCCCAGGTGGGAACATCGGCACCGAACCATTGCCGGTACCAGGAGCGCATCTGGGCGTTCTCCTGGGTCTGGCTGGCCTTGATGCTGCGGGCCAGGGCCTTGATCTCCGGCCGGCGGGCACGGGTCAGGGCCAGATCGGCCATGGCGATCGCCCCTTCGTGGTGGGGAATCATCATCACGATGAAGCGCTGGTCGTTCGGCCCCATCCGTCCTGTCCCGTCCCAGCCCATGCCGGCTGCCGGGCCCTGGGCTCCGTGCCAGCCAAAGGCCTGGGAGAAACAGGGGCTGGCCACCGCCAGAGCCAGGAGGCAGGCCCCACCGCCCGCCAGCAGCAACCCACGACGCCTTCTTGAGCCTTGATGGCGTAGATCAGCCACAGATCCAGCCTCCAACCGAACGTTGTTCTCCCTCCAACCTGACGAGGGCCCAAAGGCCTGAGGCGATGTCGGTGCATTCCTTCATGCACGGGGATTGGAGCCATGGAGGGGGCGATCACACCTGAAGATTGGGGCAGATCACATCCCCCTCCTTGGCGGGATCGCTCTGCCAGCCGGCCAGCAAACCCTGCAGTTCCTTTCTGAGCTGCCGCAGCTCCTTGATCTGGCGGTCGATCCGCCCGATCTGGCGCTCCAGCTGAATCTGGATGTCGCCACAGGGCAGCTCCCCGGCGTCGTGAACCACCAGGCAGCCCTGGATTTCTTCCAGGCTGAGTCCCAGGGTCTTGAGCCGACGGATGAACACCAGACGCTGCAGGCTCTCTTCGGCAAACAGGCGGTAGCCACCGTCGCTGCGGCCGATCGCCGGCAGCAGGCCCAGGTCCTCGTAATAACGGAGGGTCTTGACCGGCAGGCCACTGCGGCTGGCCAGTGTGCCGATCTTCATGCCCGTGGCGGCCATGGTGTGACTTTCCACCAAAGGGGAGACTCTAAGGGCATGGGTTGGTCCTGCTTCCAGCAGCCGTCGGCCTGGGCGGCTTCGCGATGGGCGGGCCCCGATCCTTGGGGTGCTCACGCTGTCCGTCGCCGGCGCTGGCCTGGAGTTCTCAAGGCAGCCAAGCCATTCCAGCGGCGGTTGCTGAAGAGCCAGCTCAGCGCAGCCGCCTGACTCCCAACCCAAGGCACGTCTGCCATCCGGCGCAGATCCGAAAGCCCCGTGCTGGCAAGGCAGCTGCAAAGGATCAAGAATGATGGAGATTCTGATGCGTTCTGCATCGGACTGCTGCGTCAAATGGGCCTCCCGCTCGGGGCCATTCTCAAGCTTTCTGCTGCTTTCGGCAGAAATTGATTCCCCGTGAAAGAGTGGATTCATCAGACCTCAATCATGGGACAACAGCTGGTGCTTCCAGGCATGGGATCGATCCTCTGCCCAGATGGCGTTGCCTTCCGCCTCTGGGCGCCCCATGCGCAACAGGTTTCCGTCGTCGGTACATTCAACGACTGGGATGGAAGCGCCAACCCGATGACTTCGGAGGAACGGGGCTATTGGTACGCCCATGTGAAGGGGGCCAGAATCGGCGACCAGTACAAATATCAACTGTTGATCGAAGGGAGCGTTGTTCTTCGTATTGATCCCTATGCGCGTGAGGTCACGAGCTCCGTTGGCAATGCCATCATTCATGATCCCAGCTTCGTTTGGGACGATGACGACTTCTCCATCAAGGAATGGAATGAGCTTGTCATCTATGAGCTGCATGTGGGCACCTTCAATGATGATGATCTTGCTCAGTCCGGGTGCTTCATCTCGATCACAGCTCGGTTGGAGCATCTCACAAAGCTTGGCATCAATGCCATTCAGATCATGCCCGTCGGCCAGTTTGCCGGTATGCGTTCTTGGGGCTATAACCCTTCCCATATCTTTGCCGTCGACTCCGACTATGGAGGTTCGTTAGGCTTCAAGCAGTTCATCAAGCGATCCCACCAGGCCGGAATCGCCGTGATTCTGGATGTTGTTTACAATCACTTTGGCCCCAGTGACCTCGACCTGTGGCAATTCGATGGTTGGTCTGAGAATGGCAGGGGCGGAATCTACTTTTACAACGATGATCGTGCCAAGACGCCCTGGGGGGAAACCCGTCCCGACTACGGCCGCGGGGAAGTGCGCCAGTACATCCTCGACAACGTCAGCATGTGGCTTGATGACTATCATGTTGATGGCCTTCGTTTCGACAGCACGCTCTACATCCGCAGCATCAGTGACTCCGGAACCCAGGAGCTTCCAGACGGCTGGAGCATCCTCCAGGCCATCAACGAATCTGTGGCTCAGCATCACCCAGGCCGCATCACCATCGCCGAAGACCTGCGAAACAATGATTGGATTACAAAGGATGTTGGGGCTGGTGGTGCTGGTTTTAGCTGCCAATGGGATTCAAACTTCGTCCGGCTGATCCGTCAGGCGGTTATCACGCCACAGGATGAAAACCGTTCCTTGGAGAGCATCCGAGACGCGATTCTCTATCGCTACAATGACGATGCTTTTGAGCGCGTGATCTACAGCGAATCCCACGACGACGTTGCCAATGGGCAGTCTCGGATTCCCCAGGACGTCAACCCGAGTGATCCAACCGGCTGGCATGCTCAGAAACGCTCCACCATGGCGGCGGCCATGGTGTTTTCGGCGCCTGGCATTCCCATGCTCTTTCAGGGGCAGGAGTTTCTTGAGGGCGGCTGGTTCCGCGATACGGTTCCCGTCGACTGGGATCAACGCGAGGAGTTTCGAGGCATTGTTCGCCTGTATCGCGATCTGATTCGCCTCCGGCTCAATCGGGATGGGGTTTCCCATGGGCTGTGTGGCCAGTTCACGCAGTTTTACCATCTCAATAACGAGCGAAACGTGATTGCTTTCCACCGATGGGATCAAGGTGGGCCAGGCGATGATGTGGTGGTGATCGCCAACTTTTTTCACCAGCCCCAAGAGAACTATGTCCTGGGCTTGCCTGCAGCCAAGACGTGGAAACTTCGCTTCAACAGTGACTGGCATGGCTACAGTAAAATCTTTAATGGGCATCAGAGTTGGGACGTTGATGCTGTTCCTGGAGACTCAGACGGATTTCCTTATCACGCTTCATTCTCTATGGGGCCGTACAGCGTGTTGATTTATTCCCAATGATCAGGCCCGGCTTCACTGTCGAGGTCTCGTCGCTCTGCAGGCCCAGTGTCCGGCAGATCATCATGGGCTCCATCCCCTCCCCACCTGCCTGGTCTGCCTTTCTTCCGTCTCCGACCGCCTGCGGCAGCATCGCTAGTGTGGACCTTGCCTGGTTCGTTTCCTCCCTGCCTGGCAAGACCATCAGCGTTGTGGTTATTCCTACACCGGCCCTGTCCGCCTTGGCCCCCACACGCTTCGTCTTCGTCCCCGGGAGGGGCATGACCTGCGCATCGAATCCGCATCGCTCTCCATCCGGCCGGTGGTGAGTGTGCGCTGGCACCGTGATGCCGAAGACAACTGCCTGGCGATGGCAGGCTTCCAAGCCTCTGCCGACGAACTGTGGATTGAAAGCCATCTGAGCATCCTGCAAGACGACGGCGGCTCCCTGCTGTCGATGGAAGTGGGTGTCTGGGTCCGTGAGCTGTAGCGCCCCAGGGCCCCTGTGCCAGCAACGCGGAGCGCTCGCCTGAGCCGAGGGCAGGCACAACCCGGTGGCCAACCACACCTAGGCTTCCACCACCCGCGGGCCACGGTGGAACTGGAACCCCTGCTGGGACCTGCCGACCCGGCCGTGTTCCGGATCATTCGTTCCAGCGGCGGCTCCGACGTGCTGCTAACGGCTGACCATGCCGGTCGTGCCATCCCCTGCCGGCTGGCCGGACTCCACCTCAGTGATCGGGTGCTCGACACCCATGTGGCCCTGGATCTGGGCGTGGCCGGGCTGGGAGAGTGCCTGTCGGCCCGACTCGATGCCTTTCTGATCCTGCACAACTATTCCCGGCTGGTGATCGACGTCAACCGGCCGCCGGAAGCGCCTGATTCGATCGTCAGCCACAGCGAATTCACTCCCATCCCCGCCAACGGCAACCTCTCCCCCGCCGAGCGGCAACAGCGGGTCGAAGCGTTGTTCCACCCCTACCACCAGCGCATCGGCGCCGAGCTCGATGCGCGATCGCAGCGCGGTCAACCCAGCGTGCTGGTGGCCCTGCACAGTTTCACGCCGGTGCATTCGGGCCAGGAGCGGCCCTGGCATGTGGGTGTGCTGCACGGCCGCGATAGCCGCCTGGCCCGGCGGATGCGCCACGGGCTGAGGCGCGAACCGGGTCTGCAGGTGGGGGACAACGAGCCCTATGCGGTGAGCGACGCCAGCGACTACACGCTGGTGATCCATGGAGAGCGGCGCCGGATTCCCCACGTGGAACTGGAGATTCGCCAGGATCTGCTGGCCACCCCGTCCGGGCAGCAGGAGTGGGCGGAGCGTCTGGCCGGTGTTCTGGAGGCTGCTTTGAGGGAAGACTTCCCGCCGCTCCATGACGGTCCAGCGTCCGTAGGCTGACGCATGGATCAACCTCAGACCGCCACGCCCCAGCCGACGCCCCAGCCAACAGCCCCGCTCCAGATCCGTGTGGGCTTCGATGTGGCGCTGCGCTTCCCCGAGGCGACGCCGATGATCGTGACCCTGGATGTCCATTCCAGCCGCGCCGGGGATCTGCTGGAGATCGAGCCACTGCAGCTGACACCAGCGGTGCCGCTGCGCACCTATTTGGATTCCTACGGGAATCGCTGCAGCCGGCTGGTGGCACCGGCTGGACGGCTGCAGTTGCGTGGTGGCGCCCTGGTGGCCGATGACGGTCTGCCGGATCCGGTGCTGCCATCGCTTGTGCAGCAGCCGGTGCAGGATCTGCCCGAAGAGGCGCTGCTGTTTCTGCTCGCCAGCCGCTTCTGTGAGTCGGATCTGCTCTCCGACGTCGCCTGGTCCCGGTTCGAGGCGGCTCCCACGGGCTGGGGGCGGGTGCAGGCGATCTGTGATTTCGTCCATCAGCACGTGCGCTTCGACTACGGCCGCACCAATCCGACCAAATCGGCGCTGCAGACCTTCGAGAGCCGGGAGGGAGTGTGCCGCGATTTCGCCCATCTGGCGATCGCCCTCTGCCGTTGCATGAACATCCCGGCGCGCTATTGCACGGGCTATCTGAGTGACATCGGGGTGCCGCCGCCCCACACGGCCATGGACTTCGCGGGCTGGTTCGAGGCCTACCTCGGCGATGGCTGGCATGTGTTCGACCCGCGCAACAACACACCCCGGATCGGGCGGATCCTGATCGCCCGCGGTCGGGATGCGGCGGATGTGGCCCTCACCACCACCTTTGGTCCGTCGCTACTGGAGTCGTTTGAGGTGAGGACGGCATGACCTATTGCGTGGCCGTGCTGCTGGAGAGCGGGATGGTGTTCGCCTCCGATTCACGCACCAATGCGGGAGTGGATGATTTCGCCAGTTTCTGCAAGATGACCGTCTTCGAGCGCAGCGGAGATCGGGTGCTCGTGCTGCTCAGTTCCGGCAGCCTGGCCGGCACCCAGGCGGTGATCAGCCTGCTGCGCCAGCAGGCCGATGCCGGCGATGGGCAAGCCAATGTGTGGACGGCCCGGACGATGTTCGATGTGATGGTCCTGGTGTCGGATGCGGTGCGGGCGGTCGAACAGCGGGACGGTCCCTATCTCGAAGCTGCCGGCACGGTGTTCAATGCGTCCTTCCTGGTGGGCGGCCAGATCAGGGGAGAGGCTCCCAGGCTGTTTCGGATGTATGCCGAGGGCAACTTCATCGAGGCTGGTGAAGAAACGCCGTTTCTGCAGACAGGCGAGGCGAAGTACGGCAAACCGATCATCGATCGAGTGATCCATACCGACACCAACCTGGCGGAAACGGCCAAGTGCGTGCTGGTGTCTTTCGACTCGACCATTCGCAGCAATCTGTCGGTTGGGATGCCGATCGATCTGCTCGTCTACGAGCGGGATTCCTTCACGGTTACGCATAATCGCCGATTCTGCGAAGGAGATGCCTATTTCAAGCAACTCAGCGATGAGTGGAGCGCGGGAGTGCGGCAGGTCTTCCGTGAGTTGCCTGAGCTGCTCTGGTAGGAAAGATCCGGCAGTGCTGCTGATCGATGTCTGCCCTGGATCGTCTGGACCCGCTCCAGCCTCTGCCCTTGCCCCCTGAGGATCCCCACACCGCTGCCGCCGCTCCCCCGCTGGTTCTGATCCACGGGATGTGGGACACCCCCCGCCTGTTCGACCGGCTCAGGCGGAAGCTGGCCGAGCGCCGCGGCCCCCTGCTGATCCCCCATCTGCCCCACCGCTTCGGACTGACGCCGATCGAGCTGCAGGCGGAACTGCTCGGATGCCACATCGAAGCCTGTTTCGGCCTGGAGCAACCCATCGATCTGCTGGGCTTTTCGATGGGTGGGGTGATTGCCCGCACCTGGATCCAGCTGCTGGGCGGCCATCGGCGCACCCGGCGGTTCATCAGCGTGGGCAGCCCCCAGCAGGGCACCCTCACGGCCCGTCCCTGGCCCAGCTGGCCCCTGGCCGGCATCGCCGACCTCAAAGCAGGCAGCCCGCTGCTGGTTCGGCTCAACACCAACCTCGCCACGCTCGAACATGTGGATTGCTGCAGTTTTTACTGCCATCCGGATCTGATGGTGATGCCGGCCTGGCGTGCCGTGCTGCCGATCGGTCCGGGACGCAGCCTGCCGGTGAGCTATCACCACCAGCTGATGACCCACCCTTTGGCCCTGCAAGAACTGGTGGCCGAGTTGCTGCGTCCCTAGCGTGGACATCTCAGGAGCCGTGCCGACCGTGGATCTGTTGGCCATTTCGCTGCTGGTGCGCTGGCTGCTCGGCTGGGCTCTCTGCCTGCGCATGCCGCGGCTCCCTGGGTCCAGCGTGCAGGGCCAGCCGACGCTGTCGGTGCTGATTCCGGCCCGCAACGAGGAACTCACCCTGCCGAAGCTGCTCTCCGCCTTGCGGCTCCAGAGCCTTCCCCCGCAAGAGGTGATCGTGATCGACGACCACTCCGACGACCGCACCGGCGCCATCGCCGCCGCCGCCGGGGTCACGGTGATGCGTCCGCCGCCCCTGGCCGAGGGCTGGTGCGGCAAGACCTGGGCCCTGCACCACGGCGTCCGCGCCAGCCGGGGGGAGACCCTGGTCTTCCTCGACGCCGACACCGAACCCCACCCCGCGTTCCTGCAGCACCTCGTGGCCACCCGGCAGGAGCTGGGTGGCCTGGTTTCGGTGCAACCCTTCCATCGCACCGAGAAGCCCTACGAGCTGCTCTCGGTGCTGTTCAACCTGGTGGGACTGATGGCGGTGCCGATAGGCGCGGGCTGCGGGGTGGCCTTCGGTCCGGCCATGGCCACCAGCCGCAGCGACTACGAGCGCATCGGTGGCCATGCGGCGGTGGCCGGCAAGGTGGTGGAGGACTGGTTTCTGGGCCACCTCTACGAGCAGGCGGGTCTGCCGGTGAGCGCCTACATCGGCCAGGGGCTGCTCGACTACCGCATGTATCCCGGGGGCCTGAAGGACATGGTGGTGGGCTTCGCCAAGAACTTCGCCACCGCCGCCGGGGAGGTGCGCTGGCTGTGGATGCTCGGCGTGATCCTGTGGCTCTCCGGTCTGTTCTGGGCGGCCTGGTGCCTGCCCGCCTCCCTGCTGGGCTGGCCGATGCTGGGGGATGCTTCCGTGCTGCCCAACCTGCTGCTCTACATCGCCTTTGCCGTGCAGCTGCTGGTGGTCACCCGCCGGATCGGTGACTTCGGCTGGATCTGCCTGATCTTTCCGATTCCCGTGCTCTTCTTTCTGGGGGTGTTCGTTCTGGCGATCCTGAATCTCGAGCGGGGCACGATCGAATGGAAGGGCAGGCGGTTTCCGACGCGCTAGCGGTGCTGGCCTGCGCCGCGGGCTGGTTGCTGTGGTCGGTGCTGATCGGCTGGCTGGCCCACCGGCTGCCCCGGTCGGCCCTGGATCACGACACCTGGCTGACGGGGCGACGCCCTTGGCCGGAAGGCAAACGGGGCTTCGAGCAGCGGCTCGCCATCCGCCGCTGGAAAGCCCTGCTGCCCGATGCCGGCACGGCCTTCCCCGGCGGGGTGGCCAAGAACAGCCTGGTGGGCCGCGATCGCCCCACCCTGCAGCGCCTGCTGGAGGAAACCCGTCGCGCCGAGCTGGTGCATCTGGCGCTCTGGCCGTTCTGGATCGTCACGGCCCTGTGGCTGCCGCCGGCGGGGGTGCTGATCAATCTGATCTTCGCGACCCTGTTCAACCTGCCCTTTGTCTGGTTGCAGCGCTATAACCACATCCGGGTGCAGCACACCCTCCAGCACCTCAGCCGCCGCGCCGGCCATCGCTGAGGCCTCAACGGCCCACCACGGCGCTCTCCAGCATGAGGTCCACCCCGATCCCTTCGTCCTCGGCGTGGCGTGCCACCACCAGCCGGTGACGGCCGCCCTCGAGCACGAACGCGTCGCGGGCCGCATCGAACCAGGCCAGGCGCCGCAAGGGAAACTCCACCGCCACAGGCTCGCTCTGGTCGGGCTCCAGGCTCACCCGGGTGAACCCCACCAGGAACCTGGCCGGGCGCTCCACGGCCCGGCCAGGCGGTTCGGCGTAGATCTCCACCACCTCGGCGGCGGCCATGGGCCCGGTGTTGGTCACCGTCACCCTGAGCCGCACGGAATCAGCCCTGTGGGGTTCTGCCGCTGAGGGATCCGGCCCCGAGGTGTCCGGCAACAGCTCAACGGCAGGATCGGCATGGCTGAACGAGCTGTAGGAGAGGCCGAAACCGAAGGGGAAGGCCGCCGGGTGGCCGCTGCGCGCCAGCCGCCGGTAGCCGTGCCACAGGTCGTAGGTGACCTGCCGGGCCCGGGGATCGAATGGCGGCAGGTGGCTGGGATCGGTGGGCACCGCGTAGGGCATCCGGCCGGAGGGCGACACCCTGCCCAGCAGCACGTCGGCGAGGGCCGCGCCCCCCTGCTCTCCGGGGTACCAGAGCATCAGCAGGCCCGGCACCCGCTGACGCCAGGCCTCGCACAGGATCGCCCCGCCCCCCATCAGCACCACCACCGTGCGGGGGTTGGCGGCGGCGACCGCCAGGATCAGGGCCTCCTGTTGCGGGTCGAGCTGGAGTTCGGTGCGATCGCCCGAGGCGAAGGAGCCCCCCGGACGGGCCGAACCGAGGCGCGTCGCCGCGGCGATCGTGGCAGCCACCGGGGACCACAACGGCATCACCAGGCGGCGGCCGAACAGACGCAGCAGGCCATCGGGCGGGGGGGCCTGGCGCAGGATCGGGGCCAGGTCGCCGGGGTGGATGTGTTCCCCCTCGTGGCGCCAGTCCAGACCTACCACCACCAGGGCCGCATCGCTGCGGGCCGCCAGCGCCGTGGCCGTGGCCAGATCGCTGCCATCGGCGTGGTGCAGGCTGATCTCGGGGGCGGCGGCCCGCAGGCCGGCCAGGGGGGTCACCACCGATCCCGGTGCGGGCCGGGTGTCGGAGGAGCCGCGGTCCCCCAGGTTGGCAGTGTCCGCCAGCGGACCGACCACCGCCAGGGAGTTGATCCCGGTGAGGGGCAGCACGGCACCGGCGTTCCGGAGCAGCACGATCGAGCGGATGGCCGCTTCGCGCGCCAGGGCCCGGTGCTCGGTGCAGCCGCGCAGCGCCACCGCATAGGGGCCCTCCGGCACGGACTGCTGGGCCCGCAGCAGCCGCAGCACGGCGTCATCGATCCGTTCCATCGGAACCTGGCCCCTGGCCAGCGCCGCCGGAAGGGAGGCTTCGAAGATCATCCGGAAGGGCATCTCCAGGTCCTGGCCGGCCTTGAGGGCGGCCGCTCCGTCGCGAATCCCGAAGATGAAGTCGGTGAGCACGAAGCCGCGGAATCCCCAGCGTTGTTTGAGAATCTCCGTCAGCAGATGGGGATGCTGGCCGCACCAGTCGCCGTTGACGCTGTTGTAGGCGCTCATCACCGCCAGGGCTCCGGCCTCCACGCAATCGCGGAACTGGGGCAGGTAGAGCTCCTGCAGCACCCGCTCACTGGCGCCCACATCCACCCGGAAGCGGGCGCTGTCGATCGAGTTGAGGGCGAAATGCTTGACGCAGGCGATGGCATGGCGCTGCACCCCCCTGCTCATGGCGGCCCCCATCGCGCCCACATGCACAGGGTCCTCGCCGAAGGTCTCCTGGGCCCGGCCCCAGCCCGGATGGCGCAGCAGATTCACGCACACGCCGCCGAACAGGTTGGCCCCGAAGGAGCGCGCCTCGCGCCCCATGGCCTCGCCGATGCGTTCCTCCAGATCCACGTCCCAGCTGGCACCGCGGGCGATGGGGGCCGGAAAGGTGGTGGCGCCCCCCTCCAGCACCACCCCACGGGGACCATCGACGAAGTGCAGACCGCCGATTCCCAGACGTCGGACGACGCCGGCTGGCCAGGGGCGGCGGTGGGAGGAGTCGTGGAGTGCAATGTCCACCATGCCCCCCCAGAACGGGGTGTCGCCATCCAGCAGGCCGAGCTTCTCGCTCAGGCTGAGCCGATCCAGCAGGTTCTGGGCCTGTTCCTGCAGACGCATCCAGGCCTCGCTCGTGCCCACACCTTCAACCTAGGGTTCTCCTCAGCCTCGCCCTCCTGCCGGGATGGGTGGATCGCGGACCAGCCTGAGTGGCGTACGGGTTTCACCCTGTCGGGCCTGCATGTGCCGCTCCTGACTGATCCGAAGCAGTGGGAATCCGCCTGAAGCCAGCGCAGATGTGCTGCAGGAGGTTGACCATCACATTCTTCACCTATGGTTGAGAAAGGAAGAAGGCGCCTGACCATATTAAACACTTCAAAAAGGATGAATCGCCAGGTCAGTTCCTACCACCACCCCAGAAAAGAGACCTGTCAATCACTATGCCGAGTCGGAAGGCGGCAGGTGGGATTCCGAAGGCTCGGAACGTCTTGATCCGCGGGTGATTGAGCCGCCCATGTACCGGGCCCGTCCTGGCAGCGACAGCGGCTGGGGCTGCCACCCCCGCGCCGAGCTCCTGAACGGGCGCCCGGCGATGCTCGGATTCGTCATCGGTCCGATGGTCGAGGCCCTCTCAGGCCAGGGAATCCTCCAGCAGCTGGGTCTCGGTGCCCTGCTGCATCACGGCTGAAGACGGCCAGGCCCCAGCCGACTGGGGAGGCCTGGCGGGGAGGTTGCGGGGTGATCCCATGGGTTGACTCTCCAGCGGAGGGGAGACCATACGCTGAATCCACCGGACCCCTTCCGTCATCCCCGCGATGAGCACCTCCTCCCCCACCGGCCCCTCCTGCTGTCACCCCGAGCCGGCGGGCGGTAGCGCGATGGGCATGGAACGGGAGCTGGCCCATGAGCTCACCGTGCTGCGCCGCAAGCTGTCGGTGGCGGCCGTACTCACACTGCTGGTGATGGTCAGCAGCCTGCCCCACATGCTGGGTGGTGCCCACCTTCCCTGGCTGCCGGGCTGGTTCACCAGCCCCTGGAGCCAACTGCTGCTGAGTTCCCCGGTCCTGTTCTGGTGTGGCCGGGAGTTCTTCTCCGGCGCCTGGCTGGCCTTCCGCCGCCATTCCGCCGACATGAACACCCTGGTGGCTTGCGGCACCGGCGTCGCCTGGCTGGCTTCGCTGCTGGCCACCGCGTTCCCGGGGGTGCTCACCGCCGAGGGACTGCCGGCGGATGTGTATTACGAAACCGCCGCGGTGATCCTCACCCTGGTGCTGCTGGGCCGGCTGCTGGAGGCCCGAGCCCGCGGCCAGACCTCCGAGGCGATCCGCCGCCTGCTCCAGCTGCAGCCCCCCACGGCCCGGGTGCTCCGGGACGGGGTGGTCAGCGAGATCCCCGTGTCGAAGGTGGTGGTGGGCGACCGGGTGCAGGTGCGCCCCGGCGAGACGTTGCCCCTCGACGGGGTGGTGGTGGAGGGCCGTTCCTGGGTGGAGGAATCGATGCTCACGGGCGAGCCGACGCCGGTGGCCAAGGCCCCGGGGGATGCGGTGATCGGTGCCTCCATGAACCGCAGTGGCAGCTTCACCTTCCGGGTTTCGCGGGTGGGGGGCGACACGGTGCTGGCACGGATCGTCGAGTTGGTGCGCCAGGCCCAGAGCTCCCACACCCAGGTGCAGCGGCTGGCCGATCAGGTGGTGGGCTGGTTTGTGCCTGTGGTGATCGCCATCGCCATCGCGGCCTTCGTGCTGTGGTTCCTGGTCAGCGGCAACGGGGTGCTGGCCATGCTCTTCCTGGTGAGTGTTCTGGTGATCGCTTGTCCCTGCGCCCTGGGACTGGCCACCCCCACCGCGATCATGGTGGCCTCCGGCAAGGGCGCCGAGAACGGCCTGATCTTCCGCAGCGCCGAAGCCCTCGAGACGGCCGGCCAGCTGCGCACCATCGTGCTCGACAAGACCGGCACCCTCACCCGTGGCCAGCCTGCGGTGACCGATTTCGAGAGCCTCTCCGGAGGTGCGCTGCCGATCCAGTCCCTCCTGGCCATGGTGGCGGCGGTGGAGTCCCGCTCCGAGCACCCCCTGGCCGAAGCGATCGTGGCCTACGCCGCCAGCCGCGCCGGTGCCCAGGACGCGCCGGCCGTGGTGGCCTTCGATGCCCAGGCCGGCCGCGGCGTTCGGGCCACGGTGGCCGGGAGGGAGGTGCAGGTAGGCAGCCCCCGCTGGCTGGCGGAAACCGGCATGGACACCACCCCTCTCGATCCGGTGGTGGCCCGGCTGGAGCGGGCCGCCCGCAGTGTGGCTGTCGTCGTGGTCGACGGACGCATCGAGGCCTGCTTCGGCATCGCCGATCCGATCAAGCCGGAGGCCCGCGCCGCCGTCGCCGCCCTGTGCCGGCTGGGTCTGGAGGTGGTGCTGCTCAGCGGTGACGCCCGTCGCACTGCCGAGGTGGTGGGCGCCGCGGTGGGCATCGCTCGGGTGATCGCCGAGGTGAGACCAGCCGACAAGGCCGCGGTGGTGCGGCAGCTGCAGGAGCAGGGGAAGGGGGCGGTGGCGATGGTGGGCGACGGCATCAACGACGCGCCCGCCCTCGCCCAGGCCGATGTGGGCATCGCCATGGGCACGGGCACCGACGTGGCCATCGCCGCCAGTGACATCACCCTGCTTTCGGGCCATCTGGGCGGCGTGCCGGCGGCGATCGAACTCAGCCGCGCCGCCATGGCCACGATCCGCCAGAACCTGTTCTTTGCCTTCGCCTACAACGTGGCGGGGATCCCGATCGCCGCCGGCCTGCTCTTCCCCCTCACCGGCTGGCTGCTCAGCCCGATGATCGCGGGGGGGGCGATGGCCTTCAGCTCGGTGTCGGTGGTGACCAACGCCCTGCGGTTGCGGGGCTTCCGCTCCGCCCCCCTTCCCGTGGAGTCGCCGGCATGATCGGCCTTGCCGTCGCCGCGCCCCAGTGGCGCACCATCCCCCAGCCTGCGGCGCTGCAGGCGCTGGTGGTGGTGGCGGGCCTGGCCATGATCGCCGCTGAGCTCTGGTGGTTCCTGGGCCGCCATGGCGGTGGCGTGATGGCCTCCGACGGGGAGCAGGGGATGCAGGAGATCACCATCACGGTGGAAGGGGGCTACGCCCCCTCGCGCATCCGAGTGAAGGCCGGCCGCCCCGTGCGGCTGCGGTTTCACCGCACCGATCCCAGCGGCTGCGTGGCCCAGGTGATCTTTCCCGACTTCCAGCGGACCCTCGATCTTCCCCTGGGGGCCACCACCAGCATCGAGTTGTTGCCCAGCCGGCCGGGCACCTATCCCTTTCACTGCGGCATGAACATGGTGCGCGGCAGCCTCGAGGCGGAGTGAGGTCAGGGGCCTTCCCGCCCTGGACCTTTCAGGTCTTGATCTCCAGCACGCCCATCATTCCCAGCTCCTCGTGATCAAGGTTGGGGCAGTGGTCCACGGTGCGGCCGGGGAAGTCGCCGAAGGCCAGCCGGATCCGCACCTCCTCACCGGCGCCCATGGCGGCCAGCCCTAGAAAACGGCATCGCCGCAGGGGGCGGTGCATGGGTTTCAGGCCCACCGCCGGCCTGGATCTTCGTGCCCCCCCCACCTGCTCCCATCACGCTGCGAATCGGCTGCAAGGGATGACACAGAAGATGTTTGCAGGTCACATTCGTACATGATTCTTCTTCCTCAGTGCCGGACGTCTGACGGCCGAAAGAAGATGAAATGCCTTGGCTGATAGCATCAGGAAAAGTGATTGATCTGGCGATGAAGACGTTCCTCCTCAGGATTGCTTTCCTTGGCATCGTCACTCCGGCCCTGTTCCATCCTCCCGCGGCCCTCGCCCAGGGAAACAACCCCTGGGGCACCGGGGGGGGGATGACGAGGCCCGGCTTCGGCCAGCAGGGCAATGGTTCCCTGTCCTTTCCGGCCCGGGGGGTGATCTGCGACAGCTCCGTGAGCGTCTGTTTCAACGCCGGTGGTGCTGCCTTGATCGAGACGGAGCAGGAATTCGGCCGGCGGGCGCGCCGAAATCTGGAGAACAACCTGGTCAACAATCCGATCGTCGATGTCACCTTCGCCGACGGTCGCTACTGCAACTTCAGCATGAGGGGCTGCTGGACGAACCGCCAGCGCACCACGTTCGATCCACGGCTGAATCCCTGGGTGTTCGGCTCCAATCCCGGCACTGGGGTCCCGGGAGGCCAGGGCACGGTGATCGGTGGTGCCGGGTCCTCCTGGGGACAGGGCAACGGCATGAACCCCGGCAGGCCATCCTCCAACAGCTTCCGTCCCCCGTTCACCCGCACCCGCCAGAGCGGCACCTGCACCTGGACGAATGCGGGGGTCTCCATCTACGACGGCGCCTGTCGCTACGAGATCGTTCAGAACAACGGCAACGGCTCCAAGACCCTGGCGTTCACCTTCGACAGGCTGCCGACATCCAACCAGTTGCGCACGATCCGGTTCACGGCCCAGGGCAACAACCCCTGGAGCATCCAGTTGCCGAACGGCTCCACGGCCGCTGTCGAATCCAACGTCAATGCCGACGCGTACAGAACCACCCTCCAGCTCGGCTGGAGCAACGTCTTCAATCTGAACTTCAGAAGCTCCGCTCAGGCCACCACGGCCCAGCTGAATCAGGCCATGCAGCCGGTGGACGCCAATGGACAGGTGCTGCAGGGCAGCGACGCCGAATCCCTTGGTCAGGCCCTGGGGGGGTTGCTGCAGCAGCTGTTCGGCGGGAACTGAGGGGCTGACGCCGCTGGGGTGGCCGCGCTGGATCGCCCCCCGGGTCCGTCAGCCTGCCACCGTGCCCACGCCTTGTGATGCATGGGCGAAGAAGCTGCGCAGGCTGATGCCTGCTTCGTGGGCGGCCACGGTGACCTCAAGCTTCTGCTCCTCGTCGAGGCCGTCCCAGAAGGCATGGAACAGATCCAGGGAGACCTTGGCACTGCCCACCACCCCCATGAGCGCCATCGGTGCCGCCAGCCAGGGGAAGATCAGCAGCACCACCGAGAGCACGGCACCAACGGCCACCCCGGTTTTGGCGGATTCCAGGCTCGTAGTCAGCACCAGCCGCACCTGGGTGAGCCGGTCGATCTCGCCTCGTTTGCGCAGGGCCTCGGTGCGCAGGGCCGTGAGCAGGGCCTGGTAGGTGGCATACAGCAGCACCCCGCCGACGGTGGATTCCGAGAAGAACTCGCCGCCGGTGAAGGCACCGCCGTTTTGGTTGAGATCCACCGAGGCCAGCCCCGCCAGCGGGGCGGCTTCCCAGCCGGCGCGGGGAATGCGGAAGGGGTCGTGCTCGCGGGTCATGGGGTTGATGGAGCCTGAGCTCCAGCCTGCCACCACCTGATCGATCCGGAGTCCAGGGGCAGGACCCACGGGCCCACCGGCTCCGGTGAGCGGGCTCAGCTTGCTTCTGGGAGCATGCCGTAGGAGGCGGACCTGTCGGTGCTGGCTGCTTCACTGGCGTCGGCGGCGGCGGCGGCGTCGCCGGAGCCGGCCAGCAACCCAGCCAGGATGCCGGCATCGAAGGAATAGCGGCCCGGGCCCAGCAGCAGCAGGGCCAGGCTGCCGCCGAGATAGAGCACCACCAGCTCAAGCACGTAGATGTTGAGCCCGCTGGTGAGGATGTGGTGGTAGGCGGCCACGGTCATGGTGCCGGTGAGGGCCAGGGCTCCCAGGGGCGAGAGCAGGCCGAGGATCAGCAGCCAGCTGCCCAGGATCTCCGAGTACCCCGCCATAGAGGCGAGAAACAGGGGAAAGGGCAGGTGCAGGGGCACCACGTAGTTGTCGGCGAAGGATTGCGGGTTGGCCAGCTTGTCCTGGCCGTGATGGATCATCATCAAGCCGATCGCCAGGCGCAGCAGCAGCAGGCCGATGTTGGCGAGGCGCCCCTCGCGCAGGAAGTAGTGCTCCAGCCCCTGGCGAAGGGCTGCCAACGGGGGTCGCACGAAGCTCGGCTGGGATGTGGAGGGGCCGAGGACGTCGACCTCCCGGGGACGGTTGAGGGCGATCATCCAGAGCGTCATGAAGGCGGTGAAGAAGCCCGCAAAGATCTCGAGCAGGAGCGAAGTGGTCATGGCGGCAGGAGAATTATGAAGATTCTGCCGCTTCAGGTAACGGAACGTGAAGCGCTTCCCGCGGGGTGGCGCTGCTCCTCCGGTCTGTCTCCTGGCCAGGGGAGAGGAGCATGCCCAGATCCAGTTCGAGCTGACCATCACCGATCCGCTGGCGCCGGCGGCGGCCGCCTCTGCCGGAGGGTGGCAGGCCGGATCGCCGGGAGCCATGCCGTGCCTGGATCGCGTCCGCGGCCGCGCCGAAGCCGGGTTGGCGCCGCAGGCCCCAGAGCCGCTCGCGGGCCTCACGGGCGGCGGCGGCCACCTCCACGATCGGGGCGGGGTAGTCGCGGCCGATGCAGCAACCGCTGGCCTCCTGGGTGGCGGGATCCATCCGCCAGGGCTCATGCCGCCAGACGGCGGGCACCCCGGCCAGTTCCGGCAGCCATCGGGCCAGGAAGAGACCCTCCGGGTCGTGGTCGAGGCCCTGCTTGATCGGGTTGTAGATCCGGATCGTGTTGATGCCCGTGGTGCCGCTCTGCATCTGGCACTGGCTCCAGTGGATGCCGGGCTCGTAGTCCACGAACTGGCGGGCCAGGTGCAGACCGCTGTCGCGCCAGTCGATCCAGAGGTGATGGCTGGCGAACGACAGCAGCATCGCCCGCATGCGGAAGTTGATCCAGCCGCTGGCCCTTAGGGCGCGCATGCAGGCGTCCACGAACGGCACTCCCGTGCGTCCGTGGCTCCAGGCCGCCAGCCGTCCGGGATCGGTGCAGCGCAGGCCCCGGGTGGCGGGATGGAGCTCGAGGATCTCGATCGAGGGCTGGCTCTCCAGCTTCTGGATGAAATGGCAGTGCCAGTGGAGGCGCGAGAGGAAGGCGTCCAGCGCCCGGGGCCAGCCGGCGGTGGCCGTCGCAGGCCGTTCCGCCAGGGCCGCCCGTCGGCTGCGGGTCCGCTGCACCACCTCCCCCAGGGAGAGGGTGCCCCAGGCCAGGTGGGGCGACAGCCGCGAGCAGGCCTCGAAGGCCGTCAGGGGACTGGAGAGCTGGTGGTGATAGCCCCGTCCCCGCTGCTGCAGGAACCCATCCAGCAGCTCCAGGCCGGCGCGCCGCCCGCCCGGTTGCCGCCCCGGGCAGGGGTCCGCCGCCAGGCCCAGATCGCTGGCGGCGGGCAGTTCCCTGGGCTGGACTCCGGCCAGGGGAGGCAAGGCGTCCGGAGCGGCCAGCAGCGGTTCGCCCATGCGCACCTCCCAGGCCCGGGCCCAGCCGCGGCGCTCCTTCAGCCCCCGGATCACCCCGAAGCTGGTGCACTCCCGCCAGGGGATCCCCCGGTCCCTTGCCCAGGCGGCCACCCGCCGGTCCCGCCCGTAGGTCCAGAGGTTGCCGGTCTCCTGGTGGCTCCAGAGGGCGGCGATGCCATGGCGCCGATGGGCGGCCTCGAGCACGGCCACCACCTCACCAACGCGAACCACCAGGGGTTGGCCCAGACCAGCCAGTTCCTGCCGCAGCTCCTGCAGCGCCTCACAGCAGAAGCTCCACTGCCGGGCTGAACTGTCCGGACGCTGCCACAGCTCCGGTTCCGCCACGTACAGGGGAAGCACCGGGCCGCGCAGGGCGGCCTCGACCAGGGGGCGATGGTCGTGGAGGCGCAGATCGCGCTTGAACCAGACCACCTGCAGTGCCATCGCCGCAGGCTAGGGAGCGCGTTCAGCGCTTCGGCAGATCGCTGGGCCGCAGCACCACCACCACCACACCCACCACCACCATCACGATCAGCACGGCCGCCCCGGCCAGGGGCAGCACCACCTCGGTATCCATGGTCTTCCCCTCGACGGAACACCCATCCTGCTCCGATGGACAGAGGAAGCGGCCAAAAAAAAGGACGGGTCAGCCGACCCGCCCCGAGGAACGTCTAAAGAATTGTAAAGGAATGACCCCAGCGGGCGCGCAGGCCCCTGCTCCGGGGCTGCTCCGCGATCCCCAGCGGCGCGCGCCAGACTCTTCATGCTTCGTTACATCAGTGATGACGGTCGGTGAGCTCTATCTCGAATCCCTGTCCACGGGGATCATCACCCCCACCGAACTCTCCTGGCTCACCCATGGGCAGGACCGGTTCTCCCGTCTGGAGGAAGCCACCGCCCTGCGGCTTGGGCGGCTGCTGGATCAGGGCGACATCCAGCTGGGCTGTCGCCTGGCGACTTCGGCCGAGCACGGCTCCGAAACGCCTGCGGATGGCTTCCTGGAGGAATGGATCGAACCCCTGGGTCGCCGACGGCATCAATGACGACCGTTACAAGGCTTCACGATCGGTTACGCTTCCTTCAAGTTTCGCAACCAACTCCTTCCATGACCGAATCCACTACCCGCTTCGGCTTCGTCGCCTTCGCTGAAACCTGGAACGGCCGCCTTGCCATGCTCGGCTTCGTGATCGGCCTCGGCACCGAGATCCTCACCGGCCAGGGCATCCTTGCCCAGATCGGCCTGGGTTGATCCCCACGCAAGGTTCGTAAGCATCGGCCCGGGTGGTTCTTCCATCCGGGCTTTGATGTCTGCAGCGTTCACCTTCTTCCACCATGGCGCACGCTCTCGTCTTTGTTCTGGCCCCTGAGGGAGCACTCCCGGGCGATGGGGCGTCCTGGGAGGACATCCAGGCGGCCCAGCGCCTGGGGGTCGCCAGCGGGATGGCCCTGCGCATGTTCCGTGTGCCAGCCGAGGAGGCCCGGAGCCTTGACGACCTGGTCACCTCCGGCCAGGCCAATGTCAGTGGGGCCGACCCCTTCGAGCCCATCCGAACCGATTCCTGCCCGGCCGGGTCTCCGGCCCCGTCCGCTGAATCAGAGCCAGCGCGCCGTCTGATCTGCGATGCGGTGGTGCCCCATCTGGAGCCGCGCTCCCTCTGGCTGGGGGCCTACGAACTCAGCGGCCCTGCGCTGCACGGACACAGCGCCCATCCTCCCGATCGCCTCCAGATCCAGGCGATCCGCTGCCTCGACCAGTTCTCCCTGCGGCATGCCGACAACGAAACCTGCTGGTTCTATCCCACCGAAAACGGCGATTACCTCTGCTGGGAGAGCCAGCGAAAACTTGAGCTGGCTCCCGGGTATCCGGCCGATCCCTGTGTTCAGGAGGAAAGGATCGCCTATGCGCGCAGCGACCTGCAGCTGCTGTGGTCCCTGATGGCGGACAACCAATCCCTGACATGCGTCGGCCTGACCTACCAGAGCCGGCGGATCGAGTGGCCGGTGGCCGCCAGTGATCCTGAACCGTTCGCGACCTGGACCTCCTTCCGGGTAGACAGCATGGCGGACGACACCTACCGGGAGAGCGCCAGCATCACCGTGTTTCCGGGATGAAGCGATGGCCTCAGCTGGCCTGTTCGTAGAGCTGCTCGAGCCGCTCGCGGCTGAGGTCCACGTAGAGGACTTCTTCTCCGTGGGCGGGAGCTTCGGGATGGCGTCGCCGCGGCGAGGGTGCGGCGGCTGCTTGGCGCAGGTTCTGGGTCATCAGGGCGAAGGCGCCACCGGCGATCACCGCGAAGCTGACCAGATAAACGATGGGAAACAGGGCTTCGAGCATGGGTCTCTCACTTTCATCCAATCTAATGTAAAGATCTGTTAATCGTGGCCGTGGCGCCCGTCGCGGCTCCTCATGGATTAAGCCCCTCCTCCTGCCAGCCGTTGTCCGCTCTCCAGCAACGGCGCCGGTGGGGGTGACCCAGCAACTCCAGCAGTTCCACCCGCTGCAGCTGCACCCGCAGCAGCTCGAAGTGCTCGGGCCTCGGCGCGTCGTCCTCCAGTTCCCTGGGGAACGGCCCTTCCGGCTGCAGGGGCTCGCCCGGGGCCGGCCAGCCCCAGAGGGCACGGCCCCTGGGGGTGAGGGCCTGCCAGTGGAACGCCAGGGCGCGCTGTTCGTCCCCGTCGTCGAGCTGGAGCCGATGGCCCCTCAGGCGGAACTGACTGCGGGCCCTGGGGAGCACCCAGCAGAGTTCCAGCGGCGCCAGTCCCTTCAGTTCGCCGCTCTTGGCGCTGCGGCGGTCGGTGAGCAGGTCGAGAACCGTCGCCCCGGCCCAGCAACGGAACACCAGCGTGCGTACCCGGGGGGTGCCGTCTTCGGCCAGGCTGGCCAGCTGCAGCCAGCGGGCCTGGGGGGAGCGTCCCTGCTTGTCCAGGGCGCTGCGCAGCAGCGGGCGCCAGGGAGGGAGGGACGCCTCTGGGTCTGGCATGGGCTTGGTGACCGGCATCGGGAGGGACGGACCTACGGGGTCGGCTTTTCGGCCACCACGGCAAAGAACGGATCCCCCTGTCCCCCCAGCCAGCCCAGGGGACCCTCTGCCCGCGTCGGCTCGGCGATCAGTTGCGGAGCCGGCCAGCCCTGGGCCTGCAGCACCCTGCTCACGTAGGCGAGGTGATCCCTGTCGCTGCCATCGGTCCAGACCTGGGGCGCCTTCTGGAAGAACATCCGGTTGGAGAAGGCCACGATCACCTGGCCGCCCGGGCGCACCACCCGCAGCAACTCGGCCGCCACCGGTTCGGGCCGCTGCAGGTACTGCCAGCCGGCCACCATCAGTACCGCATCCATGCTGGCCGTTTCCAGGGGAAGGCGCTGGTCCTGGTTGAGGTTCTGCAGCCAGTGCCGATCCAGGCGGGGGTTCGCCGCCAGTTCGGCTTTGTTGAGGCCGTGGCCGATCACCTCCTCGTAGCGGATGTCCTCCGGCAGGTGACTCACCCAGCTGCTCATCAGATCCAGCACCACTGCGCAGGGGGGGATCCGCTCCCGATACAGCGCCGTGAGCCGGCGGCGGAAGGCGCCGTCGAGGTGCTGCACGAAGCGAGGCTCGGCATAGAACAGCGCGTCGTCGGAGTCATCCAGCTTGCGCCGCTCCGCCGCGTTGAGCACCTGCACCGCCATGGCCCTGGGGATCCTTTGAACGCCATGGTGGCGAGCCGGAGCCCCGCAGTGGGAACCTGACCCCGATGAGTTTTTCCTCCCCAAGCCGGTCCCTGGTGCTGGCCCTTGGGGCCTCGGCGGCGGAACCGCCGCGACAGGAAGCCTTCGGCGCCAAGGCCTGGCTGGCCGATCCGGAGGGGAACCGGCTGCTGCTTCGGGTCAGCGCCGGCTGACCTTCACCCGCAGGCCGTCCCTCGGCGAGGGGGTTGGAATGATCGTCAGGCCCAGGTCCTGATCGGCCTCCAGCCGCAGCTGGAGCTGCTTGAGCAGGCCCACCGCCAGCAGGCGGATCTCCAGTTCCGCCAGGGACTTTCCCAGGCAGACCCGCTCGCCGCCCCCGTAGGGAAGCAGCAGGGCGCCGCAGCCTCCGGCGTCCAGATGGCGCTGGGGCCTGAAGGCTTCGAGATCCTCGGCCGGAGCCCCGAGCCGATGGGTGGCGGCGATGCTCACCTGCACCACCCTTGCCGCCGGAATCGCCACCCCCGCCAGGTTGATGGGGTGGGTGGTGCGGCGGAAGAAACCGCCGACCGGCGGGATCAGCCGCATCACCTCCTTCACCACCGCATCCAGACGCGGCGCCCGTGTCGGGTCGAAGGCCGTGGCCGCGTCAGCCGCCCGCGGCGGCCAGGTCAGTCCGTCCAGTTCCTCCTGCAGCCAGGCCAGTTCGGCGGGGTGCTGCAGCAGGCTCATCAGCAGGCACACCAGGGTGGAGGCCGTGGTCTCGTAGCCCGCGAACAGCAGCAGCAGGAGCTGGTCCACCACGTCCTCGTCGCTCAGCGGCAGCCCGGCCTCGTCCAGCCCGCCGGCCAGCAGGTCCAGGCCACCCGTGGAGGTCGGCTGACCGGCTGCCGCCGCCTCCTGGGCACGGAGCAGCACGTTGCCCATGCGCGCGAGCAGGCGCCGCCGGGCCTGCTGGGCGCGGGCATAGGGGCTGCCGGGCAGGGCCAGCGGCACGGAGAAGAGCCCGTGGCTCCAGGCTTCGAAGTCCAGGAACAGGCCATCCCGTTCCTGGGCATCCAGGCCCAGCACGCTGCAGGCGATCACGGCGAAGGCGAAGCGCCGCAGCCTGCCTGCCAGCGGCACGGGCTCTCCGCAGGCCGCCAGCTCCCGGCACAGGTCGTCGACCAGCGCCACGATGGCCGGGGCATAGCGGCGCAGGGCGGCGGCGGTGAACAGCTGGCCCACCACCCGCCGTCTTGCCTTGTGGTCTGGCCCCTGGCGGTTGGCCAGGGAGAGGGGACCGAGCAGGTGGCGCACGCTCACCGGCCACCACCCCTCCAGGCCGTCGCCCTGGGCGAAGAGATCCTCCACGGCAGCGGCGCCGCGCACGAACACGGTGCGCTGGCCCAGAAGGCGCGTTTCCCACAGGTCGCCGTAGCGACGGAACCGGTGGGTGGCAAACTCCGGATCCCGGAAGAAGGCCAGGGTTTCGAACACCCCACTCAGCGCCGGCGTGCGGGGCAGGGGGCGAGGCGTGGTGGTGGAGTCGCTCAAGGGGACCCGTGTTCTGCTGTTCAGGCTGACGGATCACCGCCGTCGGTGTGTCCCTCCATCCCCTTCCGCTGCAGCTGCGCCGCATAGGGCCCGCGCCCGTCCAGGCAGGCCGCGCCGCAGTGGGCCCCCAGACTGATCGCCTCCCGCAGGCTCCAGCCGGCGGCCAGGGCCGTGGTGACGCCGGCGGCGAAACTGTCGCCGGCGCCGTAGGCATCCAGCACCGGCGCCTGGCGTCGTACGGCGGCATAGCGGCCGCCGGGGGTCAGCACCCCGCCCTTTTCCGCCTCGGTGCCGATCCAGAGCCGGGGCGCTGGATCCAGATCCCCCGTCCGGTAGGCCTCGCCGGGGTCGGTGGCGCTGCCGATCAGGGCGTCGAGGGTCACCCCTGCCGCGTTCAGGACCGGCAGGCGCAGCCGCGGTGTGGCGGCCAGCACCCGGGCCCGCCGGGCCAGGCGCAGGCCGCAGGCATCGGTGGCGGTGACGAACACCCCGTCGGCCCGGCCCAGGCGGTCCCATGGCAACCCGTCGACGCCCATGGGCATCAGCCGTTCACCGATCACCGTGATCGTGCGCTCGCCGCCGGCGTCGATGAAGGTGATCCCCCGCCGGGTCGGGGCCTCCCGCCAGGCAATGTGCAGCTCCAGCCCCAGGGCCTCGAGTTCCGAAGCGGCCCGCCGGCCGGCCTCGTCCTGGCCCAGGGCGGTGAAGAACGGGACGCGCCGGCCCGTGAGGCGGGCCATCTGCACCGCCACAACGGCTCCGCCCCCGGCGGGACACTCAAAGAAATCAATGGCGTGGAGGATCTCCCCGGCCGCCGGCAGGTGCTCCACGCCGATGAAGCTGACCATCTCCACATGGCCCACCACCGCCAGGGCCAGCGGGGGCAGGGCCGGCAGCGCCGCCAGGGGCAGGGGCTCGAGGGGCGCCATTCAGCTGGAGGCGGAGGTGTAGAAGCGCAGGGCGAACTGCCAGAACCAGCGGCTCACCGCCACCGAGGCCATGGCCACGGCGCCACCGGCCAGCAGCCAGGGGCCCGAGGCCTGCCCCAGGATCGCCTCGGCGGGCACCGTGGTGAGGAAGGCCACAGGCACCACGAACGTGAAGAAGGCACGCAATCCGGTGGGAAAGGCACTCACGGGAAAGCGGCCCGCCACCAGCACGCTGCGCAGCACCTCGGTGGCATTCCAGATCTTCACGAACCAGATGCTGCTGGCCGCCAGCACGAACCAGAGGCTGTAGAGGATCATCAGGCTGGCGATCAGCATCAGGGCCGCCGCCAGCAGGGTGAGTGGCGCCGGGATGGCGCCGGCCTTCCAGGCGGCGAAGCCGATCAGGGCGGCCCCCAGGACGATGCCGGGCAGTCCCCAGGGGGAGAAGGTGCGGGCCGAGAGCCAGAACTGGCTGTCGATCGGCTTGAGCAGCACGAAATCGAGGCTGCCGGTGCGCACGTGGGCCACGATCGTGCTCAGGTTGGGCTGGAGCAGGGTGCTGGTGATGCCCTCCAGCAGGGTGTAGACCCCCAGCACCACCAGGGCTGCTTCCCAGCTCCAGCCCCCCAGCGACTGGCCGCGCCCATAGAAAAGCGACAGCACGAAGAGGCTGCCGACCAGATTGCCGGCCGTGGCCACCAGCTCGATCAGAAAATTCGCCTTGTATTCCAGCTCCGCCGTCAGCGAGGCGATCCAGAACACCCGCAGGGTGGTGAAGTAGCGCCCCATCAGGCCCCCATGGCCGAATAGTGGCGCAGCCCCCGGCGCCACAGCAGCAGGTTGATCGGCAGCAGCACGGCGGCCCAGGCGGCCATGGCCGCGAAGCTGGGGCCCACCGCCACCGGCTCACCGGCCAGGATCCGGGCGGGCACATCGATCATGTAGGGAAAGGGGGTCCAGAAGGCGAAGTTCCGCACCGCTTCGGGATAGAGGGCCAGGGGGGCCACCAGGCCCGAGAGATAGAGGTAGGGGAGGTAGAGGAGCCGTTCCAGGGCGCTGGCCCTCTCACTCCAGAAGCACACCATCGTCAGGGTGAACTGCATCAGGAAGCGCAGCGCGAAGGCGGCCAGGGTGGCCAGCACCGCCAGCAGCACCGCCGAAACAGAGGGCCACCAGAAGGCGGCGGGATAGAGCAGGAAAAACAGCCCCACCAGCATCGCCACGAAGGGCAGCCGGGTGGCCTGCTCGGACAGGTGGGCGGCCACGTAGCGCCAGACCAGGGGCAGCGGCTGCAGCAGGTAGGGCGACAGCCGACCGTTGAGGTTGTCCTCCTCGAAGGTGTACATCACCCAGACGATCGTGAACTGCCGCACCACGAAGGCCGCCAGGAAGTAGCGGGCCAGCTGCAGGGAGCTCATGCCCAGGCCATCGCCGGCATCGACGGCGCTCCAGAGGCCCAGCATGATGAAGGGCAGCACCCCCGAGAGCGCCCAGAGCACGATCTCCGCCCGGTACTCCAGCATGTAGGCGTATTGGCTGGAGAGCAGCACGGCCGCGATGCGCCGGGCGTGGGCCACTTTCATGCCAGGGCCCCCTGGTGGAAGAGCCGCCCGATGATGTCCTCGATCGGCGGGTCGGAGACGGAAAGGTCGACCACAGCAAGATCGGCCAGCAGCCGTCCCACCTGTTCGGTGAGGCGCTCCCGCGGGATCAGCAGGCGCACTTCCCTTCCCTCGATGGCCTCCACCTCCCCATAGCTGGCGAAGGCCTCGGCGCCCATGGGCTGGTGCAGTTCGAGGCGCACCTCGCGGCAGGGGGCCAGCCGCTGGGTGAGCGTCTCCAGGCTGCCGTCATAGAACAGCCGGCCTTCGTGGATCAGCAACACCCGCGGGCAGAGGGCGGTGATGTCCGCCATGTAGTGGCTGGTGAGCAGCACGGTGGCCCCGAAGCGGCGGTTGTAGTCGGCCAGGAAGCTGCGCACCCGCGCCTGGGCGTTCACATCCAGCCCCAGGGTGGGTTCATCGAGGAAGAGCACGGCCGGACGGTGCAGCAGGGCCGCCAGCAGCTCCGCCTTCATCCGCTGGCCGAGGGAAAGCTTGCGCACCGGCCGACGCAGTTCGTCCCCCAGTTCGAGCATCTCCGCCAGCTCGGCGATGCGGCGGCGACTTTCCGCCGGCTCGATGCCGTAGACGGCGGCGTTGACCCGCAGGGAATCGAGGGGGGGCAGATCCCAGATCAGCTGCTGTTTCTGGCCCATCACCAGGGTGATGCGGCCGAGGAAGTCCGCCTGGCGGCGATGGGGGACCGAGCCCGCCACCTCCACCGTGCCGCTGGTGGGGTGGATCAGCCCGGTGAGCATCTTGAGGGTGGTCGTCTTGCCGGCGCCGTTGGCCCCCAGGAAACCGACGAACTCCCCAGGTTCGATCGAGAAGCTCACATCCCGCACGGCCTGGATCGTGCGTTCGCGGCGGCTCACGAAGTGACGCAGGGTGCCGGCCAGGCCCGGTTGCTTGTCGGCCACCCGGTAGGTCTTGCCGAGGCCCTGCGCGCGGACGATGGCCATGCGGACGGCTGGGGGCAGGAGCCACCCTATCCAGGCCCCCCTGCCGAGGAGGGCCTCAGGCGGCTTCCGGGCACCAGCCGCCGCTGGCCTGCAGCGGTTCGATCCAGCAGGGACAGCGCTGGGTGAGATGGTCGCCGTGGCAGATCAGGGCCTGATGCCACTGGCAGCTGAGCAGGGGAAGGCTGTCGGCGTCGACGTGGTGTCGGAACTGTGGCAGTTGAGGCAGACGCGGCGGCTGCGGCTGGGCACCAGGCGCTCCGGTCCCAGGTAGGACCAGGACGGGGGAGCCGGGGCGCCTGGCGAGGAGGCGGACATGGCCGAAGCAGGAAGTACGCTCGTACCAGCGCCTTCCTGGGCTGGCTGCCAGTGCCCCGTTTCCGCTCCCGCTGACATCCATGCCGCCGCACCACGGATCCTCTGGCGGGGAGCCACAATCGGCCATTGGGGTGGTGCCGTTCGTCATGCCTTCTCCATGCTGATCCGGCTCGGTTGCGAACTGACCCTTTCCTGCTGGGCCCCGACACCGGTGCTGGCCCTGATCCATCCCCATGGCAGCCGCCTGGACGATCGGCGCGGTCCCGAGCGGTTGCGGCTCAGCCCCGATCGCATCGCCGAGGTGCTCACCGATGCGGACGGCAACCGTGCCTGCCGCTTCGTGGCCTCCGCCGGCAGCACAACCCTGGGTCTCGAAGTGGTGGTGGCCGACGACGGCCACCCCGATCCGGTGGCGCCGGATGTCGGCGAGTGCCCGGTGGGTGCGCTGCCGATCGTCACCTACCCCTATCTCAACCCCAGCCGCTATTGCGACACCGATCGCCTGGCCCAGGTCGCCTGGGGACGGTTTGGCGGCGTCCGGCCGGGCTGGCCGCGGGTGCAGGCCATCTGCGACTGGGTGCATGAGCAGCTCCGCTTCGACTACGGCGCCGCCCGCACCGACAAGACCGCCCATGACGCCCTGAGGGAGGGCTGCGGCGTCTGCCGTGATTTCGCCCACCTGGCCATCAGTCTCTGCCGCTGCCTCAACATCCCGGCGCGCTACTGCACGGGCTACCTGGGCTATTCCGGGATCACACCCCTGCCGGAACCGGTTGACTATTCGGCCTGGTTTGAGGTGTTCCTCGAGGATCGCTGGCATGTCTTCGATGCCCGTCACAACTTTCCACGCACCGGCCGGGTGCTGATCGCCCGGGGCAGGGACGCGGCGGATGTGCCCTTTCTGCGGACCTTCGGCGAGCACCAGCTCACCGGATTCCGGGTCATCACCGAGGAGATGGCCCCCTCCGGGTGCCCCTCCCCCTGACCTCTGGAGCGATCCATGCGCCCCGAAGTGTGGAGAATTCATGCGCCGTCCCTGCCTGCGCCGCTGCGGCGCCAGAATCCCTTGAATGCAGGCACCGTCGAAGCCGTCGGTCTGTTCCTGACGACAGCCCTCTGAGGCCCATCCTTGCACCACTGAGCCCATTGGCGCCCACCAGACCCCATCGGTGAGCCAGCCATGGGAGAGGGGATCCTCGCCAACCCTCAGCTTGGGCTTCTACAACTTGATTCCCGCGAACTGTGCCATGGGTTTACGGATTGATGAAGCCACGTTTCTGGAGCGAGCCAGATCCCGGTTCGGCGCGAGATACGACTATTCCCAGATGGTCTACAGGAGCTATCGCAGTCCAATCAAGATCCGTTGCGTGGAGCATCCCGTGCGGGAGGTGGTGATCACACCAGAGCGCCATCTCCAGACCACCGGCGGCTGCAAGTACTGTCTGCGCAGCTATCGCAACCAGACCCTCGAGCGGTCCCTCAGGCTCGATTGCGAGCCTTCCGTGATTCCCGCACCCCTTCAGCCCCAGGCCTTGCGGGTGCCACCTGCGCGCAGCCAGGAAGGTAAAGCTGTGTGAGGGATCGGGCCCGTTGCCCAAGGCCACTTTTGATCACGGGTAGCTTTCCGGGTCGTTCTTCCTGAAGCCCTCCATGGCCCTTCCCCTGCTTGCCGCCCGACCCTTGAGCCTCAACGCCAGGGTGCCGAGTTTCGCGCTTGCCAGTGAGGAGTCTCCCCGCCAGGCGGTCGCCAGCCTGGAGACCCGCAGGGCGGCCGGTGATCGCCTCAGTCTCGACGTCCAGATCGAGCAGGCCTACCGCCAGATCTTCTTTCACGCCTTCAAGGTGGATCGCGAAGCGGTGCTGGAATCCCAGCTTCGCAGCGGACAGATCACCATGAGGGATTTCATCCGTGGCCTGCTGCTCTCCAGGCGATTCCGCGAGGGTTTTTATGATTGCAACAGCAACTATCGCCTGGTGGAGCAACTGGTCGGCAGGGTTCTGGGCCGCCCTGTGTACGGCCAACAGGAACGGATCAGCTATTCCATCCTGATCGCCCAGCATGGCCTTGAGAGCCTCGTGGACACCCTGCTCGACTCGCCCGAGTACCTCGAGGCGTTCGGGTATGACACGGTGCCCTATCAGCGCTCCCGCGTCCTGCCGGGGCGGGCCCAGGGAGAGCGCCCCTTCAACCAGCAGGCTCCCCGCTACGACGGCCGCTGGCGCGATGTCATCGCCAGCAGGACGCCCCGCGGTGCCAGCCCCTGGTCCCCTGGCACCCCCCGTGCCGCCTGGCTGGGAGAGCAGCCTTCGCCCCTGGCGCGCCAGATCTGGCAGGGGCTGGTCACCGCCGGCGGCTTCGCCATCACCGGACTGGTGCTGTGGACCGCGGCGGCCATGCTGAGCACCGGGGGCCACTGATCGGACAGGCCCCCCGTGGAGCTCTTCGATAGGTCCTGGGGGGGCTAATCCGCAGCATCCTTTGATTCTTCTGAGGGTTACGCGCTGTGCTGTAGGGCACGGAATCGTGCTTCCCTTGATCCAGGAGGTGCCAGCGAAACGGCGATGGCACCTCCATGCATTAGGATTTGTAAAGATTTCTTGACCTCCGGAGGTACCCGACATGTTTACGCTCGAAAAAGTGACCCAGATCTTTCCTGACACGCTTTCGGCCGATGTGGTGCCCGCCCTCACCGCTCGCTTCAGCCTCCTGAGCGCGGAGGACCAGCTGGCCCTGATCTGGTTCGCCTATCTCGAGATGGGCAAGACCATCACCATTGCCGCTCCCGGGGCGGCCCGGATGCAGTTCGCCGAACCGGTGCTCAACCGGATCAAGGCCATGGGCTTCGCCGACCAGAGCCAGGTGATGGTCGATCTGGCCAACAGGGCCGACACGGAGATCTGTCGCACCTACGCCATCTGGTCGGTCAACATCAAGCTCGGTTTCTGGTATCGCCTGGGTGAGTGGATGGAGGAGGGCATCGTCGCCCCCATCCCTGAGGGCTACCAGCTCTCCGCCAATGCGGCTTCGGTGCTGTCCTCGCTCAAGGGAATCGATGCGGGTCAACAGATCACCGTTCTGCGCAATTTCGTTGTCGACATGGGTTTCGATCCCAGCAAGGTCGATGGCGCCGAGCGCGTCAGCGAGCCGATCGTGCTTCCCACGGCGCCCGAGCAGCGCACCAAGGTGACCATCGCGGGCATCGATAACGCCACGATCCTCTCGTATATGGATCTGCTCAATGCCAACGACTTCGAGCAGCTGATCAAGCTGTTTCTTCCCGATGGGGCCCTGCAACCCCCCTTCCAACGGCCCATCGTCGGAACCGAAGCCATTCTGCGCTTCTTCCGCGAGGACTGCCAGAACCTCAAGCTGCTGCCCGAGAGCGGCGTGAGTGAGCCCTCCGACGGAGGTTTCACCCAGATCAAGGTCACCGGCAACGTGCAGACCCCCTGGTTCGGCGCTGGCGTCGGCATGAATGTGGCCTGGCGTTTCCTGCTTGATCCCGCTGGCAAGATCTATTTCGTGGCCATCGATCTGCTGGCCTCTCCGGCCGAACTGCTCAAATTCGCACGCTGAGGTCGATCGCTTCCCCACCTCCTGGTTCCGTGATGGGCAAGGGTTTCTGGCTGGGGATGCTGATCTTCTGGGGCTGGCTGGTCAGCCTCGTTGCCGGGCTGCTGGCGGATACGACCACCTGGTCGCCGCCAGCTGTCCTGCTGGCCGTCGCCCTGCGCACATTCCTGCAGACGGGCCTGTTCATCCTGGGCCACGATGCCATGCATCGCAGCTTGGTGCCCAGCCGCCGCGGCCTCAACGACGGTCTGGGGCGTCTGGCCCTGCTGCTCTATGCCGGTTTGCCCTATGGCAGCTGCCGGCGTAACCATCTGCACCATCACCGTTTTCCGGGCAGCTGGCGGGATCCCGATTCCCGCCAGGCCAGCGGCGATGGCGCCCTGCTCTGGTACGTGCGTTTCATGGGGAACTATCTCTCCCTGAACCAGCTGGTTCTGCTCCTGGTCAGCTGGATCGCCGTCACGGGCATCCTGATCGGGCTGGAACCCGGGCGGGCGATGAACATGATCCTGTTCTGGGTCTTGCCGCTGGTGCTGAGCTCGGTTCAACTGTTCCTGTTCGGCACCTACCTTCCCCATCGCAGTGATGGGGCCACCCCTGGGGACGGCCCTGCCGTCAGAAGTCTCGGGTACTCCAACGCTCTCTCCCTGCTGACTTGTTATCACTTCGGTTACCACTGGGAGCACCATGCCTACCCGACCGTGCCCTGGTTCGGCCTGCCGGAGTTGAGGCGTCTCGTTTCCCTTGATCACGGGCAGGGGAACGGCTCGCGTTGGCTGAGGCGCGCGCGTTAAGGTCCAATTTGAACTGTTGAGACCCATGGTGAGTGCGGTACTGGGGTGGACCGATCAGGAGCAGGAGGTGGCACGCCGCGCCTTCGACAGGGCCCACAGCAGAGCCGCGATGGGGATCATCCGGGCCGTGCAGGCCCATGCCAGCCGCATGGACTCCGTGGAGGAATGCTGGAAACTCCATGACTTTCTCAGCATTCAACGGCATGAAATCGAAGGGCGCTTCGACTTCCGACTTCCAGGTCTGCTGTTCGTGTTCGCCAGCCTGGTGAAGGATGGATTGCTGCAGGTTGAAGAATTGGAAGGTCTGGAGAGCGACAAACTCAACAAAATTCAGGCGATGTCCAGGATGTGAACCCAGCTGGATGTCTCAAGCTGGATGTCTTCAGGAGTTGGCGGCAGGCGGTGGGCCCTCCGGATCGCCTCCCATTCCACGGCACTTTCGTCGTTCCGTTGGCTGGCATCGGTCGTTGTCAACGTCCTGTTGGCCTGCGGTTCCCCTTCGGCGTCGTGATCGACCCTTTCAGGGGCCGTTGTGGGTTGCGGCCTTCCCAGCCCTCGCAGCTGGGATGTTCTGTTGCATCTCTTTGCCGAAACAGACGGGTTGCCGAAGCAGACGGGTTGCCGAAGCAGGCGGGATGGCGACTTGGATGATGCACATCTGCTGCGCCTTCGCTGCCGGTTCGTGGCGGCCATCCTTTCTGTCGGGCTTCAGCGGTGGTCTGGCCGGTCATCCCTACCCAAGGGCCTGCGTGGTGGCGGGCCCTTGAGGGTTGTAGAGTGGGGAAGATTCTAAGATTTCTCTCCAGCAAGCTGATCACTTTCTAAAAGGGCTGTCGAAGGATCGGTTCATAGTTTTTTTCTGGTTCATGACCATTTACATCGGAAATCTTTCCTTCGACGCCGAAGTGGAAGACGTGAAGAATCTTTTCGCTCAATACGGCGAGCTTCGCCAGTGCACCCTGCCTCTCGACCGCGACACCGGTCGCAAGAGGGGCTTCGCGTTCGTTGAGATGACGAACGACGCCGATGAGACCAAGGCCATCGACGATCTCCAGGATGTCGAATGGATGGGCCGCAGCATCCGTGTGAACAAGGCTGAGCCCCGCACCGGTGGCGGCGGCGGCGGTCGCTCCGGCGGCGGCGGCGGTGGTGGTGGCTACGGCGGTGGTGGCGGCGGTTATGGCGGTGGCGGCGGCCGCAGCCGCTACTGAGTCATCGGGCCACTCCCGTTCCTGACCTTCTCCGACCGCCCCTGGATCTCCAGGGGTGGTTTTTTTTGGTCTCTGTGGCCCCCACCCGTGACGCTCCTGTGGGGAGTCCGCCACGGATCGGAAGACACTCTGCTGCTGGCGCCTGTTGGGGTGGATGGGGAGCAGATTGGTGCCATGAGCGATCCCTGCCCCCCCGGCCGCTACCGGGTCCGACCCGCCGACCAGAACGAGACCACCGTGCCCACCGAGGTGAGCGGACCCATGTTTGACCATCGCGACGAGGCTGAGCGCTATGCCCAGAGCCTGGCCCAGAGCCACCAGGCACCCGTGATCGTCGAGAAGCTGGCGCCGGCCGGCTGCTGGCTTCAGCTCGGGACCATCGGCTGAGGCATGGCCTCCAGCCCCTGGACACTGGCAGCGGCCTGCAGCCGGATCAGGTAGCCAAGGCTGGAGCCCACGCCGGTGCCCCGGTAACGGCCGCTGACCGGCGCGGCCAGGTGGTGATCCGGTGCAGCGGCGAGCACCACGTGGCCGTCGGCGACCGCCAGGCCCAGGCTGGGGTCGAACCCCCTCCACCCCCCACCGGGCAGGTACACCTCCGCCCAGGCGTGCAGTTCGTGTTCGCTCACCTCGGGGGGATGGTGCATCGAGTACCCGCTCACGAACCTCGCCGCCAGCCCCTGGCTGCGACAGGCCGCGATGAACAGCATGGCGGTGTCCCTGCAGGCTCCGGTCAGGGTCATCAGGGTTTCCGCCGCCGAGTTGGGTTCCCCGTCCAGACGACCGACATGGTGGAAGCCATGGTGGATCTCATCGGCCAGGGTGGTGAGGAAGGCGGTGGCCGATCCATCGACCCGGTCGGCGATGGCCTGGGCCCAGCTCCGCACGGAGGGATCGATCCGGTCCTGCAGGCAGCCCGCCAGGGAGCGTGCTTCGGCCTCCGGATAGCTCACCGGCAGATGCTGTGCCTCCCGGTGGGTCACGATCCAGTCGAAGGGGTTGCTGCGAAGGGTCTCCACCAGCATGTCCGCCTCGATCGTGAGCTGCTCCCGCTCCTGTTCGAACCAGGCCACCATGGCATCGGTGCCATCGGGCTCGATGACCCGCGTCTGGCCCGCCGGCGGATCGGCCAGCCGTAGGTGGTGATGGATGATCCTCTGACTCCCGTCCTGGCGGGGGGTCAGCCGCAGGCTCATGGGCTCCAGGAAGACGGGCCGGTCGTACGTGTAACTGAGCCGATGGTGGATTCGGAAGAACATCGCTCAGCCCATGGCCTCGCGCAGGGCATCCTGGAACTGGTCATCGATGACGTAGCTGTGCAACGGATCGGTGTCCAGGTCCTCGACGAGGGGAAAGAAGCGAACGGAGAACCAGGCCTCGAACAGTTCGAGGCTGCGGGGCTGGGGCCAGCGGCTGCGGTCGCGGCACCACAGGTCGAGCTCGGCGGCAAAGATCTGCCCATAGCTGTCAAGCAGCCGGTCCTGGGCTTCCATCTCGGTGTCGTAGGTGGGAATCAGGTAGAGGCTGTGGTCCTCCCCCAGACCTTCCATGTCTTCACGGGTCCAGAACGGCCGGGTCCAGTCCACCATCGGCTGTCGGGGCGCCACCGCGATCGCACAGCGGTTGAGAACGACCATCGATGGTTTGTCTGTGGCTGGCTGAACGCTAGCGAGGCCCGCCACCGCTGACGGTTGCCAGGGGCGGGCCCTATGGCCACGATGTGTTCATCGTTACCCATCCCATGCCCCAGAGCCGGATCTCCCATCACCCTCAGCTTCCTGTGGGCGGCGCTCTCCTGGCCGGCCTGCTGGCCAGTGGTCTGCTGTCAGCACCAGTGGCTGCCGCTGCCCAACAGGCTCCCGCCGCCAAGGTCCTCTACACCCTCTCCACCCAGTGTTCGCTGCAGGGGGCGGCTCCGGTCCCCTGCCGTGTGGAAGCCGTGGATGCCGGCGGGGCCACTCTCTACCGCCACCGCATCGGCACCACGACCGAAACCGTTCGCATCACCTCCGAACCGGTGACCATGGCGATCTGGGCCCACGACACAAAGAACTGGCGACCCCTGCGCGGTGCGTCCGCCCGCTTCTCCACCAACACGGTCTGCTTCAACGGCAAGGATCTCTGTGTGGTCAACCCCAACTACCTCAACAGTGTCCGGGAGGATCGCGCCAACACCCGCCTCCAGGGGCGTGATCTGGTGATGGTGCACTTCGGCTCTGACGGCCGCGTGGACGCCAGCTGTTACGACGACGCCTGCGCGCTGCTGCTGAAATGAAGAACCTGAGCGGATTCGCCCTGTTGATGGCCGCGGTGATCGCCTCCCCGGTCGGCGCTGCCCTCGCTGTGGAGGCTTCCACAGCCGCCCAGTCGCCAGTCCTGATCTCCCGTGGCGGCGGCGGAGGCGGTGGTGGCCGGATGGGCGGTGGTGGTGGCGGCGCGAGGCTTGGCGGCGGCGGCGGTGGTCGCGCTGGCGGTGGTCGCGCTGGCGGTGGATCGCTGGGCCGCAGCGGTTTCCAGGGATCCGGTGGCGCCGGCGGCCTCAACCGGGGTGCCAACAGACCCGCCGGTGGCTGGAGCAGCGGCGCCGCCGGTGGACTGGGGCGTCCCTCGCTCAACCGTCCTGTGGCGCGTCCTGGAGGCACCCCTGGCCTCAACAGGCCTGTCGGGGCAGGAGCGATCAACCGCAATGTCAACGCCAACCTGAACCGCAACCTCAACGTCAACCGCAACATCAACCGCAGCGTCAACCGCAACTGGAACCGCAGCGTCAACGTCAACGCCTTCGCCGTCAGGCCTGGGTGGGCGCGTCCCGGCTGGGGCGTCGCCAGACCCTGGAACCATGGCTGGTACGGCGGCTGGGCCACACCCTCCTGGGGATGGTGGGGGGCCAGGGCCGCCGCCTGGAGTGTGGGCACCCTGGCGACGGCCGCCATCATCAACAATGCCGTGGATGCGGCGGTGGCCAGCAATCAGACGGTGATTGTGGTGCCCAACACCCAGTACCAGCTTCTCTTCGGCACGGTCCAGCCGACCGGCACCTCCACGGTGTCCTTCGACGTCAGCAGCGATGGGGGGGTCTATGGGCTCTCGGCCGATTGCCAGTCCGGGTTGTTGAACGGCCAGGTGCCCACGAATGCTCAGGAAGCGGAGCTCCTCAATGCCGCCTGTCAGGTGGCCTTCGGGACCGCTTCCTGAGTCTCGGCTGACTCACCAGGGCAGGGGAGCCCGTTGGGCGCCGACGCTGCAACCCATCTGCTGGCCCAGCAGGGCCCCGAGTGGCACCGCCCAGGTGCGACCGTCCCCCCGGGCCATGGCATACCCCATGCCGCCGCCGAGGATGCCGCCCACCAGCCGGCCCACGTTGCAGCGCTGGGCGGTCTGGGCCTGGATGTAGTCGGAACTCACCGGCCCACTGGCCCGGTAGCGGTCGACGTCGTAGTCGGCCTGATAGCCGCCCCCGTAGCCGTCGCCGTAGGAGGAGGGGCTGGGCAGGCTGGGCAGCGGGTAGGGAACTCGGCGGCTGTCGAGCTGACGCGGGACGCCGGAAGACTGGCCCCAGGGACCGGCCCAGGCCTGCAGGGGAGTGGAGAGCAGGGCCAGAACGCCGGTGCAACCCAGCAGGCCCGCAAGGCGGCGGGAGCCCTGGTGAAGGAAGGTGTTCATGGTGGTTCGCGTTGTGAGGAGCGACCCCTGAAGTGGGGGTGATATCAATCAAGCGAGCCGATGTGACCGACCCATGAATGGACTCCGGTCGATGTCCGACAAGATGCGACTCGCGCTTTGTATCGCCCATGGCCACGCGTCGTGCATCGCTTGCTGTCCGATCCCTGGTCAGATCCGCCCGCCGTTGCCAGCGTGAGCGGGAGGCCGGGAGATGCCGATGAGCTGGAGCGAACTGGAACGCCTCGTCGACGACGCCGAGACGGATGAGGTGATCCGCCGCGGGCTGCGGCATTGCCGCTCCAGCCCGGAGCTGTTGCTGGCGGCCCGACGGCTGGGATACCGCGTCACACGGGTGGATCTGCAGCGGGCCTGGCAGCTGCAGCATCAAGCAGGCTGATCTCGGCGTGCACGCACTCGGCCGTCGGCCGGAGCTGGAAGCCAAGCTTCTGGCAGACGTGCTGCATGCCCCGGTTCTCGTGCAGGATCTCGGCGCAGATCCGCTCAAGACCCTCCTCGCGGCCGATCTCCAGCAGCAGGCCCAGCAGCCTGGTGCCCAACCCCTTTCGCTGCCAGGGATCGGCGATCAGCATGGCGAACTCGGCCGCGTTCTCGTCGTGGATCCGGCTCAGCCGGCCCACCCCCAGCAGCTCGGCTGGGGCACCGTTCTCCCCCTTGCGTTCCGCCACCAGGGCCATCTCCCTGTCGTAGTCGGTGAAGCAGATCCGGGTGAGCCGTTCGTGGGCGATGCGATGACCCAGGGCCATCAGATGGAAATAGCGGAAATAGACGCTCTGCTCCGAGAGGGTGCGGTGGAACGCCACGATCAGGGGTTCGTCCTCCGGCCGGATCGGCCGGAGGGTCACCGGTGAGCCGTCCGGCAGCTGCCAGGCGCGCACGTACTCGCTGGGATAGGGCCGGATCGCCGGCCTGGGGGAGAAGCAGGTGGCCCCGGAGGCCTCCTGGAGCAGCACGCGTGCATCCAGGGCCACCATGGCGCCCTTGCCGTCTCCCGGCGCCACGCGCAGGGGATTGATGTCCAGCTCGAGGATGGCGGGGTGCTCCAGCACCAGCCGGCTCAGCCGCACGAGCAGCCGCTCGAGCGCGGCCAGATCCACCGGCGCCCGGCCGCGGACCCCCTGCAGTGCCGCATAGATCCGGGTGCGTTCCATCAGGCGCCGGGCCAGGGTGGTGTTCAACGGCGGCAGGGCCACGGCACTGTCACGGAAGACCTCCACCAGCAGACCACCGGTGCCGAACAGGATCACCGGTCCGAACTGGGGGTCGATGCTGCTGCCGACGATCAGTTCGTAGGCCCCCGTCAGTTCCAGCATCGGCTGGACGGTCACCCCGCCGAAGGCGCTCTCGCCGTGCTGCGCCACGATCGCGCTCTGCATGCTCTCGAACGCCTGGGCCACCGCGGCGCCATCGCGCAGGTTCAGTTGCACGCCACCGACGTCGGTCTTGTGGGTGAGCTCGGCGGAGAGCAGTTTCACCACGACCGGGTAACCCATGGCCTCGGCGGCGGCTTCGGCCGCTTCCGCACTGGTGGCCATGTGGGTGGGCACGGAAGGGATGCCGTAGGCCTCAAGCACCTGCTTGGCTTCCCACTCGTTGAGCAGCGTTCGCCCTTCGGCCAGGACCCCGGCCAGAAGCTTCGCCACCCTGGGGCGATCCGGGCGGGGCTCCCCGGACGCCGTCGTTCCCGTCTCGGGCACCAGGGCCGGAGTTTCGTAGAGGGCGCGCAGGTTGTCGCTGTAGCGCCACATCGCATCGAACAGCTGCACCGCCGCATCCGGGTAGCGGTTGGTGGCGATCCCGGCGGCATTGAGCAGCCGTTCCCCCGCATCCACGTCCTGCCCTCCCATCCAGCTCGCCAGCAGTGGCTTGGTGGTGGTCGCCGCCAGGGCCACCAGCCGTTCGGCGGTGCCGGTCGGGTCGGTCATGGCCTGCGGCGTGAGCACCACCAGCAGCCCGTCGCTGTCGGGGTTCTCCAGGGCGTGGCGAATGGCCTGTTCGTAGCGCTCCGGATCCGCGTCCCCCAGGATGTCGATGGGGTTGGCCCGACTCCAGTGCTGCGGCAGCACGGCATCGAGGGCCGTGAGGGTGGCTGGGGCGAGCGTCGCCAGCTGACCGCCGTGGCGCACCAGGGCGTCGGTGGCGATCACGCCCGGTCCCCCGGCGTTGGTGAGGATCGTCAGCCGCGGCCCCAGGGGCCGGCGGTGTTGCTTGGCCAGGACTTCGGCCAGGTCGAAGAGGTCGGCGATGCTGTCCACCCGCAGCACACCGCAGCGCCGGAAGGCGGCATCCAGCACGGCATCGCTCCCGGTCAGGGCGCCGGTGTGGGAGGCCGCCGCCTGGGCCGCCTCCGCGGTGCGTCCGGCCTTGATCACCACGATCGGTTTGGTGAGGGCCACTTCCCGCGCCGCCGATAGAAACGAGCGGGGATCGCCGATCGATTCCATGTAGATGACGATGCTGTGGGTCTCCGGGTCGTCCCCCAGATAGGTGATCAGATCCCCCCAGTCGACATCCAGCATCGAGCCCATCGAGACGAAGGCGCTGAAGCCCACGTTCTCCTGCAGGCTCCAGTCGAGGACGGCCGTACAGATGGCCCCCGACTGGCTCAGGAAGCCCACGTGACCGGGTCGGGCGATGGCCCCGGCGAAGGTGGCGTTGAGGCCGCTGCGGGGATTCATCAGCCCCAGACAGTTGGGGCCGACCAGGCGCATGCCGGAGCGGCGCAGGCCATCGCGGATGCGGGCCTCCAGGGCGATGCCGGCACTGCCGATCTCCCGGAACCCCGCCGAAAGCACGATCACGCCCTTCACCCCCGCCGCGGCGCACTCCTCGATCAGCGCCGGCACCGTGGCGGCGGGCGTGGCGATGACCGCCAGATCCACCGGTTCGGGCACCTCTGCCACCGTGGCGTGGGCCCGGATGCCCAGCACGTTGGTGTGCCTGGGGTTGACCGGGTAGACGGTGCCACCGAAGGGATGGCTGATCAGGTTCCAGAGCACGCCTCTGCCCACGCTTCCCGGCCGGTCGGACGCCCCGATCACCGCCACGCTGCGGGGGGAGAACAGGGCCGCCAGCGGCTGGTGCTGGGAGCGAAGGATGTCGTAGGCCCGATCGGAGCTGCCCCTGCCCCCGCCGGAGGGGTTCGCGCTCATCGGTACACCAGGACCGGACAGGGAGACTGGACCAGCACCTTCTGGGTCTCGCTGCCGATCAGCAGTCCCACCAGGCCGCGACGGCCGTGGGAGGCCATCAGGATCAGATCGCAGCCGAGCCGGGTGGCGGCCTCGACGATCGCCTGGTGGGGCAGGTCGCTCATCACCCGCTCGCCCTTGGCGCTGACGCCTGCCTGCTTCGCCACCGCCAGGGATTCCTCCAGGAGGCGTTCCGCATCCTGGTGACTGGCGCTCATCAGGGCCTCCATGGTGGAGGCATCCAGCATCTCTCCCAGTCCCACCACCTGCACCGGCACGCTGGCCTGGGCGTGGAGGAAGGTGATCCGGGCCCCGAGGGCGGCGGCAAGGGCCACGGCGTGGCGCACGGCCTTCATCGACAACTCGGAGCCGTCGCTGGGTACCAGGAGGTGGCTGTAGGGCATGGCAGGTGCGGGTCTCAGCCCTGTCTAGTCATGGCCCTGGATCAGTGCAGGGGGTCGCTGATCACCAGGGCCGAGCAGCGCAGGCGCCGCAGCAGGCTGGTGGCCTGGTCGCTGGCGGGAATCGGCAGGCCCTCCACCAGGCGCCTGAGGGAGCGCAGGATCACCAGATCGTGGCTCTCGCTGCTGCGCTCGATCGCTTCGGACACGTTCGGGTCGGGCTCGAGCACCACCGTCACCGGCACGCTCCCCCCGGCTCTGGAGGGGACCGGGATCCAGCCCTGGAGCTGACGGGTCAGCTGGTCACGCTCCGACTGGGGCAGCCAGGGCTCATGGATGTGCAGCAGCGTGATGGCGGCGCCGTCACCGGGCGGGGTGGCGCCCAGCAACCGTTGCGCCAGCTGGAACTGCTCCAGGGCGCCGGCGGAGAGGTCCTTCACAGGTACGAGCAGCCGGCGGAAGCTGGTCGGGTCCTCCCGCAGCCGCGCCATCACCACCGGGCAGTGGGCCTGACGGCAGATGGCGGCCACCAGATCCCCGAACAGCCAGCGACCCAGTCGGGGCCCCGGAGCCACTCCCACCAGCACCAGATCAGCCCCCTGCTCGAGGGCCGTGCGGGCGATGCCTCCGGGGATGTCGTTGTCGACCCGCAGCAGGGAGCGGCTGGGCACCCCTGCCGCGGCGGTGAAGGCATCGGCCCGCTCCAGCAGCGCTCGCCCTTCGGCCAGAGCCCTGTGCACGAGCGGCTGGGGCCGGCGACCCGCCTCGGCCTGGCGCGGCGAGACCACCGAGAGGGGCAGCACGGTTCCCTGCCGGCCCGCATCGCCATCGATCAGCCGTCCTGCCAGCACCAGCAGCGGTTCCTCGCTGCGGGCCTCGCTGATCGGCACCAGCACCCGCAGGGCCCGTCGCACCAGGGCCAGCTGACCGCTCTCCTGCAGGCTGAGATCCTGGGCCCCACGCGTGGCCATCCGGGTCATGGCCACCGAGGTGAGGATCGGTCCGAGGGTGGCGGTCACCACCATCAGGGCCAGCACGCTGTTGAGCACCCGCTCATCCAGCAGTCCCTGCCGGTACCCCACGTAGGTGGCGGCGAGGGTCGCGGCCACCTGGGGGAGCGAGAGCGACCACAGGGTCAGCATCCGGGGGCCGTCGTAGTGGTATAGCAGGCCCGACCACCATGAGGCCAGACCTTTGCTGGCGATCAGCGCCAGGATCAGGGCAATGGCGAAGACCGAGCCCGACATGGTGCTCAGGAACACCGGCACATTCAGCAGCAGACCCAGATCGATGAAGAACAGGGGGATGAACAGGCTCGCCCCCACCACCACCACCTGCTCCTTGACGCGGCCATCGGGCAGGACACCGTTCACGGCGAGTCCGGCCAGAAAGGCGCCGACGATCTTCTCCACCCCGACCAGCTCCGCCCCCACCGCCGCCAGGAACAGGGCCAGCAGCACCGCCACGAACAACCGGCTGTCACCGTCGACGCTGCGGCGGATCAGTCCGCGGCCCAGCCGTCGGATCAGCAGCAGCACGGCGGCGGCGTAGAGGGCCACCTTGAGCAGCAGGCCCACCACCCCCGGCCCGTTCAGCTGCCCCTGGCCGAGGCTGACGCAGAGGGCCAGCACCACCAGGGCGGCGATGTCGGTGAAGATCGTGCCGCCGATCGCCACCGTGACGCACTCCTCCCGCATGGCGCCGAAGCTGCGCACGATCGGGTAGCCCAGGGGGGTGTGGGACGCCAGGATCGAGCCCAGCAGCACGGCGCTCACGACTGGATAGCCGTAGGCGAAGCCCAGGGCCGTGCCGGCCAGCATCGGCAGGGTGAAGGTGAGCAGGCCGAAGCGGAAGGAGCGGGCCCGGATCCGCTGGAATTCCCCCAGATCGATCTCCAGCCCAGCGATGAACAGCAGATAGATCACCCCCACATCGGAGAGCAGCCGCACGGTCTCGTTGCTGGACACCAGCCAGCCGAGGCCATGGGGACCGATCGCCACCCCGGCCAGCAGCAGTCCCACCAGATCCGGCAGCCGCAGGGGACGCACCAGGGGTGGCACCACCACGCTGAGCACCAGCAGCAGGGCGAAGATCGCCAGGGGGTTGGCGGCCAGAAAGGTGACCACGGGAATGGAGAGGGATGGCAGGGGTGTCCTCCAAGCCGTCCTAGGAGCACCGCCGCCGCCCGCCGCTGTCAGGGCGTTGTCTCGTAACGGGCCCGCACCCGCCGCCGCGGCTCAGCAGAATCGAGGGCATGACGAGCTCCGCCTGGCACCAGCACTGGTATCCGGTGGCCTATCTGCGGGATCTCGACCGCACCAGGCCCACCGCCTTCACCCTGCTGGAGCAGGACCTGGTGCTCTGGTGGGATGGGACGGGCCAGAGTTGGCGCGCCTTCGCCGATGTCTGTCCGCACCGGTTGGTTCCCCTCAGCCAGGGGCGGCTCAATGGGGCCGGCGAGCTGGAGTGCCCCTACCACGGCTGGAGTTTCGCCGGGGATGGCCACTGCACGACCATCCCCCAGGCCATGGCAGGGGCCGCTCCCAGCGCGGTGCGATCCCGCTGCCGGGCCTATGCCACCGCGGAGGGCCAGGGTCTGCTGTTCGTCTTCGCCGGCGAGGCGGCCTCGGCCGCCTCGGTCCCCCTCCCCCTGGTGCCGGTGCTCCAGGAACCGGGCTGGTTCGTGCAGGACACCTTCCGGGATCTGCCCATGGATGCGCTCACCCTGCTGGAGAACGTGCTCGATGTAAGCCACGTGCCCTTCACCCATCACCGCACCGTGGGCAAGCGGGAGAACGCCGCCCCGGTGGAGGCGTTGATCACCAGCTCCGGTCCGGAAGGCTTCACGGCCCTGTGGGAGGAAGGGCCGCGCAAGGGCAAGCTCGGCAGCCAGCACACCACCTTCGCCGCCCCTGCCCTGATGTGGCACGACCTGATGGCGCCCGGCTTCGCCCGCATCCTCACGGTGGTCTACGCCACGCCGATCCGCCGGGGGGAGTGCCGCCTGTTCGCCCGCTTCCCCTTCCAGTTCAAATCCCGCCTGCCCCCCCTGTTGCTGGGCCTCCGCCCCCTGTGGCTGCAGCACATCGCCAACCACACCGTGCTGGAGGACGACCAGGTGTTCCTGCACTGGCAGGAGCGGGTGCTGGAGCAGCGGGGCCGCAGCACTGGGGCTGAGCGGGCCTTCTTTCTGGCCACCGGCGCCGATGTCTACGTGAAGGCCCTGCACGACTGGGTCAACCGCTTCGACGGGGATCCCTTCCCCGGCCAGCCCCTACCGCCCCGCCTCGACCAGACGGCGCTGATGGATCGCTGGGAAAGCCATGGCCGGCACTGCTCGGCCTGCCGAGGAGCCCTGCACGGACTGCGGCGCTGGCGGCCGCTGGTGACGGTGATTCCCTGGCTGGCCCTGCTGGCGATCGGCTGGTGGCGCACCCCTGCGGTGCTGGTCGCGGGCCTGCTGCTGGCCGGGGCCGCCCTGCTGCTGGCCCGCCGTTTCGACCGCTGGGAGCAGCTGTTGCTGGCCGGCGATGGCGAACCGCCCCGCAACAGGCCCGGCTGAGGTTCCAGGCCAGGAGGCTCAGCCTTTCCAGCCGGCCAGGTGGGAGGCGGCTCTGGAGCGCACCATGGAACGGGCCGCGGCGAGGGCCGGGGCCAGGTTGCCGGAACTGAACGGGGGCAGGGGACGGCTGCGCAGCCAGGCTCCCCAGCGGAACTCGTGGAAGGGAATCAGGGGGGCCGGATCGATCATCCCCTCCTTCTTGAGTCTCCACACCAGGGAGCGGTAGGGATCGTCCTGGAGGTCCGGCAGACGGTGGGGCAGGGCCGCTGGCGCCAGGGGACCATGCCCACGGCCGTCATAGAGGTACAGCCAGCCCCTCGCCTTCAGTTCCGCCAGCACCGCCTCGGCTGAAGCGCCGGCCAGATCCAGCACCAGATAGCCGTAGGCCATGGCGGTCGGATCGATCTCGATCAGCCCTCGGAGCCGGTGGTGGCGGTCGACCATCCAGAGCGCACCGGCACCACCGCGCACGAGGGGAACAGGTTTGCCGCGCAGGTAGCGCAGTCTCTGCTCGGCGGTTTCATGGGAGAAGTCCTGCTGGCGGCTGCGCACCTCGGCCAGGCCCACGCACATCTGGGTGGGCTGGAGATCGGCGATGGCGACGGTGAGCAGGTCCACCCTGGGGCCCGGTGGGGGCAGGGGCTGGTAAGGGGGCAGGTGCAGGCTCATGGGTGCCGGTGGCTGGGCCCCATCCTGACGGCTTCCGGCGTGGTCCCGGCGAAGCGGATCAGCCCTGGGAGAGAAGGGTGCCGAGGCCGATCTGGTGCAGGATCCCCTGGCCGGTGAGGGCTTCGCTGAGCACGCCGGTGACGAAGCCGAGCAGGGCGGCGCGGCCGTGGAAGCGCACGACGGTCTGGAGCCGTTCGGTGTGGATCTGGCCGCCGCCGCTCCGGGAATAGGGTCGATCCAGGTGCAGACGTCCATGACCACCGCCCTTGACCGAGACGGCGCATCGGAGGGACCCCACGGCCCGATCGGGGTGCTGGTCTGCGGCCACGGCAGTCGCAACCGCCTGGCGGTGGCCGAATTCGCCTCCCTGGCCCACCAGCTCCAGCACCATCTCGACCCGGTGCCCGTGGATCACGGCTACCTGGAGTTCGCCCGGCCGATCCTGCGCGACGGCCTCGACGCCCTGCGCCATCGAGGCGTGCGCCACGTGCTGGCCGTGCCGGCGATGCTGTTCGCCGCCGGTCACGCCAAGAACGACATCCCTTCGGTGCTCAACACCTATGCCGCCGAGACGGGGCTGCGCATCGACTACGGCCGGGAGCTGGGGGTGGATCTCAAGATGATCCAGGCCGCCGCCGCCCGCATCCGGGCCTCGATCGAGGCCGCCGATGCCGCCGCCCTCGCGGCCGGTCGCCTCCCCGTTCCCCTGCACGACACCCTCCTGGCGGTGGTGGGGCGGGGCTCCTCCGACCCGGATGCCAACTCCAATGTGGCCAAGGTGACCCGGATGCTGGTGGAGGGATTCGGCTTCGGCTGGGGGGAGACGCTCTATTCCGGGGTCACCTTTCCCCTGGTGGAGCCGGGTCTGCGCCAGGCGGTCAAGCTCGGCTTCCGGCGCATCGTCGTCTTTCCCTACTTCCTCTTCTCCGGGGTGCTGGTGAGCCGGATCCGGCAGCACAGCGAGCGGGTGGCCGCCGACCATCCGGAGCTGGAGATGGTTCAGGCTGGCTATCTCGGTGACCATCCGCTGGTGCTGGACACCTTCCGGGAGCGGGTCACGGAGGTGCTGGGGGGAGACGTGAACATGAATTGCTCCCTCTGCAAGTACCGGGCCCAGGTGCTGGGCTTCGAGCGGGAGGTGGGGGCGCCCCAGCACAGCCACCATCACCATGTCGAAGGGCTGGTGGAGAGCTGCACCCTCTGCGAACGGGAATGCACCGGTGCCTGCCAGCCCGATGGGGTGCCCCTGCCGCTGGGCGGCTCGGCCGGTGATCAGGAGCACAGCCCGGCAGGGCACCACCACCACCACCCGGTCTATCCCCACGCCGACCATCCGCTGGGTCCCCTTACCCTGCGGCGCCCCAGCGACTGAAGGTCCAGGCCAGGGCCGGACGACCGGCTTGGACCCATCCTGTCTTTGGACCAGTGAGACTTGGTTTCGATCAGTTTTTCCGATGGTTTGGGGCTTTCCCCCACCTTGATGCGGTTTTCCCCCGTTTTGAGGGGCTTTTTCCACAGATGGCCTGGCCTCGGCTGGCCTGGGGCAGGCGGGCTGGGGAAAGCGCCTGATTGCTTGGAACAGCCTTGACAGTCCGGCCCGGCGACCCTGCGCCAGTCCCGTGTTACGCGACACCCCGGCCCTGGCCTTGTCGTGGCAAGGCCTCTCATCATCCGGGGCCGGAAGGCCCTGCCGCTCCGCCGCTTTTGACGCCGACGCTGGCCTGTGGCGTACTTGGGTCGACCCCCTGCCGAATCCCAGCAGCATGGCCATGGATCCCGAGTGCCCCGGCTGCGTCGGCGACGTGACGAGCGTCAGTCTGGAAGCCGAGGTGCCGGAAGTGCTCTACGAGGGCATGCGGGATTTCATCAACACCCATCCCCTCTGGGATCAGTACAGCGTCATCACCTCCGCCCTGGCCGGCTTCCTGTTCCAGAACGGCTGCCAGGAACCGGTCGTTTCACAGCATTACCTGGACGGACTGTTCCAGAAACCCTGAAGCAAAAAAAAGCGAGGGTGCCAACCCCCGCTGATGGTTTTCTCCCTTGCCCGACCCTTTGGAGGTCGCCATGTCATTGTGCGCAGGCTCCGCCGGGAAGATTGTGGTGATTGACACCACCTTGCACTTCCTGTGCCCGCTTCCTGACAGGTTCGCTCATCGTCGCCGGCTTTGATCGGCGGCGGCGGCGCAGGCGCGCCAGGTGATCGCCATCTCGGTGAGGGTGGGGCTCTGCCAGCCGGCGCTGGGCCAGCAGGCCCCATCGGTCACCAACACGTTGGGGGCCCCCCAGCAGCGGTTCCAGGCATCGACGACGCCCTGCTCGGGATGGCCGGCCATCCGGGCCCCGCCCAGTTCGTGGATGTAGTACCCCGGCGGTGGCGGCTCGGGGCGCACCGCCAGGCTGGTGCGGATCAGGGGCTCCAGCAAGGGCAGCACGAACAGCTCCTCGATCGGCCGGATGCGGCCCCCCGCCGAGGCCACCACCGCCTCCATGCGCGCCTGCATGTGGGCCACCATCGCCTGCTCGTTGGTGCCCCAGCGGCAGTCGATGTGGGGGATGGGCAGGTCCCAGGCATCGGTGTGGCCGCCATCGAGGCTCACCCGGTTCTCCGCCCGGGCCAGCACCTCCCCATGGCCGATCAGGAACCCCACCGCCTCCCCGGGGCGGCGCCTGAGCAGTGCCGGGGGATCGAAGCGCTGCAGGGCCGCCCAGATCCCGTAGCCCCGCAGAAAGGCCTCCTGGTTCGAGTCGTCCAGATTCACCGTGTTGGGGATGAAGCAACTCCCGGCCCCGGAAAGCTCGGCGGCTTCGGCCGGGGCCTCGATCGCCGGGATCGAAAAGAACCGGCTGGTGGAGATGTGGTCCATCAGATAGCGGCCCAGGCGGCCCGACGGGTCACGGAGGCCTCCGGAGCGGACGGCGTCGCTCGAGTGCAGCAGCAGGCGCACCGTTTCGATCGTCGAGGCGCAGAGCACGATCAGGGGGGCGGCGACCCTTTCCCGCCGGCCGCTGGCCGCATCCACGACGACCACCGCCTCGGCCCTGCGCTGCCGCGCGTCCATCTCCAGATGGCTCACCACCGCACCGCTGCGCAGGTGCACGCGACCCGTGGCCAGCGCCCGGGCCAGGGTGAGGCCCTGGGCGCTGGAGCGGGGCCAGGGCGCCGCCGGGGTGGGGCGATGCAGGCGGAAGCCGCGCGAGTGGATCAGCGGCAGTCCCAGGTCTCGGGCGATCGCCCCCTGCAGATGCTTCTCCCCCGGCGTGAATGGCAGCGGCGGCAGGAACTGGCCGTCCGGCAGCTGGCTCAGGCCATCCCGCTGGCCATGGACCCCCAGCAGGGTTTCCAGGCGGTCGTAGAAGGGTGCCAGCTCGGTGCTGCCGATCGGCCAGGCCGGGCCGTGGCCATCCCGCCGGGCCGCCTGGAACTCCGCCTCCGACAGGCGCAGGGTGATGCCCCCCCAGGTGAGGCTCTTGCCGCCGACCTGGCGCCCCCGGGTCCAGAGGAAAGGGGCCTCCGGGGGCGTGCTGTAGGGGTTCTGGCGTTCGTCGACGAACAGCTCAGGGTTGTGCTTCCAGAAGCCCGGGTGGTGCCGCTGCAGGCGCTGCCGGCCGCTGCTCAGGTGGGCCAGACGGCGCAGGCTGTTGAGCGGCTCGCTGCCGAGGGCCCGGCGGGCCGAGAGCTCCGGTCCTGCCTCCAGAACCAGCACCCGCAGGCCGGCCTCCGCCAGCACCATGGCGGCCACCGATCCGTTGGCTCCGGCCCCCACCACCACCGCGTCCCAGGGCGGCGCACTGTCGGTGGGGGGGGATGGGGCGGCGGCCATCAGGGCGAAGGGAACCAGCTCATCATGCTGGATGGGTCCGGCCAGCTCCTCGGAGCGGCGGGCCGTTCCGACGGCGGTTCGGCAGCGCCCTGTTCATTGCGGTGCGGTCCGTCGGCACGCGTGAGGGAATGGCGATCGAGGAGACTCGTTACTACGTCACGATTTTGCATACCACGGCAATAGCGTTGCTACAGAACCTGCGGGACCGGTGGTCGATCGAGAACTCCTGGCACCGGGTGCGCGACACCCAGCTGCGGGAGAGCGCCCACCGCTACCGGGAACGCAACGGGGTACAGGTGTTGGCATAGCTACGCACCGTGGCGCTCAATCTGCTGCGGCTCAACGGGTTCCACTCCATCGCGGACGCGTTGAGTGTCGTCAGCTGCAACGTGAAGCTCCTGCTGGGGTTGATGCGCTGGCATGCTCTGGGAGGTCCACAGCCGACCTCAGCTTGAAACTTTAAATAGGCCCTGGGGGGCAGGAAAAGGCATCCTCAATCAAACAGCTTGTATTCAGAATCTTCTTCAATATAAATACCCGGGATTGACCGGAGCTTTTTCAGACATTCCAGGGATGCCTTCCCCGAAACGATATTTTGCATGGAATGATCAATCAGTAACCCCGACTCCTTGAGGGATGATTCCAAACCACTCTGTTTCAATGTTAAGATAATGGGAAATAAGGTGGAGGGATCAGTGGCGGCAATGGAGGCCATCTCATCCCATCGTTTGGGGTCAACTTCAGCCATTCAAATCATGCCTTCACTCCTCAAGAAGGTTAAACCATGGTGCATGGTTGCATGCCTCATGTTGCTTTATGTATTGATGAGTTCATGCGATGGACGATCGGTTTCTCAGCCTTCCACACCCCAGTCCCCCTCACGGTCAGCGACCATGGACATTAGCTCGCAGTCCTATGCTCCTCGATCTGGTGATGATGCACTTTTTCGTGGTGGCGTCCGTATCGATCAGGTGAAGTACGCTGGCGCATCCGAGCAGGGAGGCACCCGACTCTTGTTGATCGGTTCGCTTCCCACCCCCTGCCATGAACTACGTATGGAGATAGCGGGGAAAACCGTTGCGGATGGCTTGCTGCAGCTCCAGGTCTGGTCGGTGGTGGATCCTGCTGTCATGTGCGCCCAGGTTCTTCAACCATTTTCAGTTGAGGTTCCAGTTCCAGTTGAGCAGGGGAAAAGCGTAATAGCCATTGCCATCAATGGGACCCATTTCGAACTAGAGACGTATTGATGAATCCATGCCTATTCATGGTCAGCAAAAATATGCTCGCCTCGGCGAAAAAGAATCCAGCTTGTAGCTATGTATTTATCTTCTCGCAGGGGTCGATTGCCACGATGGGTGTGGGTGAATGCTGTGGGTGCAATCAGAATGCTTCCAGTTCGGGGCGCGATCTTGCGTTGTTGATAGAGGAACTCCGTTTCCCCCGCCTGAAAACCATCATTGAGATAGATGGCCCATAAAAGGGTTCGATGCAGGCTGTCGGCATCTGCATGCCGTGGATAGAGCTCACAGTGCCAGTATGGGTAGCCCCCTTGATTGGCTGTATACCTCTGGATATTGATGTGGCCAAAACGCAGCAGCTTCTCAATCATCTGCTGGATCGACTCATCATTCAAAAAGGCAAAATCCTCGGCCATCAATCGCTTGATAACGCCAGTGTGGGGATCTTGCGTTTGCAGCATTAATGGTGCGAGCAAGAAGTAGGGATGCATTCGTATATAAGCAGACAAGGCTGAAAGCAAAGATTGATTGATCTGCTCACAGATCATCGCCTATTCCGGATCTGCGCTGATCATGACATCACGGCTATTTTTGAGATCTGGAAAACTGCCACTGCCGACGCAGCCGGCTGAATGAGCAGAACCATCAAAGCGCCGGCAGATGGCCTGGCAGAGGCGCGGATCAAGCTGATCGGGATAAACCTCGATGAAGTCAGGCATCGGCCTGGATTGCAGAGGCATTCTGGATCGAAGTGCATCCTGTGTGGACGGCCACTGATTGCCAGACCAACAAGGCACAGCAGCTGATCTTTTCATCTCCGGGGCTGCTGGGTAGGGTCTTAGCCGGATGTTGGTGTGGATGGGGGCAGTAGGGGATAGCTTCCTCCTGCCCCCATTGAGCTACGGCTATGGTTTCAAGGGCATATTGGGAGCTCGTGTCAGAGCCATGGAGGCTTGATAGACATCCAGCCGGCCGTAACCATACAGTGGATCCCAGCCAGGCACCCCGAGATTATCGGCGGAAGCGGCCATCAAATTCCAGATCTCCACATTCCTGGCGAATCGGTGGGCGCCCCACACCACCGCTGCCCCACCGGCCACATGGGGGCAGGCCATGCTGGTGCCGCTCATATTCTGATAGCCCCCTCCAGGCTTGCAGGAGAGCACATTTACACCTGGAGCGCAGAGTCCCACTTCAGGCCCCCGACTGCTGAAGTTTGCGATGCTATTGCCACTATCGATTGCAGAGACGGCAATGACACTTCTATACTTACCAGGAAAACCAACGGTATTCATGTTGGGGCCTGAATTGCCAGCGGCGGCAACCAGCAGCAAGCCTTTACTGAAGGCGGTATTGCACATGGTCTGCAGGGCGTTGGGAGCTGAAGCCCCCCCCAGGCTCATGCTGAGCACCCGGATATTCCGCTTGATGCACCAGTCGATGCCTGCGATCAGCCAGCTCCAATTTCCAGAACCGGTGTTCGAAAGCACTTTCACAGCGTAAAGGGAAGCCGCTGGAGCCACTCCGACCACACCGGCCCCATTGATGGCGGCCGCCACGGTGCCGGCGCAGTGGGTGCCATGACCATGGACATCCATGGGACTCTGGCCAGGGACGAAGCTGATAGCGCCCCTGACATTCGGCCTCAGATCCGGATGGTTGTAATCAATCCCCGTATCAATGATGGCAACAGGGATCCCAGCACCACGGGAAGAATTCCAACTCTGAGGAGCGCGGACTTGGCTGACGCCAGTCGGCACGGTTTCCGCCAGAGGGGATGGTTGACCTTCGAACACGAGCGGTTCAGGCCCCAGTTCCGGCATCGCGTAGCAGATACCATCCTCTTCAACCTCTTCCACATTGGGATTATTTCTGATCTGTTGCGCCTCTTCTTCCGTGAGGGAAGCGCTCAGAATCGGAGCTTCATAGAGGTTGATGTCGATCCCCATATTGGATCCCACCTGATCAAAGGAGGCATGCTCGGCAGAGGCAAAATCTATGTCGGATTTGATGGCATTCCTAAGAATGTCTGCCTTGTCATTGCTTTGATCCTGTCGCTGGTCTTTCTTTTTGAAGGTGATGATGACAGGCTTCCTGTCGTCGCCTTGTCCCATCAGTGGATCTTCCGCTCCCATCGATAGGTCTGCGGTGTCCATCATTGGATCATTCATGGCAAGTCTTGGGTAAATCTGCTTTGATGATGCTTATCCTGTAGAAGAAGAAGTAGCTACTGAGTCTGGTTGACAGCAGAGGCGGCAATGCAGACAAATTGTGGGTATATTGTGATACCATGGCTGGGGCATATCACGTAACCATTGAAGAGTGAGAGATTGCTGGCGTTGGAAACCATCTGCAAACTCCCCCAAGCCTTGCTGAACTGAACTCGACTACTTCATTCTTGACCATCCTGCTGCATAGGCATTCTCTGCTCCTCCTTCAACAACTTTAGGGCACTTCGATAAATTCGAGTTCCAGCGGGACGCAGCATTTGAGACTCATTCCCGCATCAGCCCCAGCTTGAGAGCGAATTCTCTCGATAGCTGATTATTCGAGGTGCCCTCTATTTACTGCTATCACTGACTGGCCAGATACGTATCAATCCGAAAACCTGATTCATATCCTGTTGCAAGGATGATCCGGACCAGGCCCTGGAAATGTGAATTATCTTGAAGAGCTAGTTCCTGTCAGTTGAGGCTGAATACACTCAATATCCACATTGTCGCATCCATTCGCCAAACCCACCCAGCTGAGGTCGGTTGCCGCGGCGCCTTGCGTGAAGCCCTACTGGCAGGCGGGAGGATGGTTAGCCGCAGATGGTAGGCATGGGGTTGATCAGGGCCTATTAGAAGTCTGTCCCAGTAGGTCTCGTGGGGCTCCCGCAACGACGGTGTGGTGTCCGGGAGCTGCGCCAAACCGTTCTCCTCCGCCCCTACCGATCCGGCTACCGAAAGGTCTTCTACAGAGGTATCCGCAAGAGCGATCTCAAGCTGAAGTTGCTCTTTGCCTTGGCAAACCTCTGGATGGTACGGGAGCGAATACCTGATCCAGCCTAGTCCAAGGGTTTAGTGTGCCTTAATGGTCGACATTCAGACATCAAGGCAAAACCAATGGCGGAAACTGCCTGAACGTCTTTGCGTGGACTTCTGCGAGCAAAGCAAGGGCAGAGTCTGCTCAGTATCGTCTCATTGATGAGAATGAGACTAGGTTTTGTTGATTAAGTCGTTTTGATCAGAGCATCCTTAGACTTCGCTGATAAACCCGGCCACCTCTGCGAGAATGGGTCAACTGCCGATTCGTTGATGTGAGGCCAGCAGGAGCGCAGCGGCTCCTTGTTCTCCTACGTCTCGAACGAGGAGCGGATCCCGGCCAGCCAACCGCTGCGGCGGATTCGCAAGTTGGCGGATCTGGCGCTTGATCGGCTCAATCCCACCTTCTGCAGGCTTTACGCCTCAGATGAACGACCATCGGTTCCACCGGAGCAACTGCTGCTGGCCTCGCTGCTGCAGGCTTTTTACGGGATCCGCTCCGAGAGGCTGCTGCTGGAGCAGCTCCACTACAACCTGTTGTTCCGCTGGTTTGTGGGCCTCCGCCCCGACGATCCGATCTGGCATCCCACCACGTATGGCCTCCGGCCGACTTCTTCTACACCAAGAACCGTGATCGGCTCCTCAATGACGACGTCATGGGGATTTTCCTGGAGAAGCTGATGGGAGATCCCGAGGTCAAGCCGCTGCTCAGCGATGACCACTTCTCCGTGGACGGCATGCTGTTGCAGGCCTGGGCGTCTTACGCCTCCTTGAAGCGGATCGATGGTCAGGAGGATCCTCCGCCACCGCCCACAGGCCCTGGTGAGGGATTCGGTGCCCCCAAGAAGGGAAGGAAAGCGGGCCAAGGGTGACTTTCGCCTTGCGCGCCAAATGAAAACCGGAGAGGCCCTCCACCAGCTCCCTGTTGCCGGTTTCACGGGCCAGAACCTCCTCCCGGGTGGCGGTGAGGTGTTCCACGAAGACCCCGCTCACCGGCAGGTCGAACAACTGACTCAGGTCCCGCTTGCGCAGATGTTGCTCCCTGCTCGCCGCCCGTCGGCCTCAGCCCCTCTCCCCCTTCTCCAGCGCCTCGATCAGCCGGCAGCAGGCTGCCACGTTGGAAGCGGTCTGCACCGCGGGGGAGAGGAAGCGGAAGAAGCCGGGCCAGGGCTCCGGCGCCGCCAGCAGGATCAGGGGCCGGCCGGCGTCGAGGGCCAGGGCGGCCTCCGAGGCGGTGCCGGGCCCTCCGCCGCCGCAGACCACCACCACATCGGAGCTGAGGACGTTGATTGCGTTGCGGCCATGGCCCATGCCAGTGAACACAGCCAAGTCGAGTGCCGCCGTGGCTCGCCCCGCCAGGCCGCTGCCGTCGCCGAGGAGCACGCCGATCACCAGATGCCCCGGCACGGCCATGGCGCCGGCACTGACGGCGGCCATCACCCCCACCAGCCAGCGCCGCGGATGTGTCATCGGCTCAGCGGGCCGGGCAGGGGGCAGCGCTTGCCCAGGGCCGCCAGCAACCGGGGCACCGCATCCGGCTGCCCCTGGAGGACGAAGGCCTCCTGTTCCGTCGCCTTGTTGCCAAGGTACGAGGTGGTGAGGATGCCGCCGATCTGCTGTCGCACCACCGGGGCCATGGGCAGCTGCCAGCCCAGGGCCGCCACCACGCCGTTCGGGCAGCTCTGCACCGCGTGCGTCGCCTCATGCAGGAAGGTCTGGCGGGCGATGCCGAGCTCGAAGGTGATAGGGGCCACCCAGATCCGCCGCTCGCGGGCCTGGTACAGCCCGTAGACCCCCCGCACGGGAGGTACGGCCAGCTTCACCTCGAAGCCGTGGCGCTGCAGTTCCCGCACCAGGGGGAGCAGATCGGCCGGCAGGGCGCCCAGGGGCAGCGGGGCCAGGGGAGAGCCGGCCGCCAGGGCTATCGCAGCCGCCAGGGGGAGGGAAGCGGCCAGCGGAAGGATCATGGGCTCAAGCATCGCCCAGGCAGCCCCCACCTGCTGGTGTGCTGGCGTGCCGTTCAACAAAAAATCCCCAGCCAGGGCCGGGGGATCTGAAGCTTCCGAATGGAGGCGACCGGATTTGGTGGCGGGGAGGAGATTTGAACTCCTGACCTTCGGGTTATGAGCCCGACGAGCTACCAGACTGCTCTACCCCGCGTCGCACCAACAGATCTTATCAGCCGATGCCCCCGCCTCAGGGGCGGGCCCCATCGAAGCGAAGCTCGCCGATCACCTCCAGGCGCAGGTGGTCGGCCGGCGCCAGGTAGCGCTGGCGCAGCTCCACCAGGGTGGTGGGGGTGAGCCACTCGAGCTGCTCGAGCAGATGCAGGGCCACGGCCCGCTTGGCCCGCCTGGCCCCGTCGTCGACCTTGATGGCCACCCCCATGCCTTCGCCCACCCGGCTGAGGCACTGGATGCCCTCCGCTCCTCCCTTGCTCAGCACCTGGCCGTGGGCCAGACGCATCAGCTCGGTGTCGAACTCCCCCTCACCCGCGATCAGATCGGGATGGGCGAGCATCGCCCGGCTGAGCCGCTCCAGATCCGCCTGCTCGCCACCCCCCAGATGGGCGAACAGCAGGGCCATCTGGGCCAGCTGGAGCTGCAGGGTGGGGGCACCGCAGTCGTCCCGCGCGCTGATCAGCTCCGCACCTGGCAGCCCCAGCAGCTCCCCGACCCGCTTGACCACCGCCTGCTGCAGGGGATGGTCGCTCTGGAGATAGCTCTCGAGGGGCCAGTGCATCTGCCGGCAGGCGGCCAGGAAGGCCGCGTGCTTGCCGGAGCAGTTGTGCTGCAGCGGACTGCTGGCCCCGGCGGGGGTGGGGCATTGGAGGTCCTCGGTGTCGAGCTCCGCACCCCAGAGCAGCTTGAACGCCTCCCTGGCATGCAGGGCGGTGCCGGCATGGGAAGCACAGGCGATCGCCAGGCCCCGCTCCCCGGCCCCCATCCGATCAGCGGCGCCGCTGCCCACGAACACGGTGGCCTGGAAGGGTTTGAGGGCCGAGCGCACGAAGCTCAGCTGCTGGGGATCGCCGGCGCGCATCAGCACCCGTCCCCGCTGGTCGCAGACCACCGCATGCACCCGGTGCCTTGATTCCACGATGCCGTTGCGCAGCAGGCGGACCTCCAGGGGGGGGATGCCGGGACGGCCCGGGCCTGCGAAGCTGGAGGACAGGGTCATGGCAGAGCAGAAGGTCCGAGGAGGCCGACTTCAGAGAGCCTGGCAGAGCCCGGTCCCGAGCAGCATCAGGGCGAAGGCGATGGCGATCGCCTGGCGCAGGAGCGCCAGCACGGGTTGCACCTGATGGCGGGCCACCAGCAGATCCTGCTGGCGCCAGCTGATCGGCTTCTCCCACACCTGGCCGTCATACCAGCCCGATTCCTCGTAGGCGACCTTTTCCGAAACCAGGCGTTTGTGCACATAGCTCCAGCCGAGCCACTGGCGCAGCAGCAGAAACATCGGCAGCAGCACCGCGGCTGCCCCCGCGGCGATCACCAGCCGGGGCGGATCGTGGCGCAAAGGGATGCTGCCCCCCGCCACCAGCAGGGCGACAGGAAGGCAGAACAACCAGGCGAGGCCGAGGGCGCGCCAGAGGGCTGTTGGGCTTCCGGCCGGCCAACGGAAGAACCAGGACCGGCTCAGCTGGTCGTACTCCTGCAGGGGCCGCTGGGCCGGTGGCACCGGGCAGGGGGTGTCCTGGCTGGGCAGGCTGGGGACGCCGGCGGCCATCTGCCCGCCCCTCAGGCGCCGCCGCCCAGGCTGGAGCCGCTCACCTCGACGGGGGTGCCGAGGAAACGCTCCTGCTCCCCATGGCCCCAGAAGGACTCCAGGTCGTAGTAGCTGCGCTCCTGGGGGGTGAGCACGTGGACGATCAGTTCGCCGTAGTCGAGCAGCACCCAGCGCCCTTCACTCTGGCCCTCGCGCCGCAGGGGCAGGCGTGCGGCGTCGGTTTCGAGCCGGTCTTCCACCGAGCGGGCGATGGCCCGCACCTGCACGTCGCTGAGGCCGCTGCAGATCACGAACCAGTCGGCCAGGGAGGACACCTCATCGACCCGGATCAGGCGGATGTCAACGGCCTTGCGATCGTCGCAGGCCTCGGCGGCGAGCAGGGCGAGGTCGCGGCTATCCATAGACGTTCTCACTGGTGACCGACTGGCGGGAGCCCTGTTGCTGGGCCATCTCGGCCCGGGCCCTGCCGGCACTCTTGCGCAGTGCTTCGAGGCGGTCTTCGTAGAAGGTGCGGCGCCGCTTCTTGCGGGTCTGCTCCACCAGCTCCTTGAGGGCCCCCCCCAGGCTTTTGTAGGCGTTGGGGAGGCTGTAGCCGAAGCGGCAGGCCAGGTCGATGGCCCGTTCGTCGGCCAGGATCGCGTCCTGCAGACGCTTCTCGGAGTTGTTCTTGAGATAGAGGCGGTAGCCGGCGAAGCCCGACAGGCCGAGAGCCATCACCAGCAGCAGGCCGTCCTGCACCCAGAGCTCGCCGATGGCACCGCCCAGTCCGATGGCGAGGGCGGCCATCTCCCAGCCGTCCCGGGGGATCGCATCGTTCTGGATGCGGCCCACCTCATGCCAGAAGAGCAGGTTGCGGTGATCCAGGGCCAGCACGTCCCACTTCTCCAGATCCACCTGGATCTCCACCTCGTCGCGGCCGATCTCCTCGATGGTGATCAGAGGCGGATCGACGGAGGCGGCCGCTTCCACGAACACCCAGCTCTGCATCTCAGGGGGCAGCAACCCCTTCAGGCGCTGGAGTTCGCTCATCGGCGGCGTCTCGGGCGAAAATATCCCGTCAGATTAGCGATTGCCTGCGGTGACAGCGGCGCCGACAGGCCGGTCCGGACGGCGACCGTGAGAGGCTGGGCGGGTTTGCCCGTCCACGCCCTATGCCCCGCCGCACGGATCTGAGGCGCATCCTGCTGCTGGGGTCGGGGCCGATCGTGATCGGCCAGGCCTGCGAGTTCGACTACTCCGGCACCCAGGCCTGCAAGGCCCTGCGGGCTGAGGGCTACGAGGTGGTGCTGGTGAACTCCAACCCGGCCTCGATCATGACCGATCCGGACCTGGCGGATCGCACCTACATCGAGCCCCTGACCCCCGAGGTGGTGGCCCGGGTGATCGAGCTGGAACGCCCCGATGCCCTGCTCCCCACCATGGGCGGCCAGACGGCCCTCAACCTGGCCGTCGCCCTGGCCGAGAACGGCACCCTGGCCGCCTACGGCGTCGAACTGATCGGCGCTGACCTCGCCGCGATCCGCAAGGCGGAGGATCGCCTGCTGTTCAAGGAGGCGATGGCCCGCATCGGCGTGGCCGTCTGTCCTTCGGGGATCGCCAACGACCTTGAGGAAGCCATCCTGGTGGGCGATGCCATCGGCACCTATCCGCGCATCATCCGGCCCGCCTTCACGCTCGGCGGGTCCGGTGGCGGCATCGCCTACAACCCCGAGGAATTCCAGGCCTTCTGCAAGAGCGGACTGGAGGCGAGCCCCGTCTCCCAGATCCTGATCGAGCAGTCGCTGCTCGGCTGGAAGGAATTCGAGCTCGAGGTGATGCGCGACACCGCCGACAACGTGGTGATCGTCTGCTCGATCGAGAACCTGGATCCGATGGGGGTCCACACCGGCGATTCGATCACCGTCGCCCCGGCCCAGACCCTCACCGACCGGGAATACCAGCGCCTGCGCGACCAGTCGATCGCCATCATCCGTGAGATCGGGGTGGACACCGGCGGCAGCAACATCCAGTTCGCCATCAACCCCGCCAACGGCGATGTGGTGGTGATCGAGATGAATCCCCGCGTCAGCCGCAGTTCGGCCTTGGCCAGCAAGGCCACCGGCTTCCCGATCGCCAAGATCGCCGCCCGGCTCGCGGTCGGCTACACCCTCGACGAGATCGTCAACGACATCACCGGGGCCACGCCGGCCTGTTTCGAGCCGACGATCGACTATGTCGTCACCAAGATCCCCCGTTTCGCCTTTGAGAAGTTCCGCGGTTCACCGGCCGTGCTCACCACCTCGATGAAGTCGGTGGGCGAGGCCATGGCCATCGGCCGCAGCTTCGAGGAATCGTTCCAGAAGGCGCTGCGCTCGCTCGAAACGGGCCATGCCGGCTGGGGCTGCGACCGCCCCGACCAGCCGCTGGATCCCGCCGATCTGGAGCGCCAGCTGCGCGTTCCCTCCCCCGACCGCATCCACGCGGTGCGTGCCGCCATGGTGGCCGGCCGCAGCGACGACGAGATCCACCGGCTCAGTGCCATCGATCCCTGGTTCCTGGCCAAACTGCGCCGGATCCTCGACATCGAAACCGCCCTGCTGCGGGGCCGGTCGCTGGAGGCCATCGATGCCGAAGCCTTCCTGGAGCTCAAGCAGACCGGCTTTTCCGACCGCCAGATCGCCTGGGCCACCGGCAGCGACGAGCTGGCCGTGCGCCGCCGGCGCCAAGGGCTGGGAGTGCGGGCCGTCTTCAAGACGGTCGACACCTGCGCCGCGGAGTTCGCCTCCTCCACCCCGTACCACTACGCCACCTACGAGCGGCCCCTGGAGCGGCTCGAGCCCGACGGGTCGCTCACGGTGCTCGCCCCCGAGGACGAGGTGAGCCCCGAGACCCGCCGCAAGGTGATGATCCTGGGGGGCGGACCCAACCGCATTGGCCAGGGCATCGAGTTCGACTACTGCTGCTGCCACGCCTCCTTTGCCCTGCGGGCGGCCGGCTTCGCCACCGTGATGGTCAACAGCAACCCGGAAACCGTCTCCACCGACTACGACACCAGCGATCGCCTCTACTTCGAGCCCCTCACCCTGGAGGACGTGCTCAATGTCATCGAGGCGGAGAAGCCCGAGGGGGTGATCGTCCAGTTCGGAGGCCAGACGCCCCTGAAGCTGGCGCTTCCCCTGCTGCGCTGGCTGGCCAGCGAGGAGGGCCGGGCCACCGGCACCCGCCTCTGGGGCACCTCGCCGGAATCGATCGACCTGGCGGAGGACCGGGAGCAGTTCGAGGCCATCCTGCGGCGGCTGGAGATCCGCCAGCCCCGCAACGGGCTGGCCCGCACCGATGCCGAAGCCAGGGCGGTGGCAACGGCGGTGGGTTATCCCGTCGTGGTGCGGCCCAGCTACGTGCTCGGGGGCCGGGCGATGGAGGTGGTCTTCGACGAGGAGGAGCTCAACCGCTACATGGTGGAGGCGGTGCAGGTGGAGCCCGACCATCCGGTGCTGATCGACCAGTACCTCGAGAACGCCATCGAGGTGGACGTCGACGCCCTCTGCGACCGAGAGGGAACGGTGGTGATCGGTGGTCTGATGGAGCACATCGAACCGGCTGGGATCCACTCGGGCGATTCCGCCTGCGCCCTTCCCTCGGTGTCCCTCGGGCCCGAGGCGCTAGCCACGATCCGCCGCTGGAGCCGGGAGCTGGCCCTGGCCCTGGAGGTGCGCGGCCTGATCAACCTCCAGTTCGCCGTGCAGCGCGACGTTGCCGGCACCGAGACCGTGTTCATCATCGAGGCCAATCCGCGGGCCTCCCGCACCGTCCCCTTCGTGGCCAAGGCCACCGGCGTGCCCCTGGCCAAGATCGCCAGCCAGCTGATGGCCGGCCGCACCCTGACGGAACTGGGCCTGCTGACGGAGCCGCTGCCGCCCCGCCAGACCGTGAAGGAGGCGGTGCTGCCCTTCAAGCGCTTTCCCGGTGCCGACACCCTGCTGGGTCCGGAGATGCGCTCCACCGGTGAAGTGATGGGCATTGCCGCCAGCTTCGGCCTGGCCTACGCCAAAGCCGAACTCGCCGCTGGTGAACCCCTGCCCACCGCCGGCACCGTGTTCCTCTCCACCCACGACCGCGACAAGCCCGCCTTGGTGCCGGTGGCCCGGGCTCTGCTGGCGGCAGGTTTCGCCCTCACGGCCACCTCCGGCACCGCGGCGATGCTGACCCAGGCCGGCCTGGCGGTGGAGCCCGTGCTCAAGGTGCATGAGGGCCGCCCCAACATTGAGGATGCGATCCGCTCGGGCCTGGTCCAGCTGGTGGTCAACACACCGGTGGGCCGCCAGGCCGCCCACGACGACCGCTACCTGCGCCTGGCCGCCCTCGACTACGCCGTGCCCACCGTCACCACCATGGCGGCGGCGAGGGCGGCGGTGGAGGCCATCGCCGCCCTGCAGCAGCAGCGCCAGGTGGAGGTGGCGGCCCTGCAGAACATCCACCCGCCCTGGGTAGGGTGATCGCCCGATCGCCTGACACCCCGTGACCAGCACCCTGGCCGCCCAGCCCGTCACCCCCGGCACCGACCTGCGCGAGGCGTTCCACGCCGCCTACGACAACCGCTACACCTGGGAACCGGGCTTCGGCGGCTACGGCGGTCGTTGCGTCTGGGAGCAGGGGGATCGGCGCCTCGAAGGAACCTTCCAGGTCGGGGCCGATCTCAAGGCGGCGGTGGAGGGCATCTCCGATGAAGAGGTGCACAAGGCCGTTGCCTCCCAGCTGTGGGAGGTGGCGATCCACCGGGTGCGCCGCCCCTTCGAGCAGAACCATGGCGCCAACACCTTCACCGCCGGGGACACCGATGCGGTGGGCACCGAGGTGATCATGGGCGGCAAGGCCGAGGGCGACCGCTACCGCATCAAGGACAACGTGGTGACGATGGTGCACCGCCACATCCACGGCACGGTGGTGACGATCTTCACCGAAAGCGTTACCGACACCGGCAGCGGTTACCTGAGCCACACCTACACGAGCCGCTACAGCGACCCCGCCACCGGTGAGGCCCGCGGTGGCACCAGCCGCTTTACCGACACCTTTGTACCGCTGGCGGGCGTGGGCCCCTGGGTGCTGGGTGAGCGGGTGGTGGAGACGGAGGCCCACGGCGACACGCCAGCGGGCCGCCAGGTGTTCCGGTTCGAGGATCTCTCCCCCCTCGGTTAGGCCCGGGGGCGAGCAACGACCACAATGCGCCGATGTTCTCCCTCTGGCTCGGCGCCTATGACCAGGGTCCGGCCTACGTCGGCCTGATCGTCAACCCCGGCGAGCCCCATTCGGAGTACGAGGCCAAGGTGCTCAGGGCGGCGGCCAAGCGCGACAGCAACGTGGTGGAGACGTCGGTGGTCAGAACAGGGCCACCGCGGCTGCCATCGGTGTGACCCTGCCGGGGGACCTGCTGAAGCAGGCCAAGGAGGTGGTGGGCTGAGGCCCCGCCTTCACGGGCTCAGGGCAGCGGCGTGATCGTTTTCAGCTTGTCGTTGAGCTGGCTGGCCATCGCCTGGCGGCCCACGGCCAGCACCTTCAGGGTGTCTTCGTGCATGCGCAGCTGGGCATCGGCCACCTGCATCCCTCGCACCAGTTCCTTGACGTCTTCGGGCAGGCCGTTGAGGTCGTAGCGCAGGCCCTCGAAGGTCAGCACGGGCGGTTGCTGGCTGGGTGTTTCCAAGGGGTGCGGCGCAGTTCGGAGCCAGCCTAGGTGGCAGGCTCAGGCCTCCAGCCGGATGAACTGGCGCTCGCACAGCTCGCGGTAGCGGCCGCCGCTGGCCATCAGTTCATCGTGGCTGCCCCGCTGGACGACGCGACCGCCGTCGAGCACGACGATCAGATCGGCCTCCTGCACGGTGGCGAGCCGATGGGCGATGACCAGCACGGTGCGACCGGCCATGGCCTGCTGCAGCCCCTGTTGCACGGCCTCCTCGGCCTCCGCATCCAGGGCGCTGGTGGCCTCATCCAGAAGCATCACCGCCGGGTTGCCCAGCACGGCCCGGGCGATCGCCAGCCGCTGCAGCTGGCCACCGGAGAAGTTGCTGCCCCGCTCCTCGATGCGGTTGTCGTAGCCGTCCGGGAGGGTCTCGATGAAGTCTGCCGCGTTGGCCAGTCGTGCGGCCTGGCGGATCTGCTCGCGGCTGGCGGGGCGACCGAAGGCGATGGCTTCGGCCACCGTGCCGGAGAAGACGCTGCTCTGCTGGGGCACCAGGGCCACGGCACGGCGCAGGTCCCGGGCCCGCAGGTCGGCCAGGTTCTGGCCGTCGAGCAGGACCCGGCCACTCTGGGCGGTGTTGAAGCGCAGCAGCAGCGAAAACAAGGTGCTTTTGCCGGCACCGGAAGGTCCCACCAGGGCCACCACCTGGCCCGGAAGGATGTGGAGATCGAGCTGGCGCAGCACCGGGCTGCCCTGTGGGTAGCCGAAGCTCACCCCGTCGAGCACCAGCTCGCCGGAGACGCTCCCCAGGGGCCTGGCGTCGGCGTGGTCGGGCGGTTCCACCGGCTCGGATTCGATCGCCCGCAGTCGCCTGAGGGAGGCCTGGCCCTGCTGGAACTCGTTGAAGTTGGTGGTGAGGTGGGAGATCGGATCGATCAGCATCAGCAGGGCGGCCACGTAGCTGCTGAATCCCTGGCTGTCGAGGCCGCCGGCCTTGATGCGTGCCGCCCCGATGAGCAGCACCGAGAGGATGCCCGCCGCCTCGATGAACCCCACCACCGGATGCTGCAGCGCCAGCAGCTCCAGGGTGCGGTAGCGGGCGCGGCGGTGCAGGTCGATCTCGGTGTCGAACCTCTCCTGCAGCCAGGGCTCGGCGGCGAAGGCCCGCACCAGGGGCAGGCCGCCGATCGCTTCCCCCAGCAGGGCCGCCAGATCGCTGACCTGCTTCTGGCTGCGCTCGGCGGCGGTCATCACCCGGGCCCCGAAGGCGCTGACCATCAGCGCCACCAGCGGGGCGAGCAGCAGGGTGGCCAGGGCCAGGGGCCAGTCCAGCCACACCATGTAGCCCAGCACCACGACCAGCTGCAGGGCGCTGGGGGTGGTGTCCTGGATCGTCTTGTAGATCACCTCCCCGACCCGGTCGGCGTCTTCGGTGAGCCGGTAGGTGAGATCACCGGCCGAGAGTTTCTCGAGAGCTCCGAAGTCGAGCCGCTGCAGTCGGGCGAACAGCTGCCGCCGCAGCTCCTGGCTCACCCGCAGGGCCGGGCCCGCCAGCAGGGTGTCCTGTCCGAACTGGGCCAGCTTCTGCACCAGGAATACCGCCAGGGCCGCGGCCACGCTGCGCAGCACCTTGCTGAAGTCGCCGGCGCCGATGGCCGGGATCAGCTGGCCCGCCAGCCAGGCCAGCAGGGGCCAGCAGCCCACGAACACCAGCATGCACAGCCCCCCGAGCAGCAGGGGTCGCCGATGGGGCTTCAGCAGCGGCCAGAGCCTGCGGAAGCCGGCCGGCGAGGGTGCAAGCATCAAGGAACCCTATCAGCGCTCTTTGGGCGCTCCCCGCTGGTGAAGCTGGATCAGTTCCTCAAATGGCAGGGCCTCGTCGGCACCGGCGGCGAGGCCAAGCAGCGCATCCAGCGGGGGGACGTGAGCGTCAACGGCGCGATCGAGACCCGGCGCGGTCGCCAGCTGGCTCCGGGGGACGCGGTGGCCATCGACGGCCGGGAGGTGCTGATGCTCTCCGGGCGGCTGGACGGCGGAGGGGATGGCAGCATCACGCCTTAACCTGCCTCGAATGTCGCCGACCGGAGACCACGTGCGCAAGGCCGTCATCGCAGGCAACTGGAAGATGCACATGACCTGCGCCGAGGCGCGGGCGTTTGCGGCCGCTTTCCGGCCCCTGATCGCCGATCTTCCCGACGACAGGGAGGTGGTGCTGGCCCCGCCGTTCACGGCCATCCCCACCCTCTGCCGCCACCTGGCCGGCGCCGGCGTCGCCATCGCCGGCCAGAACGTCCACTGGGAGGAGAGCGGCGCCTACACCGGCATGATCTCCGCGCCGATGCTCCTGGAACATGGCGTGACCCACGCGATCGTGGGCCACAGCGAGCCGCGCAAGTATTTCAGCGAAACCGACGAGCAGATCAACCTGCGGGCCCGCACGGCCCAGAAGTCGGGTCTGATCCCGATCCTGTGCGTGGGCGAGAGCGACGACCAGCGCGAAGCCCGCGAGACCGAACGGGTGATCCACCGCCAGGTGGAGCAGGGCCTGGAGGGCGTCGACCCCCTGCGCCTGATCGTGGCCTATGAGCCCATCTGGGCGATCGGCACCGGCAAGACCTGCGCCGCCGAGGAGGCCAACCGCATCTGTGGTCTGATCCGCGGCTGGGTCGGCAACCCCGAGGTGGTGGTCCAGTACGGCGGCTCGGTCAACCCCGCCACCATCGACATGCTGATGGCCCAGAGCGACATCGATGGCGTGCTGGTGGGTGGCGCCTCCCTCGATCCGGCCAGCTTCGCCCGCATCGCCAACTACCAGGTGCCGGTGGCGGTCTGAGTCTGCCGCCGCCGGTCCGATGACCGTGAGCCCCGCTCCCTCCGTCGCCGCCCTGCCCGGCTTCCGCTGGGGGGATCGCACCCTCGTGATGGGGGTGCTCAATCTCACCCCCGATTCCTTCAGCGACGGCGGCCGCTTCGAGGCTCCCGACGCGGCCCTCGGCCAGGCCCGGCTGCTGCATCGCCACGGGGCCGACCTGCTCGACCTGGGGGGCCAGAGCACCAGGCCGGGGGCGTCCGAGATCGACGCCGAGGCCGAGATCGCCCGGGTGCTCCCCTGCCTGCGGCGGATTCTCGAGGTCCTGCCGCCCCCGCAGGCCGGGGGGCCCCTGCTCTCGATCGACACCTTCCGCGCCCCGGTGGCCGAAGCGGCCCTGGCGGCCGGGGCCCACTGGATCAACGACGTCAGCGCCGGCCGTCGCGATCCCGCCCTGCTGGCGGTGGTGGCGGCCGCGGACTGCCCCTGCGTGCTGATGCACAGCCGTGGCGACAGCCGCACGATGGACGCCCTGGCCAGCTACGGCGACGTGGTCGCGGAGGTGCGGCAGGAGCTGCTGCGCGCCACCGATCGGGCCCTGGCGGCGGGGGTGCGCCCGGAGCGGATCCTCTGGGATCCGGGGCTGGGTTTCGCCAAGACCACCGCCCACAACCTCACCCTGTTGCGGGGCCTGGCCATGCTGCGGGCCGAGGGTTTCCCCCTGCTGGTGGGGCCCTCCCGCAAACGGTTCATCGGTGAGGTGCTGGCGGAGTCCCGCCCCCGGGCCCGCCTGTGGGGCACCGCGGCGGTCTGCGGCCAGGCCATCGCCGCCGGTGCAGACGTGCTGCGGGTGCATGACGTCGGGCCGATCGTCCAGACGGCCCGCATGGCCGATGCCCTCTGCCGCGCCTGATCCAGTCCGGCAGATCCGTCCGGCCGATCAACCCTGCCGGTCCTCCTGCCGTCCCGTCAGCAGGGTCTGCACCATCAGCCGCAGGGTCGCCCGGTTGCCGCCGGCAGCCCGCCAGCTTTCCAGCCACTGGAGCAGGGGCGAGGGCGTCCCCCCGTCGTCGCTGCGCTGGCCGATGCCCAGCCGTTCCAGGAAGGCGCTGGCATCATCCAGGCAGGACCCCCCCTCGCCAAAGCCATCCAGCAGTGGATCGAGGGCGGCCAGCAGGGTCTCCAGTTCGGCGGTGCTCAGCTCCGGCAGGGGCTCGATCATCGAAGCAGGCTGGGGCAACGTGGGCGCCCGTGGCCCCCAGCATGACGCCTGGACGGCGCTGTTCCGTGGGTCCGGCGCGGACGGTCGCCGCCGGCCCCCCTAGGCTGGTTCCAGCACAGCGCCGCACCTGCTTCCACCGTGCTGAAACTCTGCCTGCAGGTGCTCGTCTGCGTCACCATCGTGCTGCGTTGCATGGTGATCTTCGGTCATCTGCGCAAGATCTGGATGGCGGACGGACTGGCCGCTGAATTCCGTCGTGAACTGCGCCGCCGCGGCCTGCTGATGCCCCCTCCCCTGCGGCCCGGCGATCCCCGCGCCCTGCCCCATCGCGCCGATCCTTGAGCCCGATCCCTGATCCCGATCCTTGAGCCCGATCCGTGATCCCGATCAGCGCCGCCTGGAGGGGGCGCCCGCCAGATGATGCACGGCGTGGATCACGACGCCCCAGAGGTCCGCGCCACCGCCGTCGCTGCCCCCGTCGCCGCTGAGCAGCAGGGGCGGACTGGTGCCGTCGCTGGCCACCAGCCACAGCTGGGTACCGCGCCGGGCCAGGCGACGCAGCAGGAAGGCACCGGCATGCACCGCCACCACGACCATGCCGGGACGGGGATCGACGCTGCGGTCGATCACCAGCAGGTCGCCGTCGACGATGCCGTCCCCCCGCATGGCATCGCCGCTGACGCGCATGAAGAAGGTGGACAGCGGCCTGGGGATCAGTTCCACGTTGAGATCGATACGGGCCTCCACGTAGTCGTCGGCTGGACTGGGGAAGCCGGCGCTGACGGCCTCCGTGGCCAGGAGACAGAAGAGCGCCGCCGCCCCCTGCCGCGGGGGCAGCGGTGACTGGGGAGGGAGGGGAAGCATCGGCCCGCGACAGTACGGATGTTCTACTCCGGGTGGTCGCTGCCGCGGGATCATCGGCAGCGACCCTCTGCCATCCGTCAGCCCATGCGTTCCAGTCCGGAGGCGCTGATCGCCCGCTTCGATCTGCAACCCCACCCGGAAGGGGGCTGGTACCGGGAGCTGTATCGCTCCGCCGGCCAGGTGTGCCGGGCCGAGGACGGCAGGCAGCGCGCCGGACTCACGGTGATCGCCTTCCTGCTGACGGAAGGCCAGCTCAGCCGTTGGCATCAGGTCGCGGGGGCGGATGAGGTCTGGCACCACGCCGGCGGCGCCCCTCTCGATCTCTGGCGGCTGCCGCCCCGGGGGGGCACGGCCGAGCGGTTGCTCCTCGGCCCGCTCGACGGCGGTGAGGCCGCCAGCGAGCCTGCCGGTGCTCCGGAGCAGGGGCCGCTGCAGATCGTGCCGGCGGGCTGGTGGCAGGCGGCCCGCAGCCGGGGGCGATGGAGCCTGCTGCACTGTTGTGTGGGGCCGGGTTTCGCTTTCGAGGATTTCCGGCTGATGGCCGATCTCCTGCCGGCCGACCGGCCGGCGGGCGCCGATCCGACGCTGCTCTAGGTCATTCCGCCACCATGGAGACGTGATGGATCGGGTGACGGATGGGCTGTCCGAACTGCGGCAGTTGGGCTGTGCGAGCCGACCGCAGCCTGGCGGGTCGCATGGTCTGTGGCCGCTGTGGGGAGCCGCTGGGGATCGGCAGGGCCCGTCGGGTCGCGAGCGGCAGGCAGCGCCGAGGGCAAGGGGGCGGCAACGCCCTGGGGCTTCCCCGCCGCTGGCGCCTCTGGCTGCTGCTGGGGGGTCTGCTGACGGTTTCGGCCCTGCTGGCGAGTGTTCCGGATCGCCCGACCCAGCCCCCGGAGCGCCGTGGTGCGGATCTCACGCAGGGCCCCGTGCTGCCGTCGCCGGGCGATCCCGATCGTCTCAGGGTTGTCGCCATCCGCTGACAAACATGATCCCAACCTGAACCTATCGGTGATCATCATATGTAACGTTTTTTGAAATACGATGGCTGGGACCAATCCGTTCGCGAACCTGGCCGATCTCAGCGTGCGCCAGTTGCGAGAGCTGGCGAGGACCCTGGGCATCCAGCGCTACAGCGCCCAGGGGAGGGAGGCCCTGGCCGAAGCCATCGCCGATCGCTCCGGTGAAGTCGGTATGGGCTCGCCGGAAACTCCAGCGCAGGCCGGCCGGCCCGTCACCGCCATCGAGGCCGAGATGACCCCGGCGCCCCGGCCGGCGGCCGAAACCCGGGTCGTC